>NZ_JBLXDV010000010.1:0-164336 GCF_048263705.1 Minwuia sp. | reverse complement strand
GACCCCCGTGGTCAGGGTATCCTGCAACTGCCCCACGAAATCCTTGTGGATTTCGAGGCTCTTCGCGTCCGTGCCCAGAGAGGCCAGACGCGAGTTGGCGGTCGCGATCGCGGCATCGACAGCCGAACGCGCGGCGGTGGAGTTCGTCGCGGTGGTGAGATCCACCGACGCGACACCCAGACCGGTGTTGGCTGACAGCTGCTGCGCCGACACGGTGATCGTCGATCCCGAATCGTTGGCCAGCACCGAGATGCTGGATGCCGAACCGTCAATCAGGTTCACGCCGTCAAACTCGGCATTGTTCACGATGGTGCTGATCTGGTCACGCAGCGCCGCAAAGTCCGCATTCAGGGCATTGCGGCTCGCAGTAGCCAGACTGGCATCGGTCGCGGCAACCGCCTTCTCCTTCATTTCGACGAGAAGATCGGAAATCGACTGGCCGGCCGCGATTGCGGTATCGGCTGCCGAAACGCCACGGTCGATGCTGTCCTTCACCGCATCCAGACCGGCAATGTTCGCACGGATGTTCTGGGCAATGGCGAACGTGGAGCCATCGTCCTTCGGTCCGGCGACCTTCAGGCCGGTATTGATGCGTGACTGAACCTCTTCCATCTGCTTGTTGGTGGAATTCAGGTTCTGCAGGGCAACCATCGCGCCCGAGTTGGTATTGACTGACAACATGAGGTTTCTCCGTTCTGAGTTTTTCAGATGATGTAACAGGGCGTTTTGCCCGTGCCCCGAAGATGGCAAGTGCTGCGCCAGAACCGCAGATTCATTAATTCATTGAAAAATATAGATAAATTATACGTCGCCTTGGCGACGGTGCGAAAGTTGCCGGGTCAAGCATGCCGGGTCAGGCATAAACTGCCGGTCTGTGACGCCGATTGCGGTGCGCACACGGCGGAGCGGCTATAGCGGTCTGCGAGATGATCGCATGAGCCCGCCCGTCCGGGTTCGCCGCCCGGCCCGTGGCTCGACTGACTTGAGGTTTCCCGATGCGTCTGCTGATTTCCGCCCTGCTGCTGGTTCTGTCGGGTCTGCCCGCGCTGGCGTTCTCTCCGGAGCCGCTGCATGGCGATGCCAACGGGATCGCCGCCCGCCTGGCGAAAATGCCGGGGTTCGACGGCGGCATCGTGGAAGACGCGGCCAGCGGGCTGGAGGGCTATCGCACCATCACCCTGGGCGGCCGGTCCGATGGCGCGATGTCCGCAAGACTGCTGGCGCGCGGGAACGACCTGATCGGGATTCGCTTCGACATCCCGCTGCTGCCGAAAGCCGATCCCGGCCTGTATGCCTTCACGGAAATCGCCACCTTGCTGGAACCGGAAATGGCGGACCTGAAGCTGAACGACACGCTGTCGCGTCGTGACGCCCTGAAAGGCTGGGCCAGCGAGATCGGAATCGAAAGCTGGATGCGGCCGCGCTACGGGGCCTATCGCGTCGAGCGCCGGGTCGGCGACAGCCTGTTCGTCTTCGAGGGTCAGCCGCTGCAGTCCTTCTGGATCGCGATCAGTCATGCCGGCAACCGGCATCCCGTGCTGGACCGGCTGAACCCCTTTCTGGATGCACAGGAACGCAAGGCCGCGACACCCGTGCTGACCGCCGTCGAGCGGGGCGAATACGCCCGCGCCCGCACACTGGTTCGCCCGCACGTCGAACGCGGCGCCCCCTGGGCCATGCTGGTGATCGCGGACTATGGCGAACCGGTCGGCGAGGGCCGGGAGATGTCGCTGGAAATCAACCGGATGCTGGAAGGCGCGGCGGATGCCGGCTACGCCCCGGCGCAGCATGTCCTGGGTCAACCTGATTCCAATTTCGCCGAGGCACGGCTGAAGAAGGCCGCGGCGGCAGGCTATGCGCCCGCGCTGGCGTTGAAGGCACGGCGTCTCTATGCCTCCGGTCGCGCCGACGATCCGGGCGCGCGCTGCGAGGAACTGGTCGCACTGCAGGGCGACGCGATGGCCCAGTTGCGCACCGTCTACCGCTATGCCGAGGGGGGCGGACGCCCGGACACCGCCTATTTCTGGGGACGGGTCACGCTGGAGACGTTCGGCGAAGCATCCAGCATCACCATCGACCGCTACATCCTGCACACGCTGGGCGTTCTGGAAGAGCGGTTGTCGCCGGAGGCACGGGCCGAACTGGAAGCCGACGCCGCCGACTGGAAGCCCAAGAGCTTCGCCGAGCTGAAGCCGCGCTACGAGAAGCTTGGCTGCCTCGACTGACCGGCAATTCCCTTCCGGGACGGAGATGCTCTAGGATCGTGCCACACGGTCATCCAATCTCCGGGGAGGGAACAATGCAAAGCTGGCAGATCGGCAAGGTCAAGGTCACCAAGATCGTCGAGATGGAGGTGCCCGGCGGCACCAAGTTCATCCTGCCGGATGCGACGAAGGAAGCCTGCCTGCCGTTCGAATGGATGCAGCCGCACTTCATGACGCCTGACGGGCGGCTGATCATGTCGATCCATGCGCTGGTCATCGACACCGGCGACCGGCGCATCGTGGTCGACACCTGCATCGGCAATGACAAGAAGCGCCGGATCCCCGCCTGGACCGATCTGGCCCTGCCCTTCATCGAGGACATGGCCGCCGCCGGCTATCCGGTCGACAGCATCGATACGGTGATGTGCACCCATCTGCACGTCGATCACGTCGGCTGGAACACGCGGCTGGTGGACGGCAAGTGGATCCCGACCTTCGCCGAGGCCCGCTATCTGATGGCCACGCCGGAATTCAACTACTGGCGCGATCAGGACACCGACGAGGAATCGCAGCAGATCTTCGCCGATTCGGTGCAGCCGGTGTTCGACGCCGGGCTGGTGGATTTCGTGGATACAACACATCAGATCTGCCCCGAAGTCCGCCTGCTGCCGACCCACGGCCACACGCCCGGCCATTGCAGCGTGCTGATCGAATCGGAAGGCGAACGCGCCATGATCACCGGCGATTTCGTCCACCACCCCTGCCAGATGGCCCGCGTCGACTGGTGCAGTACCGCCGACTACGACCGCGAGGCGGCACAGAAGACGCGCGAGGTCGTGTTCGACGCATACGCCGACACGCCGGTGCTGATCATCGGCACGCATTTCGCGGGCGCGACGGCAGGCCACCTGAAACGGGACGGCGACGCCTACCGGCTGGAGGTCTGACCGGTCCGCCCGGGCGCTTGCACGGATCGCCCTATTCAGCGCACATTTCCCCCGGATGTTTCTGCGGGGAGAAGATGAATGACCGACGCCAAGCCTTTCGAGGTCTATGCCATCAAGTACGCCGAGCGCGAGGCCCGGCGCGGCGATCACTTCATCGGCGGCGATCCGCACGACGCGCCCATGGACATGGACTATTTCATCTGGGCGCTGGTGCGCGAGGACAAGGTCTGGATCGTCGATACGGGATTCGATGTGCTGGACGCCGAACGGCGCAACCGGAAGCTTGTCCGTACCGTGCGCGACGGTCTGGGCCTGATCGGCATCGACAGCCACGCCATCGACGATGTGATCATCACCCACCTGCATTACGATCACATCGGCGGCTACGAACATTTCCCGAAGGCCCGGTTCCACCTGCAGGATGACGAGATGGCCTACGCCACGGGACGCCACATGACCCGTCCGGCGATCAATCACGCCTATACGGCCGACCATATCGCCGATCTGGTCTATCGCGTGTTCGAAGGCCGCGTCACCTTCCATGACGGTGAGGCCGAACTGGACGAGGGCCTGTCGGTGCACTGGGTCGGCGGCCACACGGCGGGGCTTCAGATCGTGCGGGTGTGGACGCGGCTCGGCTGGATCGTACTCGCTTCGGACGCCAGCCACTACTACGAGAACATGGAGGCCGACCGCCCCTTCGTGATCGTCTGGAACCAGGGCGAGATGCTGGACGCGTTCGACACCATGAAGCGGCTGTCGGACAACCCCGCATGGATTGTCCCCGGCCACGACCCGAAGGTCTTCGACCGTTACGACCCGCCGTCCGACGATCTGAAGGGCAAGGTGGTGCGGCTGGATGCGGAACCGAAAGCCGGGTGATGCGGCATCTGGCGGTTGTCACGGGTCTGCTGATCGCGCTGGCGTCGCCTCTGCGTGCCGAGACGGCAGCCGACGTCGCCATCGTGCTGGCGGTCGATGCCTCGTCTTCCGTGAACTACACCGAGTTCGGGCTGCAGATGACCGGCATCGCGAGGGCGCTGCGCAGCGCCGAGGTCCTGCGCACCGTCCGGAGCGGGCCGTCCGGGGCCGTCGCGATCACCATGGTCCAGTGGTCGGGACCGGAACAGGCACGGCAGGCCTTCCCGTGGCGGCTGGTGACCGATGTCGCGAGCGCCGAGGCACTGGCCGACGAGATCGAGAACACGCCGCGGTTCTTCCACGCCGGATCGACGGCGGTTGGCCGGGCCCTGATGGTGTCGGCCAGCATGTTCGCGAAACTGCCGTGGCCCGCCGGACGCCGTGTCATCGATGTCTCGGGCGATGGACAGAATACCGACAATCCGCCCGTCGCGCCCGTGCGCGCCGCGGTCCTGGGCCAGGGCATCACCATCAACGGCCTGCCGATCCTGGCGCAGGAGAAGGACATCGACCGCTACTACCGGGAGCGCGTGATCGGCGGCGAGAACGCCTTCGTGGAGGTGGCCGATGATTACGAGGCGTTCGAGGCGGCCATGACCCGGAAGCTGATCCGCGAGATACGAAGCGATCCGCTGCTGTCGGCGCTGGAGCCGTCGAAGGTGCGGCAATGATCTCCGCATCGACACCGCTGCGCGTCGTCCGTCCGACCCGGGACATCGATGCCGTGCATCGCTTCTATGTCGGCCTTCTGGGCCTGACCGAAGTCTACCGGTTCGAGGACAAGGACGGTTTCGACGGCCTGATCGTCAGCATTCCCGGTGCGGACTACCAGCTTGCCTTCACCCGCCAGCACACCGATCCCGAACCGCCCCGGCCCGGTCCGGAGAACCAGATCGTGTTCTATATGCCGGATCGGAGCCAGTGGCAGCGAATGGTGAACCGCCTCGCGGAATCCGGGGTGGCGCAGGTCCGGCCCGGCAATCCCTACTGGCTGGAGAACGGCGCAACGTTCGAGGACCCGGACGGTTATCGTATCGTCCTGCAGAACGCGATGCCATGAGACGCCCTCGGGCCGCGACGTTGACCGCCGATCCGGGTTCTTCTATCTCCTGAAGGGTCAGACTGGCCTGGGGAGGATCACATGGCATTGACGGAAGACCAGATTGCCTTTCAGGACGCCGCGCGCAGCTTTGCCGAGGCCGAGATGGTGCCCCACGCCGCGCAGTGGGACGCCGAGAAGATCTTTCCCGTCGATACCCTGCGGCAGGCAGCGGAACTCGGCTTCGCCGGCATCTATGTGGCCGAGGCGCACGGCGGTTCGGCGCTTTCGCGTCTGGACGCCGCGATCATCTTCGAGGAACTGGCGGCGGGCTGCACCTCGACGGCGGCCTATATCTCGATCCACAACATGGCGACCTGGATGATCGACCGCTTCGGCGATGACGAGGTCCGCGCGCGCTTCGTGCCGGACCTGTGCACGATGAACCATTTCGCCAGCTACTGCCTGACCGAGCCGGGCTCGGGGTCGGATGCCGCGAGCCTGAAGACGAAGGCTGTGCGCGACGGCGACCACTATGTGATCAACGGATCGAAGGCCTTCATCTCGGGCGGCGGGCGGGCCGATGTCTATGTTTGCATGGTCCGCACCGGCGACGAGGGTCCGGGCGGCGTCACCTGCATCGCCGTCGAGAAGGATACGCCGGGGCTGAGCTTCGGCGCGCAGGAACGGAAGATGGGCTGGAACAGTCAGCCCACGGCGATGGTGCTGTTCGATGACTGCCGCGTGCCCGTGGCCAACCGCATCGGCGCTGAGGGCGAAGGCTTCAGGATCGCCATGGCCGGACTGGACGGCGGGCGGATCAACATCGGGGCCTGTTCCATCGGCGCCGCACGCGCCTGCCTGGAACGCACCATCGATTACGTGAAGGACCGCAAGCAGTTCGGCCAGCGCATCGCCGATTTCCAGAACACGCAGTTCAAGCTGGCCGACATGGCGACCGAGCTGGAAGCCGCCCGGATGATGATCCGGGGCGCGGCCGCGAAGCTGGACGACGGCGCACCGGACCGCACGCAGGCCTGCGCCATGGCCAAGCGCTTTGCGACCGATGTCGGGTTCGAGGTCTGCAACGATGCACTGCAACTGCACGGCGGCTACGGCTATCTGATGGATCACCCGATCGAACGCTACCTGCGCGACTGCCGGGTGCATCAGATCCTGGAAGGCACCAACGAGATCATGCGCGTCGTGATCAGCCGCAAACTGCTGGCCGATTGAAGCTTTTTTGGTCATGCCCGCCTTGAGCGGGCATCCAGCGGTCACAACTCAGACCACCTCCCTCTTGGAAAAAACACATCGATGCGGCACAGCCATTTCATCTACATCCTGACCAATCAGAGAAACGGAACACTGTACACCGGGATGACCAACGACCTCGTGAAGAGGTGCGCCCAGCACCGGTCGGGCAAAGGCAGCGCCTTCACTGAAAAGCATCACATCAAGTATCTGGTTTGGTACGAAGGTCACGCTGGCGCAGCGAGTGCCATCGCCCGGGAAAAAAGCGTCAAGAGATGGGAGAGAACATGGAAACTGGAAGCCATAGAAAAGGTGAATCCCGATTGGCATGATTTGAGTTTCTCATTAGGAGGGGCCGCGATAGAGGCTTGCCCGATGATCCCCGATCCATACGGTTCTGCTGATCGTTTCCCGCCACGATCGAATGCGGGAATTGAGAGATGAACAAGCGGTCGACGTTCGTATCCGGTCAGGAAAGCTGGTCCCCCGGTCAAGCCGGGGGTGACTTTTATCGGGATTTCGACTTTGAGTCGGACAAGGGCAGAACGCCGCGATGCACAGACAACAATGCGGAGCATTAGGAGCCAAGATGACCGACACATCCGACGAGATCGTCTTCGGACGCGAGGGCGGGCTGGCAACGGTGCTGCTGAACCGCCCGAAGGCGCTGAACGCGCTGACCCATGAGATGTGCGTGGCGCTGGACGGCGAACTGCACGGCTGGGCGGACGACGACAGCGTGAAGGCCGTGCTGGTGCGCGGCGCGGGCGAGAAGGCCTTCTGCGCCGGTGGCGATATCGTGAAGCTGTACGAGGAAGGCCGCGCGGGCGGACAGTATCCGTATGACTTCTATCATGACGAATACCGCACCAACGCGCTGATCCACTACTATCCCAAGCCCTACATCAGCCTGCTGGACGGCATCGTCATGGGCGGCGGCTGTGGCGTGTCGATTCCCGGCAGCCACCGGATCGCCACCGAGAAGGTGATGTTCGCCATGCCCGAGACCGGCATCGGCCTGTTCCCGGATGTCGGCGGCTCGTTCTTCCTGTCGCGCTGTCCGTGCCATGTCGGCGAGTATCTCGCGCTGACCGGCGCGCGCCTGAAGGCCGCCGACTGCGTCTATGCGGGCGTCGCGGACGTGCATGTGCCCTCCGGCAAGCTGGACGCGCTGTCGGCGAAGCTGGCCGAAACCGATGTGCGCGATTTCGACCATGCGACAGCCGTGATCGGTGCGTTTTCAGAAGATCCCGGCGCATCAGCCCTGGCTGAATCGCGCGACGAGATCGACCGGTTCTTCAGTCTCGGCAGCGTCGAGGAGATCGTCTCGGCCCTGCAGGCGGACGGCGGCGAATGGGCAGCGAAACAGGCGAAGACCATCCTTTCCAAATCGCCCACGTCGTCGAAGATCGCCCTGCGGCAGGTACGCGAGGGGGCGTCGCGCGACTTCTACCACTGCATGCAGATGGAATGGCGCATGGTGAACCGGATCATCGCCGGGCACGACTTCTACGAAGGCACCCGGGCGACGGTGATCGACAAGGACCAGACGCCGAAATGGCAGCCCGGCACGCTGGAAGAGGTCGATCAGGCAGCCGTCGATGCCTACTTCGCGCCGCTGGACAAGGGCGACCTCTCGTTCGACTGACGGGTTTGCCGCACTATCTGGTGGAGATCACCCCTGTTGGAGCGCGCCCATGCTGAAAGTTCAGGAAAACCCGTCCTTCTCGCCCACGGTGAAACAGGCGCAGGCGCAGCGCGGTTCCCGCCGCCAGTATGCCCGCGTGGAGGACAATCAGGGCTGGCGCGCAGAGGTGGACGAAGAACTGGCCAGCTTCATCGCCGCGCGTGACTCGTTCTACATCTCGACGGTCAGCAGCGACGGCCAGCCCTATATCCAGCATCGCGGCGGCCCGCGCGGGTTTCTGAAGGTGCTGGATCCGACCACGCTGGCCATCGCCGACTTCGCCGGTAACCGGCAATATGTCAGCCTGGGCAATCTGGCCGACAATCCGAAGGCGATGATCTTCCTGATGGACTACGCCAACCGCCGGCGGGTCAAGCTGTGGGTCGAGGCGGAAGTCATCGAAGGCGACAAAGCCCTGATGCGACACCTCTCCGACCCGGACTACAGGGCCCAGGTCGAGCGCGTCATCCGCTTCGACCTGAAGGCCTGGGAGATCAACTGCCACCAGCACATTACCCCGCGCCATGACGAGGAGATGCTGCAGATGGTCAATCAGAAGCTGCTGCAGCGCGTCGCCGATCTGGAACGGGAAATCGAGGCGCTGAAGACGAACAGCTGAGCTCTGCGGCGAGTTGCCTAGATGACGCCCACGCGCTCGAACGTCCAGTACAGTCCGATCAGCGCGATCACCAGCGAGATCGGGATGACAACCACCCGCCGGTAGGTCTTTTCCGGAATGCCCCAGATTCCGACGGCGAGGAACGCGGCTAGAATGACCGCGAGCTGCCCGGCCTCGACGCCGATGTTGAACCCGATCAGCGCCTCGACGAACTCGCCGCGCGGCAGCCCCAGGTCGGTCAGCACACCGGCGAAGCCCAGACCGTGCAGCAGACCGAAGCCGAAGACGACAAAGGGCCGCCACGGACTGAGCCGCGACATGAAGATATTCTCGATCGCGACATAGGCAATCGAGAGTGCGATCAGCGGTTCCACGATGCTGGCCGGCAGTTCGAGCACGCCGTAGAGCGACAGCGCCAGCGTGATCGAATGGGCCACGGTGAAGGTCGTGACCTGCACCAGCAGGGGCCGCATGTTGCGCGACAGCAGGAACAGCCCCAGCACGAACAGGATGTGGTCCAGCCCCTTGGGCACGATGTGGATGAAGCCGACATGGATGTAGTCGACGATCACTTCGACGGAGGACCGCTCGGGCACCAGCCCGTCCAGCGGCAGCGAGCGCGTATCGGTCCCGTCCGCCAGCCAGTGGGTCTGGAACTCGGCATCGCCCTCGCGCTTCATCTTCAGCGCAATCGATCCATAGGCCCTCGGATAGGACCAGGTGAAACGTTCGGCACCGGACGGTATCGACCCTTCGAACACGACGTCGCTGACCCGCGTCAGTTCCGCGTTCCCGACGGCGCGCGGCGCGATGGATATCAGCTCGGGCCGCACAATCGTGCCATCGAACTGCAGGGCAAGGCCGTCCAGTACCGTGTCGATATTCTGCCGGAAGGCCTCGGCGAATGCGTCGGGCGACAGGGCCCGGTACCGGTCATAGACCTCGGCCTGCGGGCTGTCGTCGGTGTCGGCATAGCCGGGCCCGATGTCGGCCAGCATGGCTTCGGCAATCACGTCGGCGTCGATGCGGAAACGCCCGTCCTGCTGGAAGACGATCTCGACCACGGAAGGTTTGATCTCGTGCGCGGTCGCGGGCAAGCTGCACAGCATCGCGGCGAGGGCCGCAGCAAACCAGATGCTCTTCCGTAGCGTAAAGGCTGACATGATGATCGCACTCCTGAAAACGTCACTGACCGGCCTTCTGTTCGCCGTCGCCGCGACCCTGTCCACCGCCTACGCGCATGAGTTCTGGCTGGAGCCATCCAAGAGCCGCGCCTCGGTCGACGAAGAAATACCCATCACCATCGCCGTAGGCCAGAACTTCGTGGGCGACACGATCCCCTACATCCCCGATTCCGCCGTTCGGTTCGATGTCTACGGTCCCGGCGGCAAGACGGAAGACGCCAGTGCCGGCTTTGCGGCGGATCCAGGCGGCATCGTGCGCCCGGCGGGCCGCCCCGGCCTGTACATCGTCGCCTACCAGAACAAGGGCAACCGCATCACCATCGACGCGCCGACCTTCAACACCTACCTGGAAACCGAGGGACTGGATCACATTCTGGACCATCGCAGGGCCAACGGTCTGATGGATCAGCCGGGCCAGGAGTTCTACACGCGGTTTCCGAAGACCTGGGTGCTGGCCGGCGACAATATCGATGCAGGCCGCTGGGCCGCCGCACCGTCGAACCTGACCTTCGAGATGGTGCCGGTGTCCAACCCGTTCGTGCTGCGGTCGGGCGATCTGCTGACCCTGCAGGTGCTCTACGCGGGCAAGCCGATGCCCGGCATTCTGGTCAGCACCTTCGTGAAGGGCCACCCGGAGCGCGTGCAGGCCGTGCGGTCAGGCCCCGACGGCCGCGCCACCGTCAGCATCGACCGCAAGGGCCGCTGGCTGTTCGCCGCCGTCCACGCCATCGCCGCCGAGGATCGCGCCACCGTCGACTGGGAAAGCTTCTGGACCAGTCTGACCCTGGACGTGCCCGCGCGGTAGCCCGGCCAAGACCCGCACAAACCCGCACCGGGACTTGATCCCGGTGCCCAGTCTGGCATGACATGGCTGGAACGTTCCGGAAATCGAATATCGGCATCGCCGCCACAACAGGCCCGGAAAAGACCGCTGCCTGACGTTGCCTCCTACCCCAGAATCTTCGCCTTCAGGATCTCGTTGACGGCCTGCGGGTTGGCCTTTCCCTTCGACGCCTTCATCACCTGACCGGTGAACCAACCCAGCAGCTTTTCCTTGCCACCCTGCACCTCGGCGACCTTGTCGGGGTTCTCGGCGATCACCTGATCGGCGAAGGCCTCGATGGCGCCGGTGTCGGTGACCTGCTTCAGGCCCTTCTCCTCGATGATGGCGTCCGGGTCCTGCCCGGTTTCGCACATGATCTCGAAGACTTCCTTGGCGATGCGGCCCGAGATGGTCTTGTCGGAGATCCGGTCGATCAACTGTCCCAGTTGCCCGGCCTTCACCGGGCTGTCGCCGATGTCATGGCCCGCCTTGTTCAGGAACCCGAACAGATCGGTCGTCACCCAGTTGGAGGCCAGCTTGGCATCGCGTCCCTTCGCCACCGCTTCGTAATAGTCGGCGGCCGCACGGTCGCTGGTCAGGGTCTTCGCGTCATAGGCGGACAGGCCGAACTCCTCGATGAACCGCGCCTTCTTGGCATCAGGCAGTTCCGGCAGGTTGCGGCGGATCTGTTCGACCCATTCGGCCTCCATCTCCAGCGGCAGCAGGTCGGGATCGGGGAAGTACCGGTAATCGTGCGCCTCTTCCTTCGAGCGCATGGAGCGCGTCACACCCTTGTTGGGATCGAACAGGCGGGTTTCCTGCGTGATCGACCCGCCGTCTTCCAGAATATCCACCTGGCGGCGGGCTTCATATTCGATCGCCTGACGGATGAAGCGCATGGAGTTCACGTTCTTGATCTCGCAGCGCGTACCCAGGTCATCGCCGGGCTTGCGCACCGACACGTTCACGTCCGCGCGCAGCGAGCCTTCGGCCATCACGCCGTTGCAGGTGCCCAGATAGACGACAATCTGCTGCACCTTCTCGACATAGGCAGAGGCTTCTTCCGGCGAGCGCATGTCCGGATCGGAAACGATTTCCATCAGCGCCACGCCGCAGCGGTTCAGGTCGACATAGGACATCGACGGATGCTGGTCATGGAGCGACTTGCCTGCGTCCTGCTCCAGATGCAGGCGTTCCACGCCGATCCGTTTGGTGGTGCCGTCCGACAGATCGATATCCACGTGGCCGCGCCCGACGATGGGCTGCTTGAACTGGCTGATCTGATAGCCCTGCGGCAGATCGGGATAGAAATAGTTCTTCCGGTCGAACACCGAACAGAGATTGATCTCGGCGTTCAGGCCCATGCCGGTCTTCACGGCCTGTTCGATGCAGCGTTCGTTGATGGTTGGCAGCATGCCCGGCATGCCGCCGTCGACGAAGCTGACCTGGCTGTTCGGAACGGCCCCGAATTCGGTCGAGGCCCCTGAGAACAGCTTGGCGTTCGATGTCACCTGGGCATGGATTTCCAGACCCAGCACGATTTCCCATTCGCCCGTGGCGCCCTGGATCATCATGATTTCACCCACCACTTGTTCGGGGTTGCGTCGAAGCCGGCGGCGCTTTCCAGCACCCCGGCCACACGGAACAGCGTTTCCTCGTCGAAGGCCGGGCTGAGGATCTGCAGCCCCAGCGGCAGCCCGCCTTTCGACAGGCCGACGGGCACCGATGCGCCGGGCAGTCCGGCCATGGATGCGGGCACCGTGAAGATGTCGTTCAGATACATGGAGATCGGATCGCCGGCCTTGTCGCCCTCGGCGAACGCCGCGCTCGGCGTGGTCGGGGTCAGGATGGCGTCCACCTTCTCGAAGGCCTGCTCGAAATCCTGCAGGATCAGCGTCCGGACCTTCTGCGCCTTCAGGTAATAGGCGTCGTAATAGCCTGCCGACAGCACATAGGTACCGATCATCACGCGGCGCTGAACCTCGTTGCCGAAGCCCTCGGCGCGGGTGCGCTCGTAGGTGTCAGTCAGATCCTCGCCGTTGACGCGCAGGCCGAAGCGCATGCCGTCATAGCGCGCCAGGTTCGACGAGGCCTCGGCGGGCGCGACGATGTAATAGCAGGGCAGCGCGTATTTCGTGTGCGGCAGGTTGATGTGGACGATCTCCGCCCCCGCGTCCTTCAGCATCGCCTCGCCCTTCCGCCAGAGCGCCTCGATCTCCTCGGGCATGCCGTCCATGCGGTATTCGGCAGGGATGCCGATCTTCAGCCCCCGGATGTCGCCGGTCAGCGCGGCCTCGAAATTCGGCACCGGCATGTCGACGGAGGTTGAATCCTTCGGATCGAACCCGGCCATCGCGCCCAGCATGATCGCCGCGTCGCGCACCGTGCGCGTCATCGGCCCGGCCTGATCCAGCGACGAGGCGAAGGCCACCGTGCCCCAGCGGCTGCACCGGCCATAGGTCGGTTTCACACCGACGATTCCAGTGAAGGCCGCGGGCTGGCGGATCGACCCGCCGGTGTCCGTGCCGGTCGCCGCGACGACGCAATGCGCTGCCACCGACGACGCCGACCCGCCCGACGAACCGCCGGGCACATACTTGCGGTTGTCGCCCTCGGGTGCCCAGGGGTTGATCGCGGTGCCGTAGAAGCTGGTCTCGTTGGACGAGCCCATGGCGAACTCGTCCATGTTCAGCTTGCCCAGCATCACCGCACCCGCGTCCCAGAGATTCTGGCTGATGGTCGATTCATAGGGCGGCCTGAAGCCGTCGAGGATGTGGCTGCCGGCGGTGGTCAGCACGTCCCTGGTGCAGAACAGGTCCTTCATGCCGATCGGCAGCCCTTCCATCGCCCCCAGATCGCCCTTCGCCCGGCGCGCGTCGGACGCCTTGGCCATCTCGCGCGCCTTCCCGGGTGTTTCCGAGATGAAGGCGTTCAGCGGGCGTGCGGCCTCGACGGCGGCGATATAGGCCTCGGTCAGTTCGACGGAGGTGAAGTCGCCCCGGTTCAGCCCGTCGCGGGCCTCGGCCAGGGTCAGTGCGGTCAGATCGCTCATTATTCGACCACCTTGGGGACGGCAAAGAAGTTCATGTCGGATTCGGGCGCGTTGGCGGTGACCTGTTCGGCCTGATCGCCGTCGGTCACCACGTCGGGACGCCAGCGCAGCTTCTGCTTCGCGACCGAGGTCATGGGCGCGACATTGGCGGTATCCACCTCGTCGAGTTGCTCGACGAAGCCGATGATCTGGTTCAGTTCCGCGCCCAGCGCTTCCAGCCGGTCATCCTCGACCCTGATCCGCGCCAGCTTGGCGACGCGCGCGACCGTTTCCTTGTCCAGAGACATGCATTCTCACCATGTGATGAAGGGGGCCGGAAGCCCCCGGAATATGAGGCGGTTTCCTAGCAGCGGCGCGATGGGGCGGCAAGGGGATTGGGGTATTTGTGGTCGCTACATTGCTGAGCAGAACGAAAAGTGATTCATTTCTGAAAGAGTTGAGCTACATTGTGCTCAGGATGGGAAGCTTGATGCCAAATGTAAACTTATTGGAGAAGGGTATATACAGCGTGCCTGATGCGGCGCGTCTAACAGGCGTGTCCCAGAACAGGGTGCGCGGTTGGATTTCTGGTTATCCTGGAACTAGTGTTTCCGCGCTGCTAGACAACGAGATCGGAAGATTTCATGAGAAACTTGCGCTGAGCTTTGTGAACCTGATGGAAATCCGTTTTATCGACGTATTCTCTTCTTACGGAGTCAAAGTTGCTGCGATTCGTGCCATGCTTGAGGAAGCAAAGTTGTTTCTTGGTCATCCTCACCCATTCGCCACAAATGCAATATTCCGAACGGATGGCAGGAAGATTTTTGCCTCCTGTGCAGAAGCGACTGGAGACGAGAAGCTTTATGATCTGAAGGCGAAGAACTTCGCAATGAAAGAGATTATCGATCAATCACTCACTCGTGGCGTAGAATTTGACGAAGAAGGAAATGCTAAGGCTTGGCATCCCCTTAGTCACGACGCACCCAATGTTGTGATTCGACCGAATTGGTCTTTCGGTCAGCCGCACATGAATGAAAGCGGCGTCCCCACTAGAGCCATTTATGATGCCTATCGCGTTGAAGATGAAACAACAGAATCTGTCGCTTTTTGGTTCGAGATTGATCCTCTGCAGGTCCACGAGGCGGTGCGGTTCGAGACCCTTCTAAGGGCGGCCGCGTGAAAGTCGCATTCGACGAACACATACCCCCGCAGATGTACCGTTTGTTCCAGTCGCTTTCAGGATCTCCTCGTGTCGATCACCAGATCGTTGCTGCGAAAGATTATCGACCGGATGGAGAAATTGGTGATGCAGGCTGGGTAAGCCGCTTCGCAAGCGATGGCGGACAAGTGGTGATCTCGGGTGACGTGAGGATGCGCGGACGACCGCATGAACTAAAAGCACTCCAAGACTGTGGATTAATAACAGTCTTTTTCCACAGAAGATGGTCTCAGCAGAATTTCTTCGTTAAATCAGCAATGCTGATCAAGTGGTGGCCACAAACAGACGAACATATTCGATCAATCGGCCCAGCATCATGTTGGGAGATCCCGTTTTCTTGGACTGGGTTCGAATTAAAAGACGTAACTCAAAAATAGCTCTTGGCTACTTCAACTGCTCCAGCAGGCCGGCGATCTCGCGATTGCCGTTCGAGCGATCCGACAGCGCCCGGCGACCGCCCGCGGCATAGACGGCGACGGCGCGCAGCAGTTCCTTCAGACGGTCGGCGCTGGCGGCATCGAACCGGCAATAGGCGCCGCCCGACAGTTTCGCCATCTGGCGGAAGGTGTCGGCGGCCAGCGGTTCACCGCCCTCGTGGAACATGAACAGGGGCGTCTTCAGCAGGCCGAGTTGTCCGGCCCTGTCGCACAGCATGTCCGCATCCTCTTCCATGCAGTCGCCCACGAAGACGACCGCCTGCACGGGCCTGTCCCTGGTTTCCTTCATGGCGCGGCTGAGCACCTTGCCGATCTGCGTGCGACCGCCGAGGCAGCGCACGGTCAGCATGGCACGGCGCAGTTCCGCCGGCTCGGCGTACCATTTGCTGGCACGGCATTCGCCGAAACCGCGGTAGAAGATCAGCTGAATGTCCAGCCCGCCGAGATCCTCGGTCGCCTGAAACATTTCCGACTGGATGTGCAGCGCCTGGTCCCACTGCGCCTGCCGGCTCGCGGTGGCATCCATGGCAAAGATCAGACGTCCCCGTTTGCCGCCGCCCGTCGACGGTGTCTGCTTCACCTGATCCAGAAACGCGTCGATGTCCGAACGTCCGGCAGGCTTGTCGAGATCACGTGGCATCGCTCAGTCCTCCTCGCCGACGGAGAGCGCCAGCGTACGGCTGACATGAGCCATGGGCAGGCCGGTTTCTTCCGCCCAGCCGTTGAACGCGGCCTGCGTGGCGGCAAGGTCGCGCTTCGAGGTCGGGGGCTTCTCGACCGCGCCCCATTTGATCAGCGCCTTCACCACATCGCCGCCCAGCACGAAGCCGTCCTTGCCCATGTGGCGCAGGAAATACTGGCCCGTATTGCCGCCCAGACGGCTGCCGCGCTTCTTGAGCGTCTCCATCAGCCCGATCTGGTCGGACGCCGGCCAGTCGGCGAAGAACCGGCCCGCCGAACCGTGTTCCCGGATCAGATCGGTCACAAAGACGGCGTTTTCCCGCGTTGCCGTGATCTTGCCCGCGTGCCGGACGATCCCGGTATCACGGGTCAGCGCGTCGATGGCATCCTCGTCCATGAACGCCACGCGACCGGGGTCGAAGCCGTGAAAGGCGGTCTCGAACCCGTCCCACTTGGCGTCGATCACCTTCCAGTTGAAACCGGAGTTGAAGACCGCGCGGGTCATGGCGGCCAACCAGCGATCGTCCGGAATCGCGGCAAGCTCGTCCGATGCCCGCATCTGCGGCATCAGGGCGTCGATCGCGTCCGCGCCGCCTTTGCGTTCGACGGCGCGGGCACGGATGGCGGCAAAACTCTCCATACGGAGAAATCTGGCGCGTCAGCAGATCATCCGCAACAGGCACCGGCGGATTTCGTATCCACATTCACGTCATCCAGCGGCTGATGATCGGACCCGAACACCGGGATGTCCTTCATGGTGTGGAAGATCTCCCACGGCACGCCGACCGGATCCTGCGACCACGTCTTGTTGCCATAGGCATAGCAGCAGCCGGCGTTGCGCTGGGGCGCGACCACTTCCTCGGCCGCCTGCAGGCGGGCCTCGATGGTCTCGACCTCGGCATCGGTGTCCACCTGGAAGCCCAGATGATCGACCCCGGTCTTGCCGGAACGGTTTGAAATCGCGAAGTTCACCGCCGGGTCGTCCAGCATCCACTTCGTGTAATCGTCCTTGGTGACGGTCGGTTCCTGCGCGAACAGGGTCGAATAGAAGGCGGTCGATTTCGCGAGATCGTCGACGGCGATATGAACGTGAAGACGGCGGCTCATGCGGGTTCTCCTTGAGGAAGTTGTGTATCGGTTGCCGGCTGGCGTACGCAGCAGTTCTGCATCAGAAAGGATGACAGGGCCTGCACCGTATCGAACTGCGCCGTATGGATGACGCGCCGCCCCTGTTTCCGGCCCCTGACCAGTCCGGACCGCTTCAGGTGGTCCAGGTGGTGCGACAGCGTCGTCCAGGCGATGTCGAGTTCCGCCGACAGGGTCGTGGCATCGGCACCGCCCGGCCCGCTTTCCACCAGAAAACGGAGGATGGCGAGACGGTTCTCATGACCGAGGGCGGCGAAGGCATCGGAGGCAGCTAAATTATCCATAAATCTAGATATATAGATGTATTTTCGGAAATCAACTGAAAATGCGGACCCCGATGCCCCGGGCCAACCTGGCCTCATTCTTCTTTCAGTCGAACGGCTCCCCTGTTAAGACGTGTCGGGGGGTCGGGCTGTGTGACTGCAGTCAGAGGAGATGAGGGTGACATTCACAGCAAAGCTGGCGTCGATCGCGTCGGCACTATTCATTTCGGCATCGCTGGCACTGATGCCGGCACCGGCGTCCGCCACAACCAAGCTTTCGGACGATGAAGTCCGGCTGGTCCAGGAAAGCTGGACCCTGATCCAGCCCCAGATGGGCGGCGTGGTCGAGCGTTTCTACCGGCGTTATTTCCAGCTCGATCCGGCGGCCAAGGATCTTTTCAACGAAAAGACCATGAAGGTTCAGTTCTCCGCGCTGTCGAACATCCTGGGCGATGTTGCGGCAGGGGCCGATGATCTTTCGGGTTTCGCGAACCGTTTCAAGCGGCTGGGCAGCCTGCATCAGAGCCTGGGTGCCGAACCGCACCAGTTCGCCCTGTTCGGCGTGGCCTTCGTTGACACGCTGCGTCTGGAAATGAAGTCCGACTTCAAGCCGCGGGCGCGGACGGCCTGGAACAAGATCTTCTATGAAATGTCGAAGATGATGGAAGCCGGCTACGGCGAATAAGCCGGGTTTTCAGTGACACGGAAAGGCCCCGGCACGGTTCGGGGCCTTTTTCGTTTCACGAGGCCAGTTCGATGACCCGGACGGCACCGCTGGCCGACGCGACCGGCCCTTCCCCACCATCATAGAGTTTCGCCTCGACGAACTTCGTGGCCCTGCCGCCGCCGGTCACTTCCGCCTCGCAGCGCATCAGTCCCGGTGCCGCGCCCCGGATGAAATTGACCGTCATGGTCATCGTGACGCCATAGCGGCCTTCCCCGTTGTTGACCGCGGATGCCCCGCCACCCGCCAGCCCGCAGTCCAGAAAGGCCGACAGCACCCCGCCATGCACGGCGCCAGCCGCGTTCAGGTGATAGTCGGTGAACTCGGTCTCCAGCACGTAGAAGCCGCTGCGTTTCTCGACGACACGGATCGGCATGTGATCGGCAAAGATCGGCGTCGCGCGGATTTCGTTACGAATCATGGGTCACTCCGGATGGGCGTGCCAAAACAACGGGGCCGATCCCCGAAGGAACCGGCCCCGGTACAGGTCAGATGTTGTCAGCCGATCAGTTCACACCATCGTCGGGGCGGATCTTCTCGACCTCGGCGGGCGCGGGCAGGACATCCTGCCCCGGCACATAGCGCCAGCCGGTCAGATATCCGCCGCCTTCACGCCAGCGCGTGATGCCGACCCAGGACCCCAGCGTCGACTGGTGGTCGACCTTGCGGTAGGTGATCTTGCCCGCCGGGGTGTCGACCTCCAGCCCGCGAAAGGCCTGCAGCAGCAGTTCGGTCTTGGTCGTCTGCGCCTTCTCGACGGCCGCCTTCATGGACATGATCGAGATATAGCCCAGCAGCGAACCCATCGTCGGATTTTCGCTCCACTTCTTCTGGTAGCTGTCCACGAACGTCCTGTGCGCTGCGTCGGCGATGTCGTACCAGGGATAACCGGTCACGATCCAGCCGCGCGGCGCATCCTCGCCCAGCGGCAGGATGTACTCGGGTTCGCCCGTCAGCATGCCGAAGTTCGCCTTGCCCTTGAACAGGCCCAGACGGTTGCCTTCACGCTTGAAGTCGACCAGGTCCTGACCGAACAGTGCCGTGAAGATGCCTTCGGGGTTCGCCTGCTTCAGGGTCTGCACGGTCGGCGTGGCGTCCAGCTTGCCCAGCGGCACCCATTGTTCCTCGATGAAGGTGACCTTCGGATTGCGTTCCTTCAGCAGCTTCTTGAAAGCGGCCACCGCGTCGCGGCCATAGGCGAAATCGGGTGCGATGGTCACCCAGGTCTCGGCCTCGCTGTCGGCGGCCTCGCGCGCCAGCATGCCCGCCTGCATGTGGGTCGAGGCCCGCAGCCGGAATGTGTAGCGGTTGCCCTCGGACCAGACCAGCCGGTCCGTCATCGGATCGGTCGCCAGGAAGACGATCTGCTTCTCGTTGGCGAACTTGCTGACCGCCAGCCCGATATCAGAGAGATACGTGCCGAACAGCGCCTGGACGCTCTCGTTCGCCAGCAGTTCCTCCGCGGCCGCCAGCGCACCGTCGGCGGTGCCGCCATCGTCGCGGCTGACGACCTCAAGCGGACGTCCCATGACGCCACCGGCGGCATTGATCTCGTCCAGCCCCATCTGCCAGCCCTTCTTGTAGGGCTCCGTAAACGCCGGGTAGGCCGAATAGCTGTTGATCTCACCGATCTTGACCGGGCCCGTTTCCTGAGCCACCGCGCCGGTGCCCAGCGCCACGACCGAAGCCGCTCCTATCAGAGCCGCGACGGCCCCTCTGCGTGTCAGCATTGTCATTCCCTCCATAGAACTCCTCGTCCGACGCAAGACGTACGCCAGCGGACCTGAAGTCTTTCTAACCCAGTTGCCGCCGAAGATCACGCCCGCGACCCTCAGGCACACAACGCGCCCTGCTAGGTCTGGTTCCGCGCCCCGAATATCGCGGTGCCGACGCGCACGTGGGTCGCCCCGAACCGGATCGCCGTCTCGAAGTCGGCGCTCATGCCCATGGACAGGACGCCGAGACCATTGCGATCTGCAATTTTCTTCAGAAGTGCAAAATGCGGGGCCGGCTCGTCTTCGACCGGCGGGATGCACATCAGGCCGGTGATCGGCAGGCCGTGCTTCTCGATGCAGGTCTCGACAAAGCGGTCGGCCTCGGAAGGCGCTATCCCGGCCTTCTGGGGTTCCTCACCGGTGTTGATCTGGATCAGGCAGTCGGGGCGGCGCTCCTGTTCCGCCATCGCTTTCGCGGCGGCGGCGGCCACCTTCTCGCGGTCGATCGTGTGAATAACGTCGAACAGGCCGACGGCCGGTGCGACCTTGCGGCTCTGCAAAGGCCCGATGCAGTGCAGTTCGACATCCGGATGCGCCGACCTGAGACCGGGCCATTTTTCCTCTGATTCCTGCAGCCGGTTCTCGCCGAAGGTGCGCTGGCCCGCCTCGATCGCCATTGCGACAAGGTCCGCGGGCTTGGTCTTGGAAACAGCGATCAGGGTCACATCCGCCGGGTCGCGACCCGCGGCGTGGGCTGCCGCATCGATCTGATCGCGCACGGCTTGCAGACTGGCGGCAATATTGGGCAGTGTCTCGGACATGAAAGGGAGAATCGGCGACCGTGCAACAGACTGCAAGTGCTTATCCGCTATCGGGCGTCATCATGCCGACGGATCTGGGCCGTGTTCCGGACCCGCTGGCCGCCATGCGGCATCTGCCGCCGGGGTCGATCGTGATCCTGCGCGACGGGGATCATCCCGACCGCGCAGGCTGGGCGGCCCAACTGCGACTGGCCACGCGGGACGCCGGACATCTGCTGCTGATCGCCAATGACCGGGCACTGGCCCGCCGGGTCGCAGCCGATGGTCTGCACCTGTCGGAAGCCCGTCTGGGCAGCATCGACCCTTTCGGCCTGACAAGCGCCGCCTGTCATTCGCTGGGTGCGATCCGCCGCGCGGAAAAGGCGGGTGCCGATCTGGTGTTGCTTTCGCCGGTCTTTCCGACGGAGAGCCATCCGGGCGGTCGGACGCTGGGCCTGCATCGCGCGCGCGCGCTGGCCGACGCAACACCCTTGCCGGTGTTCGCGATGGGCGGGGTGACGCCATCCCGCACGGCGATGCTGGGTTCAGCTTTCGCCGGTTTCGCCGCCATCGGCGCGTTTGCCTGACGCCAGCACCTCGCCGATGGCCTGCAACTGCCCGGGCGACAGCGTCCGGATCCGGTCCGCCAGACGGTTGGCGATCTCGGTCGCCTGCGGATCCAGGCCCGACGTGTCGATCACGACCCGCGGATGCGACAGACGAGCCAGTTCCTGCAGTTCGTCAGCATCGTCCCAGATCAGATTGAAATAGGCGATGATCCGCTGCACCAGTGCCCAGTTCGGCGGGCTGCGGTGCCCGTGTTCCATGGCCGACAGGTAGGCTGGCGTCAGTTCCAGATCGGCGGCCATCTGCCTGAGCGAGACGCCCCGTGCGTCGCGCAGATCACGGACCCTGGCACCGAAAGGCGTCATGTCTCCCGCTGCCGCTTCAGCAGGATGTACATCGCGCCGGACCCGCCATGTCCGGGTGTCGCCGCGGCCGTCGACAGCACCAGCGGCGCAAGGTCCCGGTCCTTCAGCCAGAGCGGAACATTGCGCTTCAGCACGCCGGGCGGCTCGGCGTTCACATACGGACCGTCGTCGCGCGCGCGCTGACGGCTGCCCTTGCCGGTGATCACCAGCAGGCAGCGCTTGCCCGCCGCATGACACTGCCGGACAAACAGGCGCAGGGCGTCATGGGCCTGGTGCTGCGTCATGCCGTGCAGGTCAAGGCGCGCATCGACCGGATACTGCCCCTTGCGCAGTTTCTCCGAGGTGCGCCTGTCGACCCCGGCCACGCGGCCCCGGCGCTCGGCTGCTGGTGCCGCGCGATCCGGCATGACGGGCGGCACCGGCAGCAGCCGGGCCGGACGGGCCGGATTCTTCGGTCTGGCGGATGCCTTGGTGCCGGGCTTCGGTTTCGCAGCCACCGTCCGGGCCGCTTCGAGCGCCGCTTTCCGCGCCTGCGCCTTCATGCGCTCTTCTGTGGATTTCAGCGGCGCGACCTGCTTCGTGATCATCGACCACAGTTTCCGGTCGTCATCACTGAGCCCACGATTCCGCGTCATGACCGGCTTCAATCCAGATCGTTGATCAGCAGGATGTGCAACCGGCGCGGTCCATGGGCACCCATCACGATCTTCTGCTCCACGTCGCCCGTGCGTGACGGCCCGGAAACCAGATTCACCGTGCGCGGCATCTGCCCTTCGCCGAACCTTTCGCGGACCATGGCGAAGGCGTCCTCCATGCCGCGGACGATCTGACTGCGTCTCAGGACCACGATGTGGTTGTCGGGCACGAAATTCAGGGTGGCGGGAGTATCGCTGCCGGACGCCATCATCAGCGTGCCGGTTTCCGCGATCCCCGCGACCGCCGGTGTGACCGAGACCTGATCGGTGATTTCGGCAGATCCGGTCCGGACGTCCAGCAGCGGCGCGCGCTCCCAGGGCAGACCGGCGATCTCCGGCGCGGGAGACACGCGCAGGCCGGTCGGCAGGTTCCGCTGTTTCAGGTAATCGGCGACAGCCCCCGGCACATCGTCGGCGTGCGACAGGCGTTCGTAGGTGATCGAAAGCTCCTCGCATTTCTCAAGGAACAGATCGAGCCGGACCGCCTCGGGCTTGTCGGCCCGCGCGGGCATCAGGTTGATCCGGTGTTCCCGCATGCGCTGACGCAATGTATCCGCGTCGCCGCGCTCGGGATTGTCCGCGCTGGCGGCTGCGATCTTGGCGAACAGGGTGTCGCGGGTGGACATGGGACGGCGCTCCAGTGGTGATGCCCTCCGTTTTCGACAAAAAATGGCGGACATGCAAGGCGAAGCCATGGAACAATGCCGGCTCCCTGGGGAGGAGAATACCATGCAACTGACTGTCGAGTTTCCGTCCGTGTCCTATCGCGAGGGGCCGGAAGCCATGATCCGTATGGCGCAGGCGATCGAGACCATCGGCTATGACCGCATCGATATCTTCGATCACGTGGTCATGGGCTACAACATCGACGGGCGTGAACCAGTGCGCTATCCGGCCAAGATGCCGATCATGGAAGCGCTGGTCACGCTGGGCATGATCGCGGGTGTCACGAAGACCATCGGACTGGGGACCGAGGTGCTGGTGCTGCCGCAGCGGGACCCGACGCTGGTCGCCAAGCAGGTCAGTACACTCGATACGATTTCGGGCGGGCGGATGCGGCTGGGCGTCGGCATCGGCTGGCAGCCCGCGGAATATGAGGCGCTGGGATTCCGCTACACCAACCGGGGCAAGCGGATGGACGAGGCCATCGAGGTCGTCCGCGCCTGCCTGCGTGACGAGCGGATCGAGCATTTCGGCGAGCACTACACGCTGAACGCCGTCGCCATGGAACCGAAACCGCCGCAGGGGGCGAACCTGCCGATCTGGGTCGGCGGCAACACGCCGCCTGCGCTGCGGCGGGTGGGGCGGCTGGGCGACGGATGGCTGGCCAGCCAGGTCACCGACGCCGACATGGCGGCGGATGCCATGGACCAGGTGCACGAGGCTGCGGTCCAGGCCGGACGCGACGCCGACGCCATCGGCTTTCAGGCCATGATCGCCCCGCCGCCGCGGGTCGGCGATGACGCGGCAAAAGGGTTCTATGCCGATCACGCGCGTGTCGCCGATCGCGCCGCCGCGCTGAAGGACATGGGCTTCGACGCGATCTCGCTGAATGCGACGGCCATTTTCCAGTCCGGCGCGCGCAGCGTCGAGGCCATCGCCGATGCGCTCGAAGAACTGCATGCGACGATCCGCGAAGCCACCTGAGACTCGCGAACTGAAAACCGGCAACACCCGTCAGGCGGGTATGTGAACGGATTTCATGTTGCAAACCTTCGACAGCCGAAACCAAAGCCGACCCTTTCCGGGAATAGCGATAGCAATTCGCCACGGAATTGCCGATATTGGCAAATGAGTTTGGGTCGGGCCAATCCATCCGGAAATCGCGTGCGCGTAATTGCAGGCGGGTCCGGTCAAGTGGGAAACTGTTGAGTATGGCCGGTACAGAAGTCGTTTTGCTGCCCGAAGATGACGGGTCCGTGGGCAAGGTCGCCGTTCAGGGTCCGGACGGGACGGTCCTGCTGACACAGCCGTTCGAACAGACGCGTGCCGTCACCGGCAGGACGCCGGATGCACCCAATGTCGTCGATCGCAACCTGATCGCCGAACGCTTCAACGATCTTCTCAGGTTTCAGGCCGAGACCGGCTTCGGGCACAATGGCGACCTGCGCGATCTCTTTGATATCAGCGGACGCTTTGATCCGGCGGATGGCTCGGTCGACACGGCCAGCGCCGCCGCCGATCTGGTTCAACGCGCCGGCGGCAGCGGCACCTTCTCCACCGCCTCGACGTCTTTTCTGACCGATGAAAAAGATGAAGACGACGACGATCAGTCATCTTCCGGCACGCCCGCTGTCGAGGTCGATGTGGACGCCGCGCCGGTATATGAGCTCGCCGCCGACCTGACAGGCGCGCAGCATTTCGTTTTTGACGAGGAGAGCCTTGGCGCGCTGCTCGCCCAGGCCTTTGGAGTCGCTCCAGGCCGGTTCTTCAAGTTCTTCAGCGATTTCCGCGCCGGCCCCGGCAAAGCCGATGACGTGGAACAGGATCTCGGATTCGACGAGCTGCTGAACGGCGACGGCGGCGGCGGACGGTTCAGCGGCGGTCTGGGCAACGACACGATCTCCGCAGGCGCGGGCGACGACACGCTGATCGGCGGGCCGGGTGCCGACGTCCTGAATGGCGGGCCGGGCATCGATCTGGCGGAATTCATCGGCAGCCCTGCGGGCATCATCGTCAATCTGGCCACGGGTGCGGCGTCGGGTGGCGATGCGCAGGGCGACACCTTCTCCAGCATCGAGAACATTCTCGGCAGCCCGTTTGCCGATCAGATCACCGGCGATGCCGGACCGAACGGGATCGAAGGCGGCGGGGGGAACGACACGCTGGATGGCGGTGGCGGTGAAGACACGCTGATCTTCAAGCGCGCACCGTCGGCGGTGACCGTCGATCTGTCGGCTGGCACCGTGACCGGGGGTGCCGGAACCCTGACCATCCAGAATTTCGAGAACGTCGAAGGGTCCGAGTTCGATGACCGGATCAGGGGCGACGCGGCCGCCAACCGGCTCGATGGAGACAATGGCGCGGACACGCTGTTCGGCGCCGACGGCAACGATACCCTGCGCGGTCAGGACGGCAGCGACAGCCTTCAGGGCGATGCGGGTACGGACTCCCTGGAAGGCAATGGCGGTCAGGACACGCTGTCGGGCGGCAGCGCCAATGACACGCTGCTCGGCGGCAGTGGCAACGATCTGCTGAATGGCGACGCGGACAATGATCTGCTGAACGGCGGCGCGGGCGCGGATCAGCTGCAGGGCGGCGCGGGCACCGACACGGTTACCTACGCCGATGCGACGGCCGGCGTGGCGCTGGCTTTCTCGACGACGGACGCCAACGGCATCGTCGGTGAGTTTCGCAACGAA
Source organism: Minwuia sp. (assembly GCF_048263705.1). Classification (GTDB taxonomy): domain Bacteria; phylum Pseudomonadota; class Alphaproteobacteria; order Minwuiales; family Minwuiaceae; genus Minwuia. The sequence continues at coordinate 138,653 of NZ_JBLXDV010000010.1, read as the reverse complement.
GCGGCGGCCGGCGGGCTGGCAGGCGACGCGCTGGGCGACAGCTTCACCGACGTCGAGGCCTTCATCGGCACGGACTTCGCCGACACCGTTGGCGGCGCGGCGGTCAATTTCAGTTTCGCCCTGGGTGGCGGCGACGACCTGTTCGACACCGATGCAGCCGACGCCGTCGACGAGATCGTCGACACCGGCGCAGGCAACGACCGCATCTTCACCGGTGGCGGCAACGACTCCCTGATCGGGGCGGCGGGCAACGACACCATGAACGGTGAAGCCGGCGCGGACACGCTGATCGGCGGCGCGGGTATCGACAATCTGACCGGCGGCGCGGGCGCGGATGTCTTCGAGTTCCAGAACCTGAACGATGTCGCGCGGGTGGCCCTGAACCAGACCGTCGCCGCTTCCGGTACCGCCGTCGATATCATCACCGACTTCAATGCGATTGACGACCAGATCAACCTGGCCGGTGCGAGTTTCGGCGTTCAGCCCCTGAGCATTCTGGGCTTCGCCTACGATGGCACCAACTCGGGCATCGCCAACGGAGATGCCCTGATCTTCGACGGCACGCACCTGATCTTCGACGACGATGTGAATACCGACGGATATGTGGCCATCGCAGAGGTGAACGGCCTGACGGCGGCCGATATCATCACCATCTGATCGGGCGGCGCCGACCCGCCTGCCCGTTCGAGTTCAGCGGCGCTTGCGCGCCCGGTAGGCGGTCTCACCCTCGATGATCGTCCATTCGACGATATCCTTCATCACCCGGCCGATGGCCCCGTCCCAGGCCTTGATGGTCGCATCCATGCTCTCCGCATTGTCCGGCACCGTGGCTTCGAAGCTTTGCGAACGCACGATGATCTGGCGCGGCTGCTGGATCAGCTTGGCGTTGATGCGCACACGCACCTTGCCGCCGGCCATGCGCTCGGCCTGGAACTCCCGGATCTCGGTCAGCAGGCTGTAGTCCGCGCGGAGACCGATCGCCTGCCGCCCGACGGACACGATGGTCCCGCTGTTCTCGAAACTCTCGACCAGCAGGGTCTGAACCATTTTCGGCACCCGCTCGGTCCAGCGCACATCCTTGAAATACTGGACCTCCAGCGGATTCGGGCGGAAGGCGATGCTGGCCGTGTTCAATCCGCCCGCAGCCAGCGGTTCCTCGATCACCAGTTGCCAGTCGACGGTCGGCAGATCGCTGCGGAAGGTGCTCTTCGGCGACAGGTTGTAGAAATTCGACGGTGCCTGCGGCACGGGAAAGATGCTGCCACAGCCCGTCAGTGCGGCGGCAAGTGCCAGCACCCCGATGAGATGCCTCATTTGTCACGCTCCACTTCCGCGCCCTGCAACCCCAGCAGCGACTGTGCCCCGCCCGATTCCAGACGCTCGGTCAGCCGCGACAGGGACGCGATCAGCAGCCGTCCCTCGGTGATGAACCGCCTGAATTCGCCCAGCCCGTCGGCGGCGAAACTGTCGAGATCTTCCTCGTTGTTCTCGGCCACCCGCGCCATGACGCCCGTCACCGCAGCCAGATCGCGGCTGGCCTGGCGCAGTTCGTCGATCAGCGCACCGGCGTCGCGCGTCACGATCTGATCGATCCCGACCAGCGCGCCGCGTCCGACGGCCAGCGTCTCCGTCGCATCGTCGATCACCGCGTCCGTACGCGCCACCAGCTTGCGGGCCTCCTGCATGGTTGCCGCAATGTCCGCGGCGCTGGATTCCAGCGACAGCAAAACGCTGTTGATGCTGGTTTCCTGACCGGCCAGGGTGCCCGTCAGAACTTTCATGTCCGCGAGGATGCCGCTGATGGATTGCTGGTTCTCCTCGCCCAGCAGCTTGGTCAGATTGTCGGTCACCTCGATCGCCTTGCCGAGCAATTCCGGCGCGCCCGCGAAAATCTGCTCGATGCCCGAAGGCCGGGAGGGAATCACGGGGCGCTTGCGTCCCTTCTCCGCCTTCAGCGGCGGATCGCCCGCCTGCGCGCCGTCAATGCCGACATAGGCGATGCCGGTGATGCCCTGCAGCGCCAGGCTGGCCTCATCGCCCTGCCGGATCGGCACGTCACCGTCGATCTCGACGATGGTCAGCACCTTTGCAGGGTCGTCCGGATCGATCGAAATATCCGTCACGGTGCCGATCTTGATGCCCCGGTAGCGCACGTCGCCGCCGACGCCCAGACCGGCGACCGAGCCCTTGAAATGAATCTCGTAGTCGCGTTTTTCCTGATCGATATCGACCTGCGCCAGCCAGATGGCGAAGCCGAAGAACAGCAGCGAGATCAGCAGGACAACGCTGCCGATCAGGATATGACTCGCCCGGGTTTCCAGCCTCAGTTCTCCTTCGCGGCCTGTGCGGCGCGCGCACGCGGCCCGTGAAAATATTCCTGCAGCCACGGATGGTCATGCTGCTCCAGCTCGGCGATCGGCGCGACGGTCAGCACCTTCCTGTCGGCCAGGACGGCGACACGGTCGCAAATCGCATACAGGCTGTCCAGATCGTGCGTCACCATCACGACCGTAAGCCCCAGCGTGCGCGAAAGTTCCAGTGTCAGTTGGTCGAAGGCCGCCGCGCCGATGGGATCCAGCCCGGCCGTCGGCTCGTCAAGAAACACGATCTCGGGGTCCAGCGCCAGCGCGCGCGCCAGTCCCGCCCGCTTGCGCATGCCGCCGGAAAGCTCCGACGGGTACTTGCTGCAGGCATCATGCGGCAGCCCGGCCATGGAAATCTTCAGCCCCGCCAACTCGTTCATCAGATCCTGCGGCAGATCGGTATGTTCCCGCATCGGCGCCTCGACGTTTTCCGCGACCGTCAGCGAACTGAACAGGGCACCGTCCTGGAACAGCACCCCCCAGCGCTGTTCCAGCTTGCGGCGTTGCGCGGGCGGCAGGCTGTCGAGATGTTCGCCGAACACTTCGATGCTGCCTTCGGCGGGGCGCAGCAGGCCGATGATCGCCCGCAGCAGCACCGACTTGCCCGTGCCCGAGCCACCGACGATGCCGAGGATCTCGCCCTTGCGCACCTGCAGGTCCAGATGATCGTGGATCACGTTGCTGCCGAAGCGTGTCACCAGTCCCGAGACATTGATGATCGGTTCGCCCTCGGTCATCAGATACCGACCAGGTTGAAAAAGATCGAGAAGATCGCGTCGGCCACGATCACGATGAAGATGCCTTCGACCACGGCGCGCGTGGTCTGGCGGCCCAGGGATTCGGCGCTGCCCTGCGTGCGCAGACCTTCATAGCAGCCGACCATGGCGATCAGCGCGCCGAAGACGGGGGCCTTGGCGAGACCGACCATCAGCGCCGACAGCGGGATCGTGGCGGCGAGCCGCTCGGCGAACAGGGCGGGTGGAATATCCAGCGCCACCCATGCCATCAGCCCGCCGCCGATCAGCCCGGTCAGGTCCGCAAGGAAGGCCAGCGGTCCCATCATCAGGAACAGCGCCAGCACGCGCGGCAGCACCAGCACGTCCATCGGATCCAGCCCCAGCGCGCGCATCGCGTCGACTTCCTCGTTGACCTTCATGGACCCGATCTGGGCGGCGAAGGCGCTGCCCGAGCGGCCCGCGACCACGATCGCGGTCAGCAGGATTCCGATCTCGCGCAGCACCGACACGCCGATCAGGTTGACGACGAAGATCTCGGCTCCGAACCGCTGCAACTGCGCCGCCCCCTGAAAGGCGAGCACGACGCCGACCAGGAACGAGATCAGCATGACAATCGGAAAGGCGCTCAGTCCGGCCTCTTCCATGTGCCGCACCGTCGCGGTCAGCCGGAACCGGCGCGGGTTCATGATCGTGCGGCCTGCCGCTTCAAACACCGCGCCCAGAAAGGCGACCATGGAGATGGTGCGCGCACCGGCCTCCGACGCGCCACGGCCCAGCGCCTCCAGTATCCGCAGGATCGCGTTGCCGCGTTCGGGCAGATCGGCCGGCGGACCTTCGGCACCGGCCACCCGTTCGATCAGGCTGCGGTAGCGATCCGGACAGTTCTCGATCTCCGCACCCGTCGCCTCGGCCAGCTTCACCAGAAGATGTGCGCCCGACGTATCCAGACGGCCGATATGTCCGACGTCGATACTGTCGGCGGTCCCGGCCCGTCCGATCTGACGGTTCAGATCACGCGCGTGACCGACAATCCAGTCGCCGGACGCCCTCAGAACCCCGCGATCGCCCTCCGACAGGCTGCCCGGTCCCCGGTTCGACGGTTGCGCATTCAGGCGATTGCCGCTGTATTGACTGCCGTCATCGCTCAAAGGAAACGCACTCCACCCCGAAGGTTCACTGGTCAGGTTGTACCATGCCCCGCTTCAGCGCCAACATCGACTTGATGTTCACCGAACTGCCGTTCATGGCGCGGTTCGCCGCCGCCGCATCCTATGGTTTCAGCGAGGTCGAGATCCTGAACCCGCACGCCCACGACGGCGACCGGATCGCCGGGGCAGCGGCGGCAGCAGGCGTCGGCGTCACACTGATCAACACGCCGATCCCGAGGATGGGCGAAGGCGACCGGGGCGCGGGCGTCGATCCGGCCACACGCGCGCGCAGCGAACACGAAGCGCGGCAGACCGTCGAGATGGCCGCAAGGCTGGGCGTTCGTGGCATTCATGTCATGGCCGGTCTGGCCGAGAGCGACGACCCGGTCGCATCCGACGCGTTTGTGCAGCACGTCCGGACCCTCGCCGATCTGGCGGCGGTCCACGGCATCCGGGCCATGCTGGAACCGCTCAATCCGGTGAACTTCCCCGGCTATTTCCTGAACGATGTCGATCAGGCCCTGCGGCTGCGCGACCGGATCGCGCGCGAGAACGTCTGGCTGCAGTTCGATTTCTATCACAACCAGATCATCCACGGCGACGTGACCCGGCTCTACCGGCGGTGCTTCGACGATATCGGCCACATCCAGATCGCCAACCCGCCGGACCGCCACGAACCCGGTGCCGGGGAGATGGATTTCGACTTCATCTTCGGCCTGATAGACGACAGTGGCTGGCCGGAAATGGTCAGTCTGGAATACCGTCCCAGCACCACAACGGCGGAAAGCCTGAAATGGGCGGACAAGTACGGCCACCGGCCCGGTTGAGACGCCCGCTCACACCGCCTTGAATTGTCATCGAGACCTGATCGCGGCATAGATCATGGCATGCGCATCGTGCTCGTCCTTCTGTGCCTGATCCTGCCGGGCATCGCCGCCACGACCGGTGACGTGGTTGCGCCGTCCGATGCGTGGAAACGGGCGGAGGCCGGCGATCTCACCATCATCGATGTGCGCACCCCGCCGGAGTGGGCCTGGACCGGCACGGCCAGGACCGCGCACCGCGCGAACTGGTGGCAGATCTCGGGCCCCGACGGCTTCCTGAAAGACATCCTGCGGATCACCGGCGGCGACCGGGATGTCGCCATCGCCCTGATCTGTGCCCGGGGTGTCCGCTCCAGCGCCGCGGCCCGGTTTCTGGTTCAGCAGGGATTCAGCAACGTGTCCGACATTGGCGAAGGTATGCTGGGCAGTGCGGACGGTCCCGGCTGGCTGGAAAGGGATCTGCCGCTCGACTGATCGCGACGTGCACGTGACTCCTGTCATTGACCGGAGCGGCGGATCATCCCACATAGGCTCGATCTTCTGGAACGATTCCAAGGTAATCTGACATGCGTTTCACCGCCCTCGCCCTTTTCGCAGCCCTTCTGGCCATGCCTGCCTTCGCCGAGGACGGCGATCCGGAACAGGGCGCGGTCACGTTCAAACGCTTCTGCAAACAGTGCCACGAACCGTTTCCCGGCGACCCGCTGGCCGCACCGAACCTGAACGGCATCATCGGCAAGCCCATCGCCGCCGCAGAGAATTACCGCTACTCCGACGCCTTCATCGCCAAGCGCGAGGAAGGCTTTATCTGGACCGAACAGAACCTGCGCGATTTCCTGCGCGCGCCCCGCGAATACATCCCCGGCAGCATCATGGTTTTCGCGGGCCTGAAACGCCTGTCGCATCGCAACGACATGATCGCCTACCTGAAGTCGCTGCCCGCCGGCGATTGATCAGGATCAATGTCCGGCCCGGCGCCGAGCGTCATTCTGACATGATGATGAATGCCGTTTTCCCATCCCGAATCCACCGGACGCTTGTCGCGACCGCTCTTGTCCTGGCACCGCTTGCCGCAGATGCAGGCGATGCGGCACGTGGCAAGAAGATCTTCGAGCAGTGCCGCTATTGCCACGACCCGCTGCCGGACGCTCCCCTGGCCGCGCCGGATCTGAAAGGCGTCTTCGGGCGGCCCGCAGGCGCGGTGCCCGGCTATCGCTATTCCGACGCCATGGCCGCGAAGAACCGCGCGGGCCTGATCTGGACCGAGGAAAACCTGCACGCCTTCGTGCGGAACCCGAAGGGGTTCGTGCCCGGCACCGTGATGCCGTTCAAGGGCGTGAAGCGCAAGTCGATGAGAGAAGACCTGTTCACCTACCTGAAAACGCTGGGCACCACGAACGATTGATTGCGCCGAGCGTCTGTGGGAGGACTCCTGCGGGAGGAACTCACCATGGCACGCATCGCATTCCCCGAGCACGGCACGGACGCGGACGAACTCACCCGGCAGATGGCCGACCGGACGGATGGCGACATCGACTGGCGGAACGGTCGGACGCCGCTCTATGTCTTCAAGGGATCCGAGAGCGCCGCCGCCGTCGGCAAGGCCGCCTTCATGCAGTTCTTCACCGAGAACGCGCTGGGCGGCAAACGGGCATTCCACAGCATCGGCAGCATGGAACGCGACGTGATCGACATGGGGCTGGACCTGTTCCATGCGCCCGACGGTGCGGACGGTCACATGACCACCGGCGGATCGGAAAGCATCTTCATGGCCGTGAAGGCCGCCCGCGACACGCACCGCGTCCGGGGCTCCAGGGTCGGCACCCAACTGAACATGGTCCTGCCTGAAAGCGCACATCCCGCTTTCGACAAGGCGGCACGCTCGATGGAGATCGAGGTCAGGCGCGTACCGCTGCAGGACAGTCTGCGCGCCGATCCAGAGCAGATGGCCGCTGCCGCCGACCGTCAGACCATGATGATGATCGCCTCGGCCCCGTGCTTTCCGTTCGGCGTCATCGATCCGGTTGCCGCGATCAGCGAGGTCGCCGTCGGTCTGGACATCTGGCTGCATGTCGATGCGTGTGTGGGCGGCTATCTGATCCCGTTCGCGAAGGAGGCTGGCGAAGACCTGCCCGCTTTCGATTTCGAGGTGCCGGGTGTCCGTTCGATATCGGCGGACCTGCACAAATACGGGTTCTGTCCGAAACCGGCATCGACGCTGTTCTTCCGGGATGCCGGGGACATGGCGCGCGGGGCTTTCGATCTGGACGTCTGGGCCAATGGCCGGTTTGTCACGCAGACGATCGCGGGCACACGCCCCGGCGGCGCGGTGGCCGGAGCCTGGGCGGTCCTGAACCATCTGGGCCGTCAGGGATATCGCGACATTGCCCGCGATCTGATGGCCAATGCGCGGGCCTACCGCCAGGGTATCGAAGCCCTGCAGGGCTATCACATGTTCGCCGAACCCGACCTGACGATCCTGAGTTTCGGCGCGCGCGATCTGGATATCTTCGCCGTCGCCGACCGGCTGGCCGAAGACGGCTGGCTGCCGGGCCGCACGCAGGATCCGCGCGGCATGCATCTGATGCTGTCGATGTTCCATGCGCCCGCGCGCGACGCCTATCTGGCCGACCTCGCCCGCGCCACCGAAGCCGTGCGCCGCGACGGCGGATCGTCGACATCAAAGGCGGTCTATTAGAACCGTCCGGCCAAAACCGTCTGGGAGCAGACGCCAACCGCAGGGCGGGGGTGACCGCCTGAGCCTGTATTGCCGCTTGACGATCACCTGACCATGGATCGTGACCGGCGTGGCGTGACATGCCGGGACGCTTCAGCGGGTGCGCAGCGCATCGACACATTCCCGAACCAGGCCGGGGCCGCGATAGACCAGTCCCGAATATATCTGCACGGCGGTTGCCCCGGCATCGATCTTGGCCCGCGCGTCGTCACCCGACAGGATGCCGCCGACTCCGATCAGGGGCACGCGCCCTTCCAGCCTTTCATGAAACCGCCGCAGCAGATCGGTCGAGGCCCGCATCAGCGGCGCGCCGCTCAATCCCCCCGCTTCCCGCGCGTTGCGGCTGCGCAGGCTGTCGGGCCGGGCAATCGTGGTGTTGGAGATCACCAGCGCCGCGACGCCGATGTCCGGCGCGACCGCGGCGATATCCTCGATGTCGGCGTCGTCCAGGTCCGGCGCGACCTTCAGGAACAGGGGGACGGTCGGGCCGCCCGACTGGACCGCGTGCAGCCGGTCGAAGATGTCCGTCAGGGCCGCGCGTCCCTGCAGGGCACGCAGGCCGGGCGTATTGGGCGACGAGACGTTGACCGTCGCGAAATCCACCGCGTGACCGAGCACCTTCAGGCATTCGGCATAGTCGCCGATACGGTCTTCGCTGTCCTTGTTGGCTCCCAGATTGACGCCTACCGTGCCCGATGCCCTGCGACGCTCAAGGTTTCGGGCGACATGCGCCGCGCCCTTCGAATTCAGCCCGTAGCGATTGATGACGGCACGGTCCTCGGTCAGCCGGAAGACACGCGGTCGCGGATTGCCCGGCTGCGGTTTCGGCGTCACGCCACCGATCTCGACGAAGCCGAATCCCAGCCGCAGCAGCCCGTCGATCGCCTCGCCATCCTTGTCGAAGCCGGCAGCCAGTCCGACCGGGTTGGCGAAGCGCACGCCGGCCACGTCCACCGGTGCCGCCGCCGGACCGCCGCCGCCGCCCAGTCCCGCGCGCAGGGCGGCGAGCGTGACATTGTGCGCGCGTTCCGCATCGAGCGAGAACAGGATCGGTCTGGCGAGGGCATAGGGGATCAGCATGCGGCGAGCCTATTCGGACGGGCGCGGAGGGAAAAGGTGGCAAATCGGTGACCGCGTCAGATTTGGTGTTTGTTCCGCTCGACAGGTTCGACGGCAGGTCCGAAAGTACCGCCGATGCTGACACACGAGGGGACATGGCGGGCGATCGACAGGCTGGCGGACCGCCACCGGCTTTCCCTTACGGCACTTGCGCGGCAGTCCGGCCTGGACGCCACTGCGCTGAACAAGTCGAAGCGCTGTGGCAAGGACGGCAAGCCGCGCTGGCTGTCCACCGAGAGCCTGTCCAAGATCATGATCGCGACCGGTACGGACCTCGATGAATGGGTGACCCTGATGCAGGATCGGGCACCGATGCCGCAGCGGCTGCCCTGCATGGCGCTGGGCAATCTCGGCCTGTCGAGCTTCGACGAGGCGGGTCGGCCCGCCGGTCGGGTCTGGCGCCAGACCCGGTTTCCCGGCGACGGTGACGACAAGGCCTTCGCCATCGAAATCCCGGACCGTTCCTTCGAACCGGTCTTCGCGAAGGGAGAAACCATCATCGTGGCCAGTGCGCCGCGGGTCAGCACCGGCGACCGGCTGCTGCTCTGCCTGCGGGATGGCGGCATCCTGCTGCGGGAAGTGGCCGAACGCACGTCGACCAGCCTGTCGGTCCGCCCCGTCACCGGAAACGGCGATCTTCAGACCATACGCCGACGTGATATCCGATGGCTTTACCGGGTCCGCTGGAGCCAATATTAGTGGACTTCCACACGGGGGGAGGAACGGGATGGCGCATCAGGTTTTCTATTATGACGGCGAATGGCTGGACGAGGCACCGCGCCTGACCGGACCGATGGACCATGCCTTCTGGATGTCCAGCGCGGTGTTCGACGGGGCGCGGGCGATCAATGGCCGCGCGCCGGATCTGCGGCCGCACTGCGAGCGGCTGATGCGTTCGGCGGCGGCGATGCTGCTGGAGCCGAAGCTGACCGTCGATGAAGTCGAGGACCTGTGCAAACAGGCCGTGCGCAGGCTGCCGAGCGAGCACGCCTACTACATCCGGCCCATGTTCTTCGCGCGCGACGGCTTCGTCTCGCCGGACCCGGATTCCACCGAGTTCGTCCTGTCGGTCTATGAATCCCCCCTGCCCGGCAATGACGGGTTCTCGGCGTGCCTGTCCAGTTTCCGCCGTCCCGCACGCGACATGGCCCCGACCGACGCCAAGGCCGGCTGCCTCTATCCGAACGGCCAGCGCGCCCTGCGCGAGGCAGCCGACAGGGGCTTCGACAATGCGGTGATCTGCGATCCGTCCGGCAATGTCGCCGAACTGGCCACGGCCAACATCTGGATCGTCAAGGACGGTGTCGCCAAGACCCCGGTCTGGAACGGCACCTTTCTGAACGGGATCACCCGCCAGCGCATCATCGGCCTGTTGCGCGACGCGGGTCAGCCCGTCGAGGAAACGACCCTGACGCCCGACGACCTGATGCAGGCCGACGAGATTTTCTCGACCGGCAATTACGGCAAGGTGACGCCGATGATCCGCTATCAGGACCGGCAGTTGCAGCCCGGTCCCGTCTGCCGCATGGCCCGCGACAGCTACTTTGCCTGGGCGGAGCGTGAGCCCATCGTCTGAACCGGCACCGCCGTTTCGAGGATCCGGGCCGGCATGACGGGCTGGACGGACGGCTCCGCGTGCCGCCAGCGCCACGACGGCAACTGCAGGATCGCGGTCGTGCCGACGCCTTCCCTGCTTTCCAGCGACAGTTCGCCGCCGTGCAGACGCGCAAAGGTGCGCGACAGCGGCAGCCCCAGTCCCGTGCCCGGCTCGGACCCCTTGATCCGGCCCTGCACGAACGGTTCGAAGACCGCCTCCAGATCGCTGCTCGCGATCCCGGCCCCGTCGTCGCGTACGGTGATCCGCAGATCGCCTGCGGCATCTTCCGAAGCCTCGACGGCCACCACACCGCCCGCGGCCGTGAACTTGATGGCGTTCGAAATCAGATTGATCAGGATCTGGCGCAGAATGCGGCGGTCGGCGCGATAGGGTGCCAGTTCGGCCATGGCGGCGACATGCAGCCGGACCTCCCGTTTCTCGGCCAGGGGCCGCAGCATGCTGATGCAGTCGTCGATCACGGTCGGGATATCCAGCACCTTCTCGTCCAGTTCCAGCTTGCCGGAATCCGCCTTCGCCAGATCCAGCAGATGGTTGATCGTGTCTAGCAGATGCTGCGCGCTGATACGGATGTCATGGGCGTAATCGCTGTAGCGATCCATCTGGTCGGGACCGAATATCTGCTTCTCGATCGCTTCCGAGAATCCCATGATCGCGTTCATGGGGGTTCGCAGTTCGTGGGTCATGCCTGCGAAGAACCGGCTGCGGGTCATGGCCTCCGACAGGGCGGCGTCCCGCGCGGCCAGCAGTTCGGCCTTCTGGCGTTCGATGTCGGCGAAGAACCGCCTGCGCTCCAGCTGACGGCCGTGGGCCTGATCGCCATGTTCGATGACAAGCTGGTTGTAGGCGGCGGACAGGTTGGCGATCAGATCGCGCTGCCGGGCCAGTTCGTCCTGATGGCGGGCCCGCACACCGTCCAGCATCCGCGCGCGGGAGCGGCGCGACCAGAGCCATGTCCCGAGCCCGGCCAGCAGACACGACGCGACGATCAGCGCCAGCGCGGCCAGCCACACGGGCATTTCCCCGGCCTGGCCGGTCGTCAGGATACCGGCCTGCAGCACCATGTCCGTATCGCCGATCGCGAGACGGACGGTCGCCGCGGACGGATCGGCGACGCCCGCCCGGGCGTAGGGGTCGCCGTCGGCTTCAAGCACATGCGCCCAGGCAATCCGGTCCCTGGCGACAACAGCGTCGAGAACAAGCCGCGTCTGCACCCGGTTACCGCGGTCCAGCGGGCCTTCGAGGACCTGTGCCACACGCCGCAGTTCGTCGAGCACCGGACCCTCGGCGGCGGACCCGGTGGCAGCGCGCGGGCCGTCATCGTGCGGCATCACCGCCAGCAGCACCGCCAGCAGCACGCCCAGAAGAATGCCTCCTGCGCGCTTGCCGGTGCGCGGCGGTCTGGAACAGGCCCGTCTCACTCGGCTGCTTCGGACTGCTGCAGCGCGAAGATCGACGAATATCCCTTCGACCAGTCGGGCGGGATCAGACAGGGACGCGGGTCGAACCGCATCCAGCGGGCGGGCTTGCCGCGCACAATCGTGTTGGCCAGCGGGAAGCCGTCCGCGATCGAGGCGCAGATCGGCAGCGCGTCCGCGGACGCATAGGTGTGCAGCAGCAGCGGTCGTGTCGAGGCGGAACGGTTTGGCTCCGACCCGTGCACGATGCGGCAGTTGTGGACCGTCACCGAACCGCGCCGGCCCTTCAGCCAGACCACGTCGTCCAGCGCGACCCGGTCCAGTTCGGATTCGCGGATGGCGCCGGTCCAGTTGCGGTCTTCATCGAACAGGTCGAACAGTTCGCCCTTGTGACTGCCCGGAATGATGCCCATCGGCCCCATCTCGTCGGTCACGTCGTTCATGTAGACGCCGATCGTCAGTGGCGAGTAGTTGGTGTGCGGCCAGAACTGGATGTCCTGATGCCATTTCACTTCCTCGCCGCCCGAGGCCCATTTGAAGTTCAGCTTGCTGTGGTGATACTTCACGTCCGGACCCAGCAGGTCCTCCGCCAGATCGACGATCGGACCTTCAAGCGCGAATTCGCGATAGACGGGATCCAGTTCGGCCGGCTGGTTGAGGCGTCTGAGCCGCGGTGCCTCGGCGCTGTGGTTCGGCTCCAGATCATACACGCGATCCGGGTGGGTGACGGCCCGGCTGTCTTCGACAAAACGGTCCGTCACGCGCGCGAGCCGCTGCATCCATTCATCGGATATGAAGCCGTCGAGATGTAAATATCCGTGATCGAAATAATGCTGACGCTGCGCCTGCGTCAGGACAATCGGCTCCCTCTTCAGTACATCTTCTGCAAGCATGCCCCGATCGCCTCCCAGATTGGTCGTGCGACAGCCCGGACCCTTTGCCCGGCCAGACTGTCGGCTCCCTGCAACCCGGCGTTATGCCCGCCGTGGTGGTGATGACCGTCACACTATAGGGGAGGAGTAAAATCCTTGGGAGATGATTTGTTAAGCGCGCGCCATAAAAAGTCAGGCGGCCAGATCGGGCAGGACCGAGGCGTAGCGGTCCAGTACCTCCTCGACCTTCTCCGGACGCGACGTGGGCACGCCGATGACGGTCCGGCCGATGCCCAGATCGCGATACCGCTTCAGCAGATCCTCGTTGATGCCCACCTGCCCGAAGATGGACAGTTCGATGGCGTCGGGATCGCGTCCCGCCTCCTCGGCCCGCCTGCGCAGATCCTCGATGGCGGCGGGCATGTCCTCCAGCAGCACATTGATCGGCATCCAGCCGTCGCAGTAATTCACCACCCGCTGCCGTCCCTGCCCGGTGGCCGAGCCCAGGATGACCGGCGGGTGCGGCTTCTGCACCGGCTTGGGGTAGCTGTAGGTCGGTTCGATCTTCACGAACTCTCCGTCATAGGCGGCGACTTCCTCGGTCCAGAGCACCTTCATCGCCTCGATCTTCTCGCGCAGCACCTTCCAGCGCCGGTTGAAAGGCGTGCCGTGCTGCTCCATCTCCTCGGCGTTCCAGCCGCCGCCGATGCCGAACAGAACCCGCCCGTTCGAGATCACATCCAGCGTCGCGATCTCCTTGGCCAGGGTGATCGGGTCGCGCTGGATCACCAGGCAGATGCCCGTCCCCAGCCGCAGCCTCTCGGTCACCGCCGCCGCCGCGCCCAGCGACACCCACGGGTCCATCATGTGGTAATAGGGCTTCGGCAGCTCCCCGCCGCCGGGGAACTCGGACTTCCGCGACGCCGGAATGTTGGTGTGCTCGGGGAACCAGACGGACTCATAGTCCCGCTCCTCCAGCATCACCGCCAGCTTCTCCGGCCGGATCGAATAGTCGGTATTGTAACAGAAAACACCCAGCTTCATGGCGCGCATCCCTCCCCGTCAGCGAAACCTCATGGCGTATCGGATCACGGGAGAGGGCGAGAGGCAAGAGAACTGGTCCGGCTTGCCCGCAAGACATGGCCCGCATCTCGGTGGAAGGGTAGAACGGAGCGGCGATGCTGTGGCATTCTGTGTGTCTCTGGAGGAGATCGCACATGGCAGACACCGCAGCCGCGCCGCAACCGTCGGCGGACGAATACGCCCGCAGCATGGCCGATTATTTCCGGCAGGGCGAACAGAGGGCGCGGGCGTTGCCGAACCGCGGCCCGATCCGGCTGGACAGTGCAGGTCGGCTGATGCCCGACATTCTGGACGCCTATCGGGCATACGGTTTCTACGTCTTCGAAGGCGCGATCGGCGCGGAGGAACTGGCTGAACTGCGCGCGGAGGTGGACGACCTGCTGGACCGCGCGCCGGTTGCGCCGGACAGTACCGTCGACAGACACGGGCAGCCGGCCTTCGGACAGCATTTCACGCGCCCGCCCTACCGCCTCGCCACCCCGCTCAGCGATCCGCTTGGCGGCACGGACAGGAACAAGGGCCGCCATCCGGTGAAGGTCACCGCGCCGACACCGGCGGACGACGCGCCGACATGGACGGTCGAACTGCTGCACGGCAATCTGCAACTGATGGACAGCGCCCTGCGGCTGTACGGGCATCCGGGGCTGCTGGCCGCCGCCGCGTCGGTGCTGGGCGACGATTTCGTGCCCTATAACGAGGTCGCCTTCATCAAGGAGCCGGGCCTCGGCCCCTCGGTCGCCTGGCATCAGGACGGCACAACGCACTGGGACGCACCCGACTGGAACCCCGACGCCCACGGCTTCAACTTCATGGCACAGCTTTACCCCAGCACACCGGGCAACGGGGTCTGGGTGCTGCCGGGCAGTCACAAGCTGGGCAAGATGGACATCAGGCAGCTTGTGGCGGAAAGCGGCTCCGAACGGATCGACGGGGCCGTGCCGCTGGTCTGCGATGCAGGCGACGTCTTCATGACCAACCGCCAACTGACGCACGGGTCGTTTGCGAACTCGTCACCCGACCGGCGCGTCACCCTGAACGCCGGGTTCTTCGCCCGGCACCGGGTGCTGGACGTGACGACAGAGCTTCTGTCAGGCGAACCGGTCACCTTCGACCGCGCGCGGGTCGAGGAACGCAGCCGCATGATTCAGATCGCCATCGACGCCCGCCGTCAGCGCTTTCCGGACGAAGCCAGCTACGTCTATCGTCCCCTCGCCGGTCAGGAAGACCAGAACCGCTGGACCGAGGACACACGCCGGACCGTCGTCAGGGACTACAATCTGCGCGACATGTATATCTGACGCCCAGTATATCTGACGGGCGCGTTATTCCAGTTCCAGGATCACGTCGTCGACGGCCAGGCTGTCGCCTTCCTTGAAGTTGACCGAGCGCACGGTGCCGTCGCTTTCGGCGCGCAGCACGTTTTCCATCTTCATGGCTTCGATCACGGCCAGCGACTGGCCGGTCTTGACCTCCTCGCCCTCGGCGACGTGCAGTTGCACCAGCGCGCCGGGCATCGGGCAGATCAGCAGCTTGGACAGGTCGGCGGCTTCCTTGAGCGGCATCAGCGCGGCCAGTTCGGCGGCGCGGGGCGTGCGCACCTGGAAGTCCAGCGTGGTGCCGTCGAACGTCAGGCGATAGCCCTCGGCCACCGGCTCGATCAGCATCTGCACCGCGCGTCCGCCGATGGTGCCGGTGAAACGCGCATCGCCGGGCCGGTAGTCGCTTTCGACCACCAGATGCGCGCCATCCACGGTGACATCCGTCGCGGCCTCGCCGGTGGTCGTCTTCACCGCGTGGCTGTTCTCGCCGCAGGACACCCGCCAGTCCTGACCGATGCGGACGACGAAATGCGGCACCTGCCCGGAAATCGACGTCGCCCGCGCGGTCTCGCGCAGGTGCGCCACCGTGGCGGCGGCGATCATCCGGTTGCGGGTTTCTTCCGGCAGGGGCGCGCCCTCGAACCCTTCGGGATATTCCTCGGCGATGAAGTTGGTCGAGATCTGACCGTCGCGGAAGCGCTGGTGATTGAAGACCGCGTTCAGGAAGTTGATGTTGTGCTGGATGCCCTCGATCCGATAGCCGTTCAGCGCATCGATCATGCTGTCGATCGCCGACTCGCGGTCGGGGCCGTAGGTCACCAGCTTGGCGATCATCGGGTCGTAGAACATCGAGATCTCGGAGCCTTCGACCACGCCGGTATCGACGCGCACGGTCGCCGATTCCTCGGGCGGCTGGCAGCGTGACAGGCGGCCGATGGACGGCAGGAAGCCGCGATAGGGATCCTCGGCGTAGATGCGGGCTTCCATGGCCCAGCCGGTCAGCGTGACGTCGTCCTGCGAGATCGAGAGCTTCTCGCCGTTGGCGACGCGGATCATTTGCTCCACCAGGTCGATGCCGGTGATCATCTCGGTGACCGGATGTTCCACCTGCAGCCGGGTGTTCATCTCCAGGAAGTAGAAGTTGCGGTCCTTGTCGACGATGAATTCGACCGTGCCCGCGCTGCGGTATTCCACCGCGTCGGCCAGCGCCACGGCCTGTTCGCCCATGGCCTTGCGGGTTTCGGCGTTCAGGAAGGGCGAGGGCGCTTCCTCGATCACTTTCTGATGGCGGCGCTGGATCGAGCACTCGCGCTCACCGACGTAGAGCGTCGTGCCCTGTCCGTCGGCCAGCACCTGAATCTCGATGTGGCGCGGCTCCTCGATGAACTTCTCGATGAACACGCGGTCGTCGCCGAAACTGGACTGCGCCTCGGATTTGGCAGAGGCGAACCCTTCGCGCGCCTCCTCGACGTTCCAGGCAACCCGCATGCCCTTGCCGCCGCCGCCGGCGGATGCCTTGATCATCACCGGAAAGCCGATGTCGTCGGCGATCTTCACCGCCTCCTCGACCGTCTCGATCACGTCGGTATAGCCGGGTACCGTGCTGACGTTGGCGGCCTGGGCGAGTTTCTTGGATTCGATCTTGTCGCCCATCGCCGAGATGGCCCGCGTGTTGGGTCCGATGAAGGTGATCCCCGCATCCTGAAGCGCGGCGCAGAAGGCCTGATTCTCCGACAGGAACCCGTAACCCGGATGGACCGCCTCGGCGCCCGTCTGTTTGCAGACGTCCACGATGCGGTCGATGATCAGGTAACTCTCGGACGCGGCAGCCCCGCCGATGTGCACCGCCTCGTCGGCCATCTGGGTGTGCAGCGCCCCCGCGTCGGCGTCGGAATAGACGGCGACTGTCTGGATGCCCATGCGTTTCGCGGTCTTGATGACCCGGCAGGCAATTTCACCGCGATTGGCGATCAGGATTTTCTTGAACATGTGATTCCGGTTCCGCTTTCCTCAATTACGTCCTTTTCTAGCGACGGGCGGGCCGGACGACAACGGCACATTCTGCTGGCGCGCTCTGCGGCGCTTGACCGGGCACACGGGGGTCGATACCTCCAATGCGCGACTGCAAAGGATCAGGCCCATGTCGGAGACGTACAGAATCTTCATTCGCGATCTGGTGCTGGCCATGGAGATCGGCATCCACCCGCACGAACAGGGGCACAGTCAGCGCGTCCGGTTCAATCTGGTGGCCGAAACCCTGCGCGATCCGGACGAGGAAGGCATCCTGGGCGTCGTCTCCTACGAGGACCTGCTGCTCGGCATTCGCGAGATCGCCGACAGCGGCCACATCGATCTGGTCGAGGAACTGGGCGACCGGATCCTGGACATGACCTTCGAGCACCGTCGGATCCAGAGCGCCAACGTGCGCATCGAGAAGCTGGACGTGTTCGGCGATGCCGAGAGCGTCGGTGCCGAGATGAGCCGCACGCGTGACAGCTGAGACCGCGCCCCTTCTGGAAGGTGCCGGGCTGGCCGCCATGCGCGGCGAGCGGCTGATCTTCACGCATATCGACTTCGCCGTCGAAGCGGGCGGTTCGCTGACGCTGACCGGCCGCAACGGATCCGGCAAATCCACGCTGATCCGCATGATCGCCGGACTGGTCCGGCCGTTCGCCGGCGACGTGCTGTGGCGCGGGACGCGTACGCTGGCCGATCGCGAGTCCTTCACCGCTGAATTCGTCTACGCCGGCCACAAGGACGGTCTGAAGACCGCGCTGACCGCCAAGGAAAACCTGACGCTGACCGCGGGCCTGACACGCGAAGCCATGGTCCCGCCCGAGGCCGCGCTGGAACGGTTCGGCATCGCCGACCTGGCCGATCTGCCTGTCGGGTACATGTCCGCCGGGCAGCGCCGCCGCGTCGCACTGGGCCGCCTCGCCATGACCGACGCGCCTCTGTGGCTGCTGGACGAACCGCTGACCGCCATCGACCGCAGCACCATCGATATCCTGGGACAGGTGATGCGGGATCATCTGGAACGGGGGGGTCTGATCGTGGCCGCGACCCACGCACCCCTGCCGGGGATCGACGGTCAGGTCCTCGAGATCACGCCGCCCGACGAAGACGGCTGGTTCGACGGGGAGGAGGACTGAAAAGATGTTTCAGACGTTCCTTCGCGTGATCGGACGGGATCTGATGCTGGCCCGGCGTCAGGGCGGCGGCGGCCTGCTGGTCATCGCCTTCTTCGTCATGGTCATCATGCTGTTCCCGCTGGGGATCGGCCCGGAGCCGGAAATCCTGTCGCGCATCTCGTCGGGCACCATCTGGGTGGCGGCGCTGCTGTCGGTGCTGCTGTCGCTGGACCGCCTGTTCCAGGCCGATCTGGAGGATGGAAGCCTGGATCAACTCGCGCTTCTGCCGGTGCCCCTGTCGATTGTCGTGCTGGGCAAGGTCGTGGCGCACTGGCTGACGACGGGCCTGCCGCTGATCCTGGCGACGCCCGTTCTGGCCGTTCTGATGCAGATGCCCGAGGACGGGTTCCTGACCCTGATCGGCGCCATGGCGCTGGGGACGCCGACACTCAGCCTGATCGGTGCCATCGGCGCGGCCCTGACCGTCGGCGTCCGGCGCGGCGGGGTTCTGCTGACCCTGATCGTCACGCCGCTGTACATCCCGGTGCTGATTTTCGGTGTCGGCGCCGTCGAGGCATCCGTCCTCGACTTCAGCGCGATGCCGCACCTGCTGTTTCTGACCGCCATCCTGCTTGGCGCAATCGTGATGGCCCCCATCGCCGCAGGCTGGGCGCTAAGGCTTGCGCTGGATTGATTTTTAAGGTGAATCCAATCTGACAGCGATCACTTACGTATTGAGCCGAAATACCTATCTAGGACGCCAGATGCACAGGTTCGCAAATCCGACACGTTTCTTGAGGCTGACGTCAGCGGTTCTGCCGTACGCGGCGTTCGTCGCCATTGCCTGTCTGGGAACCGGTCTGATCTGGGGCCTCGGCTTCGCCCCGCCCGATTATCAGCAGGGCGATACGGTCCGGATCATGTTCATCCACGTGCCCTCGGCGATGATGAGCCAGGGCATCTATGTGGGCATGGCGGTCTCCAGCGCCATCGCGCTGATCTGGAAACATGCCGTGGCCGACATGATCGCCAAGGCCAGCGCGCCCATCGGTGCCATGTTCTGCTTTCTGTGCCTGCTGACCGGTTCGCTCTGGGGCAAGCCCATGTGGGGAACCTGGTGGGTCTGGGACGCGCGCCTGACCTCGGTGCTGATCCAGTTCTTCATCTACATCGGCTACATGGCGCTCTGGCAGGCGATCGAGGACGAGGCGAAAGCCGCCGTCGCGGCGGCCATACTGGCCATCGTCGGCGTGGTCATGGTGCCGATCATCCGCTTCTCGGTCGACTGGTGGAACACGCTGCATCAGGGCGCGACCGTCATCACGATGGACGGGCCGAAGGTCGATAACTCGATGTTGTGGCCATTACTGCTTATGATTGTCGGCTTCCTTGCCTATTATCTCGTGGTGCTGATCTACCGTGTGCGCGCCGAGATACATGGTCGGCAAAGCCGCATGATGCGTATGGCTCAGGCGAGCCGCCACGCGGCGATGCAGCCGGCGGAATAGAATGGATCTGAACGGGACAGGTTGGTGAACGATGGCTGAATTCTTCTCGATGGGCGGATATGGCAGCTTCATCTGGTCGTCCTACGCCGCGGTGGCGCTGGGGATGATCGTCCTTTTCGTCGTCAGCGTCCGCGGCGCACGGAAGGCGGAGCGGGAAGCCAGCGCGTTGCGCGCGCTCAGTCCGCGCCGCCGCCGCAAGGGAGGCGAGTCATGAGCAAGGGGCTGGGCCGGGGCATGCGCCCGAAACGGCAGCGCCTGATGCTGGTGCTGCTGGGCGTGCTGTTTGTCAGCGCGGCCGTCGGCGCGTCGCTGATGGCCCTGAACGAGGAGCTGGACGTCTTCCGCAGCCCGACGCAGGTGGTCGAGGAAGGCTTCGACACCGGCAAGCGCTTCCGGATCGGCGGTCTGGTCGAAGATGGCACGGTCGAGAGAGAGGGCATCGTCACCCGTTTCGACGTGACCGACGGAGCGCATTCGGTCACGGTCGCCTACGACAAGATCCTGCCCGACCTGTTCCGCGAGGGTCAGGGCATCATCGCCCTGGGCGAATTGAACGCGCAGGGGCAGTTCGTGGCGCAGGAGGTCCTGGCGAAGCATGACGAGAACTACATGCCGCCAGAAGTGGCCGACGCCCTGAAGAAATCCGGACATTTCAAGCCTGACTCAGGCAGCGAGGGCAGTAACTGATGGCACCCGAACTCGGCCAGTACGCATTGATACTGGCGATCATCCTGGCGGCCATACAGGCCGTGGTCCCGATGGTCGGCGCGGCCCGGCGCGACGCCGCCTGGATGGCCATCGCCACACCGGCGGCGCAGGCGCAGTTCCTGCTGATCCTGTTCGCCTTCGGCTGCCTGACGGTCGCCTTCGTGACGTCGGACTTCTCCGTCAAGAACGTCGTCGCCAACAGCCATTCGCTGAAGCCCATGATCTACAAGATCTCCGGCGTATGGGGGAATCACGAAGGCTCCCTGCTGCTCTGGATCCTGATCCTGACGCTGTTCGGTGCCGCCGTGGCGTGGTTCGGCGACAACCTGCCGCCGACGCTGAAGGCGCGGGTGCTGTCGGTTCAGGCGATGATCGGCGTCGGCTTCCTGTCCTTCATCATCTTCACCTCGAACCCGTTCGAGCGCCTCAGCCCCGCACCTTTCGAAGGACAGGGCCTGAACCCGCTGCTGCAGGACCCCGCGCTGGCGATCCACCCGCCGTTTCTCTATCTCGGCTATGTCGGTCTATCGGTCGCGTTCAGCTTCGCCGTCGCCGCCCTGATCGAAGGTCGTGTCGATCCGGCCTGGGCACGCTGGGTGCGGCCCTGGACTCTGGCCGCATGGATGTTCCTGACGATCGGCATCGCGCTGGGCAGCTACTGGGCCTACTACGAACTCGGCTGGGGCGGCTGGTGGTTCTGGGATCCGGTCGAGAACGCGTCGTTCATGCCCTGGCTGGCCGCGACCGCCCTGCTGCATTCGTCCATCGTCGTCGAGAAGCGGGACGCGCTGAAAAGCTGGACCGTGCTGCTCGCCATCCTGGCCTTCTCGCTGTCGCTGCTCGGCACATTCCTGGTGCGCTCGGGCGTGCTGAACTCGGTGCACGCGTTTGCATCCGACCCGGCGCGCGGCGTCTTCATCCTCGGCTTCCTGGGACTTGTCGTCGGCGGATCGCTGACGCTCTACGCCTTCCGGGCACCGATGCTGAAGGGCGGCGGCGTGTTTCAGCCGGTCAGCCGCGAAGGCGCGCTGGTCCTGAACAATCTGCTGCTGACGACGGCCTGTCTGACGGTGCTGCTGGGCACGCTCTACCCGCTGTTCCTGGATGCCGTGACGGGTGAGAAGGTCTCGGTCGGACCGCCCTATTTCAACGCGACCTTCGTGCCGCTGATGACGCCGCTGATCGCGGCGCTGGCCATCGGCCCGATGATGGCGTGGAAGCGGGGCGACGCGATGGGCGTCCTGAAGCGGCTGCAGTATGCAGGCGCGCTGGCTTTCGCGGTCGGCCTGGTCACGCTCTATTTCGTCTATGACGTCTCGCTGCTCGCCGTGCTGGGCATGCTGCTGTTCGTCTGGCTGGGTCTGGGGGCGATCTGGGAATGGGCGGACAGGATCAAGCTGTTCCGCATTCCGATCACCGACAGCTGGCGGCGTGCCCGCGGGCTGCCGAGATCGTCCTATGGCATGACCGTCGCCCATCTGGGCGTGGCGGTCATGGTGCTGGGCATCACGGCCTCGGAAACCTGGCAGGAAGAGAAACAGCTGATCATGCGGCCCGGACAGGTCGAAAGCGTCGGCGGCTTCGACCTGACCTTCATGGGCGCACGCGAAGTCCCGGGACCGAACTACACCGCACTGGGCGGCGCGTTCGTCGTGATGAAGGATGGCGAACCGGTCACCGTGCTGCATCCCGAAGCCCGCACGTTCACCTCGCCGCCGATGGAGACAACGGAGGCGGCGATCCGCACAACGCTTGCCGGCGACCTGTACACCGTGGTCGGTGAGGCGGACGGCCAGGGCGGGTTTGCCGTGCGGCTGTACTACAAGCCGCTGGTGATCTGGATCTGGCTCGGTTCGCTGTTCATGGCCATCGGCGGGATCATCTCGCTGAGCGACCGGCGGCACCGGATCGGCGCACCGGCCCGGCGCCGTGACGCCCCGCAGGGTGCCGCCGCCGCCGCAGGAGACGACTGACCATGACCGAGGTAACCGAACCCCAGGAACGCTCGGGCGGCTTGCGCTGGCTGTGGGCCGTGGTGCCCATCGGCGTCTTCGCCGTCATCGGCGCTTTCCTGTATCAGGGGCTGTCGCTGGATCCGGGTGCCATTCCGTCCGTGCTGATCAACAAGCCCGCGCCGGAGTTCGAACTGCCGCCCCTGCCCGGCAAGGACAATGGCATGGCGCGCAGCGACCTGACCGGCGGCGAACCCGTGCTGGTCAATGTCTTCGCCAGCTGGTGCGTGGCCTGCCGGGTCGAGCATCCGATCCTGATGGACATGCAGAAGAACGATGTCGTGCCCATCTACGGTCTGAACTACAAGGATGCACCGGCCGACGCGGTCGGCTGGCTGAACCGGTTCGGCGACCCCTATGACCGTATCGGATCGGATCAGAACGGGCGTGTGGGCATCGACTTCGGTGTCTACGGCGTGCCCGAGACCTTCGTCGTCGATGGCGACGGCACCATCGTGCACAAGATCATCGGCCCGATCACGCCGCAGATCCTGAACGAGCAGCTGCTGCCGATGCTGGCGGAGCTGCGCAAGTGATGCGCCGGTTATCACCCGCTCTCGCGGCGCTGGCGATCCTGGTCCTGACGCTGCTTCCGGCGCATGCGATCTTCATGGAAAAGCCCCTGGAGAACCCCGCCCAGGAGGCCCGCGCGCAGGAGCTGATGAAGGAACTGCGCTGTCTGGTCTGTCAGAACCAGGCCATCAGCGAGAGCCACGCGCCGCTTGCCCGCGACCTGCGGATCGTCCTGCGGGAGCGGATCGCCGCCGGGGACAGCGACGCGGAAGCCCTCGACTACATGGTGCAGCGCTTCGGCGACTGGGTTCTGCTGAACCCGCCGTTCAACGTGAAGACCGTGATTCTCTGGTTCGGCGGGCCGTTCATCTTTCTGGTGGGGCTGGGATTGGTGATCATGTTCCTGCGGCGGCAACGCCGTTCCGCGCCGTCGGCGAACACCGGCGTGTCCGCGCCCCTCGACCCCGCCGAGCGCGTCGAACTGCAGCGCGCCCTCTCCGACAAGGGATAGACCAGCTTGCTTTTGTGGATACTGATTGCCGTCATCACGGTCGCCGTGGCGCTGTTCGTGCTGAAACCGCTCGCCGCCTCCAGTCTGGGTGCCGCACGCCGCGGCGACTATGACCTGCAGGTCTACGAGAGCCAGATCGAGGAGCTTGAGGCCGAAGCGGCGCGGGGCGTGATCTCCCAGGAGGAAGCCCGCGGTGCGCGGAACGAGATCGAGCGGCGGATGCTGCAGGCCGTCCGCGACAGCGAGCCCGACATCGACAACCGGGGACGGAATTCGGCTCTGGCCGGAATCGTGATTGCAATCGCATTGCCGGTCTCGGCCGGCCTGATCTATCTGGAACTGGGGCGCCCGGATCTGCCCGCGCAGCCTCTGGCCGAGCGGACAGACGTTCCCTCCGCTGCAGGCCGTCTGGCCGGTGGCGGCGCGGTCTCCCCGGATGAGGTGAACGCCACGCGCGAGGGTCTGGCCTCGGTCGGCAACATGGTGGCCAGCCTGGAAGAGCGGCTGGCGGCGGAACCCGACGATTTCGACGGCTGGATGCTGCTGGGCCGCTCGTATGGTGTGATGGACCGCTACGGCGATGCGGCGGAGGCCTATTCGAAGGCCGCCGCCCTGCCGGAGGGCCAGAACGATCCGTCCCCGCACATGCAGAAGGGCGAGGCGCTGATCTTCGCGAGCGGTGGCGTGGTGACCGAACCGGCCGTCGCCGCCTTCGAGCGCACGCTTGAAATCGACCCGGGTCATCCCGGTGCCCGGTACTATATCGCGCTGGCCCGGGGACAGGCCGGCGACCTCAAGGGTGCCTATGACGGCTGGCTCGCGCTGGCCCGTGAATCACCGGCAGACGCGCCCTGGCAACCCGCCCTGCGGCAGCGGCTGGAGGAAGTCTCCCGCGATCTGGGCATAGACATGCCCGACGATCTGCCGACGGCTTCGACCGCACCGCCGCTGCCGGACCTGCCACCGCTGCCGCAGTCCCCGCAGGCGGCGCAATCGCCGGAAGCCGCAGCGGATGCACCCGGCCCGACCGCCGAACAGGTGCAGGCGGCACAGGAGATGACCGCAGACGACCGGCAGGCCATGATTCGCGGCATGGTCGAACGGCTGGCAGACCGCCTGGCGGAAGAACCGGACGATTTCGATGGCTGGATGCGTCTGGGCCGGGCCTACGGGGTGCTCGGCAACCAGCAGGGATCGCTGGATGCCTATCGCAACGCGGTGCGCCTGCGCCCGAACGATATCCCGACCCGGATCACCTATGGCGGCGCGCTGATCGATGCGACGGGCGACGGTACGGTCACGCCCGAGGCCGCGGCACAGTTCGAAGCCATCGCGGCGATCGATGCCGACAATCCGGACGCCCTGTTCGTGCTGGGGCAGGCGGATGCGCAGGCGGGACGGGATCAGGCGGCGCTGACGAAGTGGCGCAAGCTTCTGGGTCTGCTGCAGCCCGGCACGCCCGCCTACCAGAATGTCGCCGCGCAGATCCAGCGTCTGGAAAACCGCAGCCGGTAGGCCCGCATAAAAAACGGAGATGCTTCCGGCTGGAAACATCTCCGCTGCAAGTGTCGGCCGGGCACAGCCCGACCGATGAAGGGAATGCTGCGACGCATGAATCTACAAAGACGCAAGGCGTCACACGGCATGGATAGCAGCAATGTACGTGCCATTGATGCGAAGCCGGTCACGGAACCCGGTATCCGGCGGAATGCCTGCCGTTCGTCATGGCCGCCCGTGAATGCGCGCCGCGCGACCTGTGCCATATTCGGTCGATTGGACAGACCGGACCGTTCCAATTAGCATCGGTGCCGGATAATCTGTATCGAAACGGAACGTCGGTTAACGTCTTGATTTTCGATACGGAATTGAAAGATTCAGCCTCGACGGCACGCAACAGCAGGAACATGTCCAGCCCATGACCGACCATCTTCCCGGCGCCCGGAACTTCAGTACGCGTATCCCCGAAGGCGACAACCGCGAACGCATGGTATGCGGCGAGTGCGGCTGGGTGAACTATGTCAATCCGAAGATCGTTGTCGGGGCCGTATGTCGTCTGGACCAGAAGATCCTTCTGTGCCGCCGGGCCATCGAACCGCGCAAGGGATACTGGACCATTCCCGCCGGCTTCATGGAGGAACGCGAAAGTTCGTCCGAGGGCGCGGCGCGCGAAGCCATGGAAGAAGCCAACGCGCGGCTCGACATGGGTCCGTTGCTGGCGGTCTACAACATTCCGCGCATTTCGCAGGTCCAGTTGATCTACAAGGCGACCCTCGTCTCGCCGGACGTCAGTGCGGGGGACGAATCGCTGGAAGTCGCCTTCTTCGATTACGATGACATCCCGTGGGACGAACTGGCTTTTCCATCGGTGACCTGGGCCCTGCGGCAGGCACGCGAGGTCTGGGAAACCGACAGTTTCGCCACCTTCGGCAATCCGCCGGGCGAGACCGGCCGGATGACTCCGGGCTGATCGTGGATCGCCCCGGCACCCGGCCCTGACATGCGGTTCACGCTGGATCAGATGCGGGCCTTCCTGACGGTCGCCAACACGGGCGGCGTCCGCCGGGCATCGGAGGTCCTGCACCTGACGCAGCCCGCCATCACCAGCCGCATCAAGAATCTGGAGGCCGCGCTGGGGGCGGAACTGTTCGACCGGAAAGCCGGCATGGCACTGACCAAGAGCGGGGCCGGGCTGGTCAAATACGCCGAACAGTATCTGAAGCTGAGCGACCTGATCCTGCGCGACGTGGCGGTGGCCGACGGGGTCGAGATGGTGCTGCGCATCGGCGTGTCGGAAACGATCGTCCAGTCGTGGCTGCCGGAGTTCATCACCCGCCTGCGCCAGGCCTTTCCGCACCTGGAGATCGAGATCGGCGTCGACATCTCGGTCAACCTGCGCGAAAGCCTGCTGAACAATGCGATCGATTTCGCGATCCTGATGGGCCCGGTGTCCGACTATCGCGTCGACAATGTGATCCTGCCGGACTTCAGGCTTGCCTGGTATTGCGCCGCCGACCAGATCCTGCCCGACGATCCCGTCGAGGTGTTCCGGACCACACCGGTCATCACCTTCGCCAAGAACACCCGTCCCCACCGCCTGATCAGAACCGAACTTCTGGAACGCTATGGCGCGGGCATTGTCATGTTCCCCTCGTCGTCGCTGTCGGCCTGTTTCCGGCTGATCGCCTCCGGCCTCGGACTGGGTGCGCTGCCCACCGCGCTGGCGCAGCACTACCTGCAGTCGGGCGAGATCAGGCCATACGATCCGGGATGGCAGCCCGCGGCCCTGGGGTTCTCGGCATCGTTCCTGTGCGAGCCCGAAGGTGCCATCGGTGCCCGCGCAGCGCAGATCGCGCGTGACGTGGCCGTCGCATATGATCGAAACAGGTGATCATAAACGATCCATTTTTATAAATTGAGTTGATGGGTGCGATTCGCATAGCGTTGCTGCAGGACGTTTGAGGGATGAGATGGTGCCGGAAGAAAACCTGTTCGAGATCCTGCGGGAAAAACCCGTGGCCGACGTCCGGGACGCTATCCGGTCCGGTCGCTACACGGGCCATACGGCAGGTCTGGCACGCGGAAAGCTGCAGGCCAACCTGGCCATCCTGCCCGCCGGGTTCGCGTCGGATTTCGCCGAGTTCTGCCGTTCCAACCCCAAACCCTGCCCGCTGGTCGGCATGACCGATCCGGGCGATCCGGCCTGGACCGCGCTGGGCGACATCGATATCCGCACCGACGTGCCGATGTTCTACCTGTACGAACATGGCGAACACACCGCCACGATGCCGGACCTGTCGGACCGGTGGCGCGATGATCTGGTTGCGTTTGCGCTCGGATGCTCGTTCACTTTCGAGAACGCGTTGAGCGAGGCAGGAATCCCCATGCACCATATCGAGGCCGACCGCATCGTCCCGATGTACCGCACCAGCATCGAGACCGCGAAAGCCGGTCCGTTCGGTGGCGGCACGGTGGTCTCGATGCGCTACATCGCAAAGGATCAGGTCGATCTGGCCGTCGAGATCTCGTCGGCCTTCCCGTGGGCGCACGGCGGCCCGATCCACATCGGCGACCCGGCGAAGATCGGCATCCGCGACATCAGCCGGCCCGACTGGGGCGACGCGCCGTGCGGGCCCGAGGGCGTCCCGGTCTTCTGGGCCTGCGGGGTCACGCCACAGAACGCGCTGGCCCGGGCCCGTCCGCCCTTGTGCATCACCCACATGCCCGGGTGTATGCTGATCACCGACATAGGCGAACGCGAGAACGCCTTCATCAACTGAGAACCGGATCAACCGGCCAACAGGACTGAACCACCAACCGATCTTGAATCCACAACAGGGAGACAGAAACATGAAAAAGATCATTACCCTGGCCGCCGCGCTGGGCATCAGCGCGACAGCCGCCATGGCCGATGACGTCACCGTCATCAAGGGCGTGGGCACCTGGGGCAACCTGACCAATTACCAGAAACACGAAGGCCCCTTCTGGAACAGCCACATCGCCGAAGCCTCGGGCGGCAAGATCATCGGCGAGATCAAGCCGCAGACCGAACTGGGTCTGAAGGGCTTCGAGATCATGCGTCTGGTCAAGAACGGCGTGTTCGATTTCGCCTTCGGCCTGCCGGGCTACGTCGCCGCCGAGAACGCCATCTTCGAAGGGGCCGACCTGTCGTCGGTCACCCAGGACATCGAAACCCAGCGCAAGGTGTCGGAAGCCTATTTCCCGACCCTGGAGAAGGCCTTCGCCGAGACCTATAACGCCAAGCTGCTGATGCTCTACCCGTTCCCCAGCCAGATGCTGTGGTGCAACGCCGAGGTGAACGGCATCGAAGACCTGAACGGCAAGAAAATCCGCGTCTATTCCACGACGCTGGGTGATTTCGTCGAAGGTGTTGGCGGCACGTCCGTGACCGTACCGTTCGCCGAAGTGATCCCCGCGCTGGAGAAGGGCGTCGTCGATTGCGCCATCACCGGCACCATGCCGGCCTACAGCGCCAAATGGTACCAGGTCGCCACCCACGCCTACACGATGCGCGTTGGCTGGGGCCTCGCCTTCGGTGCAATGAACATGGACAAGTGGAACTCCATGGGTGCCGAGAAGCAGACCATGCTTCAGAAGGAACTGGCCATGCTGACCGATCAGATGTGGGAAGAAACGGCGAACGAGGATTCGATCGCCGTGGGCTGCATCACCGGCGGCGAATGCCCGATCGGCGAGCCGGGTGCGATGAAGCTGGTGAAGCCGTCCAAGGAAGATCTGGCCGCGCGTGACAAGATCGCCAACGAGGTCGTGCTGGCCCGCTGGGCCGAGCGGTGCGGTGCCGAGTGTGCCGCTAACTGGAACGCGACCGTTGGCCCGATCCTGGGCCTGAAGGCGGAAGCGAAATAGGCTGAGATGACGGTCCGGCTGCACCCCCGACACGGGTGCAGCCGGATGCTCTTTCACGCCGACGCTGGCAAGAGCCGTCAAGCCCGCCCTTGCGCGGGCATCTGGTCGAACGATCATACTTGCGGCAAGGCCGCTCCGGATTCCCGCACAGGGCGGGGATGACGCCCGGAGTGTGATCCACCTCTTCAGGAACGCACCGATGCTGCCATTTATCGCCAAGGCCCATCATTTCTCCCGCCTGCTCGCCTGGCTTGGCGGCACCCTGATCCTGGGTTCCGCGCTGCTGGTCACGCTCGAGGTCGTCCTGCGCAAGTTCTTCGGTCTCAGCATGGCGGGTGCGGATGAGATTTCCGGCTACGCCTTCGGTGTCGCCACCAGTCTGGGATTTGCATTTGCCCTTTTCGAACGCGCCCACATTCGCGTCGATGCGCTGTTCCTGATCCTGCCGCGCTGGCTGCGCGTCATTCTGAACCTGTTCGGCCTGCTTCTGCTGATCGGTTTTGCCGCGATCGTCACCTGGATGGCCTGGCAGCTTGTCGGCGACACGCTGAAACACGGATCGCATTCGATCACACCCATGCGCACACCGCTCGCCCTGCCCCAGATCCCGTGGCTGGCGGGGTGGGTCATCTTCGTCGCCTCCGGCGTACTGCTCTTCTTCGGCGCCTTGTTCAGCACATTGACCGGCGACAGCGCCTCGGCGGACCGCCTGATCGGGGTGAAGACCCTGGACGAACAGATTGAGGATGAGACCACCTGATGCTGACCAAAACCCTCCTCATCCTGCTCGGCCTGATCGCTCTGGCCGTCCCCGTCGCCGCCGCCCTCGGCTGGCTCGGCCTGACCATCCAGTACATGGACAGCCCGATGCCGCTGCACCGGGCGCTGGGCGACATGGTCTGGCAGACCGGCACCGATTTCCTGCTGGTCGCGATCCCGATGTTCATCCTGCTGGGCGAGATCCTGCTGCGGTCGGGTATCGCGGGCCGCATGTATGACGGCATCATGAAGTGGCTGGGCTGGCTGCCGGGCGGCCTGATGCATGCTAATACCGGGTCTTGCGCCCTTTTCGCCGCGACCTCCGGGTCATCGGTCGCGACCGCCGCCACCATCGGCACCGTCGCCATCCCGCAGATCGAGAAGCGCGGCTACAACGAGCCGCTGTTCCTGGGCACCATCGCCGCCGGCGGCACGCTGGGAATCCTGATCCCGCCGTCGATCAACCTGATCCTCTACGGCCTGCTGACCGACACTTCGGTCCCTGAGCTCTATCTGGCCGGATTTCTGCCGGGCTTCCTGCTGGCAGCGCTGTTCATGCTCACCGTGATCGTGCTGTGCGTCATCAAGCCGAAGTGGGGCGGCACCAGGATCGAGGTCACATGGCGCGAGCGCATTGCCGCGCTGCCGTCGCTGCTGCCGCCGATCGGAATCTTCGTGGTCGTCGTCGGCTCGATCTACGCCGGTGTCGCGACACCCACCGAAGCCGCCGCGCTGGGCGTGGTCGCGGCGCTGATCCTGGCCGCCGCCAATCGCACGCTGACCCTGGCCATGCTCAGGGGGGCCGTCGAGGGCACCATGCGCACCACCTCGATGATCATGCTGATCATTCTGGCCGCCGTGTTCCTGAATTTCGTGCTGTCCATCGTCGGGCTGACGCAGGCGCTTGCGGATTTCGTCACCGGTCTCGGGCTGACGCCGATGCAGACGATGCTGCTGCTGATCGCCGTGCTGGTCGTGATCGGCTGTTTCATGGAAACGCTGTCGATGCTGCTGACCACCGCGCCCCTGATCACCCCGATTGTGGTCGCGCTGGGCTTTGATCCGGTCTGGTTTGGCATTCTTCTGATGGTGATCCTGGAGACCGCGCTGATCACGCCACCCATCGGGATCAACCTGTACGTCGTGCAGGGCGTGCGCGAGCGGGGCAACCTGACCGACGTCATGAAGGGTGCCTTCCCGTTCGTCGTGACCATGTTCGGCATGATCGCGCTGCTGCTGATCTTCCCGGAGATCGCACTCTGGCTGCCCGAAATCTTCTACTGAACCGTTCTTCTGCGAAAGACCCGAGATCATGGCCTATTCCGCGTCCCAAAAAACCTCCGGCTGGCAGTTCTGGGTCGACCGGGGCGGCACCTTCACCGATCTGGTCGGGCGCAGGCCGGACGGATCGCTGGTGACCCACAAGCTGCTGTCGGAGAACCCGGAGCAGTATCGCGATGCCGCCGTGCAGGGCGTGCGCGATCTGCTGGGCGTGAAGAAGGGTGAGCCGATTCCGGCCAACACCGTCGACGCGGTGAAGATGGGCACGACGGTCGCCACCAATGCCCTGCTGGAACGCAAGGGTGACCGGACGCTTCTGCTGATCACGAAGGGCCTGGGCGATCTGCTGCGCATCGGCCATCAGGCGCGCCCGACCCTGTTCGACCTGCATATCGTGCTGCCGGAACTGCTGTACGAACGCGCGGTGGAGATCACGGAGCGGCTGGATGCCGAGGGCGGGATCGTCACGCCGCTGGACGAGGACGGTGCGCGCGCCGCGCTGCAGGCCGCGAAGGCGGACGGCATCGATTCCGTCGCCATCGCCTTCATGCACGGCTATCTGAACCCGGATCATGAATCCCGCGTCGCCGCCATCGCGGCGGAAGAAGGCTTCGGCCAGATCTCGGTCTCGCATCAGGTCTCGCCCCTGATGAAGCTGGTCAGCCGCGGCGATACGACGGTCGTCGATGCCTACCTCAGTCCGATCCTGCGGCGCTACGTGAATCAGGTCTCCGACGAACTGGGGGGTCACAACAGCACGCGGCTGATGTTCATGCAGTCGAACGGCGGCCTGACCGATGCGCGCCTGTTCCAGGGCAAGGACGCGATCCTGTCCGGGCCCGCCGGTGGTGTGGTCGGCATGGTCAAGACTGCCAGGCTGGCCGGGCACGAGAAACTGATCGGCTTCGACATGGGCGGCACATCGACCGACGTGTGTCACTATGCAGGCACCTACGAACGGTCGTTCGAGACGGAAGTCGCGGGCGTGCGGATGCGCGCGCCGATGATGAACATTCACACGGTGGCGGCGGGCGGCGGTTCGATCCTGACCTTCCGCGACGGGCGCTTTCAGGTCGGCCCCGACAGCGCAGGCGCCGATCCGGGTCCCGCCTGTTACCGCCGGGGCGGTCCGCTGACGGTCACCGACTGCAATGTCATGCTGGGCAAGCTGCAGCCCGACCATTTCCCCGCCGTGTTCGGCCCGAACGCGGACGAGAAACTGGACGCCGACGTCGTGCGCCGCAAGTTCGAGGCCCTGGCCGCCGAAATCGCCGAGGCGACCGGCGAGCCGCCGCGCACCCCGCAGAGCATCGCCGAGGGCTTCCTGCGCATCGCCGTCGAGAACATGGCGAACGCGATCAAGAAGATCAGCGTCCAGCGCGGCTATGACGTCACGAAGTACACGCTGCAGTGCTTCGGCGGGGCCGGAGGACAGCATGCCTGCATGGTGGCGGATGCACTGGGCATGGAGACCGTGTTCGTCCATCCGCTGGCCGGTGTGCTGAGCGCCTACGGCATGGGTCTGGCCGAGATCCGCGCCCTGAGAGAACAGCAGTTCGAACGCCCCCTGAGCGACCTTGCGGAAGCGTCCGGCGCACTCGACGCCATGGCAGCACAGGCGACCGAGGAAGTCATTTCACAGGGTGTCGAGCCGTCGCATGTCTCTGACGTCCGCCGCGCGCATCTGCGCTATGCCGGGTCGCATCAGGCGCTGGAAGTCGATTTCGGCACGGAAGACGAACTGCGCGCCCGCTTCGACGAGGCCCATCGCGCACGTTATGGCTTCGCCGCCGACGAACGGGAACTGATCTTCGAGGCGCTTTCCGTCGAAGCCATCGGCGGCGCGGCCGACATCGCCGATCAGGAACACCCCGCCGCGTCCGGTGCGCCCGAACCGCTGGCCGAGGTCAGCGCAACCTTCGGCAATGCCCGCCAGGTGCCGCTGTACGACCGCGAGGCCATACAGGCCGGACAGCGTATCGAAGGCCCCGCGATCATTCGCGAACCCACCGGCACCAACGTCATCGAGACCGGGTGGCGCGCGGAGATGAACGCCTGGGGCCATCTGATCCTGACCCGCGTCGTGCCGCTGGAGCGCGAGGTTGCCGTCGGCACGCAGGTCGATCCGGTGATGCTGGAAGTCTTCAACAACCTGTTCATGTCCATCGCCGAGCAGATGGGGGCGACGCTGGCCAATACGGCCTATTCGGTGAACATCAAGGAGCGCTACGATTTCTCCTGCGCGCTGTTCGACCCCGAAGGCGGACTGGTTGCCAACGCGCCGCACGTGCCGGTGCATCTGGGGTCGATGTCGGAGTCCATCCGCACCGTGATCCGGCTGAACCCCGGCGTGAAGCCGGGCGACGTGTTCACCCTGAACGACCCCTACAACGGCGGCACGCACCTGCCCGACGTCACGGTGATCACACCGGTCTTCGGGGAAGACGGCACGGCGCTTTTCTATGTCGCCTCGCGCGGCCATCACGCCGATATCGGCGGCAAGACACCCGGTTCCGCCCCGCCGGATTCGGTCCGGATCGAGGAAGAGGGCGTCCTGATAGACAATTTCAGGATGGTCGCGGGTGGCACCTTCCAGGAGGCCGAGACCCGCGCCCTGCTGGCCTCGGGTCCGTATCCCTGCCGCAACATCGACAGCAACATCGCGGATCTGAAGGCGCAGGTCGCCGCCAACGAGACGGGCGTGCGCGAAATCCAGAAGATGATCCACCAGTTCGGACTGGATACCGTCCACGCCTACATGCACCACGTGCAGGACAACGCCGCCGAAAGCGTCCGCCGCGTGCTGGATGCGCTCTCCGACGGGGCCTACGACTATGAACTGGACAACGGCAAGTTCATCCGCGTGGCCGTGACAGTCGATCATGAGAAGCGTGAGGCCACCATCGATTTCAGCGGCACGGCGGAGAAGGATCCGTTCAACTACAATGCGCCGCTGGCCGTCTGCAAGGCGGTGGTCCTGTATGTCTTCCGCTCGCTGGTCGGCGCGCCGATCCCCATGAACGAAGGCTGTTTCCGCCCCCTGAAGATCATCACGCCCGAGGGCAGCATGATGCACGCGGCGTACCCTTCAGCGGTCATCGCCGGGAACACCGAGGTCAGCCAGATGGCCTGTAACGCGCTGATGGGCGCGCTGGGCGCGATGGCCGGCAGCCAGGCGACGATGAACAATTTCGTCTGGGGCAACGAGCGGATCCAGAATTACGAGACCATCTGCGGCGGCTCGGGCGCGGGCCCGGACTTCGACGGCTGTTCGGCGATCCAGACCCACATGACCAACACGCGCGGCACCGACCCGGAAGTGCTGGAGTTCCGGTTCCCCGTACGGCTTGAGGATTATGCCATCCGTCATGGCTCGGGCGGCAGGGGCCGGCATTCCGGCGGCGACGGCATCGTGCGGCGCATGCGCTTTCTGGA
Organism: Minwuia sp.; assembly: GCF_048263705.1. Lineage (GTDB taxonomy): Bacteria > Pseudomonadota > Alphaproteobacteria > Minwuiales > Minwuiaceae > Minwuia. Next base: position 104,175 of record NZ_JBLXDV010000010.1, on the reverse strand, counting down.
ACAGATGACGGTCACCACGCTCTGTTCGCACCGCCGCGTCCCGCCCTTCGGCGTCGACGGCGGCGCCCCGGGCGAGGTCGGCGCGGAATGGATCGAACGGGCATCCGGCGAGAAGGTCGCCCACGCGGGCAACGATCAGAACGAGGTCTATCCCGGCGATGTCTTCGTCATGCAGACCCCATCGGGCGGGGGCTACGGACCGGCGGAAACGTGAGGCCATGACCGGGGCTGCGCCGTTTCGCCCCCATTGAAGACTGTTGCGGCCCCCATACCTGACCACGGAACAAACAAAAAAGACCGGGGCAATGACCGCAGCAAACGAGAATGACCGCAGCACGGCCGATGCCAGCCGGCCCGCCGAGCTGACATGGGACGACTGGAAACAGATCCTGCTGCGGGTGAAGGACCAGATCGCGAAGGACAACGTCTCGCTGATCTCCGCCGGTGTCGCCTTCTACGCCATGCTGGCACTGTTCCCCGGCATCGCGGCCTTCGTCGGCATCTATGGCGTGTTCGCCGATCCCACCGACGTGGCCGACCATCTCGGCACGCTGGCCGCGGTCATGCCGGCGGAAGCATTCAATATTGTCCGCGAGCAGGTCACCGACCTGACGTCCGCCGGCCCCACTGAACTGGGCTTCGCGTCGGTCCTCGCCATCCTGCTGGCGCTGTGGAGTACGCGCGCCGGGGTCAACGCCCTGGTCATGGGTCTGAACATCGTCTACGACCAGCGCGAGCGCCGCGGCTTCTTCTCCCAGATATCGGTGACCCTGACCCTGACCGCCGTGCTTCTGGTGGTGCTGGCCATCGCCTTCCTGGCCATCCTCGCGGTTCCGGTGGTTCTGGACACATTCTACCTCGGCGATGTGGGCGAATGGCTGGCGGCGATCCTGCGCTGGCCCATCGTCATCGCGACGGTGATTGTCGGACTGGCCCTGATGTACCGGTTCGGCCCGCATCGCAGCGAAGCGCGTCTGGTCTGGCTCAGCTGGGGTGCGGCTGCCGCGACGGTCCTGTGGATCGTCGGCTCCGCCGCCTTCTCGATCTATGTCGCCAACTTCTCGAACTACAACGAGACCTACGGCTCGCTGGGCGCGGTCGTCGGCCTGCTGATGTGGTTCTACCTCAGCGCCTTCATCGTGCTGCTGGGCGCGGAGATCAACTCCGAAATGGAGCGCCAGACCCACCGCGACACGACCACCGGCCCGCCTCGGCCGATGGGCGAACGCGGGGCCGTCGTCGCAGACCATCCCCCCGAAGCGCGGCGCTGACCGCGTCAAGCAGCCGCCGGCAGGTCGAACCCCTCGAACGTCGTCGGAATCTTCTGGATGTCCTGAATCAGGCCGGGATCCAGCATCGGCGTGTCGTCGCCCAGTTCGGACTGCAGCGTCACGATATCGGCCATGCCGCCGAAGCGTTTCTCGATCTCGCCCGCAATCGTGTCCCAGGTGCCATGGGCGCAGAACAGGTCGACCACATCGTCGGGCACTTCGGCCGCCATCTCGTCCCAGCGCTGGGCGACCGACAGGCGGTGCAGCTTCTCGCCCAGATCCAGCAGGTCGTGCTGTTCGAACACGGGCCAGTAGGTGCGCGTCGAACCGTAGAAGGCCACGCGATAGCGCACCCATTCGTACATCTTGGCGGTCTTTTCGGCGTCGGGACCGGTGGCGATGAAACCGCCGCCCGAGAGTTCCAGATTCTCCCGCTTGCGCCCGCCCCGCTCGAAGCCGGTCTGCAGTTCCTTCATCACCACGTTCTCGACATATTTCCGCGTGCAGAACCCGTGCAGCCGCGCCCCGTCGCAGGTCTCGCCAGCGACCCGCAGCATGGCCGGGCCGACCGCCGCGATGGTGATCGGGCAGCCGACCGAGCCGATCTTCGGCGGCAGGAAGTTGGGCGTCATCAGCGTGAAGGAATAGTGCTTGCCGATGTAGGCGAGGTCGGTGGACTGCTCGTCGAAGCACTTCCAGATCGCGCGCAGCGACTGGATGTATTCCTTCATGCGCGGCGCGGGCGCGGACCAGGGCACCGAAAAGCGCCGTTCGTTATGGCCCTTCACCTGGCTGCCGATGCCGAGGATGAAGCGCCCGTTGGAGCTTTCCTGAATGTCCCAGCAGAGGTTCGCCGTCACCATCGGGCTGCGCGGGAAGGCGATGGCGACCGACGTGGCCAGTTCCACCTTCTCCGTCACCGTCGACGCGACCGCCAGCGGCATGAAGCTGTCGCGGCTCGTCTCGTTGGTCGCGATCCCGTCGTATCCCCGCCGCTCGATCTCCTGCGCCAGCGTCACCGCCTCGCGCATCGTCACGCGCGGCATGTTGTAATAGACCTTCATTCCGTTTCCTTCCCCGGTACGGGTGCCTTTCCCCGCTTGTCCCGAGTATGCTACTGCCCCAAGTGGGGAGACATCAACGACCGGGGCACGGGATTGCCATGTGGATCATTCTGCCGATCAAGAATCTTGATCAGGCCAAGCAACGCCTGTCCGGCGCGCTGAGCGCCGAGGAACGGCGGACGCTGTTCGAGACGATGCTGGAGGACGTGCTGTCGTCACTGAAACGGTGCACGACGGTCGACGGCATCCTGATCGTCAGCCGCGAGGACAAGGCCCGCGAACTGGCCGACCGCCACGACGCGCAACTGCTGGTCGAGCCGGACAACGACGGTCAGTCGACGGCGGTGCGGCGCGGGGTCGAGTGGGTGAAGGCCCGCATGGGAGAAGGCGTGGTGACGATACCCGGCGATACGCCGGCCCTGACATCCAAGGAGATCGACGATCTGGTCCGTCTTCATGGCGGGCAGGATCGCGGTCTGACCCTGTCGCCCTCTCACGACGGGCTGGGGACCAACTGCGTGATCGCGACCCCGCCGGACCTGATCACGTTCCATTTCGGACATCAGAGCTTCGAGCCGCATCTGGAAGAGGCGCGCAAGGCCGACGTCACGCCTCGCGTGAAGGCGCTGCCGGGAATCGGGCTGGACATCGACACGCCGGAAGATGTGCTGAAGTTCCTGGACATGGACACCGACACGCGCACCCACAGATACCTGATCGAGACCGGCATCGCCGACCGGTTGAAGCCCGACCGGATGAAAAGCGAACCCGCAGCATGAGCAACCTGATCGCCAGCATCCTGGCAGGGACCCGCCCCACCCCCGCGCAGGCCCGGGAGCTGCTGGATACGCCGCTCGACCGGATGCTGACCGCCGCCGCGACGCTGCGCGACGCGGGCCATGGCGACGTGATGACCTATTCGCGGAAGGTGTTCATTCCGCTGACCCACCTCTGCCGGGACGTCTGTCACTACTGCACCTTCGCGGAACCGCCGAAGAAGGGCGAACCCGCCTACATGACGCCTGAGCAGGTGCTGGAAATCGCGCGTCAGGGCGCGGCAGCCGGCTGCAACGAGGCGCTGTTCACCCTCGGCGACAAGCCGGAACTGCGCTATCGCGCTGCCTCCGAAGCCCTCGAAAAGCTCGGTTACGCCAGCACGCTCGACTATCTCGCCGCCATGGCCGATCTGGTCTTCACCGAGACCGGCCTGCTGCCGCACCTCAACCCCGGCCTGATGGATCTGGACGACCTGAAGCAGCTGAAACGGGTCTCGGTCTCGATGGGCATCATGCTGGAAAGCGATTCCGAGGCCCTGCTGGAACGCGGTCAGGCCCATTTCGGCTCCCCCGACAAGGTGCCGCAGGCCCGGATCGACTGCATGGAAGCTGCGGGCGAGGCCGGTGTGCCGTTCACCAGCGGCATCCTGATCGGCATCGGCGAAACGCGTGAAGACCGCATCTCCTCGCTGCTGCGCCTGCGCGACCTGCACGATCGCCACGGCCACATTCAGGAGATCATCGTCCAGAACTTCCGCGCCAAGCCGGACACGAAGATGAAGGACGCGCCGGAACCCACGCTGGAAGACCTGCTCTGGACGATCGCGGCGGCGCGCCTGATCTTCGGGCCGCAGATGCACATTCAGGCACCGCCCAACCTGTCGCCGGGCGTGCTGCCGCAGCTGGTCGGCGCGGGCATCGACGACTGGGGCGGGGTCAGCCCAGTGACACCCGACTTCGTGAACCCCGAGGCCCCCTGGCCGCACCTTGAAAAGCTGGCAGAAGAAACACGCAGGGCGGGCAAACACCTGGAACAGCGGCTGCCGCTGTATCAGGACTATGCCCTGAAGCCGGAGCGCTGGCTCGACAAACGCTTCGTGAAGCCGGTGCTGGACCGGATCGACGGCCACGGACTGGTGCGCGACGACGCATGGTCGCCCGGTGAACATGATGCCATTCCGGGACTGCCGGACATCCTGCCGTCGGACCGGCTGTCGCCCATCCTCGACCGCGCCGTGTCCGGACAGCGGCTGACCGAGCCCGAGATCGTGCGGCTGTTCCAGGCGCGTGGCGGCGACTTCCGCGCCATCACCGAGGCGGCGGATACGCTGCGCCATGCGGCGAACGGCGACACGGTCTCCTACGTGGTCACCCGCAACATCAACTATACCAACGTCTGCTATTTCAAATGCCAGTTCTGCGCCTTCTCGAAGGGCAAGCTGTCGGAGAACCTGCGCGGCCGGCCCTACGACATCGGCCTGGACGAGATCGGCCGCCGCGTCACCGAAGCCTGGGACCGCGGCGCGACCGAAGTCTGCATGCAGGGGGGCATTCACCCGGACTACACCGGTCAGACCTATCTCGACATTCTGGCGCGTGTGAAGCAGGCGGTGCCCGACATGCACGTCCACGCCTTCTCGCCACTGGAGGTCGCCCAGGGCGCGGCCACGCTGGATCTGCCGCTGGCCGAATTCGTGGCGATGCTGAAGGACGCGGGGCTCGGCACCCTGCCGGGCACCGCCGCCGAAGTGCTGGATGACGAGGTCCGCGAGGTGCTGTGTCCCGACAAGCTGCGCAGCGAACAGTGGCTGGACGTCATGCGCACGGCGCACGCCGCCGGTTTTCACACCACGGCGACCATCATGTTCGGGCACATCGACCGCTATCCCAACTGGGCGCGGCATCTGCTGTGCCTGCGCGACCTGCAGGCCGAAACCGGCGGCTTCACCGAATTCGTACCCCTGCCCTTCGTTCACATGGAAGCGCCGATCTATCTGAAGGGCCGTGCGCGCCGCGGTCCGACATTCCGCGAAGCCGTGCTGATGCACAGTGTTCCCAGGCTGGTCTTCCACGGCCTGATCGACAACATCCAGACGAGCTGGGTGAAGATGGGGCCGGAAGGCGTGAAGGCCTGCCTGAACGCCGGTGCCAACGATCTGGGCGGCACATTGATGAACGAGACCATCACGCGCGCCGCCGGCGCCTCATACGGTGAGGAGATGCCGCCGGAAGCGATGGAGCAGATGATCCGCGCCGCGGGCCGTGTCCCGAGACAGCGGACCACGACGTACGGCACCGCGCCGGCGGCGCAGGTCGAGCGCTCGTTCGGCGCGCCCGTGCTGTCCGATGTCGTCAATACGCCGGCCGCCCGCTATGACCGCGGCCAGCGCCCGTCCCGGCTGATCCGGCCTGGCCTCGCCCCCTGAACAACGAGTCACGGAATCGTTCCTGATCGCCGCCCCAGCCGGCTGTTTCGCCAAAACGCGAACCGGCAACTGTTGCCGCCCTGGTCTGACAATTACCCTCTGATGTGAACATTTATTCATAATTCACCCATACCAGATATCGGAATATTATTATTTGAAATCAATATAATAGACTGAGAGAACGCGACGACTGATCTGATTGGAGGGTGATCGGGCCAACTGTCGGTGGTGTGACCGTCATAACTGGCACGCGCTTTGCTCCACCCCTAGGATGAAAGCTCATCAGAGGTCGTACCGTTATGAACAATGAAATCAGTCTTGCAGATCGACGTCAGCACAGCCGGATCGAACTGACGGAACTGCCGTTGGCAGCCATCAACGGAGAAAATGACAATCTGGCGGTGCGTGCACAGGTTCTCGATATCAGCCTCGGCGGCGCACGCGTGCGCATCGACCGGGCGCTCGACCCCGCACGCAGGACGGTCGAGATTCTGATCGACGGGATCAAGACGGTGGCGGAAGTGGTCTGGCGTTCGCCAACCGAACTGGGACTGCGTTATCTGGAACAAGCCGGCGATGCCGCCGTCGTGATATTCGAACAGATCCTGACCCGCGAATTTTCCCGCAATATCCACGCGACCGCGTGAAACGGTCCATCATTCCGGCGACGTCTGGCAGGAAAATGGGGCGAGTGACCGGAATTGAACCGGCGACTTCCAGAATCACAATCTGGCGCTCTAACCAACTGAGCTACACCCGCCACAGGACGCGCGGGTTTTAGCCGTGCAATCTCATCGGGTCAAGCGATCTGACCGCAACGGTCGCCAGGATGTGCGGCAGACCTGACAGCCCGTCGTTCCGGCCCTAGTCTGTCGGCGATGAATCCGGTTCAGAACCATATCGGCCTTGTCGGCCTGGGTGTGATGGGACGCAATCTCGCCCTCAACCTCCGCGACCATGGCATGGCCGTCACCGCCTGGGATCCGTGGGCCGAGGCCCGTTCGTGGCAGGCGGACAGGATTGTCGTGACCGATGGTATCGCCGCGCTGGTTTCAGCGCTGCCGCGACCGCGCACCATCATGCTGATGGTCAAGGCCGGCGCGCCGGTCGACGAAGCGATCGACCTGCTGCGGCCCCTGCTGGACGACGGCGACATCATCGTCGACGGCGGCAATTCCCGCTTTTCCGACACCGAACGACGGCAGGAAAGCTTGTCGGTCGCGCGCATCCGGTTTGCGGGCCTGGGCGTCTCGGGCGGGGCGGAGGGCGCACGCAGCGGCCCGGCGATGATGCTCGGCTGCGATGATGCCGCCTGGCGGAGCCTGCGCCCGATTCTGGGCCCCGTCGCCGCTCAGGCTGAAGGCACAGCCTGTCTGGAACGGTTCGGGCCGGGCGGAGCCGGGCATTTCGTGAAGATGGTTCACAACGGCATCGAATATGCGGTCATGCAGGCGATCGCCGAGGTCTGGCATGCGCTCCGCTTCGCGGGCAACTCCGGCCACCGCGATAGTGCCAATGCACTGAAGACCGCCGAGCAGGGCTATCTCGTCGAGATCACCCGTGAGATTCTGGAAACAGCCGATGCCGAAACCGGTGTCCCGCTGATCGATATCGTCAGCGATCGGGCCGGTCACAAGGGGACCGGCGGCTGGTGTCTGGAGGCCGCGCTGGATCTGGGTGTGCCCGTGCCCGCGATCGCCGCGGCCATGGCCATGCGGCAACTTTCATCGATGCCGCATCCGCGCGACAGAAGTCCGGCGGCGCGCATCGGCAGCACAGCGGACTTGCTCCATCGCGCGGCGGGTTCGGCCATCGATGCGGCCACGGCCATCGCACTGGCGCAGGGTTTCAGCCTCGCGCTGACTGCCGCCGGGCGATATGGCTGGGACATTTCGATCGAACGCATGGCCCGGAGCTGGCGCGCCGGAAGCATTCTGCGCATGCCCGTCCTCGACCGCCTGACCGGCGGCGTCAGCGACCCACGTGCGGACTTCCTGCCGCCCGCGCTGCGCCGGATGATGGAACGGAACCTGCCCGGCCTTCGCGAATTCACCGGCGCAGCCATCGCCGCCGCCGCACCCGCGCCTGTGCTGGGCGCCAGCCTCGCATGGGCCGACAGTTTTCAACTGACGGTCCTGCCCACGGCCATGATCCAGGCGCAGCGCGACCGCTTCGGCGCGCACGGCTTTGGACGCACCGACAGACCGGGCATCCATCACGGGCCCTGGCACGACGCAGCCTCATGATCGTCATCGTCATGGGCGTCGCCGCCTCGGGGAAGTCGCAGGTGGCGCGGGAACTGGCGCGGCGGACCGGCTGGCCGATGCGGGAGGGCGACGATCTTCACCCGCCATCGAACCGCGCGAAGATGAGCGCGGGCATGGCCCTGTCCGACGACGATCGCGGACCCTGGCTCGACGCCATCGGTGCCGAGATCGCGGCAGCCTGCGCGAAGGGCCGGTCGCTGATCGTCACCTGCTCGGCGCTGAAACGCGCCTATCGCGACCGGCTGCGCGGTTTCTGCCCTGATCTGCATTTCCTGTTCCTGCACGGTCCCGACACAGTGCTTGTGCAACGCATGGCGGCGCGCACCGGCCACTTCATGCCGCCCTCGCTTTTGCCGAGCCAGCTTGCCACACTGGAGCCGCCCGCCGATGATGAGCCGGGCGTTCATTCCGGCGACATCCGCCGGACGGTTCCGGAGATCGCCGCAACATTCCTGGGGGAGGGTCACATGACCAACAAGATCATCAATCCGGCGGGCACTGCCGCGCCGCTGAGCAAGTTCGCGCCGGGCATCGAGAGCACCGCCGGCTCGCGCCTGCTGCATGTGTCCGGGCAGGTCGGCGTCGATGCGGACGGCAAGCTGGGCGGCGATGCCGAGACCCAGATCCGCCACGCCTTCGCCAATGTGCAGGCCGTGCTGGAAGCCGCGGACATGGGCTGGAACGATGTCATCCGCATCAACAGCTACCTGACCGATGCCGCCGACGTGCCGACCTTCCGCAAGGTGCGCGACGAGGTGCTGGACGGTGCCATGACCGCCTCGACGCTGCTGATGATCTCCGGGCTGGTGCATCCCGACATGGTCGTCGAGATCGAATGCGTCGCGGGCAAGGACTGAACGGTTGCGCATTCTGGTTCCCGACACGCAGTTCGAGGGCGAACCGCTGGCCGAGCGCGAGGCGCTGGGCGATAGCGTCACTTTTGACCTGCAGTATGCCCGGACGGCCGAAGAGATCGGCGACAATGTCTGGGCTGCCGCCGATGCCGTGCTGCTGTGGCATGTCATGGACATCACGCCCGAGGTCGCGAAGAAGCTGACGAACTGCCGGATCATCAGCCGGATCGGCATCGGCTATGACCGGATCGATACCGAGGCCTGCGCCGCCGAGGGCATTCAGGTCAGCAATGTGCCCGCCTACGACATGTCCGATGTGGCGACGACGGCGGTGACGCTCGCACTGAACCTGCTGCGCGGGGTGGTGACCTACAACGACCGCGTGCGCGCCGACATCGTCGGCGGCTGGAGCTGGGACGGCCCGCCGATCCTGCGCCGGGTGCGCGGGCAGAAGTTCGGCGTGGTCGGCTGCGGGCGGATCGGCACGATGGCCGCGCTGCGTGCGCGCGCCTTCGGCATGGAGGTCGGCTATTTCGATCCCTACCTGCCGGTCGGCCACGACATCACCATGGAGATGCAGCGCTTCGGCAGTCTGGAAGAGCTTCTGGGCTGGGCCGATGTCGTGACCCTGCACACGCCGCTGAACGACGAGACCTGGAACCTGATCGGCATGCCGCAGGTCGCCGCCATGAAACCGGGCCTGATCCTGATCAACGCCGCGCGCGGCGGGCTGATCGACATCGACGCGCTGGAGGTCGGCCTGCGGTCCGGCCAGATCGGTGCCTGCGGCATCGATGCCTTCACACAGGAACCGCCCGATCCGAACCATCCGCTGCTGGCGGCCTTCAATGCGCGCGAGGACTGGCTGGACGGCCGCATGATCGTCATTCCGCACGCCACCTGGTATTCGCCAGAAACATTCAACGACATAAGGCGCGAGGCCGCTGAGAACATCCGCGGCCTGTTCGAGGACGGCGTGCGGCGCAATGTGGTGAACACGGGCGATTTCCGGGATGTTTGACTAACCTCGTGAATCCTTGGGCTTGACCCGAGGAAGGCAGTAATTGGGTGGGGGAAGAAACGAAATGAAAGTTGTCATCACAGGCGGTGCCGGGTTCATCGGGCGCAGGCTGGCGCGGCAGATTCTGGCGAAGGGATCGCTGGCCGGGCCGAACGGGGCGCAGCAGGACATCACGAAGCTGGTGCTGTTCGACGTGGCCGAGGCGCAAGGGTTCGACGACAGCCGGGTCGAGGCCGTCGCGGGCGATGTGTCCGACGCGGCACAGGTCGCGGCCGTCATCGGCAGCGACACGGGCTCGATCTTCCACCTGGCCGCCATCGTGTCGGCGCAGGCGGAGGAAGACTACGATCTGGGCATGCGGATCAATCTGGACGGCACCCGGCATGTGCTGGCTGCCGCCCGCGCGTTGCCCCATGCGCCGCGTCTGGTCTTCGCCAGCTCGGTGGCCGTGTTCGGCGGTGACGACTTGCCGGATGTGGTCACCGACGATACGCCCATCACGCCGCTGACCAGCTACGGTGCTGCCAAGGCCTGCGGGGAGCAGCTTGTCAGCGACATGTCGCGCAAGGGCTTCATCGACGGGCGTTCGTTGCGCCTGCCGACGATCTCGGTGCGCACCGGCCAGCCGAACCGCGCGGCCTCGACCTGGGTCAGTTCGATGGTCCGCGAACCGCTGTGCGGCGTGGACATGGTGGTGCCCGTCTCGCCGGAATCGAAGATGGCGGTGCTCAGCCCGCGCAAGGTCGTCGATGCCTTCATCACCGCGCACGAGGCGGAGGCCGAGAAGATCGGGCACTGGCGGTCGATGGTCCTGTCGGGGATCACGGTGTCGGCCGGCGAGATCGCCGAGGCCGTCGCGCGCAACAAGGGCAACCGCAAGGTCGGCGAGATCCGCTTCGAACCGGACCCGGCGATCCAGAAGATCGTCGACGGCTGGCCCGGTGGCTGCCGCGGCGACCGCGCCGAGGCGCTGGGGATCAAGGTCGATGGGTCGATTGACGAGATCGTGCGCTATTTCATCGAGGATGATCTGGACAACCAGATGCAGGGGAAGTTCTGATCCGCCTGCACTGACGGTCATCCCGGGCCAGGCCCGGGATCCGGTCGAACTGAAAACGTGCGGCGGAGCCGCTCCGGACCCCGGCACAAGGCCGGGGAGACAGTCCGGAAGAACAAATAAGGGGAGAGAGATCACATGGCAGGACGGCTCGAAGGCAAGAAATGCTTTCTGACGGCGGCGGCGCAAGGCATCGGGCGGGCGACCGCGCTGAAATTCGCAGCCGAGGGCGCCGAGGTCATCGCAACCGATCTGAACGCCGATCTGGTCGGTGAACTGAACGGCACGCCGGGCATCACCGCGCGCAAGCTGGATGTGATGGACCATGACGCCGTGCGTGCCATGGCCGCCGAGGTCGGCGCGGTGGACGTGCTGTTCAACTGCGCGGGCTATGTCGATCACGGATCGCTGCTGGATACGACCATGAAAGGCTGGGACTTCAGTTTCGATCTGAACTGCCGGTCGCTGTTCGTGGTCACCCAGTCCTTCATCCAGGCGATGCTGGACAACGGCGGCGGGTCGATCGTCAACGTGGCGTCCGTCGTCAGTTCCGAGATGGGCGTGGTCAACCGCTGTGCCTACGGGGCCAGCAAGGGGGCGGTGATCGGCTTCACCAAGTCGGTTGCGGCGGACTATATCGGGCAGGGTATCCGCTGCAACGCGATCTGCCCGGCGACGGTGCAGACGCCCTCGCTGGACGGCCGCATCAACGCCTTCGATGATCCGGTGGCCGCCCGTCAGGACTTCATCGCGCGCCAGAAGATGGGCCGCCTCGCCGAAGCCGAGGAGATCGCCGATCTGGCCGTCTTCCTGGCCTGCGACGAGAGCCGGTACATCACCGGCCAGCCCATGGTGATCGACGGCGGGATGCACCTTTGAAACTGCTCAGCGCAACGCCCAGCCCCTACGCCCGGAAAGTCCGCATCGCACTGGCCGAGAAGGGCGTTGCTTTCGACCTGTTGACCGAGGTGCCGTGGAACGAGGACACCTCGACACCGCAGCACAATCCGCTGGAGAAGCTGCCGGTGCTGATCCTGGACGATGGCGAGACGGTCTATGAGTCCGATTTCATTCTGGAATGGCTGGAGCACCACCACCCCGAACCGTCCATGCTGCCCGCCGATCCGGAACTGAGGCTCGCCGCGCGGCGGTTCGAGGTGCTGGCGGACGGCGTCTGCGATGCCTTCGTGCTCTGGTTCTTCGAGAGCTTCCGGCCCGAAGCCCATCGCAGCCAGTCCTGGATGGACCGCCAGCACCGCAAGATCACCGGCGGTCTCGCCGAGATCGACCGGCTGGTGCCAGCGGAGGCGGAATTCTGCGTCGGCGACCGCTTCGGGCTGGCCGATATTGCCGTCGGCACCGTGCTGGATTACATGCGTGCCCGCTATCCGGCCCTGGACTGGCAGACGCGCCACCCGGCCCTGGCCGCACGGCTGGACCGTCTCTCGGAACGTCCTTCGTTCAGGGAGACGGTACCGGTGCCGCAACAGATCGCCGGCTCGGTCGTCTGAGTCCTTTTGGACGGATCAGAAGTCGCGCGTATCGCCCGGCTGCATGACGACCGTGTCGACCTTGTGATCCTTCAGCGCCTTCTTGAACTGCTCGGGCGTGCCTTTCAGGATCGGGAAGGTGCCATAGTGCATGGGCATCACCGTCTCGACGTCCTTGAAATAGTTGCGCACGGCAAAGGCGGCGTGGGCCGGCCCCATGGTGAAGTGTCCGCCGATCGGCAGCAGGGCCAGCTTCGGCTTGTAGTAGTTGTTGATGAAGCCCATGTCGCGGAACACGCCGGTGTCGCCCGCATGATAGATCTTGTAGCCGTTTTCCAGCTGGATGATGTAGCCCGCCGGTTCACCGCCCGGCAGCACGATATCCTTGCCCGAAATCGGATCCTTGGTCCGGATGGACGAGCTGTGCTCGGCACGGGTCATCGTGATGATGATGCCGTCACCGATCGGCGAGATCCGGCCCGACTTGTTGAACCGGATCAACTGCTTGGAATCGATCACGTCCAGCGTGGCGTAGGTCGAACCCATGTCCGCGTTCATGGCGACCTTGGCACCAGTCAGTTTCGCCAGTTCGAACGTATCGCCGACATGATCGCCATGCCCGTGCGTCACCAGGATCAGGTCCACCTTCCCCAGCTTGGCCAAATCCTTCATGGCCTCCGGGGTCTTCGGATTCTTCGTGATGAAGGGATCGATCATGATCACCTTGCCGCCCGGCGAGACGATCTTGAACGCCGCCTGCCCGTACCACGTGATCTTCGCGCCCTCGGCCTGCGCCGCGAACGCCATCATTGCCGTGGCGCCGGCCACCGCTGCGAATTTCAGAAACCTGCCGATCATCTCGTCACCCCATCCTTGTGCTCGGTCGCTTTGTGCCAAGCATGACGCACTTGCGCACAAAAGCCAGTCAACAATTTCGCCGCAGCGCGTTTCAGACAGCCGAGGAAAGCAGAAGGCCACCCAGCGCGCTGAACGCCAGTACGCGGAACAGGCTCCAGTGCAGGTTGAGCAGAAGGACGGCCGCAATGATCGAGAGGGTCAGCACCGCCGGGTCCAGCGTCCCGAGTTCCGGCTGCCAGAGTGTCAGCGGCCCGACCTGTTCCAGCGTCACCGTGCGGAACAGGACATGCAGACCGAACCAGATCGACAGGTTAAGGATGACCCCGACCACCGCCGCCGTGATCGCGGCGAGCGCACCGCTCAGCCGTGGCTGCGCCGAGATCCATTCGATGTAGGGCGCGCCTGTGAAGATCCACAGGAAGCACGGCGCGAAGGTCGCCCAGAGCGTCACCAGCGCACCCGCCAGTCCCAGCCCGATGCCGCCTTCCCGGAAGGCTGCGATGAAGCCCACGAATTCGGTCACCAGGATCAGCGGGCCCGGGGTCGTCTCGGCCAGTCCCAGCCCGTCCATCATCTCCACCGCCGTCAACCAGCCGAAGCCGGTGACGACATCCTGCGCCATGTAGGCCAGCACCGCGTAGGCGCCGCCGAAGGTGACCACCGCCAGCTTCGAGAAGAACAGCCCGATCTCGCCCAGCACCGGAAACCCGGAAAGCTGCCCGATCAGCAGCAGCGGGACCAGCCAGATGATCAGCCAGACCAGAACCGTGCCGAGCGTTCTCAGCGGTCGCACACTGACCGGCACCGCCGCGTCGCCGCGCTCCCGACCGGCAAAGATAAATCCGTACTGCGCGGCCAGACCGATGATCAGCGGGAACGGCAGCGCCAGAAAGAAGATCGCGATGAACGCCAGCCCGGCGATGATCCAGTGAGACGTGCCCTTCAATGCGCGGCGGGACACCTTCAGCAGGGCTTCGATGACGATGATCAGGACCGCCGCCTTCACGCCCAGAAACAGCGCGCTGACCAGCGGCACCGATCCCCAGATCGCATAGATGACAGCCAGCGTCAGCACTACTGCTGCACCCGGCAGGACGAACAGCAGCCCCGCCATCAGGCCGCCCGCAACACCGTGCAGCCGCCAGCCCGCGTAGGTCGCAAGCTGCATGGCCTCCGGGCCTGGCAGCAGCATGCAGAAGCTGAGCGCGTTCAGATACTGCTTCTCGGTCAGCCAGCCCTTCTCATCGACCAGCACGCGGTGCATCAGCGAGATCTGGGCGGCGGGCCCACCGAAGGATAGCAGTCCGATGCGGCCGAACGCAGCGAAGGCTTCTGCCCGGTCGGGCCCTGTCCTGTTCATGTCGCTCATGCCGCCTGCTTCTTTCCGACCGTGCCGTGGGTTTCGTCATGGGTTTCATCCGACGCATCGCGCGCCCAGCGATAGAGCGCATCGTAGATCGCAAACCCGGCCTCCAGCATGGCCAGGTCATTGCGATACATGCGTGACAGCCCCAGCGAAACCGCCAGCAGACCGGCACATTCGGGTGCCAGATCGTGCCGGCTGGTGTCGGCGCCGCGCACGATCAAGGCCAGACGGGCCAGTGCGTCGGTCTTCAGCCCGAATCCGTCCAGCATGGCGTCGAAGGTGCAGTGATCGCCGTCGTGACGCCATACGGCATCGTCGGCATCGAAGGGCGTGGCACCGAACTTCCCGGCGACCGCCCCGACTTCAGACGGACTGACGAACAGGAACCGCGCCCGGCGGTCGACAAACCGCCGGATCAGCCACGGACAGGCCAGCCGGTCGATCTTCGGGCGATGCCGCGTGACCCAGACCGTGCGGCCCTCGGCGTCGGGGACCGGCAGACGGGCCACGGGCACAAGCGGCTGAACCGCGTCCCGCCATCCCCACTGACCGCCCGCAAGGCTTTCGGCCCGGACCCCGGACGCGCGCAGAAGTGCCGCCGCGCCCTGGCTGAGCTTCAGGCCCTTCTGGCAATAGACGACGGCGCGCTGCCCCTGCAGGCGTGGCACAAGTGCCTCGATCCGGTCGAAGGGCTGGCGGATCGCACCGGGGATGATGCGCGGATCGAGGGCGAAATCCGCATCGATGCAGACATCGATGATGACCGGCGCATCGGGAGTCCCGATCAGCCGCGACAGTTGTTGAATGGTGATCTCGGTCGGTGACGCCATGGCAGCATCCTCCCCACGTCCATGAGGTTGAACAGGATGCGGATTTGGGCTGACGCCTCACGGGGCACCCGCGCGCCCCATGGACAAAGCATGTCGCGACGCGTGTCCTGCGTCAACCGGCAGCGCGAGAAGACCGTTTCATCGCCTCGAAATTCGCGTCGGTGAAAGGCATCGCCGCGCCGGTGCGCCAGTTGAACAGGGACCGTTCGACCTGCATCAGGGGGCCCAGGTAGACATGCAGCGCCAGGCTGGGGTCCGGACCGGCGGCGGTCACCGCATGAATGCCATCGGCCCCCATCGACAGCATGTCGCCGCGACCGACCTCCTTCTCGAAGACCTGCAGCAGTTCGCCATACAGGCGGCGGTAGAGAATGTTGCGCTCCACCCCGCCGACGACGCCGATATGAACCGGAATCGTATGCTCGTGCGGTGGCAGGATGACGTCGGGCCAGAAGCGACAGGTCCAGATCGAGACCGTTTCATCCTCGAACAGGTGCACTTCGTCGTCGGCCTGTGCGGCGATCAGCGCGGCGAACGCGTCCGCGCGCGTCAGGGCATCTTCCAGCACGCCGCGCACGGCGCTGGTCGGTTCATCGCTCACCGCTGCGGCGCGCGCGTCGGTGACGAATGTTTCAAGCAGGCGATCCATGGCCGCATCTGACCGATAAAGCCGGTCCGGTTCAAGCGCGAAAGGCCGCATGGTGGCGGCATTGCGCAGCAGCTACGGAAAGAACATGGAACCGATCATCAACATCGTGCTGCCGGTCTTCGCCATCGTCGGCGCGGGCTACCTGTGCGGTTCGCGGAAGCTGCTGGGCGCGGAAAGCAGCGCAGCGCTGAACGGTTTCGTGTACTGGGTCGCGCTGCCGGCCATGCTGTTCCGGGCGATGGCAACGGTCGATGTCGGACAGCTCTGGCAGCCGGATTTCCTGATCGGCTTTCTGGTCCCGCTGCTTGCCATCGGGTTTCTGGCGATCCTGGCGGCGCGGCTGCTGTTCGGGCGCTCGCTGGCCGAGGCCGCGATCCACGCCATGAACGGTATCTACGGCAATTCCGGCTACATGGGCATCCCGCTGGCGGTCGCGGCCTTCGGCGAGGCCGCCGCCGTGCCTGCGGTCGTGGCGACCGTGATCAACACCGCGGTCGTCGTCGGCATCGCGATCACCCTGATCGAAGTGGGAACGAAATCCGGCGCGAACCCGTTCCGTGTGGTCGGCAACGTGCTCGCCTCCATGGCCAGGAACCCGATGCTGGTCGCGCCTCTGCTCGGGCTGCTCTGGGCGGTCGCGGGCTTCGACCTGCCGGTGCCGGTCGACGCCTTCACCGGCATCCTGGGCGCGGCGGCGGGGCCATGCGCGCTGTTCGCCATCGGCCTGTTCATGGTCGGCAAGCCGCGTTCGGAAGGCCGCGCCGAGGTCGGCGTGATGACCGCCACCAAGCTGATCGTGCAGCCCGGCCTGACTGCGCTGGCCTTCTTCTGGCTGCTGCCGGTCGATCCGCTCTGGGCCAAGGTCGCCGTGCTGATGGCCGCCCTGCCGACGGGCGCAGGCAGCTTCGTTCTGGCCCAGGCTTACGGCATCTACGTGCTGCGCACCTCGTCGGTGATTCTGCTCAGCACGGTGCTGTCCGTGGTCACGATCTCGATCTTCTTCATCCTGTTCCCGCCGATCGTGGGCGGTTAAGTCATTATCCAGCTTCAATCGTCCGTTTCAATGACGTGCTCAATGTCACGAGAGCCGTGCAGCACCCTTCCGATCTCGATGTGCTCGCCGGAAACAGTGTAGAAGATCAGATACTTTCGGTGTGGAAAGGCGCGCATACCTTCCGGCATATATGGTCGCCTGAAACCGATGCCCGGCTGCGAGGCCAGGGCGTCAAACATCTCGAACAGCTGCCCGACGAACCCGTCAGCGTTAACCTCGGAATCTTCGGCGATCCAGTCCCAGATTTCCTGAAGATCGGCATCCGCCTTCTGACTTAATCGGAAGCGGATCGTTTCTGCCTTTCCCTGCCGCGCCGCTTCACATCTTCAAGATATGCGCGCGTTCCCTCTGGGTGGTCGAATTCGACATAGCGGCCTTCTTCGATATCAGACCGACCCTTTTCAAGTTCAGTACGAAGCCAGGCGCGTTTCTGCTCCTTCTCAGCTTCATGATCCTCCAGCAGGCGCAGCCCGGCGCGCACGACATCGCTGGCGTTGCCGAAGCGACCGCTTGTGACCTGGCCATCGATGAATTTCTCAAACCTGGATCCAAGCGAAAAGCTGCGAGGCATACCGGTTATCCATTTTTGATAGTCGGATAACTATTATCTGGTCTGAGGATGCGAAACTCAACCCCGCTCAAGCGCCGCGTCCAAGGCGCTGGCACAGTACTGGTATGAAGGTATAATACCGGAGATTCAGCAACGGAGCATCGACATGGCCCTGGCCGAAAAGCGCACCATCAGCCTGCCCCCCGAACAGGCAGCCTATATCGACGATCAGGTCGCGAACGGCGGCTATGCCTCCGCCAGCGAAGTGGTCCGCGCCGGATTGCGTGCCTTACGGGAGCGCGATGAGGTCATCGAACGCTGGCTCCGCGAAGAGGTGGTGCCGGTCCATGAGCGAATGCAGCGAGAACCCGATTCGGGCATCCCGGCGGAGGACGTGTTCGCGATGCTGCGGGACCGAAATGCACAGATGAGCGACAAGGCCGAATGAAAGAACGACCGGTTGTCTTCGCGATTGAAGCTCAGACGGACCTTGTTGCAATCCATGACTACATTGCTGAAAGAGCCGGTACGGTGATCGCCCTTGGTTACGTCGAACGGATTGAGGCATTCTGCCTTGGCCTCGGCGATGGGTCGGAACGCGGCACGCGCCGAGAGAATCTGGGCATGGGCGTGCGAACCATCGGCTTCGAGCGGCGGGCCACGGTGGCCTTCACCATCGACGTCAACCGAGTGACCATACTCCGCATATACTACGGCGGGCGGGGAATCGATCGATAGCCGAAGCAAACGGCTGTCTGGCGCAAGCCATCAGATTGACGCGCGGGTCGTGCCCGCCCCCGTTCAAGCCGGGGGCAGCGGGCATCCGGCAAACTCTGGAACCTGTGGCCAGGCCGCCCCGGACCCCCGCACAAGGCGGGGGTGACCCGATGAGGCGTGAAGGAATTCAGTCGAAAGTCGGAACGATCCACGCCAGCCTCTACGCACAGCGGGAACGGGATGAGGCGGTCGAACACTGGCTGCGGGAAGCGGCCCCTCGATCATGGGGGATCAGTCGCAGACGCGCGCCGCCAAGTCACGGAAGCCTCCGAACTCTCAGGCGGGTCATGCCCGCCTCGCGCGGGCATCCGGCAGGCTCTGCAATCTGTGGCCGGGCCGCCCCGGACCCCCGCACAAGGCGGGGGTGACCCGATGAGGCGTGAAGGAACTCGGTCGAACGTTGAAATGGTCCAGCGTTCCGGATGGCAGGCTCCAGAAAACGGCCGCCCATATCGGCGATCCCCCCAGCCTTTCATCGCGGGAGGTGCTCCTACCCCATCTCCACCAGCAGGTCTTTTGCGTCGACCTGGGTACCTGCGCCTGCAACGACCCGGGCCACCTCGCCGTCGGTTTCGGCGCGGATGGCGGTTTCCATCTTCATGGCTTCGATGGTCAGCAGCAGGTCACCCGCCAGCACCTTGCTGCCGGCTTCGACCGCGACGGTGGCGACGAGGCCCGGCATCGGGGCGGCCACGTGCTTCGGGTTGGTCGGGTCGGCCTTCGGGTGGCGTTCGACGGATGAGTCCACACTTCGGTTCTGCACCTTCACGCGGCGCGGCTGGCCGTTCAGTTCGAAGAAGATGCGTACGATTCCCTCCTCGTCCGGCTCGCCGATGGCAAGGCAGCGGATCACCAGCGCCTTGCCCTTCTCGATCTCGACCGCGATCTCCTCGCCCGGCTTGATGCCGTAGAAGAAGTTCATCGTCGGCAGCCGGTCGACCGGCCCGAATTCGGCCTGGAAGGCGGCAAAGTCGGCGAAGACCTTCGGGTACATCAGCCAGGACTGGAATTCCTCGTCGGTGATCTCCCGGTTCGCATCCTCCTCGGCCTGCGCGCGGGCGGCGGTCAGATCGGCGGGGGGCAGGCTGGCACCGGGGCGGTCGGTCAGCGGCTTGGTCTCGCCCAGCACCTTCTTCTGAAGTGCGCTGGGGAACCCGTTCGGCGGCTGGCCCAGATCGCCGTGGAAGAAGCTGACAACGGAATCGGGGAAGCTGAACGGCTTGTCCGGATCCTCGATATCATCGCGCGTCAGCCCTGCAGAGACCATGGCCAGCGCCATGTCACCCACGACCTTGGATGAAGGTGTCACCTTCACGATGTCGCCGAACATCTGGTTCACGTCGGCATAGGCCCGGGCGACCTCGTGCCAGCGTTCCTCAAGGCCCAGGCTGCGCGCCTGTTCCTTCAGGTTGGTGAACTGCCCGCCGGGCATCTCGTGCAGATAGACCTCCGACGCGCCGAAACGCAGATCGCTCTCGAAGCCGCGATATTCGCGCCGCACGGCCTCCCAGTAGTCGGAGAACTGCCGGATGGTGGCCGGGTCCAGACCGGTCTCGCGGTCGCCGTGGCGCAGCGCCTCGACGATGGAGCCCAGGTTTGGCTGGCTGGTCAGGCCGGAGAAGCTGTCCATGGCCGCGTCCACGGCATCGACGCCCGCTTCCGCCGCCGCCAGCACGCTTGCCGCCGAGATGCCGGAGGTGTCGTGGGTGTGGAAATGGATCGGCAGGCCGGTCTCGTCCTTCAGCGCCTTCACAAGCACCCGCGCCTGCGCCGGTTTCAGCAGGCCCGCCATGTCCTTGATGCCCAGAATGTTGGTGCCCGCCGCCTGAAGGTCGCGCGCCATCTTCACGTAGTAATCCAGGTCGTAGGTGCCGCGGCTGT
The DNA here is from genome assembly GCF_048263705.1 of Minwuia sp. Lineage (GTDB taxonomy): Bacteria > Pseudomonadota > Alphaproteobacteria > Minwuiales > Minwuiaceae > Minwuia. The sequence continues at coordinate 83,984 of NZ_JBLXDV010000010.1, read as the reverse complement.
CGTCGAAGATATCGCCGGTGTAACAGACGACGGCCTCGCACAGCTTGCCCGATTCACGTACCGCATCGATGGCGACGCGCATGTTCTCGACCCAGTTCAGGCTGTCGAAGACGCGGAACACGTCGACACCGCTGTCGGCCGCCTGGTGCACGAAACCCTTCACCACATTGTCGGGATAGACCGTGTAGCCGACGCCGTTGGCGCCGCGCAGCAGCATCTGGAACAGGATGTTGGGCACCTTCTCCCGCAGGTCCGACAGGCGCGTCCACGGGCATTCCTTCAGGAAGCGCATGGAGACATCGAAGGTCGCCCCGCCCCAGCATTCCAGACTGAACAGCCCGGACATGTTGCGGGCGTAGGCGTCCGCCACCTGCACCATGTCGAAGGTCCGCATCCGGGTCGCGAGCAGCGACTGGTGGGCGTCGCGCATGGTGGTGTCGGTGACCAGCACGCGCTCCTGCGCCAGCATCCAGTCGGCGAACTTCTCCGCGCCCAGTTCATCCAGCAGGTCGCGGGTGCCCTTCGGCGGTTCGTCGTTCTGCCAGGCGGGGACCTTGGGGTCCGGTCCGACGGCGGGCAGCACACGGTTCGCGACTTCCGGATTGCCGTTGACCATGACCTCGCCCAGAAAGTTCAGCAGCTTGGTCGCGCGGTCCTGACGCACGGGGAAATCGAACAGTTCCGGCGTCTCGTCGATGAACTTGGTGGTGTACTCGTTGGCAACGAACTTCGGGTGGTTGATCAGATTCTCTACGAAGGCCAGGTTGGTCGCGACGCCGCGGATGCGGAATTCGCGCAGCGCCCGGTCCAGACGGCGGATCGCCTGTTCCGGGGTGCGCGCCCAGGCCGTGACCTTCTCCAGCAGGGAATCGTAGAACCGCGTGATCACCGCGCCCGAATAGGCCGTGCCGCCGTCGAGGCGGATGCCGAAGCCGGTCGCGCCGCGATAGGCCAGAATGCGCCCGTAGTCGGGGATGAAGTTGGCTTCGGGGTCTTCGGTGGTGATGCGGCACTGCAGGGCGTGGCCGTTCAGCCTGATCTCGTCCTGCGGCGGCACCCCGGTCTCCTCGATCACGCCGACATGGCCGCCCTCGGCCACGCGGATCTGCGCGCGCACGATGTCGATGCCGGTGACTTCCTCGGTCACCGTATGCTCGACCTGGATGCGGGGATTGACCTCGATGAAGTAGAAATCGCCGGTATCGAAATCCATCAGGAATTCGGCGGTGCCCGCGTTCACATAGCCCGCCGAACGTGCCAGTTTCAGGGCGCTTTCGCACAGCTCGGTGCGCTGTGCATCGTTCAGATAGGGCGCGGGCGCACGCTCCACGACCTTCTGGTTGCGGCGCTGGACCGAGCAGTCCCGCTCCCACAGGTGCACGACATTGCCGTGATGGTCGCCCATCAGCTGCACCTCGACATGGCGGGCGCGGCGGATCAGCTTCTCCAGATAGACCTCATCGTTGCCGAAGGCGTTGCCGGCCTCGCGGCGGCCCGCGTTCACTTCCTCCTCAAGCTGATCCTCGGTCTCGATCTCGCGCATGCCGCGTCCGCCGCCGCCCCAGGATGCCTTCAGCATCACCGGATAGCCGACCTCGGCCGCCATCCGCGCGACCTCGGCCATGTCGGTGGGCAGGGGGCCCGTGGCGGGCACGACCGGCGTACCGGCGGCGATGGCGGCCTCGCGCGCGGCAACCTTGTTGCCCAGCGAGCGCATGATCTCCGGCGGCGGGCCGATGAAGGTGATGCCGTTGGCGGCACAAGCCTCGGCGAAGTCGGGGTTCTCGGACAGCAGGCCATAGCCCGGATGCACCGCATCCGCGCCGGCCAGTTTCGCCACGCGGATCATCTCCTCGATCGACAGATAGGCCCCGACCGGCCCCAGGCCCTCGCCGATCAGATAGCTTTCATCAGCCTTGAAACGGTGCAGCGCCAGCTTGTCCTCAGCGGCATAGACGGCCACCGTACGGATGCCCATCTCGTTCGCGGCGCGCATGACGCGGATCGCGATCTCGGACCGGTTCGCAATCAGAATCTTGGTGATCTTGCGGAATTCGGCCATCTGGACCCCCTGATTTCCATGTACCCCGCAGGCATGGTGGGTGAAGCGCCGGGTTTTGGCAAAGGGGAAAGCGGAACGAGCAAGCAGCGGTCACAGGTTGGCAGGGCATCGCGACAGATTCTGCAGATCGACCGGCCGGTTCTGGCAAACTCGGTTTTTGCCAAATCCTGCACCGGGCTCTCATCTGACAGAGAGTCGGAAATCTGGTTCGAGCCCAATTTGACGAATGCTGCGTTGGGGCGGAAACAGTCTGAATGGTTCCATTCAGACTGTTTTCAAGAATGGCAACCACCTGTGCGAGTTGCGTTGTTTCGTATTCATGGTGATTCCATGAATACGAAAAGCGCTCTAGGTCGGAATGTCGGCCAGGCCAATGAAACGAGGATCTGAGTGGATCAGGCCCTTCCAAACATCGATCATCTGTTCAGAAAAGTGGTGCGAGAGCAAATTGCTGCATCAGTGCGCAGAACAACAAGGCAATTGCAATTGCTCCAAACACAGCCGCCACCGCGCGACTGACATTCCGTGGCCCAACCAGAAGAAGAACTGCCGCAGCACCACCGTTTGATACGATGCCCATCCACACGATGCCCCAGGGGAAATCCCCCTGAAGGGCTTGCCAGATGCCGCTTGCATAGGCCACGGCCAGCGCCAGCATCGAAACCCCATAGAGCCGAAAGAGCATTGGTGATTTGGCGCTGATGCTCAGTCGTTTTTCGAGCTTTGCCTGTGGCGACAGGAGGAACGGCCCGGCAAGAAAGGCGACGGTGATAAATATCTTGATCGCCAGAACCACGTTGATTGCATTCATTTTCTGAAACCTTATTTTGGACCCAGATAGGATTAAGGAACCTGAAACTGAATGTCAAACTCAGCCAAGAGGGACTCGGTCCGCCGGTCTGCGCCGGTGCCGATAGACCAATGCGGTGCAGCACTTGCGACCGAAATATTGTCGGACCGATGGACGCTTTTGATTGTGCGCGAAGCCTTCTATGGGGTGATGCGATACGATGACATTCGCGCAGACATCGGGATTCCTCGCTCTGTGCTGACAGATCGCCTGAAGCGTTTGGTCTCGGTGGGAATCCTCGCCCGCGAGCCCTATCGAGAGGTCGGCGCGCGCAGCCGGTATGGGTATCGATTGTCGCCAATGGGGGCGGAGTTGGGGCTGACGATCCTGGCTTTGATGCAATGGGGCGACAAGCATATCAATGCGGGTAAGACCGCGGTTCGCGTGCAGGATCGAGCGACCGGCAAGAAACTCAAAGTCGCATTGGTCGAGGATGATGCTGTGGAGGTAAAGCTTGCCGAAGTGCAGATAACGGTTCTCTAGTCACAAATGGCAAAACCGGATTTCTGGCGAGAACCTCAATCACTTCGAATGAAATTGCTGTAGCGTTGCCTTATGACAGAGCGGCCATTCGTTCGACCTTCGCGAAGGTCTGCATTGTCCGCATTGCGGCCCCTGGCCGCTAGCCGAATCACAGGCCGAAGCCCGCATGCGTGTTATACGGTGCTGCGGGTTTGTTTCTGAAAACCCTGGTTTGCGGAAGCTTCAAGGATTGTACGCCCGTCAGGTGGTATCCGGTGGACGGGAGGTCGCTTGATCATATGATGAAAATCCAAACTATCCGTCGATAGAAGCCGCTTCCCAAGGGCAGAAAGTCACCAGCATGAGCCATACGTTTCACGTCGACGTCAGGGACGTCATCGAGATCGAGGAGATTGACGGCACCTGGACCGCCGACGACTTCCGCGCCCTTCTGGACGCGATGGATTTCGGCGACCATGCCGGCATGGCAGAGGATGAACTGCGCGAGATGTGCCTGATGTCGCTGCAGGATCAGGACCCCAATGACGCGGCATATCTTGTCTTGCGTTACGTCATCGGCGATGCGCTGCGCGACGGCCAGTTGCGCAACATGTCGAGTGAGATGCAAGACGAGAAGCTTTGGGAGGAGTATGTCGATCCGGCGTTTCACGAGCGGCTGTTTCGCGTGGGCAGCCTGCTGTATGCAGCCAGACCGCAGGTCTTTCCGAAGACGGACGCGGTCAGGGTCACGCTTGAAGTCCGGTGCCCGGACGCGGAAGGCCGGGCCTTGTTCGACGCGACGCCAGACGAAGCCTTCCTGGTCCGTCTGGTGGCGGATGGCATGGACGCGCGCGCCGTCCTGCACCGCTTCTACGGCGATCAGATGAAGCAGGCGCACTTTCCCGAAGCGCCCGGCATCGTCTGGATCTCAGAGGTTTCGCCTGCGGGACCGGAGGCCTGGACGGTCGAACTCATCGGCTCGCACTACTGGCTCGGTCCGCTGGACGACACAAAATCGTTCGAGTCGAACGCGGCGTAGTTCAGCCCCTATCGCCTGCTGGATGCGCCGGTATTGCCGTTCCGCCAGGTTGTCGATGACTTGCAGCGGCGGCAGATGCGTTCGCCGAAGCCCGAGCTTTCGAACTTCTCCGCGCAGCGCAGGCAGGACCGCGTCTTCGCGACATCGGCGGTGGCGTGCGTCGACGGATCGTTGCCCGAAGGGCCCGGGGGATCTCTGTGTAACTTGCGCATGATGCGGACTCCGGACAGGGGATGCTGAGGTTTGCGGGGAACGGCGAGGTGTGGCTTGGACAAGCATACACCACTTCTCGCCGCTCTCCGGCGTGTTCATCGCGCGCAACAGCATCCCGCAGCCTCCGGCGGACCGCCGCGCATCATGCGGGACCGCTGAAGACGCGCCGCAGATTTGGAGTGCGCGTCTCCGGCCTGCGCCCGGGCATCAGAAAATGAAGCGCGCACCGACCACGAAAAACACGGTTCCCGCGTCTTCGCCATTGGCTCTGGCCAGGTCCGCAGTCTCGCCGAACTTGCGTTCGTAGTGAATACCCACATATGGCGAGATCAACCGGTCAACGAGATCATAGCTGAGACGTCCGCCGGCTTCGAGCGTCGGACCGAACGCGCCGTTGCCGACCGCCGGGTCATCCGTGAACGGGATGTCCAGTTCGATGCTGGGTACGAAGATGATGCGGTTGGTGATCAGACCTTCATACTCGACCTCGAACCGCGCTGACGGATTGTCCGAGATGAACAGATCGGCATCCACTTCGAACCACTGTCTTGTCAGCCCGTGCAGGCCGATCACGCCGTGGACGCGGTCAGCGCCTTCCGGTGTATCCAGGCGCACGCCCACAACGGCATCGAAGAAGTCCGATACCGGCGTCTGCAGACGCAGTTGGTTTTCCAGTGTTTCAAAGCTGTCTTCCGCTGTTGCGAATTCAGCTTCACTGCGCAGAACCAGTTTCAGTTCGTCCTTGCCGACGAAGGCGTCGAGATCCCAGGCGAAGATGTCCGAACCTTCGTCGATCCGGTACTCGGCCTGTTCGACCTGAACGCCCCACACAATCGGTTCTGCCTGCGCTTGCAGGAATAAGCCGATACCCAATGCGACAAGCGCACCTGCGAGAAGTCCAGAGATGTAATGCATGGCTCACCCCCGATCTTCTGAGTTGAGCGACACCGCATCGCCAGAAGGCCCGCCCTGGACAATGACCTTGCGGAACATGCCAGAGTCAGCGTGATAGGACAGGTGACAGTGGAACGCCCACTCGCCCGGCGCATCGACTTCCGTTTCCATGTAGACGGTCGTGCCCGGCGCGACGCTGACGACATGCTTGATCGGGTTCCACTTGCCGGCACCCGTGTCGAGGATCGACCACATGCCATGCAGATGCATTGGATGCGTCATCATGGTTGTGTTCACAAACTTGAAGCGCACACGTTCACCATATTGCAGGATGATCGGATCGGCGTCTTCGTATTTCACACCGTTCAGCGACCAGATATAGCGCTCCATGTTGCCGGTCAGCTTCAGTTCGATCTCTCGCGTCGCATCCCGATGCTCATAAAGTGGTTTCTGGGCCTTCAGATCAGCATAGGAAAGGAACCTGCCCCCATTTGCCGCTTCAGGTGCCAGACCACTGCCGGGCGCATAAAACGGGTCCGGGCGGGAAGTTGCCGCGGCACTGCCGTGCCCCATCTTCGCGTGATCCATCTTCGAGTGATCGACCTCACCATCTTTGCTGGGCATCACGTGGCCCATCGCGGCATGATCCACTTCACCGTCTTTCCCGGGCATCTTGTGGCCCATCGCTTCATGACCTGCCGCACCATCCTTCTTCGGCATGGCATGGCTCATCTTTGAATGGTCCATTCCGCCGGATCCCGACCCATGATCCATCATCGCGCCGTGACCTTCATGAGCCATGCCCATGTCAGCCATGGTCAGCAGCGGATCTTCACGCAGGTCAGGCACGGCGGCTGTCATTCCCTCGCGCGGCGCAAGAGTTCCCCGCGCATAGGCCGTCCGGCCCATGGATTCCGCAAAGATCGTGTAGGCCTTGTCCTCCTCCGGACGGACAATCACGTCGTAGGTCTCGGCAACCGCGATCCGGAACTCGTCGACCGTTACCGGCTGCACATTGTTGCCGTCCGCCTGGACCACGGTCATTTTCAGTCCGGGAATGCGGATATCGAAATAGGTCATGGCCGAGGAGTTGATGAAGCGCAGTCGTACGCGCTCACCCGGCTTGAACAGACCAGTCCAGTTCTGGTCAGGCCCCTTGCCGTTGATCAGCGGCGTGAAGCCCTGCAGATCTTCGATGTCCGTAGGCATCATCCGCATCTCGCCCCAGTCGCCCCGGTCCGAGAGAGCCTTGTCCACGCCCATCTCGTCCGCATCGCTGAGGAAGTCGAGGAGCGTGCGCTGCTTTCGGTTGTAGTAGTCCGGCATCATCTTGAGATTGCGCATGATGCGATCACCCGAATGCGGATGCGCATCCGTGAACTGCACCACATACTCGCGATCATAGCTGTAAGGCTCGCGATCCTCTGGTTCGATAATGATTGCGCCATAAGCACCATCAGGTTCCTGAAACCCGGAGTGGCTGTGAAACCAGTAGGTGCCGCTTTGAGTGATCGGGAAGCGGTAGGTGAAGGTCTCACCCGGTGCAATTCCCGGATAGCTGATCTTCGGCACACCATCCTGTTGATAGGGCAGGATGAGGCCGTGCCAGTGAACCGAAGTGTCTTCGGAAAGATTGTTTGTCACGTTGATCGTGACATCCTCGCCTTCCCTGAACCGCAGAACAGGTCCCGGTGAAGCGCCGTTGAATCCGATCCCGGACCGGGTGAACTCACCGGTATCAATCTCCACACGGTCAACCGACAGATTGTACTCCCCTGCGATGGCCGGGAAGGTGATCATGCCCAGGAGCGCGACCGCCATGATGAAAGCTCTTGTATGCATTGTTTCAGACTCCCTCTGGCTCAATGAGAGAGCTTGATCTTGCCGACCATGCCGGAGCCGTAGTGACCCGGCACGTTGCAGGCAAATTCAAGTTTCGCGTGGGTATCGAAAGTCCAGATGACCTCACCGGTCTCGCCTGGTTCCAGCAGCACACTGTTGGCGTGGTCGTGCCGCATGCCGTGATTGCCGTGTCCCATCATGCTGTGATTGATGCGATCAACTTCCAGAATGCCCTTCTCCATCATCTGCATCATTTCCGTTTCGTGGGCGGCATGCATTTCGGCAGTCGCGATATTGAACTCATGCACGAACTCGCCCTTGTTCGTGACAACGAACAGGACGGTTTCGCCTTCTTTCAGGTTCATCGATTTCGGTTCGAAATAGTTGTCGTACATATCGACGTTGATGGTGCGCGATACGTTGCTCCGCTCACCTTCATAGCCCGTCCTGGCACCGTGACCACCGTCATGAGAACCGGCAGCAAGGGTTGCTTGAGAAAGTCCTGAAGCAATCAGGACTGAGAGTACAAGGGCCGTAAGCCCCGTGTGTTCACGGATAATCTTCATTCTTCATTTCCTTGATTCGTATACGTTTTGGCCGTCCCGGAGACAGCCGACAGTCAAAAATCAGGAAATATGCTTTGGTGGGGGAGCAGTCGGCGCGTACCCAAGCGTGACAGCTGAATCTGCCGTTTCGTTGTAACGTTCAGTGAGAAAGGCAGGAGTTGGCTGAACTGGTGGCAGCAATGCCATGCCGACACAAAAACCGTGGTCGCATGGCACAAAAATCGAGCACGCCATGCGCTCGTGATCGGGTTGATTCCCGAAGAGCTGATCACCCGCGTCAGCTGGCACCTCATGCCCCATCATCGCGTGGTGCGACATCGGTTTCGAGAACGCACCATTGATCAGCAGCGGCGATAGCATCGCCGCCAGAAGGAGAACTGAAAAGGTGCGCCGCAAGGCGTGGGTCCATTTCATGAGAAAAGATTGGGCCTTCCAGCGGATGGAAGGTCAACAGTGATTGAATCGCATACATCGGCAGGACAGCGAGAGGTCAACGCAACCCGTCATAGTTAACGGCATGTTCACCGGCTTCACGGATGCTCTTGCCCGAAGGGCCCGGGGGATCTCTGTGTAGCTTGCGCATGATGCGGACTCCGGACAGGGGGTTGCTGAGGTTTGCGGGGGTCGTCGCGGGAAGAGGTTAGCCATTGTACAGGACTTTTGCGACATCAGGTGCGCTCATGGCGCGCATCAGGGCACTGTAGTCGGGCTGAAACCGCATTTCGCTGCCGACACTCGCGGGCACACCGGACATTCTTGTGACGAGGTGATCGCTGGTGGTGCCTGCGAAGGCGACACCTTCGGGCATCGCGAGGCCAGCCGTATTCGTGTCCTGCTGACCGGTCGCGAGCAGCGTCCGCGCCGCGTGATCGCTGGCGGGCGCGGTCGCCGGTCCGGGTCCGGTGCCTGGCGCGCGGTTCCCGGAGGTCACCTGGCCAGAACGCAAGTGTCTTTCGACTGCTTGAATCCCTTGTGGCATTCCCAGCGGTTTCCCGATCTGTCGAGATGCGCGTTCTCGGGCAGGTCGATGGCGATGCAGAGATTCCCGGACACTGCGTAGCCGCGATCACATTTCCAGCCCGCACCATAGGCCGCCTCATGGAAGTAGCCATTCTCCGGCACCTGGACCGCCGCGCACCGACCGTCCTGTTCGAAGAAGCCGCGCTCGCATGACCACGGCAGCCCGTAGGATGATGTGTTCAGAAAGCCGTTTTCCGGAATCCGGATGGCGGCGCATTCGTCTCCCGCGACCCTGTAGCCGCGGTCGCAAAGCCAGGCCGGTCCATATGCGTTATCGGACAGATAGGCGTTGTCCGGCAGCACGATCTTGCGACAGGTCTCATCGACCTTCGCGTGGCCGCGCAGGCACTTCCAGCCCTCACCGGAGGCGGTGAGATATCCGCCGTCCGGCACGGCAACACGGACACAGGATGACTGGTCGATCTCGATGAAGCCGTGTGCGCATGCCCATCCCACCCCATAGGATCGATGTGTCGGATATGCGTTCGCCGGCACATCGACGGCGACGCATTCGTTGCCCCGGGCGCGGAAGGAACGGTCGCAGTCCCATCCGGAGCCATAGCTTTTCGCATGGGCATTCGCGGGAATACCGTCACTTCCGGACTGCGCGAGCGACATCGCCGGCAGCATCACAAGCGTGAGCAGTATGGCGAGAAGCGGCATCCAGACACGCGGCGCAACGCGTATGCCCGTCATCGACCGCAGGACGATGGGATATGCTGCCCCGTGCCGATCACGTTGCACGCGGGGTGTCTTCCGTTCGGATGAAGTCATCATGTGTCCTGTGACGGATAAGGCACCGTCTTGCCGATCTGATCCCGATCAAAAATTCGCGGTCGTGCGCGTCAATACCCCGCCGGCCGCCAGGCCGGAATTGCAGCCATGGCCGTCTGCTGCCTCTTCGGATCGAGTATTGTGTGTGCCGGAAATCTCGAAAACTCTATCAGATAAAGAGTTATTTCCCGATACTGTGTATATAGAAGTTTTCCTGCACTTGTCAAATTTGAGTTTCCTAATAAAAATATGAAATTACATCTTCCAACGGCAATATTTTCCTACGGATACAGGATTTTATTCAAATTTCTACTCCAAGAATGACGGAAGATGAAGACTGAACGATGCGTAGGAGTGTCTCCCGTCCCGACCCGCCAGAGCCGTGGGCGGCCTGGCGCGGTCTTCACCGGGACCAGTTCCCCGGAAATCATCGTTAACGGCATGTTCACCGGCTTCACGGATGCTCTTGCCCCGCAACAGACGCGAGGGCAGATTTCATGACACCGGAACGCATCGACTTTTTCATTGCCGGCTCGGAACGCAGCGGGACCACCGTGACCGGCACCATGCTGGACCAGATGCCCGAGATCTGCGCGGTGCAGGCGACCATGGTGATGACGCGCCTGTCGAACCTGTATGACATGATCACGCGCGTGGTCCGTCAGGGCGGCGGGATCGAGGGCGTCGACCCGGCGCTGTGCGGCAGCCTGCAAGAATTTGCAACCAATGTGCCGGTGACGCCCTTCCTGCACAAATGCCTGTTCCACTACAGCTTCTATGAGAATCTCGTCTTCTCGTCCCGGTCCGACGTGACCAAGGACGTGCTGTCCCAGAAGGCCTATGTCGAGGATTTCGACTTCGCGCGCTACATGGCCCGCTTCGAACAGGGCGACCGCACCTGGGCGGCGTCGGTCGCCGCGCTCTATGCCGAGTTCGCGGCGTCGGCGGGCTCGGACGGTCACATCTTCGGCGAGCAGACGCCCGACAACGCACTCCGCGCCGAAGCGATCTCGGCGCTCTATCCGCAGGCGAAGTTCATCTTCATGGTCCGCCATCCGGTGACCAGCATCGCCTCGCTGATGGACCGCTACAGCGACGTCGACTATGCGACGAAGCAGTTCCGCAACCCCTATGCCCACTTCCCCTTCAACAATGAATCGGTGATGGAGCGGACCCTGTTCGTGAAGTTCGAGGATGTCCTGCTGAACCCGCTGATCACGATGAATTCGATGCGGGAGTTCCTGGGTCTGGAGGCCCTGTCGGAGAAGGCGTTCTCGACGGAGCACAAGTCGAAGGTGTTCTCGCAGTATGTCGGCGGCAAGCTTTCGATGGACCGCTACTACCGCTCGCTGACGAAATACCCGATCCAGTTCCGCGCCGAAATCCTGCAGAAGAACGAGGACATCGCAAAGGTGTTCTATTCCGAAGGCGAATCGCGGGCGATCCTGGGCTATCAGGAAGCGGCCTGAACCGGCCCCTGCCGTTTAGCCCGCGCAAGAAGCGGGCTTGACCCCGACTGTCAGAAAGGCTTCACGATAGGGCTGCTGTACGCCCGTCACGTGAGGTCCATCCATGAAAGTCGCCATCGTTCCCGTTACCCCGTTCCGCCAGAACGCCTGCGTCATCTGGGACCCGGATACCATGGTCGGGGCGCTGACCGATCCCGGCGGCGACAAGGAACGCATCCTGGAAGTGGTCGAGAAACACGGTGTGAAGCTGGAAAAGATCCTGGTGACCCACGGCCATCTGGACCATGCGGGCGCGGTCGCCGACCTGGCCGAGCAGCTGGACCTGCCCATCGAAGGCCCGCAGAAGGAAGAGACCTTCTGGATCGAGAAGCTGGACGAGCAGGGCAAGCGCTACGGCTTCGACGGTTCGCGGTCGTTCACGCCCGACCGCTGGCTGGAGGATGGCGACGAGGTCACGGTGGGATCCATGACCCTGGGCGTGCGCCACTGCCCCGGTCATACGCCGGGCCATGTGATCTTCTTCCATGAGGAGTCGAAGATCGCCATCGTCGGCGACGTGATCTTTCACGGCTCGGTCGGCCGCACCGACTTCCCGCGCGGCAACCACAAGCAGCTCATCACCTCGATCCGCGAGAAGCTCTGGCCGCTGGGCGACGACATGACGTTCGTGCCCGGCCACGGCCAGACATCGACCTTCGGCAACGAGCGGAAGATGAACCCCTACTGTTCCGACTTCGTGGAGGTCTGACGATGGCTGAAGGACTTCTGCTGGTCGGTTGCGGCAAGATGGGTGGTGCGATGCTGCAGGGCTGGCTGGCCGAAGGCACGAACCCGGCAACGGTGGTCGTGGTGGAACCGGCGGAGGCATTGCGTGCGCCCATCGCCGAAACCGGCGTGAAGGCGCTGAACGGCCCCGATGCGATACCCGACGATTTCCAGCCCGACTGCGTGATCTTCGCCGTGAAGCCGCAGCAGATGCCCGACGTCGTCGGCGACTACAAGCGCTTCAAGGGAGACGGCACGCAGTTCCTGTCGATTGCCGCGGGCACCACCATCGGCTTCTTCGAGACGGAGCTCGGCAGCGACGCGGCCATCGTGCGCACCATGCCCAACACGCCCGCCGCCGTAGGGAAAGGCATGATGGTGGCCTGCCCCAACGCCAATGTGACCGAGGCGATGAAGGAACGCGCCGGGGCGCTGCTGGCCGCGGTCGGCAATGTCGCCTGGATCGACGACGAGGCCCACATGGACGCGGTCACCGCCGTCTCCGGTTCCGGCCCGGCCTATGTGTTCCATCTGATCGAGACCCTGGGCGAAGCAGGGGTGGCGGCAGGGCTTCCGGAAGACCTGGCGAAGGAACTGGCCCTGCAGACGGTCTACGGGGCAGGCGCACTGGCCCGCGACGCCGATGACGATCCGGCGCAGCTTCGGGTGAATGTCACCAGTCCGGGCGGCACGACCGCCGCCGCGCTGGAGGTTCTGATGGGCGCGGACGGCCTGAAACCGCTGATGGAACGGGCGGTTGCGGCGGCCACCAAACGCAGCCGCGAACTGGGCAGCTAACTCCCCCTTGAAATCGGCCCCCCATCCGCGCGATATAGAGCGTGGAAGGTTGCTGGCGGACGGACTGCTCGCCAACCCGGTCAGGTCCGGAAGGAAGCAGCCGTAACGATTCCGGTCCGGGTCGCCCGGCAGCCTTCCACCTTCTCGCTTTCAGGAGACCGTGACGGACGATGACCGAGGCAGCACCAGCGCCCTATCAGGTTCTCGCCCGCAAGTACCGTCCCCAGACCTTTGACGAACTGATCGGACAGGATGCGCTGGTCCGCACCCTGTCGAACGCCATCGAACATGACCGCCTGCATCACGGCTACATGCTGACCGGCGTGCGCGGCGTGGGCAAGACCACGACCGCACGCATCATCGCCAAGGCGTTGAACTGCTCGACCGCCGACGGGCCGACCATGACCCCCTGCGGTACCTGCACCGACTGCCGGCAGATCGCCGACGGCCGCCACATCGACGTGCAGGAACTGGATGCCGCCAGCCGCACCAAGGTCGAGCAGATGCGCGAACTGCTGGACGGCGTGCCCTATCTGCCGGTTCAGGCGCGCACCAAGGTCTACATCATCGACGAAGTGCACATGCTGTCGAACAGTTCGTTCAACGCGCTGCTGAAGACGCTGGAAGAACCACCCGAGCACGTCATCTTCATCTTCGCGACCACGGAAATCCGCAAGGTGCCGGTGACGGTGCTGTCGCGTTGCCAGCGCTTCGACCTGAAACGCGTACCCGCCGACAAGCTGATGGCCCATCTCGCCCGGATCGCCGGAGAGGAGGGCGCGAGCATCGACGAGGGCGCGCTGCAGCTTCTGGCACGCGCGGCGGATGGATCGGTGCGCGATTCGCTGTCCCTGCTGGATCAGGCCATCGGTCATGGCGCGGGCACCGCCGACGTCGCCATGGTCCGCGAGATGCTGGGCCTGGTCGACCGGATGCAGGCACTGGACCTGTATGAGGCGGTCATGCGGGGCGAAGCGGCAAAGGCGCTGGGCATTCTGCGCACGCTGTATGACGCCGGCGCGGATCCGCTGGTGATCCTGCAGGATCTGCTGGACATCACGCACTGGCTGTCGTCGGAGAAGCTGGCCCCCGGCCACGAGGCCCCCGAGGCCCGCGCGGTCGAGGAGCGCGAGGCCGGGCAGCGCATGGCGGAAGCGCTGGCCATGCCGGTGCTCAGCCGCGCCTGGTCGATGTTGCTGAAGGCGGTCGCCGAGGCCCGCACGGCGCCATCCCCCATCGCCGCCGCCGAGATGGCCGTGATCCGGCTGGCCTACGCCGCCGACCTGCCCGACCCGGCGGACCTGATGCGGCGCGTACAGCAGGGCATGGCGTCCGGTACAACAACCAGCGCACCGACGGGTGGACAGGCATCGCAGCCCCCCGCGCCATCGGGCGCGCCACGCGCCTATGCCGGCGGCCAGCAGCAGGCTGCGCCGAAGCCGGAACCGGCGCCCGAGGCACTGCGGCAGGCTTTGCCCCAGGATTTCCAGGCGCTGATGCAGTTCGTCGAGGACCGCAACGAAGTCCGTCTGCTGGGCCTGATCGAGGAGCATGTCCGGCTGGTCGATTATCAGCCCGGACGGCTGGAAATCGGGCTGGAGAACGACCCGCCGAAGGATTTCAGCCAGCGGCTGGTGAACTGGCTGAACAGCCATACCGGTGCGCGCTGGGGCGTGATCATTTCCAACAAGGAAGGCGCACCGACCATCGCGTCGGTGAAGCGCGCCGAGGCCGAAGCCGAACGCGAGGCCAAGGCGAACGATCCGCTGCTGCTGGCGGTGAAACGGTATTTTCCGCAGGCGAAGGTGATCAGCGATCACGATCTGGAAACATTGCCGGGCCCGCCCCCGGTCGACGATGAGGAGATCGACGAGACATGAAGAATCTGGGCAACCTGATGAAGCAGGCCAAGGCCATGCAGGAAAAGATGGAAACCATGCAGGCCGAGCTGGAAACCATGGAAGTAACCGGCGAATCCGGTGCGGGCATGGTGAAAGTGACGCTGACGGCCAAGGGCGTGATGCAAGCCATCAAGGTCGACCCGTCCATCGTCGATCCCGCGGATCCTGAAATGCTGGAAGACCTGATCGTCGCCGCCCACAATGACGCCAAGAAGCGTGCCGACGCGGCCATGAAGGAAAAGATGGCCGAGGCAACGGGCGGCCTGGACCTGCCCGCGGGCATGAAACTGCCGTTCTGATCCATGGCAGCCGCTGATGTCGAACGGCTGATCCGGCAGTTGGCAAAACTGCCGGGGCTGGGACCGCGATCCGCGCGCCGCGTGGCCCTGCACATGATCCAGCAGAAGGAAACGGTGATGCGGCCGCTGGCCGAGGCCTTGGCCGAGACCGCGGAATCCGTCGGCGTCTGCAGCCAGTGCGGCAACATCGACACCACCGATCCGTGCGAGATCTGCACCGATCCGCGCCGCGACGTCACCAGCATCTGCGTGGTGGAGCAGGTCGGCGACCTGTGGGCGCTGGAACGGGCGTCCGCCTTCCGGGGCCGTTATCACGTGCTGGGCGGTGTGCTGTCCGCGCTGGACGGCATCACGCCCGAGGACCTGAACATCGAGAACCTGATCCCCCGTGCCGCCTCCGGGGCCGTCTCGGAGATCATTCTGGCGACCAACGCCACCGTCGATGGTCAGACGACGGCGCACTATCTGACCGAACGCCTGGAGGGCTGCAACGTCGCCATCACGCGGCTGGCGCGCGGTGTGCCGGTCGGCGGCGAACTGGACTATCTGGACGATGGCACCCTGATCACGGCACTCGCGAGCCGGAAAGAACTCTGAGTGCCAGAGCGTTCCGGCTGAGCCTGTCCTGGCAAAGTCCCGTCTTCGACTGGATCGCCGACGCTCGAACTGTCACCCCCGGTTTATCCGGAGGCCTCACCGAATAGCCGACACGCGCAGTGTTCGCCGGGTCGTTCGTTGCCCCCGCACGGAGGCGGGGGCGACACCCTGTCGTTTCAATCGAATGCTGGACCGCTCTAGAATCTTTCGAGCGCGAGCAGCAGCAGGAACGGCAGCGTCAGGAACGAGATCGCCGTTGAGATCAGCACCGATCCCGCAACCGCGCCGGGACGCTGATCATAGGTGGCCGCGAACAGGTAGTTGAAGACGGCGACCGGCATGGCGGACTGGATGATGATCACGCCCCGCGCCGCGCCTTCCAGACCCAGCAGTTCGGCCACTCCCAGCCCGACCGCCAGCCCGGCGACCAGGCGGATCAGCGCGACGATGGTGCCGTCCTTCAGGCTGCGGACCTCCAGCGAGGCCAGCGACACGCCCAGTGCGATCAGCATCAGCGGAATCGCGATGCCGCCCAGCACCTGCAGCGTATTGTGCAGCCAGCCTGGCAGCGGCGTTCCCGCCAGCAGCAGACCGATCCCGATCACGCTGGCCCAGACGACGGGCGTCTTCAGGATCGCCGCGAACGACCAACGCCCGGAAACCAGCGCGATCCCGAAGGTGAAATGATAACCCGCGATCACCGCGAAGCAGGCGATGCCCAGCGACAGCCCTTCCTGCCCGAAGGCAAACAGGCACAGTGGCAGGCCCATGTTGCCCGCATTGGCCATCATCACCGGCGTCAGGAACGCACGCGGCGACATGCGGCAGACCAGCAGCACTGCCAGCCCGACGAGTGCGAAGCCGCCCAGCGTCAGCACCGTCGCCAGCAGCATTTCGGTGAAGGCCTCCGCCGTCACCTCCAGCCGCGACAGCGTGGCGAGGATCAGCGCCGGCGTGCCAACCCTGGTGGCAATTCCGGTGACGGTCGCCGTGTCGAAAGGCAGTTTGAGCCGGCCCCACGCCAGGCCGATCCCGGCGATCAGGAAAACCGGCGCGATGATCGCGAACAGTTCGGCGGTCAAACGCTCCCGCCCTTACTGAACGGGTTCGGGCGGGGTGATCTTCAGCCGGTTGATGCGGTTGCGGCGGCGCTCCAGCACCTCGAACGTGAAACCGTGAAAGCGGAAGATCTGCCCCGCGTCGGGCAGCGTCTGCGCTTCATAGACGACAAGGCCCGCGATGGTCGCCGCTTCCTCGTCGGGCAGATGCCAGTCGAAGCGCCGGTTCAGATCGCGGATCGTCACCGAGCCCTCGACCTCATAGGCATCGTTCGGCAGCACCTTGACACCCGGCGTCGCCGCGTCGAACTCGTCGGAGATATCGCCGACGATCTCCTCCAGGATGTCTTCCAGCGTGACCACGCCCTGCAGGTCGCCATATTCGTCGATTACCAGCGCGAAATGGGCGTGCCGGCGCCGGAAGGCGTTCAACTGCTCGCGCAGGGTCGTCGTCTCCGGCACGAACCAGGGTTCGCGTGCCACGGCCTCCACATCCACCTTCGACGGATCGCCGCCGTGACGTGCCAGTTCCCGCGCCAGATCCTTGGCATGCAGCACGCCGACAACCTCCTCGCGCTCGCCCCGCCAGATCGGGATGCGCGTGTGGTTGCTGGCCAGCGCGTCGGCAACGATCTTCTCGGGCGCGTCCTCGGCGTTCAGCATGAAGACCCGCCGCCGGTGCACCATCACCTCGGACAGATCGACATCGTCCAGTTCCAGAATCGAGCCCAGCATGTCCTTCGCGGTCTTGCGCACGGTGCCGTCCCGCGCGTGCAATTCGATCGTGCCCTTCAGTTCGTCCTGAACCGAGATGTCGTTGCTGTTCGTGTCGTAGGCCCCGAAAAGCTTGAGTGTGGACCGGACCACGACCTGGATCGCGTTGACCGCCGGCGACAGGATCGGCACCAGAAAGCCGATGATCGGGGAGACGGCCAGCGCGACGCGGTCCGGATTGCGGATGGCGTAGGTCTTCGGCAGCACCTCGGCGAAGATCAGCACCAGCAGGGTCATGACGATCGTCGCGACCGCCACGGCGGCATCGCCGACCAGCGCGATCAGCACGGTGGTCGCCAGCGACGACGCCAGGATATTGACCAGATTGTTGCCCAGCAGGATGGAGCCGATCAGTCTTTCCTGATGCTCGACCAGTTCGCTGACGCGTTTCGCCCGCTTGTTGCCCAGCCGCTCCAGATGGTGCATGCGCGCCCGCGACGCGGCGGTCAGCGCGGTTTCCGACCCTGAGAAGAAGCCGGAAAGAAACAGCAGCACGACAATCGAACCGATGTAGATGAGAAGAGACGTGTCCATGGATCAGGCCACCTTGCCGGAGAGATAGTCGTGTACCGCATTGGCGGCGATGTCGCGGGTCACGAAGGCTTCGCCGATTCGCCGCACCATAATGAAAGTCAGACGCCCGTCGCGAACCTTCTTGTCCTGGGCCATGTGGTCCATTAGCCGGTCAGCAGGCACGCCGTCCAGCCCCCGGTCCGCCGGACGGACCGGCAGGCCGACGCTCTCGAAATGACGGCGCACACGCTCCGCGTCCTGGCCCGGGCAAAGTCCGAGCCGCACCGAAAGCTCGAACGCCTGCATCATGCCGATCGCCACGCCTTCGCCGTGCAGCAGCGTGCCGTCGAAACCGGCTTCGGCCTCCAGCGCGTGCCCGAACGTGTGCCCCAGATTCAGCAACGCCCGCTCACCGCTCTCGCGTTCGTCGGCCGCCACGATCCGCGCCTTGGCCTCGCATGAGCGGGCGACAGCCTCGATCCGCGCATGGCGATCGCCTTCGATCACCGACTTCCCGTTGACTTCCAGCCATTCGAAGAACCCCGGATCGCCCAGCAGTCCGTATTTCACCACCTCGGCGTACCCGGCCAGCACCTCGCGCTTCGGCAGGGTCTCCAGCGTCGCCACATCGGCCAGCACCAGGCGCGGCTGGTGAAACGCGCCGATCAGGTTCTTGCCCTGCGGCACATTGATGGCGGTCTTGCCGCCGACGGAACTGTCGACCTGCGACAGCAGCGTCGTCGGCACCTGGATGAAATCGACGCCGCGCCGCAGGATCGAAGCGGCGAAACCGGCCAGATCGCCGATCACGCCGCCGCCCAGCGCCACGATCATGTCGTCGCGCCCGACCTGACGATCGACCAGCGCCGCGCACAGCTTCTCAAGCTCGGCAAAGCACTTCGTCCCCTCGCCCGGCGGCAGCACGATGGCCGCGCTGTCGATCCCCCCGGCCCGGCAGGATGCCTGAACGGTCTCAAGATGCGTCGCCGCGACATGCTCGTCCGTCACGATCACGGTGCGCGGTCGCTTCAGGACAGCCTGAAGATGCGCGCCCGCACCGGTCAGCAGATCGCTGCCGATGACGATGTCATAACTGCGCGCGCCCAGCGCCACGTTCACGGTGCGGTTCATGCGTCCTCGATCCCCAGCACACTGATGATCCGGTCCACGACCTGGTCGTGGGTGTCGCCGCCGCTTTCCACGGTGTGATCGGCTTCGGCATAGATCGGGTACCGCTCGGCCATCAGTTCGCCCAGCGCCTCGCCCGGATCGCGCCCCATCAGAAGTGGCCGGTCCGTGCGCTTGGCGCAGCGGCGCACCAGCGTGTCGAGATCGGCCTTCAGCCAGATCGATTCGCCGTGGCGGCGGATCAGCGACCGGGTTTCCGCGTTCATGAACGCACCGCCACCCGTCGCGATCACCATGTCGCCTTCCTTCATCAGACGGGCCAGCACGCGCCGCTCGCCGTCGCGGAAATGCGCCTCACCGAATTTCTCGAAGATTTCGGGAATGGTCATGTCCGCCGCGCGCTCGATCTCGTCGTCGGCATCGACGAACCGGCGATTCAGCCGGTGTGCCAGCCGCCGGCCGACGGTGCTCTTGCCCGCACCCATCAGCCCGACCAGCACCAGTGGATGGCTGCGGTCTCCGTCTTCCTGTCGCGCTGCCTCAGCAGGCATGAATCACAACTTCCTTCCCGATCAGGTCACGCACGCGATTGCGGGCACGGGGCTGCAAAGATATGCTGCCCGGGCGATGATCATTGTTCCGGTGTTACGCGAAACAGGCAACCGTCTGCTGCCGTCGCCACACATTGAGACATACCGTTTAGACCTTTGCTGGCCCAAGGAAAATCCCAACTGCATCATGCGTCGTATTCTCCTCGTAATGTTCGCCCTCGTATTCGTGCTTGTCGCAGGCGGCATCGCCTTCGTCGCAACCACGGATATCCCCCCGCCATCCAAGCAGGTCCGGAAGGTAATCCCCGATGATCGTTTCCCGAAGTAGGGCGTTTCTGGCCGCCGTCGTTCTTGCGCTGGCGACACAGGCGTCGCCGGTCCTGGCCCAGTCGACGGGCCCCAAGATCCTGCGCCCCGGTGCCCAGACCGCGCCGGCGGATCGTCCGCGTCAGGGCGACGGCATTCAGGTCGACCGCCTGGACGCGCCCGGCCGCGTCGCCGCCGGGCTGCTGACCGAGGACAACGGCGGCCTGCCCGCGAACCTGTGGAGCGGGTCGGATCGCGATGTGGTCGCGACCCTGTTCCAGCGCATGCCCGATCACTATCGCTCGGCCGCAGCGCGGGAACTCGCGCGGCAACTGCTGCTCTCGGCAGGCGATATCGCTCCCGGGCGTCTCGACGACAACGCCCTGCTGGCGATCCGCATGACCAGGCTGCTGCATCTGGGCGACGCGCAGAGTGCCGTGGCGCTGGCCGAGGCGGCAGGCGGCGGTGCGACCGCGCCGGAAGTCGCCGAACCGCTGACCGAAGCCCTGTTCGTGCTGGGGGAAACCGAGCGGGCGTGCGACACGGCGCAGGGACAGATCAGGCTCGGCGGACGCGGCTACTGGCAGAAGGCAACCGTCTTCTGCGATCTGCTGGCGGGACGCGACAGCGACGCCGACCTGACGCGGAGCCTGCTGTCGGAAACCGGGCAGAAGGATCCGCTGTTCGACACACTGGCCGACGCGCTGCAGTCGGACAGGCCGGCCACGATCGATGCCACACCGGACATGCAGGCGATCCACGTGGCGATGCTGATCGCCGCCAAATCCGCAACCCTGCGCAAGCGCGATCAGTTGCCCCCGCACCTGGCCGTCCAGGTCGCCGCGGCACCCCGGATGGACACCGATGACCGGATCGCGGCGGGCACCATCGCCATTCGCGATGCGGGCATGTCTCCGGCGATCATTATGCTGCTGTTCGACGGCAAGACCGGGCCGGCGGGTCAGCCGTTTCGCGACCCGGTGGTCGTCGCAATGGGCGCGACCAGCGATGCCGTCCGGGCCGAGGCGCTGAATGACCTGTGGAACAAGTCCGCAAAGGTCGAGGATCGGCATGTGGCCGCCGCCTACGCGGAAGGTTTCCTGTCAAAGCTGCAGGCCGAGTCCGGCGTCACCTTCATGGCGCCGGCTGCCCTGCGCATGTCGCTGTTGAATGGCGACCGGTCGCGCGCCCGCGACTGGATGGCCGCGCTGCGCCGGAATGCGGCGGCAGGCGAAGGGGAAGCCGTTGCCGAGCAGACCCGCGCGCAACCGCTTGTCCAGGTGGCCGGACTGACGTCCGTCGACGACCGGACGCTGGACCTCTGGCTGGCAGGGAAGACGGGATCGGCGGCAGACAGGCAGCATGCCCTGACCGTGCTGATGCTGCTGGATGCGCTTGGTACGCCTGCCGGATCGCGGATCTGGCAGTCGGCGCTCGGCACAGCCGCCGACGGCAGCGCGCCGTCCGATCCCGGCCTGTGGCGTCAGTTGGTGATGGCAACGGGGGGCGGGCGTCTCGGTGAAGCCGTCCAGGCTGCGCTGGCGCTCATCGGTGCGGACGGTCCCGCCGGGCTGGACCCGGTCGCCATATCCACCATCGTCGGTTCGCTTCGGCGGCTGGGGCTTGAAGACGCGGCACGACGGCTGGCGGTGGAAACCGTCATCGCTCAGGGTGGCTGACCCGGACACAACCGACGACCGGCGGCTGATCGCCCTGTTTCTGGATATGATGATCGCCGAACGGCATGCGGCGGCGAGCACGATCGACGCCTACCGGCGCGACCTTTCCGACCTGTCGGGCTGGCTGGCGGGCCGGAACCGTGCGCTGGAAGACGCGGATACAGACAGTCTGCGTGCCTGGCTGTCCGCGCTTTCGCGCGACGGACTCGCCGCGTCATCCCAGGCCCGCAAGACCTCCGCCGCGCGCCGCTTCTACCGGTTTCTGTTTTCGGAAGGCCTGCGCACGGATAACCCCGCAGCGGTGCTGGATACGCCGAAACTGGGCCGTCCCCTGCCAAAGGTGCTTTCGGTCGAGGACATCGGCGCGTTGCTGACGCAAGCGCGGCAGGACCAGAGCCATCGCGGCGTGCGCATGATCTGCCTGATCGAGATGCTTTATGCGGGCGGCCTGCGCGTCAGCGAGCTGCTGGGTCTGCCCTATCCGCCCCTGCGCGGGGACAAGCGGTTCCTGATGGTCCGCGGCAAGGGGAACAAGGAACGGCTCGCCCCCCTGAGCCCGGAGGCCCTGACGGCCCTGGACAGATACCTCGAAGTCCGCCCCCGGTTCCTGAAGAAGGGAATGCCCTCCCCGTTCCTGTTTCCGTCGCGCGGCAGGGACGGCCATCTGACACGTCAGCATTTTGCCACCGAACTGAAGAAGCTCGCGGCGCGCGCCGACCTGAACGCGGCGGAGATATCGCCCCACGTCCTGCGACACGCCTTTGCAACGCATCTGCTGGCCGGGGGTGCCGACCTGCGCACGCTGCAGAAGCTTCTGGGACACGCCGACATCGCAACGACACAGATCTACACACACGTTCAGGACGACGGCCTGAGCGACCTCGTGAACACCAAGCACCCGCTTGCGGGACGCTGACAAGGCGGCTATAGCCGACCGCACATACAGACAGGGGAATGCAGAAAAATGAGCTTCAAGATCGTTGAACAGACCACACCGCGCCTGAACCGTTGTGAACTGGCCGTGCCCGGCTCGTCGCCGAAAATGTTCGAGAAAGCCGCCAAGTCGGACGCCGACGTGATCTTTCTCGACCTGGAAGACGCCGTCGCACCCGATGACAAGCCGCAGGCCCGCAAGAATGTCATCGAGGCGCTGAACGACATCGACTGGGGCAACAAGACCATGTCGCTGCGCATCAACGGCCTGGACACGCATTACATGTACCGCGACGTGATCGACGTGATCGAACAGGGCGGCGAGCGGCTCGACCTGATCATGATCCCGAAGGCGGGCACGGCCTCGGACATCTACGCCCTCGACATGCTGGTGACCCAGGCCGAGGCCGCGACCGGCCGGAAGAAGCGCATCGGCTTCGAGATGATCATCGAGACCGCGCTGGGCATGGCCAACGTGGACGAGATCGCCGCCGCCAGCCCGCGCAACGAATCGCTGCACTTCGGCGTGGCCGATTATGCCGCCTCGACCAAGGCCCGCACCACGGTCATCGGCGGTCCGAACCCGGACTACGGCGTGCTGACCGACCCCGATGACGACGGCAACCGCGACTATCACTGGGGTGACATGTGGCACTATGCCGTGGCCCGCATGGTGGTTGCGGCGCGCGCCAACGGCCTGCGTCCCATCGACGGCCCGTTCGGCGACTTCTCCGATCCGGACGGCTACAAGGCGCAGGCGCGCCGCTCGGCCATCCTGGGCTGCGAAGGCAAATGGGCCATCCACCCGAGCCAGATCGCCGGCGCGAACGAGGTCTTCACCCCGTCCGAGAAGGAAGTGAACAAGGCCAAGCGTATCCTGGAAGCCATGGAACAGGCACAGAAGGAAGGCCGCGGCGCGGTCGCGCTGGACGGTCGCCTGATCGACATCGCCTCCATCAAGCAGGCCGAGGCTCTGGTCAAGCAGTCGGAACTGATTGCCGGCGGCTGAACGAAGAAGGGCGCAGCCTTAGAAAGCTGCGCCCTTTCGTTTCGCAAGCCGTGTAGAGGGAGGCTTGCGCCGGGGGGAGTCAGAACTTCAGTTCGACGTTGAACGAGAGTACCGCGTCGGGTGCGGCGTCCGTCAGACCGGCCAGGATCGCGATGCGCGGCTCGATCACCCGGCCATGGCCGAGGTCGAAGCTGGTATAGGCCGCAGGGCCGATCACGTGCTGTTGCTGGTCCAGAGCGGGCGCGTCGCCGAACGCCTGCTCGAAGCTGCCGAACATCTCGACGCCCAGCCGCCAGTCGCTGCCCACCCCTCGGGCGACCGAGAATGCATAGGACAGGCCGGGGTCCGTGCCGTCCTCGAACGGAATATCGACGAACAGATTGCCGATGGCCAGCCAGGGGCCGTGCGCGACCTCCAGCACCGGGCCGACGCTGATCTCGGCAGCGTTGATGCCTGCTGCGTTCGGCAGTTCCATACCCAGGAAAAGACCCGGCAGAACGTGCAGTTCATCGCCGTGACCATGATCATGGGCGTGACCGCCGCCGCCAGGCATCAGAAAGACGTTCTCGAACTCGAAGGCCTCGACCTCGGCGTTCGCCCCCTTGGGATTGGCGATCTCCAGCGCCACGGTGGGTTTCCACCAGGACACGGGCGCGTAGGAGAAAGCCAGTTCGTGCGCCGAACGCTCGTCGCCGGGCGCGACGTCCGACAGGGTGAGCCCGTTCAGGGACTCGAATTCGAACCCGCCCTTCTCGATATCGGGATGGATGACTTCGAACACCTGAGCCTGCGCGCCGGCACCCAGCAGGATGCCCGCGATCACCAGCGGCATGACGGATTTCTTCATTTCTACCTCTTCGATCAATGGGACGCGTTGGTTTTCGTTCAGGCGGCAGCGGGGTGGGAGCAATCAGCCGAGGCATTCCCGGAACGCCCGGGCTGCGCCCCGCATCAGCTGTTCGTACTGGTTCGGGCCTGACGGATAGGCCGCGCCCAGCGGGTCGGCGACCCCCACCCGCGCGTCCGTCCCGTCGGCCAGGGTCCGGGGCAGGGAGTCGCCGAATTGCGGCTCGGCGAAGATGCAGACCACCCCGAGATCGCGGATGCCCGATCTCAGCCGGCTCATCCGCCGCACGCCCGGCGGCGTTTCGGGGCTGACGGTGATGGAGCCGACGGCTGTCAGGCCGAACTCATGCTCGAAATGCTGCCAGGCGTCGTGAAAGACGATGAAGGGCCGACCCCTGACCGGTTCGAGAAGCTGCTTCAGTTCCGATGACAGCGCCTGAAGGCGGGCCACCGTTGCCTGCGCGTTGGCCCGATAGGTGTCGGCGTTGGCCGGATCGACCGCGGCAAGCTTCTGCGCGATCGCCTGTGTCATGATCACGGCATTGCCGGTCTCCAGCCAGATGTGCGCCTCGGTGTGGGCCGCTTCTCCGGCTTCATCACCGTGTGCGTGCTTCTTCTCGTCATCGTGGTCATGCCCGTGCTTCTCGCCTTCATGGCCGTGTTTCTCATCGTCATGGTCGTGCCCGTGCTTCTCACTCTCGTGGCCGCCATGGTCGTGCGCATGCGGCTCGAACGCGCCGCCTTCCCGCAGCGGCAGCAGATGCAACCCCGGCTCATCGCCGAGCCGGACGATCTGTGCATCGTCCGCCAGTTCGGTCAGTGCCTTGTCCAGAAACGTGGAGATCCGCGGACCGACCCAGAAAACGACGTCCGCCTGCGACAGCGCACGGGCGTCCGACGGTTTCAGCGCGTGGTCATGCGGCGACGCGCCCGGCGGGACCAGCAGATAGGGATCACCCAGATCCCCCATCACCGATGCCACCAGCGCGTGGACGGGCTGGATCGACGCCGCAACACGCGGCGCGGCATGTGATGCCGATATGCCCGTCACGGCGGTCAGGGCGGCAACGGCGGCGGCGGCAAGCAGGCGGGTCATCGGGGCACCTCGACGTAATGTTATTTTATAACGTGTTACAACATTACATCTCACAGCCTCGGCTATGGCGCAAGCCCGATCTCTCTGGCATAGAAAAGAAAAACACGATCCGGGGAGGGCGAACGATGTCGATGAAGAATGTTGCGGATGTTCTGCGGGGCCACGCGAAGGCGCGGCCCGATGCCGTCGCGACCGTCTTCCGGGACCGCCAGTCGAGTTACGCCGATCTGGACCGCTTCAGCAATCAGGTCGCCAACGGGCTGATCGCCATGGGGGTGAAGCCGGGGCAGCGCGTGGCCCTGCTGACCAAGAACTGCGACCAGTTCATGGAACTCTACTACGGCGTCGCCAAGACGGGCGCGGTGCTGGTGCCGGTGAATTTCCGCCTGGCCGGACCGGAGATCGCCTACATCGTCAATGATTCCGGCGCCGAGGTGTTCTTCGTCGGTGAAGGGTATGCCGATCTGGCCGCGGAACAGATGGCCGAGATGTCCAAGGTGCGCGAGGTGATCTCGCTGGAAGGCGAAGGCGGCTATCCGGCCTATTTCAGCTGGCGCGACCGGCAGGACGATGCAGATCCGATGATCGAGGTCGATCCGGAGAGCATCGCCTCGCAGCTTTATTCATCCGGCACGACAGGCCACCCCAAGGGCGTCCAGTTGAGCCATCAGTCCGGCCTGAACCTCTGGCCGCTGCTGGCCGATCCGGACCAGTCCGCCTATGGCCGCTGGGGGCCCGAGGACGTCAATCTGGTCTGCATGCCGCTGTATCACGTCGGCGGGCTGAACAATGCGCTGGCCGGCATGTATGTCGGCGCCAAGACCGTGATCCTTGCCGAAGCGATTCCGGCGGACATCCTGCGCGTGATCCCCGAGCACAGGGTCACCAAGACCTTCCTGGTCCCGGCGCTGATCCTGTTCCTGGTACAGACGCCGGGCTGCCGGGACGTCGATTTCTCGTCCATGGACGAGATCTGGTACGGCGCGGCCCCGATCCCGGTCGAGCTTCTGAAGCAGGCCATCGACATCTTCGGCCCCGTCTTCGGGCAGGCCTACGGCATGACCGAATCCAACGGCGGCGGCGTCTATATGGCCAAGGAGGACCACGACCTGTCGAAGCCCGACCGGCTGCGCGCCTGCGGCAAGCCCGCACCGGGCTATGACGTCAAGGTCGTCGACGAGGACGGCAGGGAAATGCCGACCGGCGAGGTCGGCGAGATCATCCTGCGGTCGAACACGCTGATGGCCGGATACTGGAACCTGCCCGAAGCGACCGAGAGCACGCTGAAGGACGGCTGGCTCTGGTCCGGCGACGCGGGCTACTTCGATGACGAGGGGTTCCTGTATATCTTCGACCGCGTGAAGGACATGATCATCTCGGGCGGCGAGAACATCTATCCGGCCGAGATCGAGAGTGCCCTGTTCGGCCATCCGGCCATCGCCGACGTCGCCATCATCGGTGTGCCGGACGAGCGCTGGGGCGAGGCGGTGAAGGCGGTGGTGGTGCGCGCGCCGGACACCGACATTTCCGAAGGCGAGGTCATCGCCTACGCCCGCGAACGGATCGCGCACTACAAATGTCCCAAGTCGGTCGATTTCACCGATGAGCTGCCCCGCAACGCCACGGGCAAGATCCTGAAGCGCGAGTTGCGCAAGCCCTACTGGGAGGGACTGGAACGCGGCGTCAGCTGAGGCCGCGGCCGGTCAGTCGGAAACCCGGATCACCAGCTTGCCTTCGGCCTTGCGGTCGCGCATCGCCTTCAGGGCATCGATACCGTGGTCGAGGTCGTAGACCTGCCCGATGTGCGGGCTCAGCTTGCCCTGCCGCCACCAGTCGAGGTTCTGCGCCATGTTTTCGCGACACCGGTCGGGGAACCGGCGTGAGAAGCCCTGATAGGCCACACCGACCAGTTCGATCTGCTTGATCAGGATGTGGTTGGCCGGCAGTTGCGGTATCGACCCGGCCGCGAAGCCGATCACCAGCATCCGCCCGCCCCAGTTGATCGAGCGGATGGCCTGCTGGCTGAAATCGCCGCCTACGCTGTCGAAGATGACATCCGCGCCCTTGCCATCGGTCGCTTCCTTGACCTGATGGCGCAGTTCCGGGCCTTCGGCATAGTTGATCAGCACATCCGCGCCCTTGGCCTTGCACGCAGCCAGCTTGGCATCGGTGCTGGCGGCGGCGATGACCCGCGCGCCCAGCGCCTTGCCGCCTTCGATGGCAGCCAGTCCTGTTCCGCCTGCCGCGCCCAGCACCAGCAGGTTCTCCCCCGCCTTCAGTTCGCCCCGATCCACCAGCGCATGCCGGATGGTACCATAGGTCAGTCCGAACGCCGCCGCGGTCACCCAGTCCATTTCATCGGGCAGCGGGAACAGCCAGTCGACCGGCGAGACCACATATTCGGCAAAACATCCGATCCAGGGATGCACCGCGACCCGGTCACCCACCGAAACACCGCTCACGCCCTCGCCCAGTGCCGCGACGATTCCGGCGGCTTCCATGCCGGGCGCGAAGGGCGGCTCGCCCGCATACTGGTACTTGCCTTCCGGCATCAGCACATCGGGGAAGTTCAGCGACGCGGCCTTCACCTGCACCAGCACCTCGCCTTCCCCGGGCGACGGTTTCGGCAGGTCACCGACCTTCAGGTCGTCGACCGACCCGATCTTCTCGCAGACTATGGCTTTCATGCGTGCGCCCTCCCCGGCGGTACCCAGCATTCAACGCACCCGCTTTCCGGTCAAGCCGGTCAGGGCAGTTCGGCCTCTTTCGGGGGCCAGTTCGGGCGATCCGGCGCATAGAGCCGCGTGACGTGTCCCATCTTCCGGCCCGGACGGGATTCCGCCTTGCCATACAGATGCAACGTGCCGTCGCCATCCGCCAGATCGGCCCAGCGGTCCGCATCCGTCCCGATCAGGTTCCGCATGACGGCGCGGTGGTGATAGCCCGTCGGTCCCAGCGGCAGACCGGCGGTCGCGCGGACCTGCTGCTCGAACTGGCTCACCCGGCAGGCCTCGATGGTCCAGTGTCCGGAATTGTGCGGTCGCGGCGCCATCTCGTTGAAAAGAACACCGTCCTCCGGCGTCACGAAGAACTCGACCGCCAGCAGGCCCACCACCTGAAGGGCGTCGGCGAGCGCGCGCGCGGCCTCTTCCGCCTGCTTGATCGCGGCGGAGGCGACGGCGGCAGGTGCGATGGTCAGATCCAGAATATGGTCCTTGTGGCGGTTCTCGACGGCGGCGTAGGTGCGTGTCTCACCATCCTCGCCGCGCGCCGCGATGACGGAGATTTCCGACGTGAACTCGACGAAGGCTTCCAGGATGGCCGGCGCGCGTCCCAGGTCCGCAAAGGCCGCGTCGGCATCGCTGGCCTTGCGGATGATGCGCTGCCCCTTGCCGTCATAGCCTTCGCGCCGGGTCTTGAGCACCGACGGCGCGCCGATGGACGCGATCGCGTCGGCAAGGTCGGTGTCGCTGGTCACGGCTTCGAAAGGCGCGACGGGAATGCCGAGATCCCTCGCCGTCGTCTTTTCGGCCATGCGGTCCTGCGCCACCGAGAGCACGCGCGCGCCGGGCCGGACGGGCACGGTCCGGGCCAGCCGCTCCACCGCGGCCACGGGCACATTCTCGAACTCCAGCGTCACCGCATCGACCGAGGCGGCGAACGCATCCAGCGCGGCCGCGTCGTCATAGGCGGCGACGGTCGCGGCGGCAGAGACCTGCTCGGCCGGACTGTCCCAATCCGGACAGAAGACATGCACCCGGTAGCCCAGGCGCGCGGCGGCCAGCGCCATCATGCGGCCCAGCTGTCCACCACCCAGTACGCCGATGGTCGAACCTGGCGGGAGGGCTTTCATGCGCGGTCGGGCTCAATGGCGACGGAATCGGTCTGCGCGGTCCGCCAGGCCTCCAGCCGGTCGCCCAGCGCGGCGTCCTCCAGCGCAACGATCGAGGCCGCGAACAGCCCCGCATTCTTCGCCCCCGCCTTGCCGATGGCCAGCGTACCCACCGGCACGCCGCCCGGCATCTGCACGATGGACAACAGGCTGTCCATGCCGGACAGGGCCTTGCTCTCGACCGGAACCCCCAGCACGGGCACCTGGGTCTGCGCGGCAACCATGCCCGGCAGGTGCGCCGCGCCGCCGGCCCCGGCGATGATGGCCTTCAGACCGCGCCCGCGTGCCGACTTCGCATAGTCGGCCATCCGGTCAGGCGTGCGGTGCGCGGAAATGATGCGCACCTCGTGCGGCACCTGCAGCGCTTCGAGGATCTCGACGGCATGGGACATGGTCTCCCAGTCAGACTGGCTGCCCATGATCACACCGACCAGAGGTTCTGAAACATCACCGACCATTTGGAAAACCCGTCTGCGCCCGATTTCGGAAAGCGGCGGAGTATAGGCACGCGCGAGGGGGAGGCAAGGGCTTCACGGCGACCGCAGGACGGGCGATCTACAAGAATTCTTAACCTTTGAGCCTCACGTTTGGGGAAAGTTCACAACCCGGTACCTTTCGGGAGCACCAGATGAAGATCGGCGGATACCAGAACGTCCAGCGCACACGACCCGCCACGTCGACACGCGCCAACCGTCCGGCGGACGGTGCACCCACGTCAGAAGCCGCCGGCGCGGCCCGGGACATCAACGACACGGCGGCCATCCAGGGCATCCCCCAGAACGAGCTGACGCCCAAGGTGCGCGACGCCATCATGGGACTGATGGCCGAGGTGGAATCGCTGCGCGCCGAACTGCAGAGCGTTCAGAACCGGAACGGGGAACTGGAGAAGCTGGCCGATCAGGACCCGCTGGCGCCCGTCTCCAACCGCCGCGCCTTCGTCAGGGACCTGTCACGCATGATCTCCTATTCGGAACGCTACGGCGTGCCGGCCAGCCTGATCTTCTTCGACGTCAACGGCATGAAGCAGATCAATGACGAACTGGGCCATGCCGCGGGCGATGCCGCGCTGATGAACGTCGCCAACGCACTGCTGGCCAATACGCGGGATTCCGACATCGTCGGCCGACTGGGGGGCGACGAGTTTGCGGTCATTCTGGCGCAGGTCGATGAGAAGGGTGCGATGACCAAGGCCGAAGACCTGGCGGCGGCGATCCGGAACAATCCCGTCGAGGCGGAAGGCCGTGCCGTGCCGATTGAGGTCGCCTATGGCATCTTCCCCTTCAGGCCGGGCGAGGACGCTTCATCGACGATTGCCGAAGCCGATCGCCGGATGTATGAGCGCAAACGTCGCATGAAGGCCGACGCGGCCTGAGCGCCGAATCGTCGCAAACCGCCAAGTACCCCTTGCAATCCATGAAATGTGGCCGAATATGGGCAGTGGTCATGAATTGGCCGCTAGGCTGTCATGGCCTGGTCATCAAACGAGATAAAACTTGAAAGTCGAGCGATCAGGTCCAAAGTCAGGGTTGTCGTTACGTGCAGCAAGACCCTGCATCGCGAATGAATGCAAATAAGAAGAGGTGCAACTACAATGAAAACGATGACAAAAATCGCAACCCCGGCAGCGGCGATCGCAGTGGCAGTGATGTTCGCATCAAGCGGCTCCGCCTTTGCAGCCGCGCACAAGTCCGGTGCCGCGATGGCAACCGAGAATCCCGCACTGGCCGAGGCGCTGGCCCGCGAATACAGCGCGATGGCGGCTGAGGAAGCTGTCGAGCGCGACGCCGCCGACGAGGCGCATTTCAGTGCCAAGGCTGCTGAAGCTGCCGGCAATCATTCGGTGAAACCCGATGCGCCGACCAGCCGTACGCTGGCCGCCACCGACACGGCATATGCCGAGCGCACCTACCAGCGCATTCTGAACGCCTATGACAATGGCGCCGCGGATACCCATCCGATCGAGCTGGCAACCGCCCAGGCCGGTTATGACTGCTGGCTGCAGGAGTCGGAAGAAGGCTATCAGCTGCTGCACATCTGGCGCTGCCGTGATGCCGCCAACGCTGCCCTGAACGCCATCGAGGCGCCGCGGGTTGCCGTTGCCGAGCCGAAGCCGATGGTCATGGATGCCCAGGAATTCACGATCTACTTCGCATTCGACAGCTCGGAACTGAGCCCGGCTGCGCAGGACACGATCGCTGCCATCAGCTCGGCCTACAGCCAGCGTGACGGTGACGACGTGAACGTCGTGGGTCACACGGATACCTCGGGTTCGAACGCATACAACCTGGCCCTGTCCCAGCGCCGCGCCGACTCGGTCGCCCGCGCTCTGGTCAACCAGGGTCTGTCGCCGGACCTGATCGATGAAGCTGCGGTGGGTGAGATCGCCCCGGCAGTGCAGACCGGCGACGGCGTGCGTGAGCCGCTGAACCGTCGTGTGGTCGTGACCATCGAAAGCAACAAGTAAAGTCAGCGTTCTTCTGAACGCAGCTTGAAGCTGACCGGGAAGGCCGTCTCTGCAAAGGGGCGGCCTTCTCTTTTTCGGGGAGGATCATCATGCTGAACGAATTCAGGGGGCCGTGGCCCGATGGCAGGCGCGGGGCGGTGGCGCTGACCTTCGACTGCGACGTGACATATGCCTACTCGCCGGCGCGGCCCGACCCCGCCGGTCCCCGTACCGGCGAACAGCTGTTCGGCAAGACCCCGAAGCGACTGCAGGGCTACAGCCGGGGCCTCTACGGCCTGCACACCGCACTGCCCCGCATTCTCGATTTCCTGAAGCGGCGGGATGTCCGCGCAAGCTTCTATGTGCCCGGTGCGAACGTCGAGCGCTGGCCCGATGCGTTCCGCGCGGTTCTTGAGCAGGGACACGAGGTCGGCGCGCACGGCCACGAGCACGAGAACGTCTCCATGTACAAGGATGACCCGGACGGCGAGGCGGCTGTGCTGGACGCCAGCCTGAAGGCCTTTCGCCAGCATCTGGACCACACGCCGACCGGCTACCGCTCTCCGGCGTGGGACATGAACCTGCATTCTGCCGGACTGCTGAAGGAACGGGGCTTCACCTACGATTCCAGCCTCTTCGCCGGAGAAGCGCCGCATCTGCTGTCGGATATCTATCCGGACCAGCCCGACCTTCTGGAATTCCCCATCGACTGGTGTCTGGATGATGCGCCCTATTTCATGTGGTTCATGCCCCCGCACCTGATGGCGCAGTTCCACAGCCCCGACGATGTGTTCGAAATCTGGCGGGCCGAACTGGACGGGATCGTCGGCGAAGGCGGCGTCTTCACGCTGACCTGCCACCCCTCGGTCATCGGGCGGCATCACCGCATGCAGATCCTGGAGCGGCTGGTCGATCATATCGAGGGCCGGGGCGATGTCTGGGTCGCGCCGCTCGGCGAGATTGCCGATCACGTTCTGCGGCGCTTCGCCGCCGCCTGATCCGCGGCAGTGGCTTGCGAGACAGGCCCGCGGTCGCTTATCTTGCGTCCGCGCGCTTCACGTTTCTGATCAGATCGAGGACAAGATCATCATGCACGAACCCGGTTCGATGGATATTTCCCAGCACAAGTCGGTCTACGCCAGCTTCATCGGCCTGACCAAGTTCGGCATCATCGCCTGTGTTCTCCTGCTGGTTCTGATGGCCCTGTTCCTGGTCTGATGCGCGTGACGCCGGGCCGGTCGATATCGGCACACCGCATCCGGTGCGGCACGACCGCACGCCGGTCACGATGAGGATTCCCGGGTTACTCGTCCTGCTCGCACTGCTGATGCCGGGTGTCTCGACCGGTCAGGCACAGACAGCATCGGCACAGCTTGACGACGCCATCGCTGCCTGGCTCGCTGGCGACGATGCATCCGCCCTGCCGGCGCTGAGCGAACTTGCACATGCCGGCAACCGGGATGCGCGCCTGCTGCTCGGCACCATCGCCAGACGCGCGCCTTCGGACTGGGTTGCGAATCTCGAACGCAAGCGGCGCAACGCGCTGCTTCGCGCACCCGGCGGGCTGTCAGGGCGGTCGTGGCTGAAGGTTCTGGCCGATGACGGCGATCTGCACGCCCTGGCGCTGGACGGGGCGGATCGCCCGCCGTTCGATTTCGTCAAGATTCAGGCCCTGATGGAGTTCGGCGAGACCGAGACCGCCATCCGCTTCGTGCTGGAACTGGTCAATCGGGGCGTGGGGGCGGTCTCACCGGAGTTCGCGACCCTGCCCCGCGCGTTCGGGCGGGACGGTGCCTATGCGGCGTACAGGCCGCTGATCGCCTTTCATGTGATCAAGGATTTCGGGCTGAAAGGCGATCCGTCGGACCCCGCGATCTGGACGGCCGATGCGCTGATACTCTACGGCACCTACCTCCGACGCGAGCAGCAGCGGGCACCCGATCCGGTCAAGGGCTGGCTGGCGATCCTGCGCGGCGATCCGGTCGGTGCCAGGATCGAGGACGCCGAACAGATCGGGCAGATCATCGATCGATCACCGCCCGGGACGCGCAATCTGCGCGCGGCGCGGCGGTTCTGCGAGCGGCAGTGCCCCGCGGACGGCAACCGGTGCCTGGCAACCGTCACCGTGATGCAGCAGAGGGGATTCGACGGGCTCTGGGATTTCGCATCCCCGGCCAACGCCGTCATCGACCCCGAAGCCTACTACAACAGTGACCGCGCCATCGTCGATGTACGCCGGTCCATCGCCATCCGCCGCGCTGAGCCCGGCAGCGGATCTTACGCCGTTCAATGGGCCGACCGTATCGCCTGTCTGGCGGACTGACGGCCCTCGCTGCACCCCCGCTGCGGAAGACTGCCTCTGTCAGAGAGCAGCGTCCGTTCCTAGGCCGCCTTCTCGCGCATGGTGACGAATTCTTCGGCCGAGGTCGGGTGAATGCCGATCGTGCGATCGAAGTCCTGCTTGGTCGCGCCCATCTTCACCGCGATGCCGATGCCCTGGATGATCTCGCCTGCGTCGGGACCGACCATGTGGACGCCCACGACCTTCTGGCTCGCCTGATCGACGATGATCTTCATCAGCGTCTTCTCGTCGCGTCCCGAAATGGTGTGCTTCATGGCGGTGAAGGTAGAGCGGTAGATGTCGATCTCGCCGTATTTCTCCCGCGCCTGCGCTTCGGTGATCCCCACCGTGCCGACCGGCGGCTGGCTGAACACCGCAGAGGCCACGTTCTCGTGGTCGGACGGCGTCGGGTCGCCCAGATATTCCGTGCGGTAGAAACACATCGCCTCGTGGATCGCCACCGGCGTCAGCGCGATCCGGTCGGTCACGTCGCCCAGCGCCCAGACGTTGTCGACGTTGGTCTTCGAGAAGGAGTCCACCTTGATCGCGCCGCTCCGGTCCATCTCGACGCCGATGTTCTCCAGGCCCAGGCTTGCCGTGTTCGGATGACGGCCGGTCGCATACATGATGCAGTCGGCTTCCAGTTTCGATCCGTCGGTCAGGGTCGCGATCAGCGTGCCGCCGTCCTTTTCGATGGCCGTGATGTTGGTGTTGACGCGCAGGTCGATGCCCTTCTTGACGATCTCCTTCGACAGGGTCTCGCGCACGTCCCCGTCGAAACCGCGCAGGATCTGTTCCGAGCGGTAGAGCTGGGTCACGTCGGCGCCCATGCCGTTCATGATCCCGGCGAATTCGACGGCGATATAGCCCCCGCCGACGACGACGAAGCGTTTGGGGAAGGTGTCCAGATAGAACACCTCGTTGGAGGTGATGGCGTGTTCGATGCCAGGCACGTCGGGCTTGGTCGGCCAGCCGCCGACGGCGATCAGGATGCGGTCGGTCGTGATCTTCTCGCCGCCGACATCCAGCGTATGCTGGTCGACGATGGTCGCACGCGCGTCATAGACCGACACCCCGGCATTATCCAACAGCTTGCGATAGATCCCGTTCAGCCGCTCGATCTCGGTGTTCTTCTTCTCGATCAGCATGTTCCAGTCGAAATCGCCGACCGTCACGTCCCAGCCATAGGCCTTCGCATCCTCGAAATCCTCGTGAAAATGGCTGCCGTAGACCAGCAGCTTCTTGGGCACACAGCCGACATTCACACAGGTGCCGCCGTAATAGCGTTCCTCGGCCGCCGCGACGCGCGCACCGGTGCTGGCGATCATCCGCGCCGCGCGCGTGCCGCCCGATCCGATGCCGATGACGAAAAGGTCGTAGTCATAGTCGCTCATGGAATTTCCTGTCCGATGCCGTCAAATCTGTCCGGCTGAGATAGTTGCTTTGGCGCAGGGGCCAAGTCCACCCCCATCACGCCTGCGATACCGATTGACCCGGACCGGCATCACAGGACACGGAAATCCGTCGCCGCATCGTGCGGCTTCAGTTCCGAGTGCAGTGCCGCAAAGTCCGCAAAGGTCAGCGCCAGCGCGTCGCCCGCGTCGGGCGAGGCCAGACCCCGCTTCTTCATGTCTTCCTTGCGTTCAAGCTGGATGCGGCCCTTGGGGTCGAAGCCGTATTCCGGGCCGGCCAGATCCGCCGCCAGCGCGGTGTCGTCGGGGATGTCGCCCTGCTTCAGCCAGTGGCGCATGCGCGCCCACATCTCGGCGCGGCGGTTCAGGAATTCACGCTTTCGGCGGGCCGCCTCGCCGCCGTTCACGTCGTGCACACGATGCCCGAGCTGCCGCAGGCGGTCGATCACGCCGCCGCCGATCCCCGCCCCGTCGACGAAGACCGCATCGGGCATGTCCTCGCGGATGCGTTCGTCCACATGGGCCGCGAGTTGCATCAGATCGATACCCCGAAAGCGATGGATCGGACCTTCGATCCGGTCGCCCTGCCGCAGCAGGATCACCGACTGGTCGTCGCCGAAGCGGGCCACGTCGACCCCCATCACACGCGGCGCTTCCGGGTCGGACACCAGCGATCGCATGCGTGCCCCGTCGACCAGTTCCGTGCCGATGAACTGCCGCGACGAACTGCGCGGAAACTCACCTTTCACGCGGACCCGGATGAAATCGGAATCCTCGCCATAGTCGTCGACCCAGCGGGCGATCTGGTCTGCGTTCGTCAGGTCGGTCTCGCGCGAATCCACATGTCGCGTGATCCAGCGGTGCCGCCGCCGCCCGAAGCATTCGCGAAACCGCCCCGCTGCCTGGGTCGGGTTGCCGAAGACCGCCCAGATGATTTCCGTGTCCCGGTCGGTGAGCGTCCCTTCGGCAACTTCCCAGACCGGTTCGGGGATCGCGCTCGCCTCGTCGAAGACCAGCACGATGCGCAGGCCCTGATTGTGCAGCCCGGCGAAGCTCTCCGTCTGGTTCAGGGACCAGGGCACCATGTCGATGCGCCAGGTCTTTGCCGCCTCCGTGTCCCTCGCCTGCAGGGCCGTCGCGGTCAGGCGGAAGCGATGCCGCACGCGGCTGATGCGGAACCATTTGGCGAGCTCCGCCCAGGTCTTGGTCTTCAGCTGGATCTCGGTATTGGCGGTCACCACACCGCGCGTATCCCGCCCCGTCGCCATGGCCCAGATCACCAGCCAGGCGACCAGCGCGGACTTGCCGACGCCATGCCCGCTGGCGACCGCGACCAGTACCGGTTCGGCGTCCTTCGGCGCGCGCTTGCGGGTCTGCTGTTTCAGGCGCCTGCCGATGGTGGTCAGAATTTCCGACTGCCACTTCTCCGGCCCGGACGCCCTGTCCAGCGCCGAAGCCTTCTCGCCCCAGGGGAAGGCCCAGCGCACGAAGCCGATGGGGTCGTTGCGAAATTTCTCCAGCCGCAGGTCGATTGCGGTCTCGTCTGTATCCTCACGCGATGCCACGAAGCTTTTTCCTTTTCACTCAACGGTTTGTTCGTCGAGGATAGGAAGGCCGCGCCTAAGCGTTACCGGAGATTTCCGGTCATTCTTCGGGGGGGCCGGGCGTCGCGTTTCAGGTACATGCCGATCAGTTCGGCATCCAGCACCACCTCATCCTTCTGGTTGACCACCTCGGTCTTCCAGGTCGCGGAGCCGCGGTCGGGTTTCGAGCGCGACGGGCGCTTGTCGATGCAGGTCGACCGCACATGGATCGTGTCGCCGGGCCGAAGCGGGCGCACCCAGCGCAGATTGTCGAATCCGGGCGATCCCAGCGAATATTCCGATTTCCACGCGTCCATCTGCAACCGCATCAGCAGCGACGCCGTGTGCCAGCCCGACGCGCACAGGCCGCCGAAGACGCTGTCCTTCGCGGCCTCGGGATCGAGATGGAACGGCTGCGGATCGAACTCGGCCGCGAAGGCGACAATCTCCTCCGCCGTCACCGTGCGCGATGCCGTCTCGCGCGGCACGCCGACCTCGATATCCTCGAATGCGCCTCTCATGTCCTGTTCCTCGCATCACCTGCAATTTCCCCTCCCCCCTTCGAAGGGGGAGGAGTGGACGGTTGCGCCAATCAGGCGCGGCGGCCGACGACGAACTTCATGCCCTGATCGCCGACGTCCTCGATGTGCATGCAGCCGCGTTCCATTTCGATGATGTCGCCGGGGCTGTATTTCCGCTTCTTGCCATCGACGGTCAGCGTGATGTCGCCTTCGACCACCATTGCCCTGACGTCGAAATCGTGCGCGTGCGCGTCATTGTGACAGTTGGGTTCCATTTCCTTCAGACCGACATTCTCGAAGCCGTCGCCGGTCAGGGCCAGTTCAAAAGCCTTGCGGTTCATGTGTGTCTCCTATCGCCCACAGGTACTGTCGCGTTCGTCTGCGCCCAGCGTATCCAGATTGTTGGTCTTGTGCAAAAAACCCTCGACCGGCGCGCGGGCAACCACCCAGTTGTGAGTGGCCAGCAGCACGGGCTGACGCAATTGACCGTTCCAGGGCCGGAAATTCAGCCGGTTTCCCTTGAAGCCGTCCAGCACCAGATCCGGTCCCCTGATATAGTCGCGCAGGGTCTCGAAATCAGCACTGCCCGTGCGCTGGACTGCCTCGGCCACGGTTTTCACCGCCATCCACGCGGCCCAGTCCGTGCCGCGCATCGGGCGGCCTGCCTGTTGCTGGAAGCGCTTCTCAAGCTGCGGTGCGCCGTGCCGCTCCCAGGCCCAGTGCCAGGCCATCGGTGCCAGCCCCTCTGCACCGACGACGGGACGGGCATCGCTGATCGCATAGCTGAGGCTGCGCGCAAACTCGCCGTCGGTGTCGGCCACGAAGACGACATCGTAATCGGCACCGGTCGTCAGCAGGACCGGGTTGTTTTCGGCACGCAGCCGGGGGTCGTTGGACAGCACGAAGGGCCGCTCGGCATCGATGTCGATGCCATAGCGGCGCGCGGTGCGCCTGAACGCCTCGGCCCACGCCCGATCCGACTCCGACGGCCCGACCAGCAGCAGCACCTCGTCCCATCTGCGGAACTTCAGATACTGCCCCATGGCATCGGCCAGCATCGCGTGGCTGGGGATCACGTGCAGCAGATTCGGCTGGCAGGCCGCACCGCGCAACATATCCTCCCGCGCCGAGACATTGAACAGCAGGACCGGATCATCCTTCAGGGCCGCCGCCGCTTTCGCCATCACGTCGGCAGGCAGGTCCAGCACGAAGAAACGGATGCCCTTCGATGCCATCGCGCGGACGGCATCGGCCACCTTCTGCGGATCGCCGACCCGCTCGCGCTCCAGGGCAAAGGAAACGCCTGCCGCAGCCCCATGCCACTTGACCTCGTCCAGCGCGGCTTTCGATCCTTCCCACGGGCGGCCCAGCGGCTGCAGCAGATATTGCGCGAAGGTCCGCGACTTGCCGTAGGTGCGGTCCTTCTGCAGTTGCACATGGCCGATGGTCAGCAGGGTCTCGGCCCGCGCGATCGCCGGAACGACGACGAGAATCAGGACCAGCAGTGCAAGCAGTGACAGTGCAGGCAGCGATCGATGCAAACCATGGATCGATCCGCCCGCACCGGGACCAGACTTCCCTGCCCCGGCTGTCATGCGCGATCCGGTAGCGGAATCTCGACCGGGTTCGGTTCGATCTCGACCAGGAAATCGCCGGAGGCCAGACAGGGCACGCCGATCCATGTCGCCGCCGGCGGACTGTCGCCGAACACCGCCTTCAGGCCGCGCGTGATGGCCTCATGCTGACCGATATGGCTCTCGACGATGTAGATCCGCATGGCCGAGACATCATCCAGCGCCGCGCCGCCGCGGGCCAGCCCGCGCTCGATATTGCGCAGGCTTTCGACCACCTGGCTCTCCAGATCGCCGGACCCGGCAATCTTTCGATCGGGACCCCAGGCCACCTGACCCGCCAGATGGATCGTACGCCGCCCGCCCGCCTCCCGCAGGACGATCTGCGAAAAGCCGGTCGGACCGCTGTCGAACAGGTCGGGCGGGTTCAGGCGGGTGACCGTCACGGTGCCTCCACAAGCGTGAAGATCATGTCTGCCCCGGCTTCCCGGGTCGGGATCAGCGCCTGATATTCGGCGCTGTTGTACCAGCCGCGCACGGTGTCGGCGTCCGGGAATTCGAGCAGCGCGAAGATGTTGTATTCGGCGTTGCCGGACAACACTTCGGACACCGGCCCGCGGATCAGGAACTTGCCGCCGTGCGCGGCGACCGTATCGGGTGCCCGGCTGGCATATTCACCGAGCTTTTCCCGGTCCTTCACCTTGATGGTCACAGCGACATGTGCGGTCATGGTGGTTCTCCTGGCTAGCGAGTCATCCCGGCCTCGTGCCGGGATCCGGAGCGGCTTCGCCGCGAGTCGATGGTTCGACCGGATGCCGGGACAGGCCCGGCATGACAATCAAGATTGGCGAATGCGTCGCCACTCAATGACTCTCCCTCGGCACGGGCGCGCCGGAACCGCCGACCAGGAAATCGAGGTCCGCGCCCTCGTGCGCCTGCATCACATGGTCATGGTACAGCCGCACGTAACCGCGTTCGGTGGAGCGCGGCGGGGGTGTCCAGGCGGCCTTGCGTTTCGCCATTTCCGCGTCCGAGATGTCCAGATGCAGGCGGCGCGCCTCGACGTCCAGTTCGATCATGTCGCCGGTCTGCACCAGCGCCAGCGGCCCGCCCGCCGCGCTTTCGGGGCTGACATGCAGCACCACCGCGCCATAGGCCGTGCCCGACATGCGGGCATCGGAAATGCGCACCATGTCGGTGATGCCCTTCTTCAGGATCTTGGCAGGCAGCGGGAAATTACCGACCTCGGGCATGCCCGGATAGCCCTTCGGCCCGGCACCCTTCAGCACCATGACGCAGGTTTCGTCGATATCCAGATCGTCGTTCTCGACCTCCCGGCGCAGTTCCTCGATATCCTCGAAGACGACGGCGCGTCCGCGGTGCTTCAGCAGTTCCGGCGTCGCGGCGGACGGCTTGATGACCGCGCCGTCGGGGCAGAGATTCCCCCGCAGGACCGCCAGGCCGACATCCTTGTTCACCGGATTGTTCCACGGGCGGATGACGTCTTCGTTGAAGTTCCGCGCATCCTTGGAGTTTTCGGTCAGGGAATGACCGTTCACGGTCACCACATCCTCGTTCAGCAGACCGGCATCGTTCAGCGCCTTCACCACGACCGGCAGGCCCCCCGCATAATAATAGTCCTCCATCAGGTACTGGCCGTTGGGCTTCAGGTTCACCAGCAGCGGCACGCCGCGGGCCAGCTCGTCGAAGTCCTGCACGGTCAGTTCGACGCCAAGGCGGCCCGCCATGGCGATCAGATGGATGATGGCATTGGTCGAACCGCCGATGGCCGCGTTGATGCGGACCGCATTTTCGAACGCCTTGCGGGTCATGATCTTCGACATCTTCAGGTCCTCGCGGACCATCTCGACGATGCGGCGACCGGCGAGGTGGCTGACGCGATAGCGGTTTGCGTCCACCGCCGGGATCGCCGACGCGCCCGGCAGGGTCATGCCGAGCGATTCCGTCATCGACGCCATGGTGGAGGCCGTGCCCATGGTCATGCAGTGCCCGTTGGAGCGGGACATGCAGTTCTCCGCCTCCATGAAGTCTTCCAGCGTCATCTTGCCCGCGCGCACATCTTCACTGAAGCGCCAGACGTCGGTGCCGGAGCCGATGTCCTGCCCCTGGAACTTGCCGTTCAGCATCGGGCCGGAGGTGATGACCAGGGTCGGCAGATCGCAGGACGCCGCGCCCATCAGCATGGCCGGCTGGGTCTTGTCGCAGCCCGACAGCAGCACGATCCCGTCCAGCGGATAGGCGCGGATCGATTCCTCGACATCCATCGCCATCAGGTTGCGGAACAGCATGGTGGTCGGCCGCATCAGCGTCTCGCCCAGCGACATGACGGGGAATTCCAGCGGGAAGCCGCCCGCTTCGTAGACGCCGCGTTTCACCCGCTCGGCCACGTCGCGCAGATGCGCGTTACAGGGCGTCAGTTCGGACCAGCTGTTGCAGATGCCGATCACCGGACGACCGTCGAACTGATCGTGCGGACGGCCCTGGTTCTTCATCCATGACCGGTGGTTGAAGCCGTCCTTCGACCCGGCCCCGAACCATTCCGCGCTGCGGTATTTCTTCTTGTCGTCGCTCATGGCGATCCCTCCCCCGTTGTTGCGTTCGAGATTACGGGCCCCGGAACCGGTCGGCAATGAAGAAGCTCACGCGCGGATGTGACTGGAAGACGGGTTTGCCGACCCTACATCGGTTCCATGCGTTGTTTTCTGATACCGGCTCTTCTGACCGGCCTGCTGTTTGCACCTGCCGCCATGGCCAACGATCTGCTGAACCTGTTGCCCGGAGCCAGTTCAGGTGCCAATCCCGGCAGCGTCTATCAGGCCAAGCCGACCTATGACCGCGCCGACCAGCGGCGCGTCCCGCAATACCGCCACCAGAGCCAGATGGCACGGCACCATGCGCAACGGTCGCAGCAACGCGCGCAAGCCGAACGCGCCTGGTCGCAGACGGTCGTCGCGCCCGCCGCGCGCAGTCTGCCGACGCCGATCCGCCCGACCGTCTTCGACTACAGTGCGGCACTCGCCTATGTGCTCCGCATCGCGGAAGGAGATCGGGTGATTTTCCGCACCTCGGGTCGGTCGGGCTTCATCGAACTGCTGGATATCACCACCACCGGCGACCGGATCTGCCGCACCTTCCGTCAGTCCGTGCGCACGCCGAAAGGCCCTGAAGTCAGCTTTGGTTCCGCCTGCCGGATGCGCGACGGCGCGTGGCGGTTCGCGAAGAACTAGGGCGGAAACAGTCTGAATGGAACCATTCAGACTGTTTTCAAGAATGGCAACTACCTGTGCGAGTTGCGTTTTTCGATTTCATGGTGATTCCATGAAATCGAAAAACGCTCTAGCTTCGCAACACCCCCTCGACGCCCGCCGCAATGTCGAACAGCGCCCGGTCCCGGCCCCGGTGTCCCATCAGGGTCAGCCCCACAGGCGCGTCGCCTTCGGCGTGACAGGGCAGGCTGATGTTCGGGCGGTTCAGAAAGTTCCCGACCGACGGATTGCGCAGGCACAGCAGGTTGATGCGGGTGTAGTCGTCATCCTGGTCCAGTTCCGACAGTGCGGGCGGGACGATGGGAACCGTCGGCATCAGCACGGCATCGAAGCCCGCGGTTTCACGGTCGGTGCGCCGCTGCATGGCGACGCGCGCTTCCATCAGGTCGATATAGTCGGCGGCGGAGATCGCCGCGCCCCGCTCGATCCGTCCGATCACGCGCGGATCGTAGGCATCGCGCTTTGTCTCGATCAGCCTGCGGTGCCAGGCATAGGAATCTGCCGCGGCAAAGCCACCCGCCGCGCCCAGCGCGGGCAGATCGTCGATGGCGTCCAGCGTGATCTCTTCCAGATGCGCACCCGCCTCCGACAGGGTCTCCAGCGCCGCCGCGTAGGCATCGGCGACCGTCTGGTCCATGTCTTCCAGCACGAAATTGGTCAGCACCGCCAGCCGCATGCCCCTGACCGGCAGAGCCGCCGCGCGACGTCCCGTGCCGCCCGCCATCACGTCGTCCAGGATGGCGCAGCAGTCGACGCTGTTGGCCAGCGGCCCGATGGAATCGAGCGAAAAGGAGAGCGGCGTGCACCCGTCGCGCGGCACGCGGTCGATGGTCGGCTTGAAGCCCGTGATGCCGCAGAAGGCCGCCGGAATCCGGCAAGAGCCGCCGGTGTCGGTGCCGATGGTCGCCGCTGCCATACCGTCTGCGACGCTCACCGCACCGCCTGAGGAAGACCCGCCCGGAATGCGTCCGGTCTCGCGGTCCCAGGGTGAGGCGGGCGTGCCGTAATGCGGGTTCAGACCGACGCCGGAATAGGCGAATTCGGTCATCACGCAGCGGCCCAGGATGACGAACCCCGCGCGGCGCAGCCGTGCGACGATGGGTGCGTCGGCATCGGCAGGCGCCGAACCGGCCAGCGCCTTCGATCCGGCCGTCGT
This sequence comes from Minwuia sp., assembly GCF_048263705.1. Lineage (GTDB taxonomy): Bacteria > Pseudomonadota > Alphaproteobacteria > Minwuiales > Minwuiaceae > Minwuia. The sequence goes on along the minus strand of NZ_JBLXDV010000010.1, from coordinate 40,334 downwards.
GACGAGACCTTCCTCGTCGAACAGATCCTTGATCGAGATCGGGATCCCGGCCCAGGGCCGCGCCTCGCGGCCCGCCTGACGCACGGAATCGATGGCGCTGGCCTCGGCCCGCGCGCGGTCGGCATGCAGATGCATGTAGGCCGTCGGTCCCTCGCCCTGTGTCGCTGCCTCCAGCGCCTCGTCGGTCAGCGCACGTGCCGTCACTTTTCCAGCGCCGAGCGCCGCTGCCAGTACGGCCAGTCCGGACTTGATCATCAAACACTTCCCCCATCGGTTCGCGCGCGTACAATAGAGCCAACACCGGGGAGGACAACATCATGGATCTGGCGCTGAGCGACGACGATCTGGCATTCCGCGACGAGGTCAGGGACTTCATCGCGACCAATCTGACCGACGATATTCTGGAAGGATCGCGGCTGGCGACAGGCCCGTTTGCCGAATTCCACATCGGACAGCGCTGGCTGGAGAAGCTGGCGGCGAAGGGCTGGTCCGCGCCGATGTGGCCCGTCGAGCACGGCGGACCGGGATGGTCGCCGGTACAGCGCTACATCTTCGATGCGGAATGTACCGCCGCAGGCGCGCCATCGGTGCTGGTCATGGGCACGCGCATGGTCGGCCCGGTGCTGATGCATTTCGGTACGGACGAGCAGAAATCGAAATACCTGCCGCGCATCCTGTCGGGCGAGGATGTCTGGTGCCAGGGCTATTCCGAACCGGGCTCGGGGTCCGATCTGGCCTCGCTGAAGACGCGGGCCGTGCGCGACGGCGACGATTACGTCATCAATGGCTCCAAGATCTGGACCACCTATGCGCAGCACGCGAACCGCATGTTCTGTCTGGTCCGCACCTCGACCGAGGGCAAGGCACAGGAAGGCATCTCCTTCATCCTGATCGACGATTTCAACGCACCCGGCATCACCGTCGATCCGATCATCACCATGGCCGGCGACCATGAGGTCAATCAGGTCTTCTTCGAGGACGTGCGCGTGCCGGTGGCCAATCTCGTCGGTCCGGAGAACAAGGGCTGGACGGTCGCCAAGTACCTGCTGGAGTTCGAACGTGGCGGCGACACCTATTCGCCCGGCCTGCATGCGTCCATCCGGCACCTGAAGGCCGTGGCCGCGTCCGAGGCCGACGGGGGCGGCGAGAAGCTGCTGGACGATCCGACGTTCGCGGCCCGGCTGGCCGAGGTCGAGGCGGAGATCATGGCGCTCGAGATCACCGAGAAGCAGGTGCTCTGCGAAGCCGCCGAGGGCCGCACGCCCGGCGCCAACGGGTCGATCATGAAGGTCTGCGGGTCGGAATCGCTGCAGAAGACGGCGGAACTGACCGCCGAGGCCGTGGCCTACTACGCCGCACCGCATCAGAAGGAAGCCCGCACCGTCGGCAGCAATGTTGCCGCGATCGGGCCGGACCATGCGCTGACGGCGATGCCCCGGCATCTGAACCACCGCGCGGCCTCCATCTATGCCGGATCCAACGAGATCCAGCGCAACATCGTCGCCAAACTGGTTCTGGGTCTTTAGCGGAATGCCCAGAAGCGGCCTGCGACGAAGGTTGCCGCGGGCGTCACGAACAGGATGAAGATCAGCGGCAGGCGCGGGTCGCCGCCCAGGCCGTCCACGATGGCCCACGTCGCCAGCGCGTTCAGCGCATAGCCGCCCACGGCCACGCCGACGAAGCGGACCAGCGCCGCACGGCTGCGCACGCCGAACGTCCAGCGGCTGTGACCGCTCCACGACACGATGAAAGCAATCAGGAAGGCGATCAGGTTGGCGAGATTGGCCTCGGTGCCGCCGAACTGCACCAGCACCCAGTAGACAAAGGCATGCACCGCCGTCGCGGCCAGCCCGATGATCCCGAAGCGGCCGATCTGGGCGATCAGGCCGGTACGATCATTCATCCGGGCCGCCGATATCGCGCCGGACCAGATAGAGCGGGCGCTGCTTGGTTTCGGTGAAGGTCCGCCCGACATATTCCCCCAGCAGCCCGATGCCGAACATGTTGATGCCCCCGATCAGCAGGATCGACACCATCATGGACGCATAACCCGGCACATCGCGCCCGAACAGCAGCGTGGCGAGCACGATCCAGAGTGCAAATCCCAGCGCCAGCACCGCCACGATCAGGCCGCCGATGGTGAACAGCCGCACCGGCAAGGTCGAAAAGGACAGGATGCCGTCGACCGCGAAGGTGATCAGTTTCAGTGGCTTCCAGCGGCTTTCGTCGCGGGTGCCGGGCGGCCGTTCGTGATAGACGAACGTCTGGCGAAACCCGAGCCAGGCGAACAGGCCCTTGTTGAAACGCGTGCGTTCGCCAAGCTGGCGGAAGGCCTCCACCACGGCGCGGTCGAACAGGCGGTAATCCCCGGCGTTGGTGGGCAGCTGCGTGTCGCTGATCCGGTTGAACAGGCGGTAGAAGCCGTTCGCCGTGAAACGCTTCATGAAACTGTCGGTCGAGCGGCTGGTGCGGCGTGCCGTGACCATCTCGGCGCCTTCGCGCCAGGCCGCCACCATTTCGGCGATCAGGTCGGGCGGATCCTGCAGGTCGGCGTCCATCGTCACCACCGCCTGCCCCGTCGCATGATGCAGACCGGCGGTCAGCGCGGCCTCCTTGCCGAAATTCCGGCTGAGGTCGAGGATGCGGATACGCGGATCGTCGGCGCGCCGGGCCGCCAGCATCTCGACGGTCCGGTCATCGCTGCCGTCGTTGATGAACAGCAGTTCCACATCGTCCGTGATCCCGTCCAGCACCGGCATCAGCGCATCGAAAAGTCGGTCCAGCCCGTCAGCCTCGTCCTTCACGGGAATCACCACCGACAGCAGCGGCGGCTGGTGCGATTCGGCGGCGATGCTATCCTTGGCCATGTGCAAGCGATCTCAACAGTCTGTCGGCAGGGTTCAACATGGTGACGACTGACGGGAAGTCGGACCGGCCCGGATCCCCGCATGTGCCCGGGCGTCATCTCGATCCCTCGTCAATAGTCGCCACCTTCATCGTCGCGCAACTGGTTTTCTGGACCGCACTGCCCGCGATCAGCCACAGCGCGCCGCCGCTGGACGTGGTCGAGAGCCTCGTCTGGGGCCGGGAATGGCTGCTGGGGACGCACAAGCACCCGCCCCTGCCGTCCTGGCTGCTGGAGGCCGGACGGCTGCTGACCGGCAGCGTGATCTGGATGCCCTTCCTGCTGAGCCAGATCTGCGTGGGCCTGACGCTGTTGTTCGTGTTCCTGCTGGGCCGGCGGATGTTCGACGCCCGCGCCGCCGCCATGGGCACCTTGCTGCTGGGCGGATTGTTCTACTTCTCCTGGCCCACGCCCGAGTTCAACCACAACGTCGTGCAGATGCCCATCTGGGCTGGCGTGGCTCTGTTCCTCCATCGCGCGGAACGGCAGGGCGACTGGCTTTCGTGGATCATGCTCGCACTGCTCGGCGCGCTGGCGATCTATAGCAAGTTCTCCGCAGCGCTGATGCTGCTGTTCGTCCCGCTCTGGCTGCTGCTGAACGCCGACGGTCGCGCGCACCTGAAGACCGCCGGACCTTGGGTGGCGCTGGTCGTCTTCATTGTGCTGGTCGCGCCGGAAGCCCTCTGGCTGATCCGCAACGATTTCCTGCCGCTGGAATGGGCCTCGCTGAGGGCCGGTGGGGGCGGCACCCCGGCCACCTTCCTGCTGGCGCAGGTCGCCGACCATCTGCCGATGCTGATCGTTGCGGGCGCGGCGGGTCTGATCGGACGCGGCATGCTGCGACCCATGGGAACCGGCAAGGATCGGAAGTTCCTGCTGTTGATGGGTTTCGGCCCGCTGATCCTGACGGTTGTCGTCGCCGTTTTCATGGGCGGCGGCCTGAAGGACATGTGGGGCGCGCCCATGTTCAGCCTGTCGGGCCTGATCGTCGTGGCGTTCTTCGGCGGACGGCTGAAGGACGCGGGACTGAAGCGCGGGCTGGCATCGGTTCTGGTGCTGATCGTTCTGGTATCGTCGGTCTATGCGGTTCTGGTGGCGCAGGGGCCACACTGGTTCGGCCTGAAACCGATGCGGGGTGCCTGGCCCGGGGCAACCATCCAGCAGGCCGCGGAAGCGCATTTCGAGGCCGAAACGGGCCAGCCGATGAAATATGTGATCGGCGATTTCTGGCTCGGCGGGCTCGCGACCATCACCGCGCGCCACGACCCAAGCCTGCTGATGAATGGTGATCCGCGCCTGTCGCCCTGGATTGATCTGGACGATATGAAGAAATCCGGCGCGCTGATCATCTGGCAGATCCGCGAAGGAAAACCGGCACCCGGCCATGACATCTTCGGTCCGGTGACCGCGGACAGGCAGCTGGTTCTGCCCTGGAAGGACCGCGAACGCCCGCCTCTGCTCATCGGCATGCAGGTGCTTCCGCCGCAGGGGGAATAGGCCATATCCGCCCCGGCTGGTTGCAGTCCGGCGGTCCGGGCGCTAAATACCGCGCCAGAATGAACTGAATCACACGCGGCGCGTAAAGGCTACGCGTCACCCCTGCCAGCGGAGCATATGAACATGAGCGGTTTCACCGACTACAAGGTCAAAGACATTTCCCTCGCCGACTGGGGCCGCAAGGAAATTGCCATCGCCGAAACCGAGATGCCGGGCCTGATGGCGCTGCGCGACGAATTCGGCTCGGCCAAGCCGCTGAAGGGCGCGCGCATCGCGGGCTGCCTGCACATGACCATCCAGACGGCGGTTCTGATCGAGACGCTGATCGACCTGGGCGCGGAGATCCGCTGGTCGTCGTGCAACATCTTCTCGACGCAGGATCAGGCCGCCGCGGCCATTGCCGCCGCCGAAATTCCGGTCTTCGCCTGGAAGGGCATGGACGACGACGAGTTCTGGTGGGCGATCGATCAGACCATCGAAGGTCCCGACGGCTGGCGTCCGAACATGATTCTGGACGACGGCGGCGACCTGACCATCCGCATGCACGAGAACTTCCCGGAACTGATGAAGGACGTGAAGGGCCTGTCGGAGGAAACCACGACCGGCGTGCACCGCCTGTATGAGATGGCGCGCGACGGCAAGCTGATGGTGCCCGCGATCAATGTGAACGATTCCGTCACCAAGTCGAAGTTCGACAACCTGTACGGTTGCCGCGAGAGCCTGGTCGACGGCATCAAGCGCGCCACCGACGTCATGCTGGCCGGCAAGGTCGCCGTGGTCGCCGGCTACGGCGATGTCGGCAAGGGCTCGGCGGAGAGCCTGCGCAGTCAGGGTGCCCGCGTGGTCGTGACAGAGATCGATCCGATCTGCGCGCTGCAGGCCGCCATGGAAGGCTATGAGGTCAAGACCCTGGACGAGGTGGCCTCGACAGCAGACATCTTCGTCACCGCGACCGGCAACAAGGACATCATCACCGTCGATCACATGCGCCAGATGAAGGATCGGGCGATCGTGTGCAACATCGGCCATTTCGACAGCGAAATTCAGGTCGCCGGTCTGAAGAACTACACCTGGCACAATGTGAAGCCGCAGGTCGACGAGATCGAGTTTCCCGATGGCAAGCGCCTGATCCTGCTGGCCGAGGGCCGTCTGGTGAACCTGGGCTGCGCCACGGGCCATCCCAGCTTCGTCATGAGCGCATCCTTCACCAACCAGGTGCTGGCGCAGATCGAGATCTGGGAGAACCACAAGAACTACGACAACCAGGTGTACACCCTGCCGAAGCACCTGGACGAGAAGGTCGCCGCCCTGCATCTGCAGCGCCTGGGCGTGAACCTGACCGTCCTGAGCGACGATCAGGCGGAATACCTCGGCATTCCGGCAGCCGGACCGTTCAAGCCCGATCACTACCGCTATTGACCGGTATGACCGTGCTCTGACGGGCCGGTCGGCAGAACACCCGGACCGTCGCTTTCAGGGAGCGCGATTGGATGATTTCATCGGATCGCGTTCCCCTCTATTCTGGGCGACCTGATGATGAGCGATTACAGAGCACGGAGTCTGCGGCGGCTGCCATTGGCGGCCCTGACGACATCTATTCTGCTGACCGCGTCCGGCGCGCTTGCCCAGGAAGCCGCTGATCCATCCCTGAAGGACTGGGCCGTACCTGCCCTGATCGGTGGCGTGATCATCGCCTTGCTGGCGGTCCGGCTGGTCATGGTGTCATCCAGATCGGGCAGGCTCAAGGCCCGGCTCGAAACGGCGGAGTCATCGACCGCCGAGAGCACCCGCGAGATCGAGAAGCTGAAGGCCGAGCAGGCCCTGCTGCGCGACAAGATCGATTCGCTCGGACGTGAACGCGACAGCTACCGCGCCCTGCTGAACGACGCGCCGATCGCGGCCTGGCGGCGGGAATCCGGCGGTGCCGTGATCTGGCGCAACCGCACGCTGGACCGCATCCTGGGACCGGATGCCGCCAGCGACGAGATCGCCGCCCGCGCGGATCAGGACCGTCCGATCCGGCTGGTCGAAAAGGCCCGCGCCAGCGGTGAGACCGTCAGCGAGGAGCGCCGGTTCGTGGTCGACGGCCAGCGCCGCACCTACATGATCCACGAGACACCGCCCCACGCCGACGGCACGTCCGCCGGCTATGCGATCGACATATCGGCGGTCGACGAGGTGCGTCACGAACTCAGACGCCACATCGAGGCCAACAACGGCATCTTCGAGAACATCTCGACCGCCGTTGCCGTCTATGACCGCGACAAGAAATTGATCTTCTGCAACAACGCCTTCAAGCAGCTGTGGGGCCTGGATGACGCCTTCATCGCCTCGATCCCCACCATCGGCGAGGTTCTCGACCGCCTGAAGGAGATGCGCAAGCTGCCCGAGGAGATCGAATTCCGGCAGTTCCGGAAGGGACGCGAGGCCCTGTTCAACGCCCTGCTCGACCCGATGGAGGAACTCTACCAGCGCCCCGACGAGCGCATGGTGCGTGTGACGGTCACACGGCACGGGTTCGGCGGCCTGATGTTCCTGTTCGACGACGCCACCGATCACATCATCATGGAACGGAATCTGAATACCTACATCGCGGTACAGCGCGCAACGCTGGACAACCTCTACGAAGCGGTCGCGGTGTTCGGACCGGACGGCCGACTCAGCCTCAACAATACGCCCTATCGCAACATGTGGGGCCTGCCTGCCGAGTTCACGGAGGGACAACCACACGCCCGTGAACTGATCGATCGCGTGATCGCGACCATGGGCGGCACGCCCGATCTGCTGGAGCTGCGCGACGCACTGATCGCCAGTGTCACCGATCCGCGTGCGTCCAGCAGCCGGATCGAACTGCCGGACGGGCGCATCATCGACACCACGGCCATGACCCTGCCCGACGCGCAGAAGCTGTTCACCTATCTGGACGTCACGGATTCGCTGCAGATCGAGCGCGCCCTGCGTGAGCGGAACGAGGCGCTGGTCGCCGGAGACATGGTCAAGTCCGAGTTTCTGGAGAACATGTCCTACGAACTGCGCACGCCCCTGAACACGATCCTGGGCTTCGCCGAGATTCTGCAGAACGACTATTTCGGACAGCTGAACGATCGCCAGCGCGAATACGCCTCGGGCATTCTGGAAGCCTCCGAACAGTTCCTCTCCATGATCAACGACATGCTGGATCTGGCCTCGATCCAGGCCGGCCACATGCAGGTCAATCGCGAACAGATCGACGTGGCCACCCTGATCGAGGACGTTCAGGAAAAACATCGCGAGCGGGCCACACGCCGCAAGATCGGACTCAGCAGCGAGATCGGGCCGGACATCAAGCCGCTGGAAGGCGACCGCCGCCGGGTGGATCAGGTGCTTGGCAACCTGTTGAGCAACGCGGTCAAGTTCACGCCGCCGGGCGGTCAGATCACCATCGGCGCCAACGCCTCGCCCGACGGGGCGGACCTGTGGGTTCAGGACACCGGCATCGGCATCCCTGAAGAGGAGAAGGAGCGGGTCTTCGAGACGTTCCGGACCAGCGAACGACATACCCGCCGCGGCACCGGGCTGGGGCTGGCGCTGGTGCGCAACCTGATGGAGCTGCACGGCGGTTCCGTCGAGCTTGAATCCGAGGTCGGCAAGGGCACCCGCGTGACCTGCCATTTCCCGCACGAGATGCCGGAAGAGCTCGACGCCCTGACCATCCGCGTCGATGGCGTGACCGTGGAGCCGGTCGGTCCGTGACACGGACGCGCCTCTTCCCGTTGAATGACGAAGCCGCAACCCGCGACCTGGGCCGGCGTATGGCGATGGCGCTGGACCGCGGCGACCTGCTGCTGCTGTCCGGCGATCTGGGTGCCGGCAAGACCTTTCTGGCGCGCGCGATCATCCAGACGCTGGCCGGAAACGCCCTCGACGTTCCCAGCCCGACCTTCAATCTTGCGATCCCCTACGAACTGCGGCCCTTTCCCGTCACCCACTATGACCTCTACCGCCTGTCCGGTCCTGACGAGACAGAGGAACTGGGTGTGGAGGATGCGCTGGAGGAGGGCGCGGCGATCGTCGAATGGCCCGACCGGCTGCATCCTTCGGACCGCCGCAACGCGATTTCGGTCACCCTGACATCGGGCGACACCCGGACCGCGGAAATCGCCGGCCCCGATGCCTTCATGGAGCGGCTGGATGGAGCCTGATCGTATCGCAGCGCGGGACCGGCTGATCGCGGAAGCCGGACTGGCAGGCGCTGCGGTCGGTCCGCTGGCTGCCGATGCCTCGTTCCGCAGCTACGACCGGATCGTCCATCCCGACGGTCGCCGCGCCGTCCTGATGAACGCGCCCCCCGGCCTGGAGGACGTACGCCCGTTTCATCGTGTCGCCGACCTTCTGAGTGGCTGGGGCCTGTCGGCGCCGACGGTCATCGAGGCGGACACAAATGCCGGATTTCTGCTGCTGGAGGATCTGGGCGATGATCTGTTCAGCCGCCTGATCGCGCAGGGTCATGATGAAGTGCAACTGTATGCGGCAGCCGTTGACGTGCTGATCGCGCTGGCACGCCAGGCACCGCCCGCCGATCTGCCAGCCTATGACATGGACCTGCTGCTGACCGAAGCCGACCTGATGCCGGACTGGTACGCGCCCCATTGCGGCGTGACGCTGACCCCGGGAGAACGGGAGGCCTACCGGCACGCCTGGCGCTCCTGCCTCGGGCAGGTCGCCGCCGTCACGGACACGCTGGTCCTGCGGGACTATCATGTCGACAATCTGATCTGGCTGCCCGAACGGCACGATGTCGCACAGGTGGGTCTGCTGGATTTTCAGGACGCGGTGCGCGGGCACGCAGCCTACGATCTGGCCTCGCTGCTGTCGGATGTCCGTCGCGATGTGCCCCCGCAGATCGAGGCCGCGATGCTGGATCGCTATATCGCCGGTACCGCCTGCAGTTCCGAGCGTCTGCGGACGGCCTACACCGTGCTTGCCGCACAGCGGAACACGAAGATCCTGGGCATCTTCACCCGTCTGTCGGCGCGGGACGGCAAGGACGGTTATCTAAGGTGGCTGCCGCGCACATGGCGGTTGCTCGAACGTGATCTGCGCCATCCGGCCCTTGCGCCCGTCGCCGCGTGGTTCGACAATCACCTGCCGAACGTCCCGTCAGTCGAGAGCGGCCAGTCCCGATGAGCAACACCATCTACCCCGAATTGCCGGATACGGCGATGACACTGGCCGCCGGTTACGGCAAACGCCTGCGCCCGCTGACCCTGACGCGGCCCAAGCCGCTGGTCCGCGTCGGCGGGAAGACCCTGATCGACCGGACACTGAATCAGCTCGTGGAAGCGGGCATCACCCGGACCGTCGTCAATCTGCACTACAGGGGCGACATGCTGAGAACGCATCTCGCATCGCGGGACGCGCCCGAGATCGTGTTTTCCGAGGAACAGACACTGCTGGATACGGGCGGCGGCGTTCTGCACGCGCTGGGTGACCTGGGCGACCGTCCGTTTCTGGTGACCAATTCGGACATGATCTGGACCAATGGCGCAACCAACACGCTGGCACGGATGGGCCGGGCGTTCGATCCGGACACCATGGACGTGCTGCTGCTGATGCAGGCGACCGTATCGGCCATCGGCTATCGCGGGACCGGCGACTTCACCATGCGCCCGGACGGCAGGCTGCAACGCCGGGTCAAGGGCCGCGTGGTACCGTTCCTGTTCACCGGCATCCAGATCCTGCATCCCCGCGTGTTCCAGGGCATGCTGATCGAACCGTTCTCCCTGAACCGCGTCTACGACCGGGCCGAGGAAGCCGGGCGTCTGTTCGGGATCCGGCACGACGGTGACTGGATGGATGTCGGCAACCGCGCCGGGCTGGAACGGGCGGAAAACCTGCTGAAGGGATACCGCTGAACGATGGGCCAGGTCGCCAGCATCGCAGCGGGCCAGCCTTTCGTGGATGTGCTCGCCGGCGCGATGCTGGCCGCACACGGACCCGGCGGCGACGGCCTGCTGGCCGACGCGCTGGTGCTGGTCCCGACCCGCAGGGCAGTGCGCAGCCTGCGACAGGCGTTCCTGCGGGCCAGCAATGGCACGGCGATGCTGCTGCCGGCGATCCACCCGCTCGGCGATGTCGAGGACGACGAGCCGGCCATGCTCTCCCCGCTTGTCCACGACGAGGCCGATCTGCCGCCGGCCATCGGACAGACCGAGCGCCGGCTGCTGCTGGCGCAACTGGTCCTGAAGAGCGGTGCCACGCCGGACATGGCGACGGCGCTGGGGCTGGCACAGTCGCTGGCCGACTTCCTCGACGAGGTGGCAACCGAGCGGCGCGACTTCGCGAAACTGGCGGATCTGGCCCCCGAACGCTTTCAGGCGCACTGGCAGGAAACCATCGACTTCCTGCAGATCGTCACCCGTTTCTGGCCCGAGATGCTGTCCGAACGCGACCGCATGGACCCCGCGCACCGGCGCGATCTGCTGACGGGACGGCTGGCGGCGGAATGGCGGGCGCATCCGCCCGAGACCCCGGTCTATATCGCCGGATCGACCGGCAGCGTGCCCGGCACCGCGGATCTGATGGCCGCGACCCTCGCCGCCCCTGCCGGCCACATCATCCTGCCCGGCCTGGATCTGTCGCTGGACGAGGCGGACCGGGCCGCGGCCCATCAGGAGCCGGCGCACCCGCAGCACGGCATGCTGGTCCTGCTGGAACGGCTGGGCATCGCCCCGCCGGACGTTGTGCCGATGTCAGACGACCGGCATGTCGAACGGATCGCCCTGATCAACGAGGCCCTGCGCCCGGCGGCAACGACGGAGCGCTGGCGCGATCTGGCCCAGTTCAGCGCCGAGGCACTGGACGGCCTCAGCCTTCTGGAAGCACCAGGACCGCGCGAGGAAGCGCTGGCCATCGCCCTGCGCCTGCGCGAGGTCCTGGAAACGCCGGGCAGGACCGCAGCGCTGGTGACGCCCGACCGCGCGCTGGCGCGCCGCGTCGCCGCCGAGATGGCCCGCTTCGGTGTCCGGCTGGACGATTCGGCGGGTGTCCCGCTGCGGCTGACCCGGGCGGGCAGCTTTCTCCAGCTCGCCGCCGTCGGCCTGAGCACCGGGTTCGCGCCTGCGGACCTGCTGGCCCTGCTGAAACACCCGCTGGCCGCCGCCGGACAGCGCCCGGATACCCTGCGCCGCGAGACCCGAAGGCTGGAACGCCGCCATCTGCGCGGTCTTCGGACCTATGACGATCTCGCAGGACTGGCGGACCGGGTGGACGCCGATGGTGCATTCGACTTCGACACCGGCTGGCTGCGCGAGATCGCCAGGCACGCGGCCGCCTTTCAGAAAGTCGACGGCGATCTCGCCGCGCTGCTTGCAGCCCATGTCGAATGCTGCGAGTGGCTGGCTTCGACCGGCGATCAAACCGGTGCACAGCGCCTGTGGCGCGGCGAGGACGGCGAGGCTGCGGCCCAGGCCGTTGCCGACCTGCTCGAAAGTGCGGAGGCGGCACCGTCCGCCACCATCGGCGACTGGCCCGCCAGCTTCGACAGGCTGATCGGCGGCGGAACCGTACGCCCCCGGCATGGTCTGCATCCCCGTCTCAGCATTCTGGGCCCGCTGGAGGCGCGGCTGCAGAATTTCGATCTCGTCATTCTGGGCGGCCTGAACGAGGGGGTCTGGCCCGCCGCGACCGGACACGACCCGTGGATGAGCCGACCCATGCGTGCCGATTTCGGCCTGTCCGCACCCGAACGCCGAACCGGCCTTCAGGCACACGACTTCGTTCAGCTTGCGGCAGCCGGACGTGTGATCCTGACCCGCAGCGCCAAGGCGGACGGTGCGCCGACCGTGCCCTCGCGCTGGCTGCTGCGGTTGCAGTCAGTCGCCAGCGGTGCCGGTATCACACTCGCACGAGATACCGAATCGACGGACTGGGCCGCCATGCTGGACCGTGCGGACGACCCGAAACCCGTCGGCGCGCCGGCCCCGCGGCCCCCCGTGCAGGCGCGCCCGTCCGAATTGCCCGTGACGTCGGTCGAGACGCTGATTCGGGATCCCTATGCCATCTATGCCCGGCGGATCCTGAAGCTGCGCGCGCTGGACCCGATCGATCAGGAGCCCGGCCCGATGCAGAAGGGCAACATCCTGCACGAGGCGTTTGAGGCATTCGCCAAGGTGCACACCGGCGACTGGTCACCTGCCCTGCTGCCGACCTTGCGCGACATCGGGATGAAGGTCTTTGCGGAAAAAGGGTTGCCGCCATCCTGGCATGCCCTGTGGATGCGCCGCTTCGAGATCGCGGCACGCTGGCTGCTGAAGGTGGAGGGGGAACGCGAGGACCGGATCGAGAAGCGTTTGGCCGAGATCAGGGGCGAGATCTCCGGCCTGCCGGGCGTGCCGGATTTCAGGCTGACGGCAACCACCGACCGGCTGGACGTGCTGGCGCGCGGCGGGGTGACCATCGTCGATTACAAGACCGGGACGCCGCCGTCGAAGAAACAGATCGAAGCCGGGTTCGCCGTGCAGCTGCCGCTGACCGGCCTGATCCTGAGACAGGGCGGGTTCGACGGGGTCCCCCCCCTGCCGGACGCACTGGTCCACATTCGCGTGCACGGCGCACGGGAGGGGGGCGAATGGAAACCCGTGCAGACCGATGATCTGGAGGCGCTGATCACCGAGACCGCCGACGGCGTCGGGCAACTGCTCGGGGAGTATGCCGACGAAAGCACGCCCTATCGCTCGCGCCCCTACGTGCAGTTCGCCCGCGACTACGGCGGCGACTATGACCATCTGGCACGGGTGGCCGAATGGTCGGTCTCGGCGGATGAGGAGGACGGGTCATGACCGAGCGTCCCGACGCCTTCGCGCATACGGTCAATGAACAGCGCCGGGCGGCGACGCCGGATACCTCGGCCTGGGTCAGCGCCAATGCAGGATCGGGCAAGACCCGTGTGCTGACCGACCGCGTCATCCGGCTGATGCTGGGCACGCCGGACCACAGGGGCGCGGAGCCGGGCCAGATCCTGTCGATCACCTTCACCAAGGCCGCTGCCGCCGAAATGTCGAACCGGCTGTTCCAGCGGCTGGGCGAATGGGCGACCGCGCCGGACGGGAAACTGCGCGCGAACCTGATCGACCTGGCCGGCCCCGACGTCGGCGGCGCCTATCCGCTGGACGCGGCCCGGCGGCTGTTCGCACGGGCGCTGGAAACACCCGGCGGGCTGAAGATCCAGACCATCCACGCCTTCGCCGAGTCGGTGCTTGGCCGGTTCCCGCTGGAAGCCGGCCTGTCCCCGGAGTTTCAGGTGATGGACGAGGCCGCGTCCGGCGAGATGCTGGAGCGGCTGAAGCGCAGGCTGCTGGCCGGGGCGCAGATCGCGCCCGAGGTCGGTCTGGCGCTGGACCGCCTGCTGGACAGCATGGCCGACGGCGCCTTCGACGACCTGCTGATGACCGCCATCCACCAGCGCGGCACGATCCAGAACGCCCTGCGGCGACTGGGCGGCGTCGCGGCGACCGTGGCCGCCATCCGCGCCCGGATCGGCTTGCCCGCCGACGCCACGCTGGATCATGTCGAGGCCGGCGGGTGCGCCTTCGGTTCCTACGATGAACTGGGGCTGCGCCGCGTGGTGCAGTCGCTGCGCGAGGACGGCGGCAAGCAGGCCATCGCCAGGGCGGACATGCTGGACGCATGGATTGCCTCCGACGACGACGGGCGCAGGCAGATGCTGGACGACTACATCTCCGTCTTTGTCACGGGCGGCGGTACGGCCCGCAAGAACCTCTTTCCCGCCAAGGCGAAGAAAGCGGATCCGGCAGGTGAGCAGGTGTTGCTGGACGAACAGGTGCGCATGCTGGAGCTGGCGGACCGTCTGAAGGCGGCCGCCATCGCCGACCGCACCCGCGATCTGCTGACCGTCGCCGAGGTCCTGCTGCACGACTATGCCGCCGAGAAGCAGAGACTTTCGCTGCTGGACTATGACGACCAGATCGAAAAGACGCTCGACCTGCTGAAGTCGCAGGCCGCCTGGGTGCATTTCAAGCTGGATCAGGGCATCGACCATATCCTGATCGACGAGGCGCAGGACACCAGCCCGCAACAGTGGGACATCGCGCGGCGGCTGAGCGCCGAGTTCTTCGCGGGCACGACAGCGCGTCAGGGCCCGCGCACCATGTTCGCGGTGGGTGACGAGAAACAGTCGATCTACAGCTTTCAGGGTGCCGATCCCGCGGGCTTCGACCGGATGCGGCGGCACTTCCATGACAGCGCCGCCCAGGTCGATGCCGGGTTCGAGAATGTGAAGCTGGAGCTTTCCTTCCGCTCTGCGCCGGAGATCCTGACAGCCGTCGATACGGTCTTCGCCGGTCCCCTCAAGGAAGGCCTGACCGCCTCGGGGGCCGACATCAGCCACACCGCGAAACGCGCCGCCGCGCAGGGGCTGGTCGAGGTCTGGCCGCTGGAGCAACCCGTCGAGGTCGAGGAGCCCGACCGCTGGAAGGCACCGCTGGATACCGAAGGTGCCGTCAGCCCGCGGCGGCGTCTGGCCCAGCGGATCGCTGCCGAGATCCGCCGTCTGATCGACGCGCGCATCCCCGTGCGGCAGAAGGACGGCGGTGACGCGGACACACGACCGGTCTCGCCGGGCGATATCCTGATTCTGGTCCGCCGCCGCGAGGCGCTGGTCGAGGAGATCGCGCGCGCGCTGAAGGATCCGAAGATCAACATCCCGGTCGCGGGGGCCGACCGGATGGTGCTGACCGGCCAGATCGCGGTACTGGACCTGATGGTGCTGGGCGACTTCCTGCTGCTGCCCCAGGACGACCTGGCGCTGGCGACCGTGCTGAAGTCGCCGCTGTACAACCTGACCGACGACGATCTGTTCGCCGTCGCGCACCCCCGGGACGACCACCAGCGGCTCTGGCCCGCCTTCCGCGCCCGCGCGAACGAGGACGCCAGGTGGCAGGCCGCGCTGGACGAACTGGAAGAACTGCTGGCCGAAGTGGACCAGATCACGCCGTTCGCCTTCTACAGCAAGCTGCTGAGCGCGCGCGGCGGGCGGCGGCGGCTGCATGCCCGGCTGGGGGCCGATCAGCTCGACCCGCTGGACGAGTTCCTGAATGCCGCGCTGGCCGACGAACGCGATCACCCCCCGTCGATGCAGGGCTTCCTGCACCGGCTTCGCCAGAGCGACGCCGAGATCAAGCGCGACATGGACCAGGGCATGGACGCGGTGCGCATCATGACGGTCCACGGTGCCAAGGGACTGGAGGCCCCCGTCGTCTTCCTGCCCGACACGGCACGTCCGCCAAGAGGTGCCGGCGGCGGTCTGATGGTGATCGACGGCCCCGACGGGATCGACCTGCCCGTCCTGTCGGCGGCAAAGGCACGGACACCCGACCGTATTGCGCAGCAGACCGTGCTGGGCGATGCGGCGCGCCTGGCCGAATACAACCGGCTGCTCTATGTCGCCATGACCCGCGCCGAGGATCGGCTGTACGTCTGCGGCTATTACAACAGCAGCCGCGCGAAACCTTCGGACGACGGCTGGTACAGAACGGTGGAGACCGCGCTGGAACCGATCGGCGTGCGCGACCCGGAGAGCGGCATCCTGCGCATCGGCACCGAGGCAGCTGCAGACAGCGACATCGAGGATGGCGGAAAGGCACCGCCGAAGCTTGCGGACTGGATCTCGCGACCGCCGCCCGAGGAACCCGCACCGCCGCGTCCGCTTGCGCCCTCCCGCACGGAAGACGAGGACGACACACCGCCCGCTGCCGCCAGCCCGCTGGCCGCCCATGCCAGCGGCGAAGGCCGCCGCCGGGGCACGCTGATCCATCATCTGCTGGAAATCCTGCCCGGCATACCTCCAGCACAGCGCGCCGAGGTGGGGAACCGCTCCCTTGCCCGGCGCGGCGCGGATCTGACACCGGAACAGCGCGGTGAACTGCTGGCGGAAGCCCTTGCCCTGATCGAGGCGCCGGAGATGGCACCGGCTTTCGGGCCCGGCAGCCGCAGCGAGGCGGCGATCACCGGTCTGGTCGGCACGACGGTGATTTCCGGGCAGGTCGACCGGCTGGCCGTCACCGCCGATTCGGTCTGGATCGTGGACTACAAGACCAACCGTCCCCCGCCCGACCGGGTCGAGAATGTCGCCGTCGCCTACACCCGGCAGATGGCCCTGTACCGGGAGGTGATCCGCCAGATTCACCCCGACAAGCGGGTTATCGCAGCGCTTGCATGGACTTACGAGACGCGGCTGATGGTCCTGCCGGACACGCTGCTGGACGGGGCGCTGGCATCGCTTGACCTTGGTCTGGACGCTACCTAGATTCAGCGTCCGACAGCGAATTCAAACCGCGCGGAACACGCGCGAGAGACGGAGTGAGGCAGATGGCAACGATCAAGGTTACGGACGACAGCTTTCAGACAGACGTGCTGGGCGCGGACGGTCCGGTGGTCGTGGACTACTGGGCGGAATGGTGCGGCCCTTGCCGCCAGATCGCTCCGGCACTGGACGAGATCGCCTCCGACATGGACGGCGCACTGAAGGTCGCCAAGATCAACATCGACGAGAACCCCTCGACGCCGACCAAATACGGCGTGCGCGGCATTCCGACCCTGATGCTGTTCAAGAACGGCGAAGTGGTCGCGACCAAGGTCGGCGCGGTGCCGAAGTCGCAGATTCAGGCCTGGATCGACTCCAACACCTGATCGCGACGGTAGCGAGACACGGCAAGGCGGGTCCGTCGCGGCGGGCCCGCTTTTTCGTGCCTGCGGGCGCGGATGCGGATGCGGATGCGGGGCGAAATGCCCTATTCCACCGCATCGGTCGGCAGACTAAGCCCGCCAGCAGTCAACCCCAGCCCGGAGCATTGCCATGAGCAAGCAGGATCTTTTTCTGGTATTCGGCGGCGCGCTGGTCGACCCGCGCGAGAACGTGCTGGCCGACCCGGGCCGCGTCGATCTGGTCGGTGTCTACAATACTCACCAGGAAGCGATGAAGGCCTGGCGCAGCCGCAGCCAGTCGAACGTCGACGACGCCTACATCCGCTATTTCATCGCACCTCTGCACCAGCTGATGAACCCGGAAGAGGACGATTGAGACCCGAGATCGTCACGGGCGACATCACCCGCCTGGATGTCGACGCCATCGTGAACGCGGCCAACGAAAGCCTGTTGGGCGGCGGCGGTGTGGATGGCGCGATCCACAGGGCGGCCGGTCCCCGGCTGCTGGAGGCCTGCCGCACGCTGGGCGGGTGCCCGACCGGCGAGGCCCGCATCACCGCCGGATACGACCTGCCCGCCCGGCATGTGATCCACACGGTCGGCCCGGTCTGGCTGGGCGGCGATTCCGGTGAACCGGACCTGCTGGCCGCCTGCTACCGCAACAGCCTCGCCCTGGCCATGCAGCACGGCATCGCCTCCATCGCCTTTCCGGCAATCTCGACGGGCATCTACGGATATCCGCTCGAAGAGGCGACCGAGATCGCGGTGAACACGGTTCTCGCGACAAGGGATCGGCCGGAACGGGTGATCTTCTGCTGCTTCAGCGAGCAGGCGGCAGAAGCCTATCGCACACTGATCTGAGAAGCTGGAGCGGGTAGGGGGAATCGAACCCCCGCGTTCAGCTTGGGAAGCTGACAGGCTACCATTACATCATACCCGCGCTGCCCGACGTTCTATGCCCGGCGGGCGGCGCTTGCAATAGGGTCGGTGGATCAGACGCGGACCGGACGCACCAGCAGCAGGACGCCCCCCAGAATCATCGCCGCGCCGGTCAGGGCGATGCCGTCGGGAATCACACCGAAGATCGCGAAATCGTAGAGCGTGGCGAACACCAGCGTCGAATAGAAGGCCGGGATGACCTGACTGGCGTGACCGCGCTTCATCGCCTGGATGAACAGGGTCTGCGCGCAGACCATGGCAAAGCCCAGCAGGGCCAGCAGCGCCCATTCGTCGGCGGTCGGCCAGCGCCAGACGAACAGGGCCGCCGTGCAGGCGATCAGCATGCCGAAACCATTGTTGATCAGCAGGATGCGGAGCGGCGGTTCGTTGCCGGTCAGCTGCTTGATCAGGATCGATTCCGTCCCCATGAACAGCGCGGCGGCCAGCGCGACGAGGGCCGCGGGCTGGAACGCCTCGGTGCCGGGCCGGATCAGCACCAGCGCGCCCAGCAGCGCCAGCCCCACCGCCAGCCAGCGGGAGGGACCGACGATCTCCCGCAGGATCAGCACGGCCAGCAGCATGGTCACGACGGGGCTGAGAAAACTGATCGCCGTGGCATCGGACAGCGGCATCCGCGCGGCGGCGGCGAACATGCAGGTCACACCCAGCCAGCCGCAGGCCGAACGACCGAAATGACGCGGCCAGTCCGCGCCCTTCAGCGACGGACGCCGCCAGGCCGACACCGACGCCACTACCAGAAAGGCGAAGAAGAAGCGCCCGGCGCTGATCTGCATCGGATGCAGCCCCTCACCCACCCCCAGTTTCTTGGCCAGCAGGCTGGTCACCGCGATCAGGGCGCTGGCACCGACCATGGCAAGCACCGCGCCGCGGTTGCCCGGGATGATCCGGTTGCTGTGGGCCTGTTGCATCATGACCGAGGCTTATCAGCGACCGTATGCGACCGATAGCGGATTTTCACCGCTGCGTGATACCGGCGTGCATCGCGTTGACAGCGGGGTCTGGCCCGACCACGTTCCGACCGTGTTATTGTAACCGCACGTAACGTCTGATTCTGGCGGTTTCGGAAGGAGGCTCATGTCCGACGCAGCAACCCAGTCCGGCCCAGCAGGACTCGATCCCGCCAAGTTTCGCGACCCCGACACCACACTCGACGGCTCGGCACGCGCGTCGGTGGATCTGAAGAACCTCGGCACGCTGTGGTTCAACACGGGCACCCTGTGCAATCTGGCCTGTGCCAACTGCTATATCGATTCCAGCCCGACGAACGATGCGCTGATCTATCTGACCGCCGCCGAGGTCGACGGCTTTCTGGATGAGCTCGACCGGGATTTCCAGGCGGAGGAGATCGGCTTCACCGGGGGCGAGCCCTTCATGAACCCGGCGTTCATGACGATGCTGGAGTCGTCGCTGAAACGCGGGTACCGGGTGCTGGTCCTGACCAACGCCATGCGTCCGATGATGAAATGCGCGGATGCCCTGCTGGCCCTGCACCGGACCTATGGCGGTAAACTGCGCATCCGGGTCTCCATCGATCACTATTCGCAACAGCTGCACGATCTGGAACGCGGGGCGAAGGCCTTCGAACGTATGCTGCCGGGTCTGGACTGGCTGGCCGGACACGGGTTTCACCTGTCGATCGCGGGCCGCACCTTCTGGAAGGAAACCGAGCCGCAGTTGCGTGACGGCTTCGAACGCTTTCTGAAGGGACGCGGCATCGCGCTGGATGTGACCGATCCGGAACGGCTGGTGCTGTTCCCCGAGATGGACGCCGATGTGGACGTCCCCGAGATCACGACGGCCTGCTGGGACATCCTGAACGTCAGCCCCGACGCCATGATGTGCGCCAGTTCGCGCATGGTGGTACACCGCAAGGGCGAGGCGAGGGCCAAGGTCGCCCCCTGCACCCTGCTGCCCTACGACAAGGGCCTGGAGATGGGCGAGACGCTGGCCGATGCCAGTGCGCCCGTGAAGCTGAACCACCCCCACTGCGCCAAATTCTGTGTTCTGGGTGGCGGGTCGTGCAGCGTCGCATGACCGACGTCCTGGACCTGGGTGCGATCACGGCCCCGCTGCTGGTCTATGGCGGCACCTACAGCAATCTGCAGGCGACCGAAGCCCTGCTGGAACGGGCGGACACGCTGGGCATTCCCGTCAGCCATCGCATCCACACCGGCGATATCGTGGCCTATTGCGCGGACGCTGCGGCCACGACCGACCTGGTGATGGCACGCGGCGGGCACGTGCTGCGCGGCAACTGCGAGGAAAGCTTCGGTGCCGGCGATGGCGGCTGCGGATGCGGCTTCGAGGAAGGCAGCGCCTGCGATCTGGCCTCTCGCGATTGGGTGGCCCACGCTAACGCGGAACTGACGACGGCACACCGCGCCTTCATGGCCGCCTGTCCCGGCACGATCCGCTTCACGATGGCCGGTCACCGTCTTGCCGTCACCCATGGCGGATTCTCAGCCATCAACCGCTTCATCTTTGCCACCGACGCGGCTGCCATCGCCGAGGAACTGGCGCTGAGCGATGCCGATTGCGTGCTGGCCGGGCACAGCGGCATTCCGTTCGCACGACAGAACGGTGATCGTCACTGGATCAACGCCGGCGTGATCGGCATGCCGTTCAACGACGGACGGACCGAGACCGGCTTCACGGTGCTGATGCCGACGGGTGAAGGCATTCAGGTGAGGTTCGAACGTCTGGACTATGACCACGCGGGAGCCGCGAAAGCCATGACCGACCGCCGGATGCCGCCCGGCTATCGCGACGCCCTGTTGCGCGGGTTCTGGCCGAACATGGACGTCATGCCCGCACCGATGCGTGCCCGGCGCGGCGACGCCCTGCCCCTTGAGCCATTCACGATCCCAGCCGGTCTTCGCACCGCAGCCTGATCCGATCCATCCGGCACCGGCACCGCGCTTCAGCCTTGAGCAGATATGGGTCTTATCCACAAGATATTGTGGGCAGCCCCATAGTTTGATATTGGCCGGGCGTGTTCGATCCCGTATCTTGTGTATCAGTAACTGACGATCACGAAATGTGGATGGAGGCTGTCATGTCTGCAGGATGGACGGAAGAACGGGTCACTCGCCTGAAGGAACTCTGGGGTTCCGGCAAGACGGCGGCACAGATCGCCGACGAACTGGGCGACGTGACCCGCAATGCGGTCATCGGCAAGGCCAATCGCCTGGGCCTGTCGAAGCCCGGACGCCCGCGCGCGACCAAGCCGAAACCCGCGATGAACCGCACGCTGAACCGCCCGATCCAGCCCCGCCAGGAAGCCGCGCCGAAGGAAGTGTCCGAGCCGCTGACCCCGCCGCCGCCGCCGGGCGCGCTGCCGCAGCATCGCCGGTGCCAGTTCCCGATCGGCCATCCGGGCGAGGATGATTTCCACTTCTGCGATCACGAAACCTCGACCGGCAAGCCGTACTGCGAATATCACTGCAGCATCGCCTACCGTCAGCGGGTCGCCGCCGCCTGACCGGGCGGCACGGCTACAGGTACGGGCGGTCGCCCTTGATGGTGACGCGGTGGCCCTTGCGCTCGTGCGGCCAGTAGTCCCACAGCGCATGATGCTGCAGACACCGGTTGTCCCACAGCGCGATATCGTTCGCCGACCATCGGAAGCGCACCTGAAAGAAGGGGCTTTCGATGTGACGGAACAGGAAACCCAGCAGGTTCTTGCTCTCGGCTGATGTCAGTTCGTTGATCCGCGTCGTGAAGCCGGCGTTCACGTACAGGGCCTTGCGTCCGGTTTCGGGGTGCGTCCGCACGACCGGATGCGTGGCCGACGGATAGACCCGGCCGGCATCGTCGACGCCGCGGTCGCTGTAGCGGCCCCGGTAGACATGTTCGGATTCATGCTGCGCCGTCAGGCCCTGCAGCATCTGCTTCATCGGATCGGACAGCGCGTCATAGGCGGCATACATGCTGGCGAACAGCGTATCGCCGCCCGTCTCCGGCAGCGTGTGGATCTGCAGCATCGTCGCGGCAGGCGGTTCGGTATCGCAGCTGACATCGGTGTGCCAGCCGCCCCCGTTCGCCACCTTGGACTCCCGATGGGTGTGAATGACGAAGACCTCCGGCCTGCCGTCCAGATGCGGCGCCGCCGGATGCACGTGCAGATCGCCAAACCGCCGCGCGAAGGCGATCTGCGTCTCGGGTGCCAGTTCCGACTGCTCCCGGAAGAAGATCACCTGATGCTCCAGAAAGGCCCGGTGCACCTCGGCGAAGGCGTCATCCGCAATGCCGTTGCCCAGATCGATCCCCCTGATCTCGGCCCCCAGCGCCGGTTCCAGCGGTCGGACGTCGATCAGACGATAGTCGTTTGCGCGTTCTGTCTGTGCCATGGCGACAGCGTACGCCCGTGCGCGGGTCGCGGCAACAAACCACATGGGCGGATCGCGCCGATCGAACCATCTTCGCCGCATGAGCGTGAACTACATGGATGACATGGCTCCCCGGTCCGTCTGGCAGGCCATTCGACGGGGTATCATGGGCAAATGCCCGAACTGCGGCGAAGGCCGCCTGCTGCATTCCTATGTGAAGGTGAACGACGCATGCCCGTCGTGCGCCGAGCCGATGCATCACCACCGCGCCGACGACATGCCGCCCTATGCGACCATTCTGATCGTCGGCCACATCATCATTCCGATGGTCCTGATGGCCGAGCAGGCCTGGGCGCCCGCGACCTGGGTGCACTGGGTGGTGTGGATTCCGCTGACCGTCCTGATGTCACTGTTTCTGCTGCCGCGGATCAAGGGTGCCGTGATCGCGCTGCAATGGGCCAACCGCATGCACGGCTTCGGCGGCGAGGAAGATCTGCCCGTCCAACCGTAGCAGCGCGGCTATCGTTCGAAGCTGGCCTTCCAGATCGGACCCGTGACCGGATCATCGCGGACCTGACTCACCAGCGCGCCGCAACGTGGCAGCGCCAGCGATCTGTCGAACCAGAAATACAGCATCGCCAGATAGACATCCGCGACCGACAGCCGGTCGCCGCAGAGATAACCGCTCGCTGCCAGCTCCCCTTCCAGCAGGTCGAAGGCCGCCTTCATGCGTGCGTTCGCGGACGCGCGCACCGCATCGTGCTGATCCGGGTCCGCGATGATCCGCTCGGGATAGGTTCGGCGCAGCATGGCCTCGTAGATCGTGGTGGCGATGAACAGCGTCCAGCGCAGGAAAGCCGGATGCGCCACGTCGCCGGGCGCGGGCGCGATGCCCGCCTCCGGATGCGCACCGGCAAGATGGATCAGCATCGCCGCGCTTTCGGTCATCCGGGTCCCGTCCGGCAGGTCGAGCACCGGCACCTGCCGCCAGGGATTGATCGCGGCGAAGCTCTCGGGCAGCGGCGTACTGACCGGGCTGTCGAGCAGTTCGACCCGGTAGTCCACCCTTGCCATCGCCAGCGCCGCCTCGACCACGAACCCGCCGGACCCCTGGCGGTTGATCAGCACATAGGTCACTTGAACTCGGGCTCTTCCCACCAGGGATAGAAGTCCGGCATGTCCTGCGACGGTTTCATCGAGAATTCCGGCGCGCGTTTTTCGAGGAACGAACTGACGCCTTCCTGCGCATCGGCGGCGGCGCCCATGGCGACCATGCCCCGGCTGTCGATCTGGTGCGCCTCCATCGGATGATCGGCAGCCAGCAGACGCCAGAACATGGCGCGGATCATCGCGACCGAGACGGCGGACGATTTCTCCATATAGGATTTCGCGATCTCCCGGGCGCGGGGCAGCAGGTCATCGTGGGGCACGACCTCCCGGACCAGCCCGCCCTTCAGGGCCTCGTCAGCCTCGAACACCCGTCCCGAATAGGCCCAGTCCAGCGCCTGCGAAATGCCCACCAGCCGCGGCAGGAAATACGACGAGCAGGCCTCGGGCACCACGCCCCGCTGTGCGAACACGAAACCGAACCGCGCCTTTTCGGAAGCGATACGCACATCCATGGGCAACTGCATCGTCGATCCGACACCGACGGCGGGACCGTTGATCGCACCGATCACCGGCTTCTTGCACTGATACAGGCGCAGGGTCATCACCCCGCCGCCGTCGCGCACAACCTCGCCGGGCTCGTAGCCGCGCTTGGCATAGTTGAACGTCTCGCCGCCCCGGCTGAGGTCGGCACCGGCGCAATAACCCCGGCCCGCACCGGTGAAGATGATCGCGCGCACATCGTCGTCGGCATCGGCCCTGTCCAGCGCGTCCATCACCTCGACCCGCATCTGCTCGGTGAAGGCGTTCAGCTTGTCGGGCCGGTTCAGGGTGATGGTCAGGATGCCGTCTTCGACATCATAGAGGATCTGTTCGTAGGTCATTTCAATCTCCATCCTTGGATGAGTTCACGGCCCGCGCATCGGCGAGCCAGGGCGGGTCCTGCTTGTTCAGAAAGGCACGCATGCCGGCGGGCGCTTCCGGGCGGCGCAGCAATCCGACGAGATGGTGCGCTGCTGCATCGAGCGTCCCGGTCAGCGGTTCCGTGTCCGTGCGCAGCACGACATCCTTGACCGCCGCCATGGCCGCCGGATCGTTGCGGTCGATCTCTTCCAGCACCTCGGCCAGCACCGCCTCGGTTTCCGCATCCGACCGTGTCAGATAATGCGAGACACCCAGCCGGTAGGCTTCTTCGCCGGAGATACGGATGCCCAGTACCGCGATGCGGCGCAACTGTCCGGCCCCCATGCGCCGCGCGATGAAGGGGATGATCTGGGAGGGGATGAAGCCGACCTTCGGTTCGGGCAGCGCCAGCTTGGCGGTGTCGCGGATGATCGCCACGTCCGCGCAACACGCCATGCCGAAGCCGCCGCCCGCCGCACCGCCCTCGACGATGGCGACGACCGGCTTCGCGAGATCGTTCAGCGCCATCAGCACGTCGCCAAAGAACCGGTAGGGTTCAAAAAGGGGATCAGCTTCGCCGGGTGCCGCTGCCGGCGGCATGTCCTGCATCGCGTTCAGGTCACCGCCCGCAGAGAAATTGCCGCCCGCGCCGCGCAGGATCAGCACACGCGCTGCGGGATCATCGGCAACGCGGGCCACCGCGTCGCCGATCTCCTCCATCATCGCGTGGGTCAGGGCGTTGCGGGCCTCGGGCCGGTTGAGGGTCAGCCAGGCGCGCGTGCCCCGCCGCTCAAGAATGATCGACCGATAGGCCGGATAGATACTCACCGGATGTCCTCCCCAGGGCGCTCGGTGCCGCGATCATATGGTGAAATCGAAGGATTGCCAGCGATGGCGGCTATTCCGCCGCGGCAGACGTGGCGCACGGCCCGGTCAGCCACCATGTCGGCATCCGGCCCTTGCCCTTCACCTCGACCTCGCCGCGCGGTTCGAAGTCGTAGAGCCCCTCCAGCGCGTCGACGACCTCACGCGTGACCTGGATGCGGTCCGCCGCGCCCGTGGTCTCCATGCGGGAGGCGGTATTCACGGCATCGCCCCAGAGATCGTAGAGGAACCGGCTGTCGCCCACCACGCCGGCGATGATCGGCCCGCGCGCCACCCCGATGCGGATGTGCAGCGCCGATCCGTCGGGCCGCTTCAGATCCCGAACGACACGGATCATGTCCAGCGACAGCGCCGCCGCCTGGCGGGCATCGGCCTTCGAGCCTGCGGGCGCGCCCGCAGCCACCATGTAGGCATCGCCGATGGTCTTGATCTTCTCCACGCCATGCTGGACCACCAGCTTGTCGAAACGGTCGAACGCGTCCGACAGGGTATCCAGCGTTTCCTCCGGCTGGCATTCCGACGCCATCGATGTGAAACCCTCGATGTCGGCGAACAGGACGGTGACGTCGGCCAGCCGCTCCACCACGCGCGTCTCCCCCTCGCGCAACCGGGTGGCGACGCTGGCGGGCAGGATGCGGTCCAGCAGTTCGCGCACGCGGGCGCGCTCTTCGGCCACCAGTTCGTTCGAGGCGAACCCCCGGCGGCGCAGCAGTTCCATGCGGCGCAGGGCGACGAAACCGATCAGGTTCGATGCGAGGATCAGCACGATCGAATAGCTGACCTGCTGCAGATCGGCGTGCGGCCAGCCGCCCCAGATGGTGATGCCGAGATAGAGCGCGGTGCAGAGGAGGGCGGCGTTGACCGCCTGGATATAGAAGAAAGGCAGCATCGCATAGATGATGAAGACCATCAGGATGAAGCCGTGATCGACGGGCTGGAAATGCCCACCGTAGACATTGGCCACAGCCTGAAAGACCGTGTAGCCGATCACCATCACCATCAGCAGCGCCGGCCAGCGCGTGCGCCAGAACGGGCGGTAGCTGGCCGCCAGCAGAACCACGAACAAGAGGGTCATCCCGATCCCGCGCCACAGGGCGATGGTCACGGCATTCTCAGGATAGAAGAAGAAGTCCTGAGGCACGAAGATCAGGTTCAGCCCGATGGCGATCATCATCGCAGCCCGCAGCGTCGACAGGTTGCTCTCCCTCAGCGCGCCGCGGTAACGGTCGTCCCAATCCTCATCGATGAACCGGAGGCTCCATCGTTTCAGCGCCGGGAGGCCGTCGGCCGAGACGTCATGACGTTTGTGCTGCATGAATTTCATGCGCCGGAGGATAGTCGCGCGGACATGGCCCGTCAGGCGAAATCTGTAACCGGTTGAAACAGGCGTGCGTCACAAGATGATTGACATAGTCATTTATTTATATGTTATTTGTCATCTATAACTGCAGGAAGGCTGGCATGGAACGAGAGATCGAGGCCGTACGCGACTTCACCCGCTTCTACACGCGGCACATGGGCGTCCTGAAGGAAGGCCTGCTGGATACCCGGATTCCGCTGCCCCAGGCCCGGCTGGTCTTCGAACTTGCCCAGCGGGACGGCGCAACCGCGGCGGAACTGGCGCAGGATCTGTCGCTGGATCCCGCCTATGTCAGCCGCATCATGAAACAGCTCGACCACGCCGGACTGACGCAGCGCACGACATCCACTGCCGATGCCCGTCAGAAACGGATATCCCTGACACCGGCCGGAAGGGCCTGCTTTGCGGACCTGGACACCCGCTCACGCACCGAGGTGGCATCAATGCTGGCCGGTCTGCCGGATGCGGATCGCGCGGCGCTGGTCGCCGCCATGTCCCGCATCCGGAGACTGCTGGACAGACAGGGCGATGCCGGCGCCGCGCCGGTGGTTCTGCGTCCGCACCGTCCGGGCGACATCGGCTGGGTCATCAGCCGGCACGGGGCGATCTATGCGGAAGAATTCGGCTGGGACCAGACCTTCGAGGCGCTGGTCGCGGACATCGCCGCCGCCTTCATTCGCGACTTCCAGCCCGAATGGGAGCAGTGCTGGATCGCGGAACTGGATGGCCGAAACGCCGGATCGGTCTTCGTCGTCCGCAAGAGCCGCGACATCGCCCAGTTGCGCATGCTGATCGTCGACCCCGCCGCGCGCGGCCACCGGATCGGAGAGATTCTGGTCGACACCGTGATCGCCTTCGCGCGGGCCAGGGGCTATCGCACACTGACATTGTGGACCAACGACTGCCTGCACGCCGCCCGGCGCATCTATCAGAAGGCCGGCTTCGAACTTGTCGATGAGGAAAAGCACCACAGTTTCGGCGTCGATCTGGTGGGCCAGAACTGGGATCTGGCACTCTGACGATCAGGCTTCGCGCATTCTGAGCACGATCGACAGCCCGCCGGTGTCGTTGTTTTCGGCATGGGCCGTGCCGTTCATCGCTTCCAGATTGCGGCGGACGATCCAGAGGCCCAGCCCGTCATGGCCTTCGTCGCCGGGCTTCCGGGCCGAAAAGCGCCGTTCGAAGATCTGTTCCAGATCATGTTCGGCCACGCCCGGACCGCTGTCGGTGATGCGGATCTCGATCGTCCCGCCGGGCTCATTGGTGGATATGACGAACAGCAGCCTGCCACCGGGCGGCGTGAGTTCCAGCGCATTTTCCAACGGATTTTCCAGGGCGGTCCGCAGCAGGTCCCGGTTGCCCCGGACCGTCAGATGCTCTTTCCCCTCGACGCCGATGGAAATGTCGCGGTCCTGCGCAATCGGCCGATAGGCATCGACGACATCACGGACCAGGGCTGCGACGTCCAGCGTGCCCATCCGTGGCGAGACCAGCGCCGCCGCCGCCTCCTCCGACTGCCGGATCACGGTGATCAGATGATCGAGACGGTCCACGGAGCGGTCGATCAGTTCGACCGACCGGCTGCGCCGCTGATCGCCCTCGGCGGCCTTCCGCAGCGGCTCCAGCGCCTGCGCGATGACGCCGACCGGCGTTTTCAGCGCGTGGGCGTTCTCTTCCGACAGGCGCAGCAGGCTCTGGGCGGAACGCCGCAGGCTGGCCACCATGCGGTCGAATTCCACGGCGACTCCGTCCAGTTCCGGCAGCTGGTTCAGATCCTGGAACCGCGCATCCTCCGCACCCTGTCCCGCGCGGCGGGCCGTGCTCGCAAAGCGCTTCAGGTCCCTGCGCACGCTCAGCAGCACCAGCACGATCAGTCCGACCATGCTGACATAGACGACGATGCTGATGATCATCTCGGGTGTCTGCCAGTAGGGTCGCACACCGTCCGGACCGAAGCGGGCCACCTCCTGGCGGGTCAGGATCACGACCCAGCATCCGCTGGGCAGGATGAACGGCACCACCGAGGCGATGACGCGGCGGTCCCCGGTGACCGCATCATAGATCGACCCCGCGCCCCCGGCCGACCGACAGTCGGGGCCGATACGCTCGACGGCGCCGGTTTTCAGCAGCGCCGCGCCCTCGGGATCGAGTTCGGAGGCCGTGAGCGCCGGTGCCGCCGCGACGAAGTAGAAGACACCCGCATCCTCACCCGCCGGTCGGAACAGGATGCGGATCTGGTTGCCCAGGGTGACGAAGCGCGCGAGTTCGGCATTCAGGTCCGGCAGGGCCGCCGGATCGAGCACCGGCTTCACCCCCTCCGCGATCAGCTGCCCCTGGGCCGACACGGATTCGCGCAGCAGGCGGCTGCGTTCCTGGTCGGCGGACTGAAGCTGCAGATAGATCACCACGGGCGCGATCAGGAGCAGGGCGGCGATGACGCCGAGGCGGGTCCAGAGTGAGCGCAGCAGGCGCACCGTCAGTCCTCGTCCGGTTTACGCCAGCGATATCCGAAGCCGGGATAGTTATCGATCTCCCCGAAGTCCGGGTCCAGATCCTCGAACTTGCGGCGGATCCGCTTGATCATGCTGCGCACGTTGGTCCGGTAGCCGTCTTCGCCGGAGCCGGCATGAAACCCCTCACCCCGCACCAGATCGTACAGTTCCCGATACCGGCAGTCGCGACCGGGCCGCGAGGCCAGATGGTGGACGATGGCGAATTCGGCGACGGTGAGGTCGACCTCGCGATCCCGCCACTTGGCGCGCGCGGATTCGGCATCGAGCGACAGCGGCCCCAGTGACAGGGGGCCATCGCCATCGGCTTCGACGTGGCCGCGCTGCCCGCCGACGATCAGATCGATGCGTCGGCGCAGAATCGAGAAACTGCGCGACTTCTCGATGAAATCGACCGCACCGCCGATCAGGGCCGCCTCCTCGTAAATCTGATCGCTCAACACCGTCAGGAAGATCACCGGCACCTGCCCGCCCTCGCCCCGGTACTGTTTCAGAACCTCGATGCCGTTCATCCGCGGCATCTTCCAGTCGAGCAGGATCAGGTCGGGAGCGGTGCCGCCGGAGAGCCGTTCCAGCGCTTCCGGACCGTCGGGGAATTCCTCGACGGTGAAGCCTTCGTCGGTCAGGTTCTGCCCGACCGACTCGCGGAACAGGTCGTCGTCATCGACGATGAAGATCAGGCCCTTGGATGCCATCAGCTGCTGGCCGCCTGTTCGGCACATCGCCGGTCGGCCTTCGCACCGCCGGTCGTTTCCCGTGGCGCGACCTCGAAGGTCAGTGCCTTGGCCTCTCCGCTGGCCACATCGCGGAACAGGAAAAGACTGAGTTCGCATCCGGTCAGATCGTAGCGCCAGACGGTGGCGGGCGGCTGGTCGCCGGTACTGCGGGGCGCGCCCAGTTCGGCGCGAATCTCGGTCTCGGTCAGCCCGATCAGACTGGACAGCGGACGCACCGGCTCCCTCTTCGGCTGCGCCGGCTTCGGATCCGTGCGCGCGCTTCCCGTCCTAGGGCGCTTGCTGACGACCCGTCCGTCGGGGCGCGGTGCCGGCGGCGGCGGAATGCGCGGTCCGGTGGCGACGATTTCGCGATCACCGCCAGGCGGCGGTCCCGCACCGGGCCTGGACGCGCTGACCGGTCCGGCATCCTCGGCAACGGGCGCATCCGTGGTGCACGCGGCCAGCACCAGCGCTGCCGCCAGAACGGCGTTTCGCATGTATGACCTGACTGTCCTGGTCACCCTGTCCCCCAAAGCCTTCGGTCAATGTAGCGGACCGCAATACCGACTACCATACACATGCTTGCAACAATCACCATTGCATCAACATATTGCCCTTCAACGCTGCTTTGTTACTTTACGTTCGTTGATTCGGGGATTCACGCGCGAATCATGGTGAATTTTTGCTGTCCGGGAAACGTCAAAATCTTGACAGTTCGAATTCGGTCCATATGGTGCGCGCGTTCATTCAAACGCTGGGGTTCCTTCTTGAATATGATTGCTGATGAGCCGGATTACCGCGGTCGTGCAAAGCGCAAGCGTCTGACACTGATGGCCGCGGGCGTCGCCCTGCTCGGCGCAATCGGGGGTCTTTCCGTGTCTTTCATGAACGGCGACATCCGGAACCCCGCGATGGCCGCCGTCGAACCCGGCGATTCCAGCCAGGTGCCGCTGCTGGTCAGCCAGCGCGAGAAGGACATCGACCTTTTCCTGAACAAGGTCCTGCCGTCCCGCGCGGACGCGACCGAAGAAGCCGAGAACGCGCCGCTTCAGGGCGACGGTGAACGCCTGGTCGAAACCGTCATCAAGCCCGGCGACACGCTGGCCAAGGCGCTGGCCGCCGCCGGCGCGAACAAGCTGATCGCCCACAAGGCTGCGACGACCCTGGGCGAACTGACGGATCTCAGGCGCCTGCGTCCCGGACAGGAACTGACCCTCTGGTTCGACAATGCCACCGATGCGCTGACCGGCGTGCGGCTGAAGGAAAGCGTGGAGCGCACCGTTCTGGCCCGGGCCACGGAGGAAGGCAGCTTTCAGGGCAAGGAAGAGCGCGCGGTCTTCACCCGCGAACTGGTGAAGGCCCGGGCGACGATCGACGATTCACTTTTCCTGGCCGCGGACCGCGCCAATCTGGAACATGAAGTCATCGCGGAACTGATCCGCATGTTCAGCTTCGATGTCGACTTCCAGCGCGGCATTCATCCCGGCGACAGTTTCGAAGTGACCTACGAGCGGTTCCTGGACGACAACAACCAGGTCGCCAAGACCGGTCGCATCATGAAGGCGACGCTGGTCCGCAAGGACAAGCCGCTGACCTACTACCGCTATCACGCGAAGGGCACGACCCATCCCGGCTATTTCAACGCCGAGGGTCAGAGCGCCAAGAAGACGCTGATGCAGACGCCGATCGACGGCGCCCGGATCTCCTCGGGCTTCGGACGCCGCAAGCATCCGATCCTGGGCTACACCAAGATGCACAAGGGTACGGATTTCGCCGCGCGCAGCGGCACGCCGATCATGGCGGCCGGCGACGGCACCATCGTCAGCCTCGGCTGGAACGGCGGTTATGGCCGCTATATCCGGATCCGTCACAACGGCACCTACCAGACGGCATATGCCCACATGAAGGCTTTCCGCCGCGGGCTCAAGAAGGGCAGCGTCGTCAAGCAGGGACAGATCATTGGCTATGTCGGAACGTCCGGTCGCTCGACCGGTCCGCACCTGCACTATGAGGTGCTGAAGTCCGGCAAGCAGGTCAATCCGCGGTCCATCAAGCTGCCGACCGGCATCAAGCTGGCGGGCGCGAGCCTGAAGGCCTTCCAGGCCCACCGTGCCGAACTGGACAAGACCATCGCGGCCATGCCCTACCTCGGCTCGCAGGATGTGGCGCGCGCGTCAGCCATCCCCTCGGACGACTGACGCATCCCGCCGGACTCGTTCCGGTCAGTCTCTCCAGCTCGTGTCCTGACGGTCCAGGCGGCGGATCAGCGCCTCGAATTCCCGCTGCCCCATGCCGGCACCAAAACCGCCGCGCGCAGCGTCCCTGACATAGGTCTGGACATCCCGTGACGGCACCACCAGCTTGCCGCCGGCCTGCGCCGCGATCTGCATCTTGCAGGCGGTTTCCATGTAATGCATCAGCAGGAAGGCTTCCTGTACGGTCTCGCCAACCGTCAGCAGACCGTGATTGCGCAGGATCATGACGTTCTTGTCGCCCAGGTCGGCGACCAGCCGCGCCTGTTCTTCCTCGCGCAGGGCGATGCCTTCATAGTCATGGAAGGCGATATTGTCGGTGAACAGCATCGCGGTCTGGCTCAGCGGCAGCAGCCCCTCCTCCTGAGCCGACACGCCGGTCCCCGCCACGGTATGGGTGTGCAGCACACAGCCCGCCGACGGCCTTTCGCGGTGAATGCAGCTGTGAATGACATAGCCCGCCGGGTTGATGCCATATTCGCTGTCCGAGAGAATGTTCCCCTCGATATCGACCTTGATCAGGTTCGACGCCGTGATCTCTTCGTACAGCAGCCCGAACGGATTGATCAGGAAATGCTCGTCCGGTCCGGGCACACGGGCCGAGATATGGGTGTAGATCAGATCGTCCATGCCGAACATGTGGACCAGGCGATAGCAGGCGGCCAGATCGAGGCGCACCTGCCACTCCTCGGCACTGATTCCGTCGGGACGGGCACTGGGATGCCGGGCGATGGTGGCTGTCATTCTGTTTCCTCCAGAAGCTGAGATGATGGATCAAGCGTAGGCTGTTCGCGTCCGCATGTCAGCCGAACGCAACGTCAAGTGCGACATTGTGTCGAAACCCTTTGCGACGGGCGCGGGTAGCCGTTTAGATTACCCCTATCCAAAGCGACGCCAAAAAAACCGGCGCGTGTGACAACAGGGAGAGAAACATGATCCGCAAGCTGATCCTTGCCGCCGCCGCATTGTGCGTCGCCGGTGCCGCCAATGCGCAGGAAATGGAACTGAAATACGCCACTGCCGCGCCGGAACCGACGCCGTGGGGCAAGTTCCTGAACGACACGATTGCCGATGTCGCCGCAGCCGATGCGACGGTCAAGATCGTCCCCTATTTCTCATCCGCGCTGGGCGACGAACAGACGGCCCTGCGCCAGACGGTGCGCGGCCGCATCGACATGTCCGGCCAGTCGGGTGTCGCGACCTCGCTGGTCGCGCCCAGCTTCGAGTTGCTGAATTCAGCCTACCTGTTCGACAGCCCGGAACAGTCCGACTGCATGTTCGACAACCACATCGGCCCGATCTTCGCCGACCAGATGGAGAACTCGGGTCTGGTGCTGCTGTCATGGGTCGAGGTCGGCCATTCCTACACCTCGTCCAAGGAGAAGATTCACACGCTGGAAGACATCAAGGGCGTGAAACTGCGTGTGCCGCCGACAGCCGCATCGCGCCTGTTCTATGAAGAGATCGGCGCGAATCCGGTGCCGATGGGCGTCGTCGACATGGTGCCTGCCCTGAAGACCGGTCAGGTCAACGGCATCACCACCTCGACCGTCTATGGCATCGCCATCGGCCTGCCGAAGCTGGCACCGCATACGCTGGTCCACAAGGCCACCCATGACGTCGGCACGGTCACGGTGTCCAAGAAGGTCTGGGACAAGATGAACGACAGCCAGAAGAATGCGATGGGCGTGATCGATGCCCGCGTGAACGATCTGCGCACGGCCATCCGCGGTGCCGAAGCCGGACTGCTGGCCAAGGTCGCCTCCGCCGGTGCGCCGGTCTACGAACTGCCCGAAGCCGAGAAGGCACGCTGGCGCGAAGCCGGTGACCGGGCCGCACAGAAGCTGATCGCGGAGATCGGCGGCGACGCCCCGCAGATCTGGGAGCAGATCCAGAAGGCCAAGGCGGCCTGTTCCTGATCCCTGGTCAGCGGGCCGAGGGGGCCTCGCCGGATGGCTGCATTTCTGAAATGGCTTCTGCGGGCTGAAAGTCTGGTAGCAGCGCTTGCCTATCTGATCGTGGCAAGCCTGCTGCTGGGCGAGATCATCGCCCGGGAGATATTCTCGACAACCATCTGGGGATCGCAACGGATGGCGGTGTTCGCCGCCATCTACGCGGGCTTCCTCGGGCTCTGCCTGGCGACAGCGGCCAACAGCCATCTGAGACCGCAGTTCGCGGACGGCTGGTGGCCCGCACGCTGGGCGCGCGAGCTTGACCGGATCGGCGATGTGATCTCGGCGATCCTGTTCATCATCCTCGGCATCGTCGGGCTGGATTTCGTCTCTCAGACCTATGCCACCGGCGACACCGCCTCGGTGATCCGCTGGAAACTCTGGCCGTTCCAGGCGGTCATCGTCTACTCGTTCTTCTCATCGGCGGTCCGGCACATCATCTTCGCGGCCAGACCGGATCTGAAACCGATGCCCGATATCACGGAAACCGCATAGGCCATGGAAGTCCTCCTCCTCATCGGCCTCGTGCTGCTGCTGCTCTCGCTCCGCCAGAGCGTCATCCTCATCCTGTTCGCGTCCGGCTTCTACGTGCACTACGTGTTCGGCGACGGCGAACTGACCTATCTGATCGAGGACCTGTGGACCAGCGTGGACCGCGGCGTCCTGCTCGCGATCCCGATGTTCGTCCTGGCAGGCAACATCATGACGCGCGGCTCCATCGCCGAACGCCTGATCAACATCATGCGCGCGCTGACGCAGTGGCTGCCGGGCGGGCTGGCGGTCTGCACGATCATGTCCTGCGCAGTGTTCGCGGCGCTGTCCGGGTCGTCCCCGGTCACGCTGCTGGCCGTCGGTTCGATCATGTATCCCGCCCTGATCCAGCAGGGCTATCCCAAGAAGTTCGCCCTCGGCGCGCTGGCATCCGCCGGTACGCTGGGCATCGTCATCCCGCCGTCGATCCCGCTGATCCTCTATGGCATCGTCACCGAGAAATCGATCGTCGATCTCTTCCTCGCCGGCATCATCCCCGGCATCCTGCTGACCGTCGTGCTGACGGCCTATTCGCTCTGGTCGAACCGCGGCATTCCCGCCGTCGCCTTCAGCGTGCCGCAACTGGGCGGCGCGCTGAAGAAAGGCATCTTCGCGCTGATGACGCCGGTCATTCTGCTGGGCGGCATCTACACCGGCTTCTTCTCCGCGACCGAGGCCGCCGCCGTTGCCGTCGGCTATGCGCTGCTGGTGGAGATCCTGATCCACCGTGAACTGAAGCCGAAGGATTTCTACAGCATCGCCGTCGAGACCTCGCGCCTGCTGGGCACGCTGCTGCCCATCGTCGCCATCGCACTGTCGATCAACCTGCTGCTGACCGCCGAGCGGATTCCGCAGGAGATGGCGGCCTGGATGACGACGCTGGTCGACGACCAGTTCACCTTCCTGGTGATCCTGAACATCTTCCTGCTGATCGTGGGCTGCCTGGTCGACATCGGTGCCGCGATCCTGATCCTGGCGCCGATCCTGATGCCCATCGCACAGGCCTACGGCATCCACCCGATCCACTTCGGCATCATCATGGTCGTGAACCTGGAGATCGGCTACATCACGCCGCCGATCGGGCTGAACCTGATCGTCGCGATGACCGCCTTCAAGGAGGACTTCCTGCTGATCTGCCGGTCGGTGCTGCCGTTCATCGTGCTGATGCTGTTCGTCCTGATCTGCGTGACCTGGATCCCGGAACTGTCGCTGTTCCTGATCGAATAGGGCCGATCAGCCGCCGCAGATGTTGATAAAGCGGTCCACTTCGGCGTCGGTGGTGGCGAAGGAGGTCACCAGTCGCACGGCATTCCGTCCGACGGCGTCCATGTCATAGAAGCTCGCACCGTCCGCGCGCAGGCGCCCCGCCGCCCCATCGGGCAGGCAGACGAACAGTTCGTTCGCCTCGACCGGATGCGCGAAGGACACGCTGTTGATCCGTGACAGGCCATCGTGCAGCCGCTGCGCCGTGCGGTTGGCATGGCGCGCGTTCTCCAGCCACAGATCGTCGGTGACATAGGCCAGCAGTTGCGCCGAAAGGTACCGCATCTTGGAAAACAGATGGCCCGCCCGCTTCCGCCGGAAGATGAAATCGCGCGCCTTCTCGGGGTCGAAGAAGATCACGGCCTCGGCGGCCATGGCCCCGTTCTTGGTCGCGCCGAAGGACAGGACGTCCACACCGGCCTTCCAGGTCATCTCGGCGGGTGAACAGTCCAGTCTCGCCACCGCATTGGCAAAACGTGCACCGTCCATGTGGACCTGACAGTTGCGGGCGTGCGCCAGTTCCGACAGGGCCGCGATCCGGTCGAGATCGTAGACAGCGCCATATTCGGTGCACTGGGTCAGCGAGACCGCAGCGGGCTGCGGATTGTGATCGAAGCCCACGACGAACCTGTCCAGCCCCTGGCGCAGGCCATCGGCCGTCAGCCGTCCGGACTCCGCCTCGACCGTGTAGAGCTTCGCGCCGCCGGTATAGAACTCCGGCCCGCAGCATTCGTCGTCGAAGATGTGGGCATGTTCGTGGCAATAGATCGCCCCCCAGGGTGGCGCGACGGCCGACAGCGCGAGACAGTTCGCCGCCGATCCCGTGGCGATCGGGAACACCGCCAGATCGGTCTCGAACAGGTCCGCCAGCTTCGCCTCCAGCGCGCCCGTGATGTCATCCTCGCCATAGGATTTCGCCACACCGTCATTGGCCGCAATGATCGCGTCCATGATCTTCGGATGCACGCCGGCGATGTTGTCGGATGCGAAATGCATGTCTTTCCCCTTCCAGAGCAGTCCCGCACCCGATGCGGGACCCATTCCTGAGCTTCGATCACACCGACCGACTAACAAATACAGCGATGGCGGCAACCCGCATCAATCATATGGCAGGTTTCCCGATACATCATTCCAATCCGGGTGCTGGCCTTCGAACAGTTCGAAATAGACAAGGCGTTTGATGCGGTGCTTTTGGTAAAGCTCCCGCCAACGCCGGCCTGATGCTGGGCGAACCTCTGACGGATCCGCGTCGAGACGCCGGTGTAGAGAGCACCGCCCTTGAAGTTGGTCAGGATGTAGACAACGGCCTGCCCCATGTCTCTCGTTTCGATGCACCGGCAGGGTGTCCCGGGTCAGGCCCGGGACACCCTGCCGGGCTAATCCACTATTTCCAGATCCAGCCGCTCCGGCGCGCTTTCAGGCGCCAGCCGCCAGGCGGCCAGCCCTTCCGGACCGCCCCAGCGCAGGCCCATGATCAGCCAGACCAGGTCCGGTTCATGCGCCTCGGCGCGGTCGCAGTCGGACGGCACGGGCTGTCCGAACGGATGGCTGTGGAAGTGGCCGACGATCTCCAGACCCTCGGCCCGCGCCGCCCTCTGGGTTCGAAGCCGCAGACCGGGATCGATCTCGAAGGCCTTCGGCGCATTCACCGACAGGTTCGGGCTTTCGATGACATCCGCGATGGTCACGCGCGCGCCGTCACGGGTGCCGATCAGCAGGCCGCAGCCCTCGTTCGGCAGGGCCGCGCCGAGCACCTGAAATATCCGGCCGGCAAGATCGATCGGCAGATGGACGGTTGCGGTCATTTGCCTTCGAACACCTGGCCGATGAGGCTGCCGTTGCGCACGTCGATCAGATAGATGACCACCCCTTCGCCCGACGACAGGGCCCGCACCATCAGGACATTGCCGTCGAGCTGGGAGTCCTGAATGCGGCCCTGGAGCGGATAATCGATGGAATAGGTCCAAGGATCCGAGCCCGAGATATCCGGTCCCGCGGCACCGGCTGGCGCATCGGTTTCGCCCGCGCCGCCGCTGAACATCTCGACGCCCTTGTAGATAATGATGCCGGTCATCGCCAGAATGGCTATACCAAGCACCACGACCACGATCTTGAGTACGCGGAAATTGGGCTGTTCTTCGTCATCTGCCATGAATGATTCCGAAACGCTGGAGGCCATTGTGCCCGACGAGGCGGAGGGGGAACGGCTCGACCGTTTCCTCAGCCAGGCCCTCGACGGGTCCGATCTGTCGCGCTCTCGGCTCAAGGCCCTGATCGACAAGGGCAATGTGCAGACAGCGGAGCGGACGATAACCGAGCCCTCCTACCGGGTCAAACCGGGCGAGGTCTGGCGCATCATGCTCGACCCCGCCGAGAACGCCGAGCCCGCCGGGCAGGACATCCCGCTGGACGTCCTGTTCGAGGACGCGCACCTGATCGTGGTCAACAAGCCGGCGGGCATGGTCGTCCACCCCGCGGCCGGCAACCCGGACGGCACGCTGGTCAACGCCCTGATCGGCCATTGCGGGGACAGCCTGTCCGGGATCGGCGGCGTGAAGCGTCCCGGTATCGTACACCGGCTGGACAAGGACACCTCCGGCGTGATGGTCGCCGCCAAGACCGACGCCGCCCATCACGGTCTGTCGGACCTGTTCAGCACCCATGATATCGAGCGGATGTATCTGGCGCTGGTGCGCGGCGTGCCCTATCGCCCCCGCGCCACCATCGAGGCCGCCGTGGGCCGGGACCCGAAGAACCGGAAGCGCATGGCCGTGCGCGACCACGGCGGCAAGCACGCGATCACCCACTATCGCATCAAGGAGCGGCTGGGAGAGGCCGCGGCCCTGCTGCGTTGCACGCTGGAGACCGGCCGCACCCATCAGATCCGCGTGCATCTGGCGCATCTGGGGCACCCGGTAATCGGCGATCCGCTCTACGGGCGGCTTCGCGCAGGATCGCTGCCCGGCATGACGCCGGAAGGGCGCGCCGCGGCCCGGGCGTTTCCCCGGCAGGCCCTGCATGCGGCCGTTCTGGGCTTCGTGCATCCGGTGACCGGCGAGACCCTGAAGTTCGAGGCGGAGATGCCGGAAGACCTGTCAGAACTGATCCGGACGCTGTTACACGCCGTAACCTGAGAACGCCTTGTTTGGGCCATATTGGGAACCCAGATTGGGCTGTGTCGTTATGTGGGTAACGAACCTTGAGGAGGGAAATAACAATGGCTGGACGCAATACAATCCCTGCGCTGTCCTCGGACGGCAGCCTGAGCCAGTATATGGACGAAATCCGCAAGTTCCCCATGCTGGAACCGGAAGAGGAATACATGCTGGGCAAGCGCTTCGCCGATCATGGCGATCTGGACGCGGCCCACAGGATGGTCACCTCGCACCTGCGGCTGGTCGCCAAGATCGCCATGGGCTATCGCGGCTACGGCCTGCCCGTGCAGGAACTGATCTCCGAAGGCAATGTCGGCATGATGCAGGCCGTGAAGCGCTTCGACCCCGAAAAGGGCTTCCGCCTGGCGACCTACGCCATGTGGTGGATTCGCGCCTCGATCCAGGAGTACATCCTGCGGTCGTGGTCGCTGGTGAAGATGGGAACCACGGCAGCGCAGAAGAAGCTGTTCTTCAACCTGCGCAAGCTGAAGGGCCAGTTGCAGGCCATCGAGGAAGGCGACCTGCATCCGGACACGGTCACCACCATCGCCGACAAGCTGCAGGTGTCCGAGCAGGAAGTCATCGACATGAACCGCCGTCTGGCCGCTCCGGACCATTCGCTGAACGCGCCCCTGCGCATGGATGGCGACGAGGAGTGGATGGACTGGCTGACCGATGAATCGGAAACCCAGGAAGACACCCTGGGCGAGTCCGAGGAACTGCAGCAGCGCCGGGCGATGCTGGAAAGCGCCATGAGCGTGCTGAACGAACGCGAGCAGCACATCCTGACCGAGCGCCGCCTGAAGGACAATCCTTCCACGCTGGAGGAACTGAGCCAGGAATACGGCGTCAGCCGCGAGCGTGTCCGCCAGATCGAGGTCCGCGCCTTCGAGAAGCTGCAGAAAGCGATGAAGAACGCCGCCGCCGAACAGCGCAACAAGGCCGAGAAGAAGCGCCTCGCCCTGACAAAGTGATCGGACCGCGATCCTTTCGCTGAACGACAGCCGCCTGCAACATCGCCCCCGGCTTGTCCGGGGGCCGTGCCGAACCACGGTGTTCGCCGAGCCGCCGGTTTCCCTTCACAGTGGCGAAGGTGACACCCTGTACGCCCGAACGTTCCAGGCATTTTTCAGTTTCACGGAATCACCAGGAAACTGAAATAACGCAACTTGCACAGGTCGTTGCCATTCTTGAAAGCGGTCTGAGTGGTTCCGTTCAGACCGTTTCCGCCCTAGAGCGTTCCAATATTAGATTGAAGCGTATCCTGCATTGGTGATGTAGTTGGCGCACTCCTTTGGCGTGATGCTG
>NZ_JBLXDV010000009.1:0-193510 GCF_048263705.1 Minwuia sp. | reverse complement strand
AATAACGCAACTCGCACAGGTAGTTGCCATTCTTGAAAACAGTCTGAATGGTTCCATTCAGACTGTTTTCGCCCTAGTGCCGAACGGCGAGGCCGCAGTCAGCCATTCTGGCGGCCCGACGACCCCTGACTGCCAGACAGCCCTCGGACCTGCGTCCGAGGGTTGTCTTTTTTGTCGGGGCAGCCCTGCAGAAAATGCAGGTTTGACTTCCCTTTCTTTTCAAACAGTCAAATAACGGCGGGTTTGTGCGGACGCGACTGAACTTCTTTTTTTGAATTTTTCCCGCAGTTTCCATCCCCCGATTTAGCGCTGGGTAGCCATTAACCTATGTGATGGTGTGAGCTCAGGCTTTAACGACAATAAACGCGATCAGGTCAGGAATATTGCTTGAGCGATATTTCAATGACCAGACAAGTGCGGGGAGTGGCAATGTCTTTTCTTTTTGGTGAAGGCTCACAGTCTCTGTCCGATTTCTGCGAGGGTGCAGCGGCGCAGCAAGCGTCCGGCGCGCTTCATACGGTCACGGACAATCGAGCCAAACGGCGCTCAGAGGGCATCGACGGTGACCTGTCGCAAGGAGCACAGGCCACCGGGAATTTGATCTCTGTGGAAGGTTCCGGAGAAGCACGCCACCCGTGCCCCGACAGGGCGTTCGTGGAGGGGCTTGAACGGGCGATGCCGAAATTGCGGCGTTTCGCGCGCAGTCTGACGCGGTCGTCGGCAACGGCGGACGATCTGGTGCAGGACACCATGGAAAAGGCGCTGCTGAAACATCATCAGTTTCAGGACGGCACCAACCAGGACGCCTGGCTGTTCACCATCCTGCAGAACCGGTTCCGCTCCGATCTCAGGCGGTCGTCCAGACGCGGCCCGCACAGCGATATCGCGGACCTCGAACACCTCGTGCCGACCAAGGGGGATCAGGCTGCACACTGCGAGATGCGGGATTTCGCCCGCGCTTTTGCCAGGCTGCCGGAACAGGAGCGGGTGACGCTCTATATGGTCGGCGTCGAGGGGCTGAGTTACGAGGAAGCCGCCGAGGCCCTGCAGGTCGAGGTCGGAACCATCAAGTCGCGCACCTCGCGTGCCCGGCACAAGATCACGGCGTGGCTGTCGACGGACTCCACCGCTTGAGAAAGCCGCCCTCGAAGACGATGACCGCCATGGCCCAGGATCCAGACTCCCGACCTAGGAGTGAGGAGCTCTTGCCGACCCTCGCGGGAAACCGGTTCTCACACACATCCGCACTTCGATCGGATGCTATCGTCAGGTATGGATAGGGCAACCGAAGACGAAGGGAGCGGCATGGCACAGCTTGAGGCATTTCTGAACCTGAACGTCGTGCCCTGGGAGGAAGCGATCCTGCGGCTGGTGCTGGCCATGCTTTTCGGGCTGATGCTCGGTCTCGACCGGGATACGAAGAACAAGCCCGTCGGCTTCCGCGCGTTCATGATCGTCTCCACCACGACGTGCCTGATGGCCATGGTCGGCGTGGAGCTTTCCGCGGCACAGGCGAGTGCGAGAGACGGGACGGGTCTGGACCTTGCGAAGATCATCTCGGGCGTCCTGACCGGCATTGGCTTCCTGGGGGCGGGCGCGATCCTGCACGGGAAGGGCAAGCAGGTCATCGGTGCCGCAACCGGGGCCAGCATCTGGGCCTGCGGCGGAATCGGCCTGGCGCTCGGGTTCGGCCTCTATCTCTTCGCCCTCTTCGGTTTCGTCGCGATCGGCATCATCCTTGTTGTCGGCGGCTGGCTGCAGGTGCCGATCAACGGCGAGACGGACGACGAGGAAAAATGACCCTGCCGGGCATGGAATTGTCCCTGTCCGCAAGTTTGATAACGACTCGCAATTGCACTTTCGAAAGCGCTCCCCATATGTCAATTATAGCAATTGACACTCATTCGCATTCTCATGAGAATGGGTTGTGGAGGAACGGGTCCATGTATGTATGCATCTGCAATGCGCTGTCGGATGATCAGGTCGCCGCATCGATCGATGGCGGGGTCAGGGACGCCAGCGAAGTGCACCCGCATCTGGGCTGCCAGGTCCGCTGCGGCCGCTGTATTCCCACCATCGTCGACATGATGGACGCGCGCGTGAACGGAGATCCCGGTGCCATGTCGGTGGCCGCGGAATAGGCGTGTTCGCCACGCTGCAACTGATGCGTTTTCTCGCAGCTCGACAGATTGTGCCTTCTGTCGCGGGCCCGAAATCGGCTAGAGGAGGTCCGGCCCGGCCTGGTCGACGTGGATCATGCCGGATGTCAGATAAAAGGGAGCGTGTGTCGCATGAAGGGCAATCCGGATATCATCGCGCATCTGAACAGGATCCTGTTCAATGAGCTGACCGCCATCAACCAGTACTTCCTGCACAGCCGGATGCTGAAGGACTGGGGGCTAAAGCGGCTGAGCGAGCACGAATATCACGAATCCATCGACGAGATGAAACATGCCGATCAGCTGATCGAGCGCATCCTGTTTCTGGAGGGGCTGCCGAACCTGCAGGACCTGGGCAAGCTGCGCATCGGCCAGGACACGAAGGAGATTCTGGAGTGCGATCTGGCGATGGAGATGCAGGCGCATCCCGATCTGAAGGAAGCGATCGCCGCCGCCGAAGCCGCCGGCGACTACGTCTCGCGCGAGCTGTTCGAGAGCATTCTGGAGTCCGAGGAAGAGCACATCGACTGGCTGGAAACCCAGCTCGGCCTGATCGAGAAGGTCGGCATCGCCAACTACCAGCAGTCCCAGACCGCAGAAGGTTCGGCCAGCTAGGCCGGGCCTCCATCACATGACACCGCCTCAGGGGAAGCCGTGATCGCATGACCGGGGATATTCTCGATATCGACCATGTCATGGTGCATGTGCATGATTCCGAAGCTGCGGGCCGGCGTTTCGAGGCGCTCGGATTTCACGTCACCCCGAAAAGCGACCTGACGGCGCTGGGCCTGTCGAACCGGTGCGTCCTGTTCCAGCCCGACAACGACCGCTGCGCGAACTTCATCGAACTGATGGCGATCGAGAAACCGGATACGGTCCCGCCCTTCATGAAGGCCATCCTGGGGGAACGGGAAGGTCCTGTGTCCCTGGTGCTGGCGACCGATGATGTCGATGCGGCAGCCGAGAACCTGCGCGGACGGGGCGTGACCTGCATCGATCCCTTTCAGGTGCGTCGCGAGTGGCGGCTGGCGGATGACGACATCGTGCATCCGGCCTTCGGTGTCTGCATCCCCGAGCCCGAACACCACGATCCCTACTGGAACCTCTGCCAGTATCACACGCGCGAGCTGTATGTCCGGCCCGATCTGACGACCCACGCCAAC
The DNA here is from genome assembly GCF_048263705.1 of Minwuia sp. Taxonomy (GTDB): domain Bacteria; phylum Pseudomonadota; class Alphaproteobacteria; order Minwuiales; family Minwuiaceae; genus Minwuia. The sequence goes on along the minus strand of NZ_JBLXDV010000009.1, from coordinate 190,188 downwards.
GGTGCGCGGCGGATCACCGGCATCCGCATGCGCCGGCCCGATGCCGCTGCGACAGCCGCAGCGATCGGCAAGGCCTGGAATACCGCGCTTGCCCGGGACGCGGCGGGCTTCGTGCTGCGTCCGGGGTCCGTGGCGCTCAGGCTTGAATCGTCGGAGCCCCACAATGAAGCTGCGCCGGTCATGAGGATCGAGATCGATTCCGCGGACGCTTTCGACGACGCAACCCTGTTCGGCCTGACGCTCACCCGAGGGTGAAGCGCCCAGTGGCCGCCCAGTGGCCGCCCGGTGGCTCAGTCCGCCGTCGCCGCTTTCGCATCAGCGATCACGCGCCAGATGGCTTCGGATGTTGCCGGCATCTCCAGATGATCGACGCCCAGCGGGGCCAGGGCATCCAGGATGGCATTGATCACGGTTGGCGGGGCCGAGATGCAGCCCGCCTGACCGCAGCCCTTCACGCCCAGCGGGTTTGCCGCGGTGGGCTGGCCGTCCAGCACGACCTCGAAGGCCGGCAGGTCCGAAGCCCGGGGCAGCCAGTAGTCCATCAGCGAGCCGGAAAGCAGCTGTCCGGAGTCCGGATCGTAGGCGATGTTCTCGCCCAGCGCCTGCCCCAGCCCCTGCGCCAGTCCGCCATGCACCTGACCTTCGGCCAGGACGGGATTCACCAGATGCCCGTAGTCATCGACAGCGACATAGCGGACGATTTCCAGCATCCCCGTATCGGGATCGATCTCGACCTCGGCCATGTGACAGCCGCCCGGGAATGTGAACGGCGCGTTCTCGCGGAAGACGGTCGTGTCCAGACCGTCGGTTGCGCCATCGCAGGCAAACTCGGGCTGCCGGGCCGCCTTCGCCACCTCTTCCAGGCTGACGGCGGCGTCCATGCCCGCCGTGAACCGGCCGGCGTCGTACGAAACATCGGCAGGTTCCGCCTGCAGCAGCCGCGCCGCCACGCCCCGCGCCGTGTCCAGCATCTCGTCGATCGCCAGCGCCAGCGTGCCCGCGCCCATATGCATCGAGCGGGCACCGCCGTGACCGAAGCCCGTCCGCGTGATGCGGGTATCCGCCTGGCGGTAGATGAAACGCTCGAAGGGCAATCCCAGCCGCTTCGCCGCCATCTGCGGAAAGGCGGTTTCGTGCCCCTGTCCGTTGGATTCCGTGCCGGTGATCAGTTCGATGCGGCCGTCCTCGGCGAACCGGATCTGCACCTCTTCCTGAGGCGCGCCCCGGGCGCTTTCCAGGAAGCATGAGACCCCCAGTCCGCGCAGCTTTCCCCTTGCCTTCGAGGCGGCGCGGCGGTCTTCCAGGCCGGGCCGGTCGGCCAGCTGCTCCGCCGTGTCGATGTTGGTGCGGTAGTTGCCGCTGTCGAGGACTGCGCCCAGCGCCTTGCGATGGGGAAAGCTGCTCACCGTATTGATGCGCCGCAGGTCCACGGGATCAAAGCCGCATCGACGTGCCGCCGCGTCGATCAGCCGTTCGACGATGTAGTTGGCTTCCGGTTTCCCGGCACCGCGATAGGCGTCCACCGGCACCTTGTTGGTGAAGGCACCCCGGCTTTCCATGAAGATCTGCGGAATGTCGTAGATGCCGCCCATGGCCGTCGAGGCGGCATTGGTCGACGCGTTCGGCCCGGCGGGCGAGGCATAGGCACCCAGATCGGCGACGATATCGACTTCCAGCGCCAGAAAACGCCCGTTCCGATCCAGTCCCAGGCGGCCCGAGCAATGCATGGCACGACCGTGAACCGTGCCCTGAAGGTCCTCGTTCGGGTTCGACACCCACTTGATGGAACGGCCGAGCTTTCGTGTCGCCCATACCATCAGGGCCCATTCCGGATAGGTGAAGTTCTTCAGGCCGAAGCCGCCGCCCACATCTTCGGCGAACACGTCCAGATCGGCCTCCGACAGGTTGAGCACCGAAGCCAGCGTCCTGCGGATGCCGTGCACGCCCTGGCCGGTCAGTTCCAGAAGCAGCCTGCCCGTCCCGGAATCCACACTGGCGATGGCCGCGCGGGGTTCCATCGGCATGGCGCTGATGCGGTTGTTCAGCATGGAAAGTTCCACCACATGCGCGGCGGCGTCGAGTGCGCCCGCCGTACCGTCTCGATCGCCCTTCCGGAAGGTGAAGGCGAGGTTGCCCGGGGCTTCTGCCCAGATTTCGCTGGCATCGGCTTCAAGCGCCGCCACCGCATCGACCGTGGCGGGCAGCATGCCGTAGTCGACCTCGACGCGTTCCGCAGCCTCGGCGGCGGCCGCCGCCGTTTCGGCGACCACGAACGCCACCGGCTCGCCCACATGCCGTACGCGGTGCTGCGCCAGGATGTGGCGCGGCGGCACGATCAGGGGCGTGACGGCCTCGAACTGCGACCCGCAGGGCAGCGTGCCAAGTCCTGCTTCGACCATATCCCGGCCTGTCCAGACGCCCCTTACGCCAGGCGCCGTTTCAGCGGCGGTCACGTCGATCCCCAGAATGTCCGCATGGGCATGCGGAGACCGCACGAAAGTGGCGTGCAACTGTCCCGCGTGATTGTGATCGGCGGTGTACTGGCCGCGCCCCGTCAGAAAGCGCGTGTCCTCGATACGGTGCGTGATGTCGTCCGGCATGGCGGTACCCGTTCTCCCCCTGCGCCCGCTTTGCGGGCTCGATATCCATCATAGTATGAACATGTCTGCCGTCGATGTATGGCAGATGCCCGATCCTGTACGCATGCGACGCGTCGGACCTTTCGTCGCGCGAAAGAACGGCGGTTTTTTCGGCGACATCGGCGGATATGAAGCCCGGGATCCAGGAGCGGTATGGAGCGGAATCAAGACCGGATTGTCGCTGGCAGGTGTCCTCTGCCTGTCTGCCCTGACTTCCGGCGGCGATTCAGAGAACCGGCCTCATCACCGGGTTCCGCGACGTCCGGCTTCGCGAATGGAGACCATCCGGTTGCGTTCCTCATCCCAGAGCATCAGGCGCACGGCGCGCAGCCCATCCAGAAAGGACAGGGTCGGTACCGCGCGGAGGGCCGGCAGCGCCTGATGGCATTCCTGAAGCCTGTAGTTCGGAATACGGGGATTCAGGTGATGCACATGATGGTAACCGATATTGCCGGTGAACCATTGCAGGACTCGGGGCAGGCGCAGGTAGGTCGAACTCCGCAGCGAGGCCGTCACGGCATCCCAGTCGTTCCGGCGCGCCCAGATGGTGGTCTCTCCACGATGCTGCACCGAGAACAGCCATGCCCCGATGATCGAAGCCGACACCGTGACCGGGAGCTGGACCGTTGCGACTTCGCCGAAACCGAGCAGCAGCCCCAGCCCGCCGAACATGGCGATCAGTGCGACATTGGTGATGTGAACAGCGCGCCGCTCCTGCCGCCAGGATGGCGGTGTGTCAAAGGGAACCCTGAACAGGCCCACAAAGACCAGCGGCGGCAGCAGGACGTTGAACACGACCGGGTGCCGGGTCGTGCGATACCAGCAGCGTCTCCATCGGCTCAATGCGCGATACTCGGCGACAGTCAGACAGGACGAGTAGATATCGGCACCGCTCTGACGGCGGTCGAGATCGTTCCAGATTCCATGGTGACCGGCGTGCTGGCGACGCCAGGAGGCATAGGGCGTCAGCGTCAGCAGGCTGCAGGCGAACCCGAGAATGGCATTCGCACGCCGCCCCTCAAAGAACGACGCATGGCCGCAGTCGTGCTGAATGATGAAGATTCGAACCAGAAAGCCAGCCGCCAGTGGCGCGAGCATCAGCACGAGCCAGTAGGACACTCCGCTGAGGACATACATGGCAGCACAGGTGGCGAAGAAGCCGCCGAACGAGGTGGCCATCTGCGCCAGACCCTTGCGCAATACGGGTGATTGAAAGGGTCTTGCGCTCTGTCGGAGATTCTCCTGTTCGCCCATCTTTTTCCTCTCGCTCAGGAATCTGGTCACCCCGGAGGTCAAACGCCTCCGGGGTCCCGGACGACGACGGGGAGCAGCACCTTGTTGTGGCAGTCCCGCCCGACGAACACTGTCCCGGTTTCTACGACTTGGGCTTGTCCTGTTTCGAATCGGATTTTGCAGTGGGTGCGTCGGCTGACGGGTTGGCCTTTTTCTTTTCTTCTTCCTTGTCTTGGCTCGCAGGACCGTGGGACGTTGAAAAACTCTTGAAAGACATGATGACCCTTTCGGGGTAAATCAGGCAGAAATATGCTGATAGATGTTACATAGTATCTGATATTTGACTTTACAATTATTCAATATGCTGAATAAGAAGCTTCACTATGAAATAAAGATAAAATAAATTCTTGTATTATAGAAGCTTAAGGCCGGTTTTCATCGGTGATGAAGGCCTGCCCTCAGGGCGCGTCCTCAAGGGCAGTTCCGCGAGATCGCCGGGATAGTCGGGTTCGCGCAGGCGCTGGCCGATCGAGTATGCGCATCACGACAACATCGCACGCAAGGCGGTACACATGTCCCGGCGGGAACTGTGTATGCCCTGGTCCAGGCCTTTGAGGAGGTTGGTGGGCGATACTGGATTCGAACCAGTGACCCCAGCGATGTGAACACTGTGCTCTACCAACTGAGCTAATCGCCCCACCTGTCGGATGGCGCGGGATATAGGTCCGCCCGGGTCGGAGTGTCAAGCGTTCCGCGAATAGAGGTTGCGTGATTCACGGTGGGCGTCTTATGTGACAGGCAGATGAAATCAGGCCCGGCGGCAAGATCGGGCGCGTGAGTGCAGCGACAACGGGGTGGAACATGGCGAGAGCCTTCGTATTTCCGGGGCAGGGTTCACAGGCGATCGGCATGGGGGGTGCCCTGGCCGAGGCGTTCGCGCCCGCGCGTGAGGTCTTCGAGGAAGTCGACGATGCGCTGGGTCAGAAGCTGTTTCATCTGATGCAGCAGGGACCCGAAGCCGATCTGGTCCTCACCGAGAATGCGCAGCCGGCCCTGATGGCGGTTTCCATGGCCATCATGCGGGTGCTGCAGACCGAAGGCGATCTCGACCTCGCCCGATCGGTCAGGTTTGTCGCCGGCCATTCGCTGGGCGAATATTCCGCGCTCGCCGCCGCCGGATCGATCGCGCTGGCCGATACGGCGAAGCTGCTGAAACTGCGCGGTCGGGCCATGCAGCGCGCGGTGCCGGTCGGCGAAGGTGCGATGGCTGCCCTGCTGGGGCTGAGTCTGGAAGATGCCGCCGCGGTCGCCGAGGAGGCTGCACAGGGGGATGTTTGCGCAGCGGCGAACGACAATGCGACCGGACAGGTGGTGATTTCCGGCGCATCGGCGGCCATCGACCGTGCGGTGGAGATCGCGAAGGAGCGGGGATCCAAGAAGGCGATGCGGCTGAATGTGTCGGCGCCCTTCCATTGCGCCATGATGCAGCCTGCCGCAGACGAGATGCGGGAGGCGCTGGCGAACGTGACGATCGTCCCGCCCGTCGTGCCGCTGGTTGCCAATGTGACCGCCGGTGCAGTGTCCGATCCCGACCGTATCCGGGAATTGCTGGTGATGCAGGTGACCGCGATGGTGCGCTGGCGTGAATCGGTACTCTTCATGAAGGAAAACGGTATCGACACGCTGAACGAGATCGGCGCGGGCAAGGTGCTGGCCACCATGACCCGCAGGATCGATCGCGATGTCCAGGCGACGGCGGTCAACACGCCTGAGGATATCGAAGCGCTGCTGGGCGCGCTCTAGGCCCATGACCCACACAGGAAGACGAGGTTCGCGATGTTCGATCTGACAGGCAAGACGGCGCTGGTGACGGGCGCTTCGGGTGGCATCGGCCGCGCCATTGCCGAGATGCTGCACGGGGCGGGCGCGACCGTCGGACTGCACGGTACGCGCGAGGCCGTGCTGCAGGAAGTTGCGGACGCGCTGGGCGAGCGCACGCATGTCCTGCCGGCCAACCTGGGTGAAGCAGGTGCGCCCGCGGAGCTTGCGAAAGCGGCCGAGGCGGCGATGGGGCAGGTCGATATCCTGGTCAACAATGCGGGCATCACGCGGGACAATCTGGCGATGCGCCTGAAGGAGGAGGACTGGGACGCCGTGATCTCGGTCAATCTCAACGCCGGGTTCCAGCTGGCCAAGGCCCTGCTGCGCGGCATGATGAAGCGCCGCCATGGCCGCATCATCTCCATCACGTCGATTGTCGGCACGACCGGCAATCCGGGACAGGCCAACTATGCCGCCGCCAAGGCGGGAACCGTCGGCTGGACGAAATCGCTGGCCAGCGAGGTGGCGAGCCGCGGCATCACTGTCAACTGCCTGGCTCCGGGGTTCATCGCCACCGCGATGACCGACGGACTGCCGGACGATCAGAAGGCGAAACTGAATGAATCCATCCCCGCGGGCCGGATGGGCGAAGGTACCGACATCGCCGCGGGCGTGCTGTATCTGGCATCGGACGAGGCCTCCTATGTGACCGGCCAGACGCTGCACATCAACGGTGGCATGGCGATGATATGATGCGGTCAGGCCCGGAAAAATCCGCGGTTCCCGCGTACTTTCCCTGTTCTGGAAAGTGTGTTAATCACCGCCGGATTTCGCGGTCGGGGACCGATTCCCGGGGCTCGGACGGACACAGATTTGCGGACATCGGCGTGCCGGTGTCCGAGTGCGCAGCAGGGTGAGACCTGTCGAATACCAACTTGAACCGAAGGGAACGGAACATGAGTGACACTGCAGATCGCGTGAAGAAGATTGTCGTCGAACATCTGGGCGTCGAGGAAGACAAGGTGAAGGAACAGGCCCATTTCATCGACGATCTGGGCGCTGACAGCCTGGACACGGTCGAACTGGTCATGGCGTTCGAGGAAGAATTCGGGATCGAAATCCCCGATGACGCCGCCGAGAAGATCCAGACCGTCAAGGATGCGATCGACTACATTTCGGCCAATTCCTGATTGACCGGAGCGGACTGAATTGGAAATGCGTCGCGTCGTAGTGACCGGGCTCGGGGCGGTTACGCCTCTGGCCTGTGGTGTGGATGAGACCTGGTCTCGCCTGCTGAAGGGCGAGTCCGGGGCCGCCACCATTGCCAAGTTCGAGACAGAGGATCTGGCGACGAACTATGGCTGCGAGGTCAAGCCCAAGTCCGATGACCGGCCTGACGGCTTCGACGCGGACGACTGGGTGGAACCCAAGGAACAGCGGCGCATCGACCAGTTCATCGTCTACGGGCTGGCGGCGGCCAAGCAGGCCCTCGCCGATTCCGGGTATGCGGCCGATACCGAAGAGAAGCAGTTCCGGACCGGCGTGCTGGTCGGGTCCGGTATCGGCGGGCTTTCCGGCATTGCCGAGGGCGCGCTGACGCTGGAAAGCCGGGGACCGCGCCGGCTGTCTCCGTTCTTCATTCCCGGACGGCTGATCAATCTGCTCTCGGGCCACATCTCGATCGAGAACGGCTTCAAGGGGCCGAACCATGCCGTCGTCACGGCCTGCTCGACCGGCGCGCACGCCATCGGCGACGCCGCCCGGATCATCGCGCTGGACGACGCCGACGTCATGGTGGCCGGGGGTGCCGAAGCCGCGATGGGCCGCCTCGGCTTTGCCGGGTTTGCCGCGGCCAAGGCGCTGTCGACCGGCTACAAGGACAATCCCGAGCAGGCGAGCCGCCCCTGGGACAAGGGCCGCGACGGCTTCGTCATGGGCGAGGGCGCGGGCATCGTCGTTCTGGAAGAATACGAACATGCGAAGGCGCGCGGCGCCCGCATCTACGGCGAAGTCGTGGGATACGGCATGTCCGGGGATGCCTATCACATCACCGCGCCGTCCGAGGACGGGTCCGGTGCGTTCCGGTGCATGCAGGCTGCGGTGAAGCGTGCCGGCATTGACGCCGGAGAGATCGACTACATCAACGCGCACGGCACGTCGACGCCGCGCGGCGATGAGATCGAACTGCGTGCCATCCGCCGCCTGATGGGGGATGGCGATATTGCGGCCACCATGTCATCGACCAAATCGTCGATCGGCCATCTTCTGGGCGCGGCGGGCAGTGTCGAAGCTATCTTCTGCCTGCTGGCGATGCGCGATCAGATCGTGCCGCCGACGCTCAATCTGGTGGAACCGGATGAAGGGGCCGCGGGACTGGATCTCGCGCCACTGGAGGCCAAGGAACGGAAGATCGATATCGCGCTTTCGAATTCCTTCGGCTTCGGCGGCACCAATGCCAGTCTGATCTTCCGCCGGGTTTCCTGAGGCAGGGCGGTGAAGGCGGTCTTTCGCCTTCTGCTGCTCGTCACGCTGGTGTTCGCCGGCGTGGCGGCCTACGCCGCCTATCGCGCGATCGACATCTATGAATCCGCCGGGCCGCTGCAGAGCCAGACGATCGTCACGATCGAACCCGGCGAAGGTCCCCGCTCCATTGCCAGCCGCCTGATCGCAGCGGATGTCATCGAGAACCGGATTGTGTTCCTGGGGGCGTTGAGGCTGACCGGCGACGGCGCAAGGCTGAAGGCGGGAGAGTTCAGGTTCGAACCCGGCATGTCCATGCAGCAGGCCATCGCGCACATCGTCTCCGGCAAGACCGTCGTCCGCAGGCTGACGATCCCCGAAGGCCGCACCACGCGGCAGATCCTGGATCTGATCACCGCGGCACCGGCGCTGGAGGGCGAGGTCCAGCAGGTCGGCGAAGGGGAACTGCTGCCCGAGACCTATCACTACAGCCAGGGCGACAAGCGCTGGGAACTGGTGCGGCGCATGCGGCAGGCCATGCGCGCCACCGTGAAGGAACTCTGGCCCGGGCGTGACCGTTCGATCCCGGTAAAGACGATGGAAGAGGCCATCATCCTGGCTTCGATTGTGGAAAAGGAGACCGGTGTGCCGTCAGAGCGTGCCCGTGTCGCAGGCGTGTTCGTGAACCGGCTGCGCAAGGGGATGCGCCTGCAGTCGGATCCCACGGTGATCTATGCCGTGACGGGCGGCCAGTCCGATCTGGGCCGGCCGATCAGCAAGGCGGATCTGGCCATCGACTCGCCGTTCAACACCTATCGTGTGACGGGGCTGCCGCCTCAACCGATCGCCAATCCGGGACGCGCGGCGATTGCCGCGGTTCTTAACCCCGCGAAAACCAATGATCTCTATTTTGTTGCCGACGGATCGGGAGGTCATGCGTTCGCCGAAACGCTGGCCGAGCACAACAGGAACGTGAGACGCTGGCGAAAGTTGCAGAAAGACGCGAAGTAGACAGGTGTGCAGCCGGAGGACGGTCTGCCCTCATGAGTGATGAGCCGGGACTAGTAGAGTCAGTTGATCAGTCGATGCTTGATGCGCTTGACGCACTGGGTCAGGGCGTTGCCGTTTTCGATCACAATGATCGTCTGACGGCCTTCAATCGCACATATCAGGCCATCTGGCCGGACGTCGGAGACCGGCTGCAGGTCGGCATGGATCGCTTCGATGTGGTGAAGCTGTTCTGGAGCCATGGCGTCGGCGGTGCCGCGCTGGAGACCCGGGAGCAGTGGAACGAGCGGCTGATGCGCGAGCACAAGCTGTTCGACGGATCCGTCGAGCGGCATCTTCCCGACGGGCGGTGGCTGAACCTTCTCCGGTTGCCTGTCGCCGGGAACGGCATCCTGGTGATCGTTCGCGATATCACCAGCGCCAAGGAGGCGGAGCTGCGAGAGGCCGCGCACGCGGTCGCCTTTCGCGATGTGGCGCTGGCGACCGCCGACTGGATCTGGGAAACCGATGCGGATCACCGGTTCGTCGGACCGCCGCAGGTGCACAGCCGGTTTACCGGCGAACTGTCATTCTTCGAAGGCAAGACCCGATGGGAAGCCATTGGCGCGGACCCGGACAAGGATCCGGTCTGGCGGGCCCACCGTGAGCATCTGAACAGTCATCGCCCGTTTCACGACTATCGCTATCAGCATGTCGGTCCCGACGGCAGGCTGCAGCAATCCCGGATCAGCGGTGTCCCGCAGTTCGACGATCAGGGGCGCTTTCTCGGCTATATGGGCACGGGGGTCGATGAGACCGCCACGGCGCTCGCCGACCGGCGTGCCATGCAGGCGGAAACAGATCTCAAGGATGCGGTCCAGGCCTTGAGCCAGGGAATCGTGATGTTCGATGCCGATGACCGGATGATGCTCTGGAACGATGCGTTCCGGGCCATTTTCAGGCATCCCGCCCTGAAGTTGCGTCAGGGGATGAGGTTCGAGGAACTCCTGCGGGCGGCGGCCGAATCCGGACTTGTCGACGAAGCGCGGGATGACCCGGACGGCTGGGTCCGTGCGCGTCTGGCCGTCAGCCGGCCGGCAACCGAGCGGGTGGAGCGGCGGGTCGGCGACCGCTGGTACCAGATTCGCGAGACCGCCACGGCCAATGGCGGCATCCTGTTCGCATTCACCGACATCACCGACCTGAAGGAACAGCAGACGGCACTGCTGGAAGCCCGGTCGGGACTGGAACTGCGGGTCGCCGAACGGACCGAATCGCTGGTCACGGCCATGGAGGAACTGCGCGCGGAAGCCCATCAGCGCGCGGAAACCGAAGCCCGCCTGCGCGACAGCGAATCCAAGTTCCGCAATATCGCCGAAGGATCCGTGCAGGGGTTCTATGTGCATGCCGATTTCGAACTGCTCTACGCCAACAATGCGCTGGCGCGGTTGCTCGGGTACGGCGACCGCGACGAACTGATCAGCAGCGGCAACGTTCTCAATTTCATCCCGGAAAGAGAGCGCTGGAAGTCTGTGGACAGGAAGGCGCGACGGCTCGCCGGCGAGGACGAGCCGAACCATTATGAAATCCTCTTCCTGCGCAAGGATGGCGTTGAAATCTGGGTTGAGATTTTCGTTTCGCAGATCGAATGGGAAGGCCGCCCGGCCATCCTGGCCACGGTCGCCGATATTGACGAGCGCAAGCGCGCGACCGAAGCCCTCAACCTTGCCGAAAGCGACTATCGCGCGATCTTCGAGCACGCCACCGAGGGGATCTATCGGTCCTCCATGGACGGGCGGCAGTTGCGCGCCAATCCCGCCCTGGTGCGGCTGAACGGCTATGAGACCGAGGAGGAACTGCTGACGGCGGTCCATGACATCGCGACGACATGGTACGTCGATCAAGGGCGGCGCGACGAGTTCGTCCGGCTGATGATGAAGGACGGTCAGGTCACGGACTTCGTGTCGGAGGTTTACCGCTACAAGACGCGCGAGCGCATCTGGATTTCCGAGAACGCCCATCTGGTGCGCGATGCGGATGGCGAACCCCTGTATTTCGAGGGCACGGTGCGGGATATCACCGAGCAGCGCCGTTCGGAACAGGAACTGCTGCGCGCCATGGATGAGGCGGAACGCGCCAATCAGGCCAAGTCACAGTTCCTGGCGAAGATGAGTCACGAACTGCGCACGCCGCTGAACGCCATCATCGGGTTTTCCGAACTGATCCATCGTGAACTGTTCGGCCCGGTCGGCGATCACCGGTATGCATCCTATGCGCAGGACATCGGACAGAGCGGTCATCATTTGCTGGAACTGATCAATGACCTGCTGGATCTGTCGAAGATCGAGGCAGGTGCGGCGGAACTGGATATCCGGGACTGCGATCTTTCCGGGATCGCCGGGGAATGCGTGGATATCGTGCGGCCGATGGCCGAACGGAAGGATCTCCGCATCGACGTCTCGATCGACGACGACTGCAGCACCGTTCGCGCCGACCGTCGCAGTCTGAAGCAGATGCTGCTGAACCTGATGTCGAACGCGACGAAGTTCAATCACCAGGGCGGCTGGATTGCCGTCAGCGGAAAAGCGGAGCGTGACTGGATCGTGATCAGCGTCGCCGATGGCGGCGTCGGGATCGATGAAGAGGATCTGGGCAAGCTTTTCGAACCGTTCGGCCAGGTGCAGAACGAGTTCGTCGCCGATCAGACGGGCACGGGTCTCGGCCTGTCGATCGTCCGGGCGCTGATCGAACTGCATGGTGGGGCGGTCTCGGTGAAGAGTGAGTTGGGCAAAGGCACCACGGTGACCTTGCGTCTGCCGGTCGCCGCTTGATCGGTCGGGCAGCCGCGATAGGCTGCTTCGACGATCAGACTGATTCTCTTGGGTGGGCCTATGACAATCGCGAGCATGACGGGATTTGCCCGCACCGAGGGCGTGTCGGAAAACTGGCGGTGGGTCTGGGAGTTGCGCTCTGTCAACGGCAAGGGGCTGGATGTCCGCCTGCGGCTGCCCTCGGGGTTCGATGGCTTCGAGCAGACGATCCGCAAGACAGTGCAGGCGCAGTTCGCACGGGGAAATATCTCTGTGAGCCTGCAACTGGATCACGATGCGGATAACGACGGGTTCCGGGTCAACCGGGAATGGCTGGATGAACTGGTCCGCATCGCGCGGGAAGCCGATCCGGCCGGAGAGGTCAGGGTGGACCGGCTGATGCAGGTTCGCGGTGTTGTCGAACCGGCTTCACTGGCAGAAGATGACGCCGTCATTGCGACCCGCAATCATGCCGTGGTTGCCGCGCTCGGACAGGCCGTGGAGGCGCTGAAGACCGCCCGACGCGACGAAGGCGGCCGGTTGGGCGAGGTGCTGACGGGCATTGTCGACACCATCGAGACACTGGTGCTGGCTGCCAGGAAGAACGACAGTCTGCGCCCGGAAGCCCGGCGCGAGAGGCTGGTCCGGATGCTGTCCGAACTGACCGCTGCCGATCCGCCGGTCAGCGAGGACCGCCTGGCTTCGGAGCTGGCACTGCAGATGACCAAGAGCGACATCACCGAGGAACTGGATCGGCTGGTGGCCCATGTGGCGCAGGCCCGCGCGTTGCTGTCATCGGACGAGCCGGTCGGTCGGCGGCTGGATTTCCTGTCCCAGGAGTTCAATCGCGAGGCCAACACGCTGTGCTCGAAATCCGGCGATGTCGAGCTGACCCGCGTCGGGATGGACATGAAGATCGCCATCGATCGCATGCGAGAGCAGGTGCAGAACATTGAGTAGGAAACGCGGTCCCGCCCGCCGTCGCGGCCTGATGCTGGTGCTTTCCTCGCCCTCCGGGGCAGGCAAGACGACGATTTCCCGCAAACTGCTGGAGCAGGAAGCCGATCTGCACATGTCGGTGTCGGTCACCACGCGGCCGATGCGGAAGGGCGAGGTCGAAGGGCGCGACTATTACTTCGTGTCCCGGGCGCAGTTCGACGCCATGGTCGATGCCGATGAACTGCTGGAACATGCGACCGTGTTCGAGAACAGCTACGGCACGCCCGCCGCGCCGGTTGAGGCGACCCTGAATGCCGGCGAGGATGTGCTTTTCGATGTCGACTGGCAGGGCGCCCAGCAGATGCGGACCCGCCGCAGAAGCGACATCGCGAGCGTCTTCATCCTGCCGCCGAGCACGGAGGAACTCGCGCGCCGCCTGACCACCCGCGGGACGGACACCCCGGAAGTGGTGGCCAAACGCATGGCCAAGGCGGCCGACGAGATCAGCCACTATGGCGAATATGACTATGTGGTCGTCAATGACGATGTCGACCGCTGCCTCGCCGAAGTGCGCGCCATCCTTCATGCCGAGCGTGTCAGGGCGGATCGCCTGCCGGGACTGGCCGACTTCGTCGGCGGGCTGACCGAGGTCTATCGCGCGCCCTGAAAGCCACGCGCAAGGGCGCAGAACTCCTCGACCGACAGTGTCTCGGCGCGCCGGGTGGGATCGATGCCGGCATCGGCCAGAAGCGCCTGGGTATCGACGCCCAGGGATTTCAGGCTTTGCCGCAGCATCTTCCTGCGCTGATTGAAGGCAGCGGCCACGACGGTCGACAGCGCCTCGCCATCAGCGGGAGCCAGCGGTCTGGCACGCGGCAGCAACTGCACGACGGCCGAGGTCACCTTCGGCGGCGGGCTGAAGGCGCGCGCGGGCAGGTCGAACAGCTTGTGCGTCTCCCACTGCCAGTTGGCCATGACGGCCAGGCGGCCATAGTGTCGGTCGCCGGCGCGTGCGCAGATCCGCTCCGCCACCTCCAGTTGGAACATCAGGGTCATGGATCCGAAATGGGCGGGATGATCCAGCCAGCGGAACAGCAGCGGCGTGCCGACATTGTAGGGCAGGTTGGCGACGATCGCCGCCCCGGGCCGCACCAGCGCCGTGGCATCGACCTTCATCGCATCGTCCACGATCAGTTCGAAGCGGTCGGGGTAGGTCTTCCCGAGGTCCGCCAGAACCTCGATGCAGCGGGCATCCCGTTCGATGGCCACGATCCGCTCAGCCGGTGTCTGCAACAGCGCCCGGGTCAGGCCTCCGGGGCCCGGGCCGATCTCCAGCACATCCCGTCCGCTCAGATCGCCGGCCGCGCGCGCGATCTTTTCAGTGATGTTCATGTCGAGGAGAAAATGCTGCCCCAGGCCCTTGCGGGCGTCGAGACCATGGGTCCGGATCACATCGCGCAGAGGGGGCAGATCATCTGCGCCAGCCGTCATCGGGTGCGGTTCTTTGCGATGATCCCTGCCAGGCGAATGGCTTCGATCAGACTGTCCGGCCGGGCGATCCCGCGGCCCGCGATGTCGTAGGCCGTGCCGTGATCCGGCGATGTCCGGACGATGGGCAGGCCCAGCGTCACATTCACCGTCCGGTCGAAGTCGAGTGCCTTCACGGGTATCAGGGCCTGATCGTGATACATGCAGATCGCGGCGTCATAGGTCGCGCGTGCGGCATCGTGGAACATGCTGTCTGCCGGTGCGGGACCGGAGACATCCAGGCCCTCGGCACGCAGCCGTGCGACGGCCGGTCGGATGATCTCGACTTCCTCCCTGCCGATCGTGCCATTCTCGCCGGCGTGCGGGTTCAGGCCGCTGAAGGCGATGCGCGGGGCATCGATACCGAAGTCGGTGCGCAACGCCTGCCATACGGTCCGGCCCGTGGCGCACAGATCATCCGTGTCGAGCAGATCGGGCACATCCTTCAGCGCGCGATGCACGGTGGCGGGGACGACGCGCAACCGGGGTCCGGCCAGCATCATCACCTGACGGTCGGTGCCGCACAGCGCGCCGAGAAATTCCGTGTGACCCGGATGCTGGAAACCCGCCTTGTACAGGTCGGCCTTGGAGATCGGGTTCGTCACCAGACCGGCCCCGTGCCCTGACTGGCAGAAATGCACCGCCCGCTCGATCGCCTCGATGACCAGCGGTGCGTCGGTCGGGTCCGGTGCCCCCGGCGCGGTCCTCACCCGTCCGCCCAGCGGAATGACCGGCAATGCCGTGTCGAAAATATCCATCGCCTCCGCGGGATCGCCGATGTCGGCGATCGGCACGTCAAGCCCGAGGCTGCCGGCGAGCCTGCCGAGGCGCGCCGGATCATCCAGCACCGCGAACGCGGGCAGCGCTCCTCTGCGCCGGTCCAGCCAGGCCGCCAGCGTGATCTCGCCGCCGATCCCCGCGGGCTCCCCCATGGTGACGATGAGAGGTCTCATGAGTGCGAACCCGGAGCGTCTCTCGTTCTGGCGGGTTCCATGCAGAACGGTTCCGTTCTAGCGGTAATCGACGATGGCGTCGCGGCGGAGATCGCGCAGGTAGGATTGCGCGCGCTGGTTCAGCTTGCGGCCGATGATCTCGTTCTCGATCACGTCGCGGTCGAGGGTCGTGTCGATCGGTACCTCGCGCTTGCAGACGATCAGCAGGTGAATGCCCGCGGCGGTGCGGATCGGACGGCTGACCTCGCCTTCCTGCAGACGCGCGATGGCGGCGCGGAAGTCCTGCGGCAGATCGCCGATCCTGAGCGAGCCGAGCTCGGCGGCGGTCACCGCCGGAAGGCGGTCGGCCAGCGCCTGCACGTCCTGACATCCGGACACCAGATTGCGCATGGACGCTGCCGCAGCGCCCGCTTTCTCGACATCTTCGTCGGCCGCCTCGCGCCCCAGCGGAATCAGCAGCTGACTGAGTTCCACTTCGACCTGGGACGCATCGCCCTCGCCCTCGACGCGCGTGTCGCGGACACCGATGATCGCATAGCCGGTCGCCGTCCGGATCGGATCGGAGATCTGACCCACCTGCAGTCCGGGCAGCACCGCCTCGATCTCGGGGCCCATCTGGCTGTCGCTGACCCAGCCAACGTCGCCGCCCTGCTGGGCCGTTGCGCCGGACGAGAACTGACGGGCCAGGGCGCTGAAGTCCGCCCCGTTCCTGATCTGCCGGATCAGACGCTCCGCGCCCTCGCGGACGGCATCCTCGTCTGAGGGATTGTCGACGGTCAGCAAGATCTCGCTCACGAGATAAAGCGTCTCGCCCTTGGCTTCCTGGCGTTCGCGGATGACCTCGTCGATCTCCTCGTCCGATACATCGACCGTCCGGAGCAGCCGCGCGGCCATGAACCGCTGCCATGCCAGCGCGGCCAGAACCTGCTGGCGCAGGGCATGGGCGTCCACGCCCGCGCGGTTCAACTGATCCAGAAGGCGGGCACCGGACATGCCGTTGCGTTCGGCGATGGCGTTGATTTCCTCGTCGATCTCGCCGTTCAGAACCTGCACGCCGGCGTCGCGCGCGGCGTGTTTCTGAAGCTCTTCGTCGACCAGCGTGCGCAGGACCTGCGGCCGCAGACGGCGGCGCGTCTCTTCGGTGGCAGGCAGGTTGGCCGAGGCGATCACCAGATCGAGCCGCTCCTCCAGATCATAGGCCGAAATGACCTCATCATCGACAACGGCTGCGATCCCCAGAATCTGCTGCCCCTGCGCCACGAACGGCAGATGCAGCAGCACGCCCAGTGACAAGGCTAGTACGGCGAGGTTCCGTTTCATGGACTTCATCGAACGGTACAAGGCTCCTTCTTCGCAATCCAAGTGCTGTAGCCTATCGCAGGCCCGGTTCCAACCACCCAGATGGGCGCAGAAACCGGCAGAATAAAGGCAGCTTCAGTCAGATGCGTCCCGCAGCAGCCGAATCCCGTCCGTCAGGCCGCTCTGCAGGATCATGGAATCAAAGGACCATCCGATCATGCGGTAACCGCGTGCCTTCAGATCCGCACCCCAGGCGGCGCTGCCCGCCAGGGTGGCTGCGGTCTTGCCGTGCTTCGCGCATGCTTCGGCAATCCGGTCGATGCCGGCTTGCAGCGCCGGGTGCTGCATGTCGCCCGGACAGCCCAGCGAGATGGAAAGGTCCAGATGACCGATGTGCAGGATGTCCACGCCTTCCACCGCAGCGATGGCATCGACGTTCTGCAGTCCCTCCGCCGTCTCGATCAGCATGATGTTGAGCGTGCGCGCCTCGGCTTCGGGAATGGCTGCCGCGACATCCGTCGTGAGATATCCGTCATGCGCGCCGCCGAACAGCGCACCCCGCTCGCCGCGCGGGGGATAGCGGCTCCAGCTCACCAGTTCGCGCGCCTCGTCGGCGCTGCCGACCATCTGATACATCAGTCCCATCGCACCGCAGTCCAGCAGCCGGGCCGCGAACTGGTACTGCTTGGCGGGCGGGCGCACCAGCGGCACGACACCCGCACCGTGGCACAGGGCGATCTGTGCCTTGATCTGGGTGAAGTCGAATCCGGAATGCTCCATGTCATAGAACAGGTAGTCGGCACCGGCGTTGGCCGCGATCTGCGGCAGGCCGGGCGACAGGAATTCGAACAGCATGGTGCCGTAGGCCGTCCCGCCCTCGGCCAGCCGCGCCTTGACCGGGTTTTTCCTGATCGGCATCGCATCCTCCCTCACGTGGCGTCAATGATGGCGGACGTCCGGGATGATTGCAAAGGCGACGAAGCCTGTGGCTTACTGGCTGAACAGGAGAACCGTGCTTTGAAATGACGCGAACAGGGATACGGGAGACAGAAGCATGCGGAACCATGGCGACCGATCGGCTGTCCGTTGAGCGCCCGCGTGTCGCGTTCGATATGAGCGGCGGCGCGGTGCCGCATCTGAGAGGCTGACCGGTTTGCGTGTCGGGGTGCTGGCCATACTGCTCGTTCTTTCCGCACCGGTCGAGGCCGGGTGGCGCTTCGCTGAATGGGGCATGTCGAGGGAGGAACTGATCGCGGCGTCGGACGGTGAAGTCGAGCCGCACTTTCCGCAGAACCGCGAGAGCTGGGGCGAATATCCCGCTGCCAAGGGCGAGGTCAACGAGATGCGGCATCGCTTCGAGGTCTGGTACTTCATTGACCCCTATGACGGGCTTTATGCCATCCGGCTGGTGCCGCAGGACTTCTACTGGTGCATCGATGTGCGCGAGCAGTCCATGCAGCGCTGGGGATACAGCGACCTGATCTACGAAGACCAGAACCCGACCTGGCGCAAACCCGCCACGAACAACCGCATCTCCATCATTGGCTTCAAGGGCTGTTCGGTGAAACTGGAGCCACTGGATCCGCAGGCGGTGAAAAGGCAGTGAGCCGATCGTCATCGCAAGTGTCGCGAGACTGTCATCTTTGTGGCATAGGTCTGCCGGGGAGATCGCCAACCGATCGCATGAACGCAGGAGAATATCGATGAAGAAACTGATGCTGGCCGCCGTGGCCGCAACTGTCACCGCCGTCGCAATGGCGACATCGGCCTACGCCGATGTATCGGGCAAGCTGGTGGTCTACACCTCTCAGCCGAACAAGGACGCCCAGGCGACCGTCGATGCCTTCGCGGCGAAATACCCGGACGTCGAGGTCGAATGGGTACGCGACGGCACGACCAAGATGATGGCCAAGCTGCGCGCGGAATTCGAGGCCGGTGCACCGCAGCCCGACGTACTGCTGATCGCGGACATGGTCACCATGGAGGGTCTGAAGCAGGAAGGCCGCCTGATGGCGCATGCCGATGCGGACGTCTCGGCCTACGATCCGGCGATCATGGACCCGGACAAGCATTATTTCTCGACCAAGCTGATCACCACCGGCATCGTCTACAACACAAATGCACCGATGAAGCCGACGTCCTACAAGGATCTGCTGAAGCCCGAAGCCAAGGGCAAGATCGCCATGCCGTCGCCGCTGACGTCGGGGGCCGCCACGATCCACATGGCCGCGCTGACCTCGAACCCGGATCTGGGCTGGGCCTACTACGAAGGTCTCGCCGATCAGGGCGCGAACCCCAAGGGTGGCAACGGCGGCACCTACAAAGCCATCGCCGGGGGCGAGAAGCTGTATGGCTTCGTCGTCGACTTCCTGCCGATCCGCAACAAGCTGGAAGGCGCGCCGGTCGAGTTCGTGTTCCCGACCGAAGGCGTGTCCGCCGTGACCGAACCTGTCGCGATCCTGTCGACCGCGAAGAACCCGGCCGCCGCGAAGGCGTTCGTCGATTTCCTGCTCTCGCCGGAGGGCCAGAAGCTGGCCGCTTCGCAGGGCTATCTGGCGGCGCACCCGGCGATCGACCCGCCCGAAGGCTTCCCGGCACGCAGCGAAATCAAGCTGATGGATTTCGATCCGGCTGACGCGTTGAAGAACAGCACGGCCAACAAGATGAAGTTCGAAGACATCTTCGGCGGTTGAACGGACTGTCCAAACGACTGAACCGGAGCGGCGAGGGCATCACCCTCGCCGTTCTGCTTTGCGTCGGGTTCGTGCTGCTGGGCCTGCCGCTGGGGCTGCTGACCGTGATCGGCATCGCGCCGGAGGGGGCCTTGACGCTCGGCCCACTGGCCGAGGCGCTGGACAGCCGCTCGGTGCAGCGGGCCCTGGTCAACAGCATCGATTCCAGCCTGTTTTCGGCCTTGTTCGCGACGCTGGCCGGGGGCGCGCTGGCCCTGCTGATCGGTCTGACCGACGTGCGCAACAAGGGGCCGTACGTCTTCCTGATCCTGCTGCCCATGATGATCCCGCCGCATGTCACGGCGATCGCCTGGATCCAGGCGCTGGGCCCGGCAAGTCCGCTGCTGCAATGGCTGGGAATCGCGCCGGAGGTCGGCTCGACCCATCCGCTCTACTCGCGCGAGGGCGTCATCGCGCTGCTGTCGCTGCAGCACAGTCCCATCGCGTTTCTGGTCGTCCGCGCGGCGCTGCGCAACCTGCCGGGGGAGTTGAGCGACGCAGCACGGGTCTTCGGGGCGCGACCGGGACGCATGATGGGACGCGTGGTGCTGCCGCTGCTGCTGCCGAACCTGATCGCGGCCTTCGCGCTGTCGTTCGTTTCCGCGATGGGCAATTTCGGCATCCCCGCGCTGTTGGGCATTCCCGCGCGCTACACGACCATGCCGGTGCTGATCTGGCGGCGGCTGTCCAGCTATGGCCCGGACGTACTGACCAATGTCGCCATCATCGCGGTGATCATCGGGATGGTGGCCGTGCTGGCCGTGGCGATCCAGATGATCCTGCAACGCCGCGCCGAGGCCGCGCTGGTCGGCCTGCCGCAGCGCCCGCTGGCCCTGCGACTCGGGCCCGCACGCCTGCCGGTCGAGATCGGCATGTCGCTGCTGATCGCCGCCGTGCTGGTGTTGCCCGTCCTGTCGCTGCTGGCGACGGCGCTGGTGCCGACCTATGGCGTGCGCCTGTCGATGGACACGGTCACGCTGAAGAACTTTTCCGAGATCCTGTTCAGCCAGACGGTCACGCTGCGCGCCTTCGCCAATTCGACGCTGATCGCCGGCATCGCGGCCGTTCTGCTGGGGTTCTTCGCCATCGGACTGGGATATTTCATGACCCGCCGGAAAGGCAGCTTTGCCAGCCGCAGCACCCGCAGCCTCAGCACGCTCGCCGACATTGCCTACGCGGTGCCGGGGCTGGTGATCTCCATCGCCTGCATTCTGGCCTTCATCCGCCCGCTGCCGGTGATTGGCGTGACCTTCTACAACACGCTCTGGATCATCCTGTTCGCCTATCTGATCGCGTTCCTGTCCATTGCGCTGAAACCTGTCGCGGCAACCTATCAACAGATGGACAGCAGCCTGGACGACGCCGCGCGGGTCAGCGGTGCGCGCTTCATCCGGCGCATGGCACGCGTCTTCCTGCCCATGGCGGCACCCGCCGCCGCGTCGGGTGCGTTGCTGGTGTTCCTGACGGCCTACAATGAAGTCACGGTGTCGGCGCTGCTCTGGTCGACGGGCAACGAAACCATCGGCACGACCATCTTCAACTATGAAGATGGTGGCTACACGACCCTCGCGGCGGCCATGTCGGCGGTGACGGTCGTCGCGACAGTGGTCCTCATGCTGCTGCTGGACCGCGCGGGCCGTCACGCCCCGGCCGGCATCGTACCGTGGCGGGATTGAAGCAGCCCTCGGGGCCGGCGTTCGATGCAGGGCTGGGCGCCGGAATACAGTTCCGGTGCGGGTGGTGGTTCTGCATGACCGCACCCACGCACTCTCCCGCGGTCCGGGACTTGATCCCGGGATCCGGTACGACCTTCAACTATTGAAAAACAGCAATGGATATCTAGAGTGTTTTTCGTTTTCATGGAATCACCATGAAAAAGAAATAACGCAACTCGCACAGGTAGTTGCCATTCTTGAAAACAGTCTGAATGGTTCCATTCAGACTGTTTCCGCCCTAATGCGTGTCAGGCAGCAGCCAGCCGTCGGTGATCCTCAATGACAGCGTTTCGCCGACCTGCACCGGCCGGCTGGCGCGCACGATCAGCGGCGCATCCGCACCATTCAGCCCGACGCGACATTCCCAGACCCCGCCACGATAGCTGACCGTCTCGACCTTTCCGGCAATGCCATCGTCCGCAATCCGGATCCATTCGGGGCGGATCAGTACCGACGCCTTCCCGGTTCCGGTGCTCTGGGAACAGGCCACGTCAATCTTGGTTCCGGCGATCCGGATCGCAGCCCGTCCGCCATCGGTGGAGAGGCAGTCCGCTTCCAGAACGCCGCCCGTCCCGACGAAATCGGCGACAAAGGCACTGTTGGGCCGGGCGTAGACGTCGTGCGGTGTCGCAATCTGTTCGAAGCGACCATCGCGCATGACGGCGATCGTGTCGGCCAGCGCCATCGCCTCGCGCTGATCGTGCGTGATGTAGAGCGTGGTCGCGCCGGATCTCTGATGAAACAGCCGCAGCTCGGTTTCCATGGAGTCCCGCAGATGCGGGTCGAGGTTGGCCAGGGGTTCATCCATCAGCACGATCCGCGCGCCGCTGGCCAGGCACCGGGCCAGTGCCACGCGCTGCCGTTGTCCGCCGGACAGTTCGGCGGGCCTGCGCTCCGCATAGGGCGTCAGTTCGACGGTTTTCAGATGTACGGCGGCCTCGGATCTGGCGCTGCGCCGGCCGCTGCCAGCGGACTCGATCGGGAAAGCGACATTCTTCAGCACCGACATATGCGGCCAGAGCGCATAGGACTGGAAGACGACGCCGACCTGGCGGTCTTCCGGGGACAGATGCCGGCCCGGCCCGGCGATGGCTTCCCCGTCCAGCGCGATTTCGCCCGCATCCAGCGTCTCCAGCCCGGCGATCAGGCGCAACAGTGTGGACTTCCCGCAGCCGGACGGACCCAGCACGACAAAGAACGATCCCTGCGCCACCGACGCGGAGAGCGTATCGACGGCGGTCTCGGAACCGAAACGCTTGGTCACGTCCTTCAGATCGATCGACATGGTGGGAGAAACTCTATGGAGATTATGACAAGCGGGTGACTGTCGGTTCAGATATTATTTCAGCTCGACCGGCTGGCCGTGCGGGGTGGCCAGGTAGGCCTCGCGCCATGCGGCCTTGCGTTCTTTCACGGCGCTGGTGCTGGCAAGGCCCTTCTCGCGGCAGAGACGTTCCAGCGCGGCCAACCAGTGATGGTAATAGGTGTCGCCCAGGTCGGCATCACCCGCCGCTTGCGCCGCCTTGATCTCGTCGGACAGGGTCGCCGCCCATTCGTCCCAGCCGAAATGTCCTGCCTCGTGCAGCCTGACGGCGAGCGCAAAGGCTTCCGCCTCCCACGGTTCGCGGAACGTCGGGCCTTCGCTGTCCTTCGGGATGCCGGGCAGGTCTTCGGGCGCGGCAGTCACAGCGCCTCCAGATAGGGTTCCCAGAGGTCGATTTTCACGGATCCGCCGAATGCATCCGGGCCCCACAGGTCTGTCGCCTCGAAACGCACGGTGTAGAGGTGCTCGCCGTGCCGCTCGCCCCTGGCGCTGGCGTCGGCAAAGACGTGGCCGCCGTGGTGCAGGACGATCTCGCCCACATGACCGCGGACATAGCGCGGGATACGGGTGTGGCCTTCCGGGTTGATGTTCCGCGCGCGTACCCGGTCGCCGACCGCAAACGATGGCGCGGCGTCGATATCCATGCTGGCGGGCCCGCCTTTCAGGAAGGTCTGGTCGACCGTGCCGCCTTTCAGCAGGCGGATGGAGTCCGGATCGGCCTTGCCCGCGGCCTTGGCCGTGGCCAGTTCCTCTTCGGTGATCAGGCCCTTCTGCAGCAGCAACCGCTCGGACGCATCCAGCCACTTCTCGTAGTAGCTCGCGCCCAGATAGCGGTCCGGGTCCATGGTCTCGCGGGCGAATCGAGCCTCGTCGATGCTCCACTTGCCCAGGAATCCGGCCGCCAGCGTGACCGCAAAGGCGCGGCGTTCCCATTCGGCGTGGAACAGCTCTTCCCTGTCTTCTGGGTCCGGATCGATCGGACCGAAGCCGTGCATGCCGCCCATGTCGTGCGGGCCGTTCATGCGGACACGCTCCGGGGGTCACGGGCCTTCTCGACACCGATCATGGAATTGCGGCTGACCAGGTCTTCCAGCTGTTCGGACGTCCAGTCCCCGGTCCCGGCGGGGCGCTCGGGGATCACCATGTAGCGCATCTCGGAGGTTGAATCCCAGACGTCGATCTCGACGCTTTCCGGCAGGTCGGTGCCGAACTCGGCCAGCACGCCGCGCGGGTCGATCACCGCCCGGCTGCGATAGGGGTTGGACTTGTACCAGCCCGGCGGCAGGCCCATCGTCGTCCACGGGTAGCAACTGCACAGCGTGCAGACGACAAGATTGTGCCGTTCGGGGCTGTTGAAGACGGCGTGCATGTGCTCGCCCTGACGCCCCGTGAAGCCCATGGAGGCGATCGCTTCAGTCGCGTCGCGTTTCAGCCAGGCCTCGAATTCCGGATCGGTCCAGGCGCGGGCGACGATCTTTGCTCCGTTCCGAGGGCCGACCTTGTGCTCATAGCGTTCGATGATCTCGTCCAGCGCCTGCGGGTCCACCAGTCCCTTCTCGACCAGCAGCGATTCCAGCGCCTTGGTCCGCAGCGCCAGATCGTGCGGCGGCTCGGTATGGTCGTGATCGTGATGATGGCCGTCGTGGGGCATGGCATCCTCCTGCTGTTGTGGCCAATGTTGCCACGGTGCGCCGTCGCTGTCAGCATTTCGACAGTGAATTCAGGGAGAGAACGCGCATGAGCCGGGAAACTGCGGTCGAGAAGGCCGGAACCTATGTCACCGACGGCCCCTTCTTTGCCGAACTGGCGGAGCGGGTGGCGGTGCGGACCGAAAGCCAGAAACCGGACAGCCTGCCCGAACTGCACCGCTATCTGGACACCCTCATCGAACCCGCGTTCCGGGCCATGGGTTTCACCTGCCGGAAGTTCGAGAACCCGCTGGGGCTGGGGCCGGTGCTGCTGGCCGAGCGGCACGAGGGCGACGATCTGCCGACGGTGCTGGGCTATGGCCACGGCGATGTCATCCGCGGGCTGGAGGACCAGTGGACCAGGGGGCAGGGCCCGTGGATCCTGACACAGGACGGGGATCGCCTCTACGGCCGCGGCACTGCCGACAACAAGGCGCAGCACACGCTGAACATGAATGCGCTGCGCACGGTGATCGAGACGCGCGGTACGCTCGGTTTCAACGCCAAGTTCATCGTCGAGACCGGCGAGGAGACCGGCTCGAAGGGTTTTCGCGAGGTGATCGAGCAGAACATGGACGCCTTCAGCGCGGATGTCTTCATCGCCTCCGACGGTCCGCGGGTGAAGCCGGACCGGCCGACATTGACGCTGGGTGCGCGCGGGGCCGTGAATTTCGATCTGCTGTGCGATCTGCGCGAGGGCGGGCACCATTCCGGCAACTGGGGCGGCCTGATCGCCAATCCCGGTCTGGTGCTGGCCCACGCCATCGCCAGCATCTCCGATCGGAATGGTGCCATCCGCGTGCCGGAATGGCGGCCCGAGCGCATTGATCCCGCCTCGCGTGAGGTGCTGAAGGATATCGAGATCGACGCGGGCAAGGGCGGACCGACCATCGACACGGACTGGGGCGAGCCGGGCCTGACGCCGCCCGAGCGGGTCTATGCCTGGAACAGCTTCGAGGTGCTGGCCTATCGTACCGGCAACCCCGACCGCCCGGTGAACGCCATCCCGCCGCGGGCCTGGGCGCACTGCCAGTTGCGCTTCATCACCGGCATCGATTTCGACGACATCATCCCCGCGCTGAAACGGCATCTGGAGCGCGAAGGGTTCCCGCAGGTGCAGGTGCTGCCCCCGGACGAGAAGAACGCCGGTGCCTTCGCGGCCAGCGCCACTCCGCTGGAGAACGCGTGGGTCGGACGCATCCGGCAGTCGATGGCGACGACCATCGGCGCGGATCCGGCAATCATCCCCAGCCTTGGCGGGTCGATCTGCAACGACCTGTTCACCGACCTGCTGGGCCTGCCCGCGATCTGGATACCGCACAGCTATGCCGCCTGCAGCCAGCACGCGCCCAACGAACACGTCCTGTTGCCCACCATGAAGTCCGCGTCAGAGATCATGGCGGGTCTGTACTGGGATCTGGGAGCGGAGTGACGCGGTGGCACCGCCCCACCTGTCGGGTTAGCAAGAAACATGAAACACCGGGCTGAGCGCCCTACAGCATCTCGCGCAATTCGGTCTTCAGGACCTTGCCGTAGTTGTTCTTCGGCAGGGCGTCGAGGAAGACATAGTCCTTCGGCCGTTTGAACCGGGCGATGTTGTCCAGGCAGAGCCGGTCCAGTTCGGCCTCCGTCGGCGCATCGCCCTCGGCCACGATGAAGGCCACGACTTCCTCACCCCAGTCCGGATGCGGGCGGCCGACGACCGAGGCTTCGGCGACGGCGGGGTGGCGCAGCAGCACTTCCTCGATCTCGCGCGGATAGATGTTGGTGCCGCCGGAGATGATCATGTCCTTCGAGCGGTCCTTCAGGGTCAGGAACCCGTCGTCGTCGAAGCTGCCCATGTCGCCGGTATGCAGCCAGCCGCCCTTCAGGGTCTCGGCGGTCGCCTCCGGCCTGTTCCAATAACCCTGCATGACCACGGGACCGCGCACGACGATCTCGCCGATCTCGCCCGCGGGCAGGGGGGTGTCATCCGCATCGACCACGCGCACCTCGACATCGGCGCGCGCGATGCCGACCGAACCCAGGCGCTCGGCGAAGCGCGGATGATCCACCATCGTGTGCATGTCGCGGCTGAGACCGGTGATCGTCATCGGGGCCTCGCCCTGGCCGTAGATCTGCACGAACTTCGGACCCAGCAGGTCCAGCGCCTGCCGGATATCGGCCACATACATCGGGCCGCCGCCATAGACGATGGTTTTCAGGTTTGACGTGTCGGCGTCGGCGATGCGGGGATCGTTGATCAGACGATGCACCATGGTCGGCGCGAAGAAGAAGCTGCACCCCGGCCAGCGTTCGATCAGACGGAACGTCTCCGCCGGGTCGAAGCCGCCAGAGTCAGGGATCACGTTCACCGCGCCCTTGGTGACGTGGGGCAGGGCGTACAGGCCCGATCCGTGGCTCAGCGGCGCGGCGTGGATGATGGCGTCGCCGGGGCTGATCTGATCCACGTCGGCGAAATAGTTCAGCACCATCATCAGCAGGTTGCGGTGGCTCAGCATCGCGCCCTTGGGCTGGCCGGTGGTGCCGGAGGTGTAGAACAGCCAGGCGAGGTCGCCGCCGTCGCAGGGGACAGGCTCCGGCGCACCGTTCTGCTGTTTCAGTCCCTCATAGGCGGGTGACCCCGTGATGACGATGCGCGGCGGGTCGGCCATCCCGGACACGGCTTCCTGCACGGCGTCCTGCAGATCCGCCGAAGTCAGCACGACGCGCGACCCGGAATTCTCCAGAATGTAGGCGAACTCACGCGGATGCAGCTTGGCATTCACCGGCACGGCTGCCAGACCGGCCCACCAGATGCCGTAGAGGCCTTCCAGAAAATGCTCGGAATTCTTCTGGATCAGGGCCACCCGGTCGCCGGGTTCAAGGCACGCGCGCAAACCCGCACCCAGCGCAGCCGCGTCGCGGGACAGGTCACGATAGGTCTGTGTGACCTGATCGCCGCGCGCGACGGCAGGCCTGTCGCCATGTACCAGCGCCGCGCGGTGCAGATGTTCCGCCATGTTCATCGGTCACGCCCTCCCCAAGGCACCCGCTTGCGATGTCGAAGCTGACCGGATTCAACCATCTCGCGTTCAGACTGTCACCCCGCCTCCGTGCAGGGAGCGAGCAACTCAAAGAACGCCGCGCGCATCGGGGACTCAGAAAGGCCCCCGGATAAACCGGGGGTGACGGTCTTTGCCCGGTTTCCCCGCCCCCATGACCGTCACCCCCGCTGGAGCGCAGCGGAATGCGATGGCCGGCGCGAATGTCCTGCGATATCGGAGCAGCTCAGGTGCCCGCCGCCGCCCCCATAGATCGGGGTGACAGTCCCGTACTCGGCCATTCATCCGAAGACGGGGCGGCCCTAAACCCGGAAAGGGCGTCGCCCCCGCGCGGCCAGGCGCTGGCCGATCCGGAAGGGGTCGGGCAGTTTCGCGCCTGCGCCCTTGAACTGCGCCTTTGCCTTCTCGATCTGCATGACGTTGCCGATCCGCCGGTCCAGAAAGGCCCAGGTTCTTTCGTGGTTCTCGGAGCGGTCGTTCAGCCAGTACAGCAGCGTCGAGCCGTAGACCCCGGCGAGCAGCGCCCGCTTGGAATAGAAGTTGAAATCCGTCGAGGTGTCGCCGATGGCGCGCCACATCAGATCGACCGTGCGATAGAGCGACTTCATGGCCGTCGGTGCGCGGTGGGGCAGACCCATGTGGTTCAGACCGCGCCGGACGGCCTCCTTGTGCGGTGCAGCCGCTTCCAGCCTCAGCCGCACGCCCGCCGCGATCTTGTCGCGAATGCGCATGTTTTCCAGATCCAGGTCGAGCATGTCGCTGACCATCTGCCGGTCGGCGCTGTCCAGATAATACTGCAACAGATCGTCCGCCCCGCCGGGAAAGGCCCGGTAGGCGTCGAGGGGCTCCAGCCCGGCATCGCGCACGGCATGGCGCAGGGTCGATTCCGTCCAGCCGTCAAAGGTCGCATGCGGCAGCGCGGCGTCCAGCAGTTGCGCGCGCAGATCGCCGATCTCGTCGGTGCTTCCGGTCTCGCTCATCACATCGTCTCCTGCAGGTGAAAGCGGAATTCGCTTTCGAAGATCAGTTTGGTCAGATCATCCATCCGTTGCGGATAGAGCACACCATCCAGATGATCGCATTCATGCTGCACGACGCGGGCGTGGAAGCCGTCGGCCTCGCGTTCGATCTTCTGCCCGTCCAGTCCGTAGCCGCTGTAGCGGATACGCGCGGGCCGTCTGACCAGACCACGCAGGCCGGGGACCGACAGGCAGCCTTCCCAGTCCCAGGCGGTTTCGTCGCCCAGCGGTTCGATCACCGGATTGGCGAGGATGGTCAGCGGCACCAGTACGTCATCGCCGCGACCCGCCGGAACGTGGAACATCACAAGTCGCCGGGGCGCGTGCACCTGGGGGGCGGCAAGGCCGGCCCCGCCGATATCCTCCAGCGTTTCCATCATGTCACCGGCAAGCTGCAGAACCTCGGGCAGGGTCGGATCGTCGATCGGTTCGGCAACCTGACGCAGGACGGGGTGTCCCATCTTCGCAATCTTCAGAATGGCCATGTGGCGTCGGTCTCCCGGTTGGCGGTACAGCCATCATTCTGGCGTCTCGTACGGCAGTTTAAATGTGGCATTCCCGCCCGGCTCCGTATCCGGCATGCAAAAGGGCGGCCCGCGACGGACCGCCCTTTTTTGTTTCTGTCCCGTCTTCAGGTCAGTTGATGGTGATGTAGCGCACGTCCGGCGTGCCCGAATAGATCGGGCGCATGCCCTCCACGCCCTTGCGGACGATGGTGTAATGCTTCCGGCCGCCGCGCAGCTGGATCGGTACATCGTCGTTCATCAGCCGGACCACGTCGCAGGTGTATTTCGCCCGCTCTTCCACCGTCGGTGCCGTCCGCATCTTGACCAGCAGCTCATCCATTTTCGGGTTCTTGTACTTGGTCAGATTATAGGGGCTCTCCGAATGCAGCAGTCCGAACAGCTGCGGACCGACATCCTCGGCATCCTGGATCCGCCAGCCGGACCAGTTGTAGTTGTTGGTGAACACCTTCTGGCGCAGCTGAAGCTGATCGACCGGCTGCAGGTTGGCGGTCACGCCCGCGCGGCGATTGAGCTGCTGCATGATCTCGGCCAGTTCGCGGCCGCGCTGGGTCGCCGTGTGGATCAGTTCATATTCGATCGGCTTGCCGTGCTCCGCTTCATAGGCGGCTGCCGCAGCCTTCGCGGCCTTCAGGTCGGGCTTGCGGTACCCGGCGTCGCACTTGGCGTCCGCACCCAGCGGATGTTCGACCGCCGGAACCGTGCTCTTGAACGAGACCTTCAGGTAGGTCTCCTGGTTCCAGGAATGCTGCACGGCCAGCCGCGCGTTCTTGTCGTCGAACGGCGGTTTCGCGGTGTTCATGAAATTGACGATCGCGCCCTGGCCGACGCGGCTGTGAACCACCAGCCCGTCCTCTTCCTCAGCTTTCAGGATGGTATCGCCGCGGTCCGTCCAGATCATGTCGACATCGCCCGACTGCAGCGCCGCGTAGCGCGTGGCCTGGTCGGGAATGATGCGGAACACGACGCGGTCCAGCGAGACATTGTCCTTGTCCCAGTAGTTGGCATTCCTGTCCACGATCACCCGGTCGCCCGAGCGCCAGTCGGACAGCATGAATGCGCCCGTGCCGATCGGTTCGCGGTTCTGCTTGTCGGCGGCCACATGGGCGCTGGAGGGAATGTAGGTGCCGAAGTTCACGCCGCCGTTCAGCCGTTCCATCGGTGCCCAGGGATGCTTCAGCTGGAAGGTGACCGTGTGGTCGCCGTCGGCCACGACCTTCTCGATGGGCGAGAAGAACAGCCGTCCGAAGTACTTGTTGGCGGGATCGAGCAGACGGTTCCAGTGGTCGGCGACGTCGCGCGCCGTGAAATCGGAGCCATCGTGGAATTTCACGCCCTTGCGCAGGGTGAAGGTGTAGGCCTTGCCGTCGTCGGATGCTTCCCAGGCGGTGGCGAGCTGCGGTTCCAGTTCGCCGCTGGCATCCGGCTGCACCAGACGGTCGGAAATGGCGTTCATCACCGTGCTCGCGGCGACGCCCAGCACGCGGGACTTGATGGCATCGAAGCCGCGCAGATCCGTCTCGATCGCGACCGTCAGCACCTTCTCGGAATGGGATGCGGCAAAGGCCGGCATGCCCGCTGTGATGGCAACTGCGGCGGCAACACCGCCGATCGCCCGTTTGATGGGTTTCATGATTTTCCTCCCGGTTGAAACTGTCCGTTTCTTGTTTTCTTGCCGAAAGTCTCGCCGCATCGTTGCCGTGGGTCAACAGACTGTTGACCGGCAGTCACTTGTCCGTGGCCGCCCGGCGGATATCTGATCGAGACAAGGAGAATGACATGAACAAGCCGAATGACCCGAAGCCGGCGAGCGATATCGTCGGCTATCACGCCCACATCTATTACCGCAACGACGCCGAGAAGGCCGAGGCCGCCGTGCTGCGCAGCCAGCTTTCGGCGCGCTTCGATGTGGAACTGGGACGGTGGCGCGACACGCCCGTCGGCCCGCATCCGCTGCCCATGTATCAGGTCGCCTTCGATACCGGGCTGTTCGCATCGTTCGTGCCCTGGCTGATGCTGAACCGGCGCGACCTGACCATCCTGCTGCATCCCCGGACGGGACAGGACGTGCCCGACCATGCCACCTTTCCGCTCTGGCTGGGTGAGAAGCTGCCGCTGGACATCGCGTTCCTGAAGCAGTTCGACCGTGCCTGAAGGTCTGTCCTAGAGCCGGTTGTGGCGGCCGCCGCCGGTCGGGAAGGCCTGGGAATATCCCACACCGAGCAACAGCGCGAACAGGCAGGCCACGGCGGGAATCTGGACGCTGAAATCGACCAGCGCATGCAGGCCGACCAGCGCGCCGGCCGCGAGGGCGATTCCGGGATAGCCCGCGTCCTGCTGTCTGGCGCGAATACCCCTGAAGCAGGCCAGCAGTACGCCCGCATAGAGCACCAGCAGCAGGATCAGCGCCGGTATCCCTGCGTCGGCAGCGAACTCCAGATAGCTGTTGTGCGCCTTGCTGATGGCATAGACACCGCCGAAATCGGCATTCTTGTAGCTCTGGAAATAGCTCTCGAACGAGCCGCCACCATGGCCGGTGAGGGGCTCGTCGGCGATCGCGCTGAAGGTGCGCTGGAACAGCCAGGGCCGGCCGCCGAGAGATTCCCCGTCGACCTCGGCCTTGCGCTCGAACGTGCCGCCACCGGCAGCGAACAGCACCAGCACGGTGGCGATCACCGCACCGCCCGCGAGGACGGGCAGGCCCGGCAGGCGTCCGCGGCGATAGAACCAGGCCCAGGCCACGACCGCCAGCCCGGCCCCCGTCGAGAACAGTCCGGCCCGTGACTTGGTCAGCAGCAGGGCAAGCAGCAGGATCGCGAGCGCGGTGGCAAGCAAGACGCTGGACAGCCCGAAGCGCGAGGGGGGGCGGATGACCGGGCGCGGCCGGTCGGATCTCGTGTCGCTTTCGGTGTGAAACGTCCGGGCAAGCATGCCGAAGGCCGCCACGGCCGCCAGTCCGGCGAAGGTTGCGAAACTGTTGCGGTTGACGAATGTGGACGTCAGGGAATCCTGATAGGCGCGCTGTTCGATCCCGACGATGGTGTCGCCGCCGGACAGTTCCGCGATCAGGCCGTAGAGCGCGTAGACCGTGCCGATGACGACGATCGCGTACAGATAGATCGCCGCGTTCTCGGGTTCGCGCCCGGTCTGCGCGGCCAGCCAGAAGATCGCGCCATAGCACAGCAACCGCATGGCGGCGGTCGCGGCGTCCGAGGGCGATACCGCGATGGCACCTCTGATGTCCGGTTCGTTCAGGGCCACCGAAGTCGTGGACCAGAGCGGATGCCACATGAACTCGGGGCCGGTGGTCTGCAACAGCATCCAGCCGACGATCAGCATCCATCCGATCACGGGGATCACCGCAGGCGGTCCCGACAGGCGAAACAGGGTCGGGCGGAAGGCGGCGGTCAGCGCCCACACACACAGCAGCCCGGCGATGAACAGCGACAGCAGGGACCAGCTGACCGGCCGGTTGCTGCCCAGCGGCAGCGGTGCAAAGGCGACGCAGGCGATCAGCATGATCACGAACAGCCGCTCGACATAGTTCAGCATGTCGGGATCCCGATCATCAATAGGCGTTCTCGTTCACGAACCCGACCAGCAGGGTGCGCAGGATGATGCGGATGTCCAGCCACAGAGACCAGTTGTCGATGTAGTAGAGATCATACTGGACGCGCATCTCCATCTTCTCGTTGGTGTCCGTCTCGCCGCGCAGCCCGTGAATCTGCGCCCAGCCGGTGATGCCGGGCTTCACCTTGTGGCGGCTGAGATAGTGATCGATCAGTTCGGCGTATTCCTCGTTATGGGCGACGGCGTGGGGCCGGGGGCCGACCAGCGACATGTCGCCTTTCAGCACGTTGAACAGCTGCGGCAGTTCATCCAGGCTGGTCTTGCGGATGAAGGCACCGATCCGGGTGATCCGTGCATCGCCCTTTGTCGCCTGCGCCCCGCCGCGCGCGTCCCCCGCGTCGTTGCGCATGGAGCGGAACTTGTAGACCGTGAAGACATTGTTGTTGAAGCCGTAGCGCTGCTGGCGAAAGATCGCCGGACCGGGGCTGTCGAGGCGGATCAGGATGGCCAGGGTGATCAGCAGCGGCGAGATGGCGATGATGATCAGGGCCGAAAGAATCCGGTCCTCCAGCGCCTTGATGATGTAGTTCCATCCCGACAGCGGCGGTTCCTGAACGACCGTCATCGGCAGGTCGCCCAGATGCCGGACCCGCCGTTCCATCAGCCGGTATCCCAGAGGCTCGGGTGCCAGCGAGACGTCGATGGGGGCCTCGCGCAACTGGTTCAGGACCGCGGCGATCTCCTCTTCCTTCGACCAGGGCAGGGCGACCATGATTTCCTGCACTGTGTTGTTGCGCACGAACAGCAGCAGATCCTTGATCCCGCCGCGGACGGGGATGCCGAACACTTCCTTGCGGCCCGCGCCGGGATTGAGGGTGAAGACCGCCAGCACGTTGATGCCCAGTTCGGCACGGTGTTCCTCGATATGGCGGATCAGCCTCTCGCCCTGCAGTCCCGCGCCCACGACCACCACGTTGCGTGCCAGCACGCCGGAGATCTTCCAGGTCTGGATGCGCCAGGCCAGCGCCATCCGGAACCCGCCCAGCATCAGGAAGCTGGAGATCAGCCAGATGCCGACCCAGATGCGCGAATAGTCCTCCGAGGTCTTCGAGAAGAAGCTGATGGCCAGCAGCGCGAGCGAAACGGCGGTCCAGCCGATCGCCAGGCGGCCGAGCTGGCTGCCGATCCGCTCCAGTTCGTTGAAACGGTACAGGCCCGCGAACTGGAAGGCATTCGCGGCCACCGCGGCGGCGACCAGCATGGCCGCGACATAGGGAGCAGGCAGGACCAGGCTGTCGTGGCGCAGGACATAGGCCAGCCAGCCCGCCAGCAGAATGATGGCAAGATCGAAAAATCGCGTGAACCCGACCAGCAGGCTCGGGCTGGAAGCGATCATCCGCACCCGGCGGCTGTTTTTCGACATCGCAGTGGTCATGAAGTCACCTGGGTTGGGAATCGCCGACTCCGGCAACCATAGTGCCAGTGGCGACCGTCAGATAGGGCGGAGGCCACAAGGCTCAGCGCACCTGCCGCTGCATCTCTTCCAGCCATGCATCGCCCTCGCTCTCCATGGTGACGCGTTCCGGTTCGTTGATTTTCTCCTTCATCGCCATGCGGCCGACGATACCGGACACCTCTCCCGATTTCTGGGCAACGTAGTACCATTTGTAGGCGCGGGCGTGATCGGGGTCTCCGAAGACTCCTTCCTCGTAGGCCTTGGCCAGCCGGACGGCGGATCGCCGGTTCTTTGCCGCAGCCTTGGTGAACCATTCCAGCGCCAGGTCGTAGCTCTGCTGCACGCCGGTACCCGCCGCATAGGAAAGGGCGAGATCGATCATCGCGCCGGCATGCCCCTTGTCGGCGGCGCGCTTCAGGTATTCGACGCCCTTGTCCATGTCCTGGAATTCGAGTTCGGGGTTCCGGTAGATGACCGAGGCGTTGTAGTAGGCGAGCGCCAGATCCTTCTGCGCGGCGCGTTCGAACCATTCCAGTGCCTTGGCGAAACTCTGATGCAGGCCTATGCCGTCGCGGTACAGCTCTCCCAGGATGTTCTGGCCCCGGTCGATGTCGGCCTCCGCGGCGATCAGCGCCCAGCGAACCGCCTCGGCGTGATTTTCCTGCACGCGGCCCTGGCCGTCCTCCTCGATGGGGCGGCCTTCGCCGCTGCGGTAGATGGCGGCCAGCGGGACGGCCGACCCCACGACCCCCAGACTGTAGGCTTCCTTGTAGAGCTCCTCCGCCCTGGGCAGATGCTGGATCACGCCCACGCCGTTGCGATAATGCCAGGCCAGCCGGCTGATGGCCTGCTTGTGCCCCTGTTCGGCGGCCTTCTGAAGCCAGTAGGCTGACTCGATCTTGTCGATCTTCTCGACGCCGCGCCCCCGGAAATAGTCCAGCGCAACGCGAAACTGCGCCGCAGCGTCTCCGGCTTTCGCCTTCTCCAGATTCTCGGCGAAGACGGCGCGCTCTTCCTCGGGCGTCAGTTTCGTCTGTGCAGTTGCAGGATGGGATGCAAAGACCAGCAGGACGATCCCCGTGAGCCACAGTTTGCGAAACATGCCTTTTGCCTCCATCATCGTTGCCGCCTCGGATTCACCTGCGCGAATGCCGGGCCGGACCGCGCATGCGAACGCTTCCGTATCGAAAGCAATTTCAAAAAGCCGCCGCAACCGATATTACTGAACCGGTCAGCGACCTGCCAGATGAGTGAGATGCAAATCCCGTGCTACCCTGGATGAAGAAAGACCGGCGTCAGGAACCGCAGCCCATGTCGAAGGTGCCGCGCGTTCCCGAGGGGGAGCGGATCTACGCGATCGGGGATGTGCACGGTCGGGCCGATCTTCTTCTGGACCTGATCGAACGGATCAAGTCCGACATGAAGCAGGGCACGGCAGCGCGACATACCATTGTCTTTCTGGGCGATTACGTCGATCGGGGCAGCGACAATCGTGAAGTGCTCGAAACCCTGAGCGGCCGTCCCTTCGGCGACACCGAGATGATCTGCCTGATCGGCAATCATGAGGCCGTGATGCTGCAGTTCCTGCAGGATGCCGAGATCGGTCGGGACTGGGTCCGGTTCGGCGGGGACACGACGCTGGCGTCCTATGGCGCGCGCTTGCGCCGGGAGTCGCCCTCGATCGGCGAGTTGCTGAAGGCGCAGGAGACGCTGGCGGCGAATCTTCCCGCCCATCATCTCGATTTCCTCCATGGCCTGAAGCTCAGTTTCCGGGCGGGGGACTATCTCTTCGTGCATGCGGGCATCCGCCCCGGCGTTCCGCTGGAAGAGCAGGACGGCAACGATCTGATCTGGATCCGGAACCGGTTCCTGGATTCCGATGTCGATCACGGATGTATCGTGGTGCACGGACACACGCCGAACCTGGAGGTCCAGAGCCGCCACAACCGGATCGGGATCGACACCGGAGCCTATTTCAGCGGTCGTCTGACTGCTGCGGTGCTGGAGAACGATATCAGGCGGTTCATTGCGACCTGACCGGCCCGTCCCGAGCGGTACGTCTCTTGCTTTGCGGGACGCGGGTACGACACCGGTCCGTGACGGGAAGACTGATGGCAGCAAGTGATGCATACGGGATGAGCGGGCAGGGCGGCAGCCGCGTGCCGTTCTTCGAGATCGCCCTGCCGCCGTTCATCGTCTTCAATTTCCTGTACGGCGCGTTCTACAACCTGCTGCCCGAAGGGTTGATCACGCCGATCGCCGGAGTCCTGTTCGCCGGGCAGACCGCGCTGTCGCTAGTCAGCATTCTCGCCCGGCCCTCGTCGTTCCGCTGGCGGCTGTTCTTTCTGATCAGCAGCCTGCCGATCATCTGGCTGGTGTCGCATCTGATCCTGCAGCACCAGATCGATTTTCCCCAGATGCTGCGGTACCTGGGCCCCTTCTATCTGGGGCTGCTGGTGTTCGGTCACTACGACAAGTTCCCCATCCGCCTGATGGCCTTCATGGCCTGTGCTTCCGTGATCTGGGTGATGATCTGGTCGGCGACCCAGCCCTTCTACCTGCACTCCAACGAGGCGGTGTTCGACGAACCGGTGCCCGGATGGTGGGCCAGCATCGTCGGTAACGGGCGTCTGGCACCGTTTCATGGCGGTCCGGAGAATCCGCATTCCAGCGGATACATGGCGCTGGCCTTCATGCTGGTCATCCATCAGTGCCTGGTCTGGGGCGTTCTGGGATTCCGTGTCGCCGTGGCCTTCATCGGCATGGCGATGCTTTACATCGTCGGCTGTTTCTCGACGCAGGTCCTGTTTGCCGCCGTTGCCTATTTCGGGATCTACGGCATGTACTGGCCGCGCATCCCGAAGGTCCTGAAGGTCACGGCGGGTCTGGTCGGGTTCAGCTTGCTGGTGCTGATCGCAGCCGAGAACGAGGAACGCAAGGCAGCCGTGCGCAACGACACAAACGTGAAGCTGGAAGAACTCGGATCCGGCCGTCTGGGCACGTGGATCGAGCGTGTCGACATCATCTCGGACCGCACGCCCGCCGAAGTCTGGCTGGGCACCGGGATCGGATCCGACAACATGTCGTCGATCATCTGGCGTCTGAAGGAAACCACGTCCCACAACACCTATCTCACGATGATCATCGAGAATGGCGTGATCGGCTTCCTGATCTATTTCGGCGTGCTGATCATGATGATGCTGAAACTGGGACGGCACGGCATTGCCCTGTTCACACCCGTCTTCATCACCGCGCTGATCGGCAACGGTCTCTCGCTCAGACCGATGCCCTTCATGGTGTTTTTTCTCGCGGTAGCTGTTTGCATGTGGGGCATGGCGCGTCAGTATCACCTGCAGAAAGCCGCCGCAGACAGGCGGCGCATGGCGGCCCGCCTGCATGATGACGGCTGGTAGCGGCTGCGATACCGGGGGAAAGCCATGACCAGCGACAACACCGGCCAGAACACGACTGGCCAGAACGCGACCGGCCAGGACAATGCCGACCAGATCGCCTACTGGAACAGCGACAGCGGCGGCAAATGGGTCCGCAACCGTGAACGCATGGACCGCACGCTGAAACCCTTCAGCGAACACGTGATGTCCGTGGTCAGGCCGCTGAAGGGCGAGACCGTGCTGGATGTCGGTTGCGGGTGCGGCGACACTTCGATACGCCTGTCGGAAACCGGTGCCGTGGTTGTGGGTGTCGATGTCTCGCAGCCGATGCTGGCGCACGCCGGCAGCCGGCCCGGCGCGAAGAACGTCCGTTTTGTGCTGGCCGACGCGTCGAGCCACGATTTCGGGGATCAGGCCTTCGATCTCGTCTTCTCGCGGTTCGGGGTAATGTTCTTCAGGGATGCCGACGCGGCGTTCGCCAACATCGGACGCATGGTACGTCCGGGTGGACGGATCGGGTTCGCCTGCTGGCGTCCGCTGTCGGAGAATCCCTGGATGCTGAAGCCCGTGCTGATCGCCAAGGATTTCGTCGACCTGCCGCCACGGCCCGGTCCGGAAGAGCCCGGTCCCTTCTCGTTCAGCGATCCCGAGCGCGTGAAGCGCATCCTGACTGCCGGTGGCTTCGCCGACATCCGCATCGATCCCTATGACCATGACATGTTCATGGGAGAGACGGTGGACGATGCCGTGATCACGGCGATGGAGGTCGGCCCCGTCGGCGGTGCCGCGAAGGAAGCGACGGACGAGACCGTGTCTGCCCTGAAGTCCGCGCTTGCCGCCATGCTGGCCGAACATATGGACGACGGTGCGATCCGGCTGCCCGGTGCCATCTGGTGCGTGACGGCGACGAAAGGCTGATCAGCGTTTCTTCCGGAAGAACGTCCTCAGCAGGTCCGCGGCCCGTTCCTCGTCGATGCCGGGATAGATATCCGGGGCGTGATGACAGGTCGGCTGCTGAAAGAAGCGCACGCCGTTCTCGACCGCCCCGCCCTTGGGATCGCCCGCGCCATAGTACAGTCGCCGAATGCGGGCATGGCTGATCGCGCCGGCGCACATCGCGCAGGGTTCCAGCGTTACATAGAGATCGCATTCGACGAGACGATGCGTCCCCAGGGCCAGCCCGGCCTGCCGCAGGGCCAGAATCTCGGCGTGCCCCGTCGGATCGTTGCGTGAATTGGTCATGTTGCCCGAACGTGCCACGATGCGGCCGGTCGGGTGGTGCACGATCACCGCACCGACCGGGATCTCGTCGCGGTTCAGCGCGCCGCCTGCCGCATCCAGCGCGTGGCTCATGTAACTGGGTTTCTCGAAATCCATGGTGCCATTCAACGGCGGGATGCGGGACGTTGCAAGCGTCTAGGGACGCGTCAGCGCGCGCCGTTCATCCTCGACCACCTTGCGAAAGGCACAACCTTCGACGTGATCGTTCACCAGCCCCATGGCCTGCATGAAGGCATAGGCCGTGGTGGGGCCGACAAAGCTCCAGCCGCGCTTCTTCAGGTCCTTCGACAGGCGTGTCGATGCGTCAGTCGTGGGATTGGCGACCAGCGCGGTCCAGGTCACCGGATCGGGGCGGGTTTCCGGCTCCGGTTCGTAGGACCAGAAGAAGCGGGCCAGCGATCCCGTCTC
Organism: Minwuia sp.; assembly: GCF_048263705.1. Taxonomy (GTDB): domain Bacteria; phylum Pseudomonadota; class Alphaproteobacteria; order Minwuiales; family Minwuiaceae; genus Minwuia. Next base: position 151,367 of record NZ_JBLXDV010000009.1, on the reverse strand, counting down.
TTCGACCAGGTCACGGGCACGGCGGGCGTTGTTGATGGTGCTCTCGATCTTCCTGCGGTGGCGCACGATCCCCGCATCGTCGAGCAGGCGTTCGACGTCCGCTTCACCATATTCGGCGACCTTGCGGAAATCGAAACCGTCGAACCCGGCACGGAAGTTCTCACGCTTGCGCAGGATGGTCAGCCAGCTCAGGCCCGACTGAAAACCCTCCAGACAGATCTTTTCGAACAGGCGGATATCGTCGGTCTCGGGACGCCCCCATTCCTCGTCGTGATAGATCTGATAGTCATCCTTGCCGCCGTGCCAGGCGCAGCGGACGATACCGTCATCGCCGCGAACCAGCCCGTCGTCGTTCACCGGTTGGCTCCCGGTGTCCACAGTACATCGTCCTTGCCGTCATTGTTCAGGATGCGGCCCAGCACGAACAGATGATCCGACAGGCGGTTGACGTACTTCAGTGCGGCATCGCTGATCTCGGCGTCCTCGGCAGCGCGCCACATCAGGCGCTCGGCGCGGCGGCAGAGCGTGCGGGCCAGATGCAGGTGCGTCGCGGCCGGCGTACCACCGGGCAGGATGAAGCTTTTCAACGGCTCCAGCCGTTCGTTCATGCGGTCGATCTCCTGCTCCAGCCGGTCCACCTGCGACTGGACGATCCGCAACGGTTCCCACTTGTAGCTCTCGGCGTGGGGCGTCGCCAGATCGGCCCCCAGGTCGAACAGATCGTTCTGGATGCGCGACAGCATCTCGTCCGCCTCGCCATCGGTGTGCAGCCGCACCAGTCCCAGCGCCGCATTGGTCTCGTCGACCGCGCCATAGGCCTCGATCAGCGGATCGGTCTTCGGGCGGCGCGATCCGTCGGACAGGGATGTCTGGCCCTTGTCGCCGCCGCGCGTATAGATCTTGGAGAGCGTGACCATCGTGCTACCGCCTCAGTTGTCGAAGAGAAACGCCAGACCCAGCAGGCCGATGGCGATGGCCTGGGTCAGCACGCGCAGGCGCATCAGCTTGTTGCCGTACTTCCGGTTGAATTCGCCGCCTTTGACCATCGAGACGATACCCGTCATCAGGACGGCAAAGACCAGGAACAGGGCGATGGCGATCAGAATCGTGAACATGCTCATGCTTTCCATATAGTTCGAAACGGTCGGGGATGAAATCGTCGGGACACGGTTTCGTGCAAACTGCGGGGCGTGTTCCTAACCGCGGGCGATGGATATATGCTCTACGAAACCGGGGGACATTCAGATGACCGACAAGACGATCACCTACTACTACGCCGCGCATTCTGCTTTCGCCTATCTGGGCTCGCGCACCTTCATGAATCTGGCACGGAAGCATGGCCGGACCATCGTGCACCGCCCCATCGACCTGCGCGCGCTGCTGCCGGCCATCGGATCGCCGGACTTCAAGGCGCGCACCCCCGCACATTACAAATACTACTTCGGGCGCGAGATCGACCGCTGGGCGGAATACCGTGGCGCGCCGGTACTGGGCCATACGCCGACGCATCATCAGAACGACATCGACCTGCCGAACTGTGTCCTGATCGCGGGGATGGAAGCCGGGATCAATATCGACGAACTGGCGCACCGGATGCTGGAGAGCCACTGGAAGGAAGACAGCGATCTGGCGGACCGCGAGACCCTGCTGCGGTTGTGCGATCAGGTCGGGATCGGTGGCGCGCCGCTGCTGGAGGCTGCGGGCACCCCCGACATCCGCAAGATCTACGATTCCTATACGCAGGAGGCCATCGATCTGAATGCCTTCGGCTCGCCGACCTACGTCATCGACGGCGACATGTTCTATGGCCAGGACCATTTGGAGATGATGGACCGCGCCCTGTTCAAGCCCTTCGCATGACCATCCTGCTGGACCATGTGAATATCCGCTGCAGCGATCTGGACCGGACGCGTGCGTTCTTCGAGGAGGTAGTTGGGCTACAGGTCGGTGACCGGCCCGATTTTCCATTCCCCGGTTACTGGCTTTATGCCGGTAATCAGGCGGTGGTTCATCTGGTTGAACAGCGGCTCAGCGGCGAACCGGGCGGCAAGGGTACCATGGACCATTTCGCCCTCAGCGGCGGCGATTACGCCGGGCAGAAGTCGGCCATCGAAAAGGCAGGCTTCCCCTTCCGCGAGAACGACGTACCCGGCATGAACCTGCGGCAGATCTTCGTCACCGGCCCCGATGACGTGGTCGTCGAACTCCAGTACCGGACCTGATCAGGCCCGCAGAGCCTCTGTCGCCGCCGTATCGACGGAACGGCCGTCGCTGGCGATCACCACGCGGTACACGTCGCGGGCGGCTTCCGGGCTGACAAGGCCATCAAGGACGTCGCGCAGGACCGCGTCCGTGGCCCGGTGGGCCGGATCGCCGTAACCGCCGCCGCCGGGCGACCGTGCGGTCAGGCGGGTAGGGGGCAGTTCGCGCATCCCGTACTGCGGGGCATCGAAAGGTGCCTGTCCGTCCGGGAAGACCCGCATCTCGCCGGTCTCGCCGGTGCCGCCGCCCTTGGCACCGAAACCGGAATGCTGGCCGATGCCCTCGCCGCGGAACGAGTAGGTCGCAGGCACCCGGGTTTCGACCTCATAGTCGATGCCCGAGCCGCCCCGGAACTCGCCGGCACCGCCGCCGTCCGTGCGAAACTCCTGGCGTCGGATACGCACCGGATAGATACGCTCGAATCCTTCGGCGTTGGGCAGGTGCAATCCGCCAAGGCTGACCAGCAGTCCGATCTGGTTGAAACCGTCGCGGCCCTGCACGGCTCCCGCTCCGGCATTGGCCGCCCAGTTGTACATCACGAACGGTTCCGAAGCGCCTTCCGCCCGGCCCGACGTGATGTTGTGGATGGTCTTGCCCCAGCCCGCGCAGGCGCGTGACGGCACGGCCTCGCCCAGTGCCCGCCAGATGGCGTGGATGATCTCGTGGGCGATGAAGACGGTGCACATGGTCATCGGCGCCGGCGCGCGCGGGTTCACGACGGTGCCTTCCGGTGCGACGATCTTCACGGTGCGGAAGGCGCCTTCGTTGCGCGGCAGGTCGGGATCGAAGAAGGACGACAAGGCCATGTAAACGGCCGAGTGCGTGTTCGCGACCGAGGAATTCTTGAAGCCCCGCATCTGCGGATCGGTACCCGTGAAATCGACCGTCAGACCGTCCGCGGTCTTCACCAGGGCCACGCGCACGTGGATGTCGCGCTTCTCGAAGCAGTCGTTGTCGGTGATCTCGGTTGCCTCGTAGCGGCCTTCCGGGATCTCGGCAAAGGCCGCCCGGAAGCGCTGGTCGGCATAGTCGAGCAGGGCGTCGAAATAACCCGCGCCTTCCTCGCGGCCCAGATCGACCAGCAACTCCTCCAGCCGGTCCGCGCCTATATTGGTCGATCCGATCATCGCCCGCAGATCGCCGTCCAGCAGGTCCGGCGTGCGGCTGTTCAGTTTCAGCAGGGCCCAGAGGTCATCGCGCAGTTCACCGCCCTCGATCAGCTTCAGCGGCGGCAGGCGGATGCCCTCGTGAAAGATCTCGGTCGCTTCCGGGTTGTAGGTGCCTGCCGCGCCGCCGCCGATATCGGACTGGTGCGCCCGGTTGCACGCCCAGGCGGCGAGTTGCCCGTCAACGAAGACGGGCCGCGATATCACCCAGTCTGGCAGATGGTTGCCGCCTGCCTCATAGGGGTCGTTGGACAGGAAGATATCGCCCGGATGGATACGCCCGTCGAAGGCTTTCAGCAGCGCGCGAACGGTGAAGCCGCCGCCGCCCGTATGGATCGGGATGCCATCTGCCTGACTGATCAGCGTGCCGGACGCATCGGCGATGAAGCAGGAGAAGTCGTGGCTCTGGTTGAAGATCGGGCTGCGCGCGGTCCGCGTCATCACGAAACCCATCTGCCGCGAGATATGGTCCAGCCGGTTCTGCACCAGTGCCAAAGTAACGGGGTCGATGCTCATGGCCGTTCTCCGATCTCGATCATGTAGTGCCCGTGCGCATCGACCGTCAGCCGGTCCCCGGCAGCGGCGAGGATCGTTGTGGTCGGTGCCTCGATGATCAGGGGTCCGTCGATGCTGATGCCCGGCCTCAGGTCTGCGCTGCGCCAGACGGGCACATCCTGCCATCCGGTCGCCGCATCGACGAAGCATGTCCGCGTTTCGGCGGCCTGCGTCTCGGGTCCGGTGACATCTGTTGGCGGCTCGGGCGGCTGCCGGTCGATCCGGCCTGTCGCCACGATCCGCAGCGCGGTGATCAGGATCGCTCCGCCGGGTTGAATGTGGCCGAAGCGGCGCTGGTGATCCGCCTCGAAAGCGGTGCGGATGGCGGCGCGGTCCAGCCCGTCGATCTCGGTGCGCAGCGACCATTGCTGGCCGCGATAGCGCAGGTCGAGCACGCGCTGGATCTGTTGCCGCTGCGTACCGATGCCTTCGGTATCCAGCGCGGCACGGGCCTCGTCGATCAACGGCGCGAACCCCTGCTCAAGTTCGGCATCGCCGCTTCGGTCCAGATCGCCGTCCATCACCTTCAGGAAGTCGAGACGCACGTCCGACCAGAGCATGCCCAGGGCGCAGAACGCTCCGGCCTGCTGCGGCGCGAACACCCGCCGGCAGCCGAGCGACCGTGCAACGGACGCACCGTGCATCGGACCGGCACCGCCCGCCGCAACCAGCGTGAACTGCTTCGGATCATAGCCGCGCTCCACCGACAGGCGCTCGACCGCATGCAGCAGGTTCTGTTCCAGCAGGCGCAGCATGCCGATCGCGGCCTCGTCGTCCGACAGGCCCAGCGGTTCGGCGACATGCGTTCTGATCGCGGCGCGGGCGCGGTCGATGTCCAGCGAGACTTTCCCGCCGGCCATCGGTCCGGGTCTCAGCCGGCCCAGCACCAGATGGGCATCCGTCGCGGTGGGCCGGTCATTGCCCTTGCCATAGGCCGCCGGACCGGGATCGGCACCGGCACCTTCCGGTCCGACGCGCAGCATCCCGCCGTCATCCACGCCTGCCAGGGTTCCGCCGCCCGCGCCGACCGTGTGAATGTCGATGGCCGGTGTCGCAAGATGATAGCCGTCGATCTCCAGCTGGTCGGACACCGGCACCGCGCCCGCCGCCATCAGGGTCACGTCGCAACTGGTGCCGCCGATCTCCATGGCGACCAGATCGTCCAGACCGGTGAGTTGCTGGTAGAGCTTCAGCGCGCCCACGCCGGCAGCGGGTCCTGACAAGGCAAGGCTGACGGGACGGGTGGCCGCTTCGCGCACCGATACGGCGCCGCCGTTGGACTGCACCAGCAGGATGGAGCCGGGCAGTCCCTGATCGCGCAGCGTCTCGTCCAGACGTTCCAGATAACCGACGACCTTGGGGGCCACATAGGCGTTCATGACCGCCGTCGAGCCGCGTTCGTATTCGCCGATCACGGGATTGATGTGCGATGACACCGAAATCCACGAACCGTTCCAGCATTCCCGGACGATTGCCGCGGCACGATCCTCGTGCGCCGCGCTCGCATAGGCGTTGTGCAGGCAGATCGCGACGGACTGCACGTCTTCGGCGTCGAAGCACCTGATCGCCGCGCGAATGTCGTCCTCGTTCAACGGCTCCTCCTCAACGCCGTCGCGATTCAGGCGGCCCCGGACGGGCATTCGCAGATAGCGCGGCACCAGGACTTCCGGGTTGGGCGCGCGATGATCCCACTGGTCGGCGCGGAACCCGCGGCGGATTTCCAGCGCGTCGCGGAATCCGTCGGTCACGATCATCCCGACCCGCGCGCCCTTCTTTTCCAGGATCGTGTTGGTCGCGATGGTCGAACCGTGCACGAACAGGCTGCACCGCTTCAGCAGGTCGGAAACCGCGAGTCCGCTGGTCTGCGCCGCAACCGCAATCACGTCCATCACCCCCTCGCTGGGATCGGACGGCACGGACGGTGATTTGAAGACATGCAGCGCCCCCGCGGCATCGATCAGCGCCATGTCGGTGAAAGTGCCGCCCACGTCGACGCCGATGCGCCAGGGCGGAGTCAGTTCGGTCATGCCATGTCTCCCCTGCAGCGCAGTGTTGCCTGTCCCGGCGTCAGGTTCAACTTGGCGATCCTCCCTGGAACCGCATACGATGGTTGCGTTGAAAGGGAGAACGCTCATGTTTCCGAATCCGGAAGGCCGTTCGGCCAAGCTTACCCAACGTGCCATGCAGGTTCTGCCGGACGGCAACAGCCGCTCCACCATTCGTCTCAGTCCCCATGCGGTCTATGTGAAGGACGGCAAGGGCGCGCGGGTCACCGACGTCGACGGCAATGAACTGCTGGACTTCAACAACAATTTCACCTCGCTGATCCACGGCCACGCGCATCCCGGCGTCGTTGCCGCGATTCAGGAACAGGCACCGAAGGGCACGGCGTTCGGTTTCGCGACCGAGGCGGAGATCGAACTGGCCGAAATGCTGGTCAGCCGTGCCGACGGCTTCGACATGATCCGCTTCTGCAACTCCGGGTCCGAAGCGGTCATGAACGCGATCAAGGCCGCGCGTGCCTATACCGGCAAGGGACGCATCGCCAAGTGCGAGGGTGCCTATCACGGTTCCTATGATTTCGCCGAGGTCAGCCTGGGATCGGGCCCCGAGGCCTGGGGCGACGAAAACCGGCCCAACAGTGTCGCCTACAGTCACGGCACCCCGAACGGCGTGCTGAACGACGTCATCGTCATTCCGTTCAACGATGTCGAACGCTCGGAAAAGATACTGAACGAACATGCGCACGAACTCGCAGGCGTGCTGTTCGATCCGGTCTCGACCCAGATCGGCCTGCTGCCGCCCAGCCCCGAGTTTCTGGACATGCTGGTCCGGTTCCGGGAAAACAGCGGCGCGCTGCTGATCTTCGATGAGGTCATCGCCTTCCGGCAGGGTTATGGCGGCTCGCAGGGGCTGATCGGCGTGACACCGGACCTGACCGCGCTGGGCAAGATCATCGGTGGCGGGCTGCCCGTCGGCGCGGTCGCGGGATCGCGTGAGGTCATGGATGTCTTCCGCGTGGACGGCAAGAAGGCGCGCCTGCCGCATGGCGGCACGTTCAACGCCAACCCGCTGACGATTGTCGCGGGCCGGGCGGCGATGCAGGACTGGACGCCGGAAGCGGTCGATGCGCTGAACGCGAAAGGCGAGGCCTGCCGCGAGGCGCTGCGCGAAGCCATCCGCATCGCCAATGTGCCGGGACAGGTGACCGGCAGCGGTTCGCTGTTCAAGATTCACATTCACGGACGTGAGATCCACACCTACCGCGATACCTACCCGATCGGTCTGGAGGCGGATCGTGTGGTCGCCCTGAACCATCGGCTGATCGGCAACGGCGTGTTCTGTTCCAGCTACGGCTTCGGCTGCCTGTCGACGGCCAGCACGGATTCCGAGATCGATCAACTCGCGGAAGCAAGCGTCGCGGCCTACCGGCAGATGCGCGAGGACGGCCTGTACGACGCGGACTGAACAAGACCCTTCGTATCCGGACGATACCTGCTAGTATTCACCGGTACTCTAGGCGGACGTTAGCGGAAAGCTGGCGAGGGGAGTGGCGGCAAGAGATCGCCAGATGAAAAATACGGGGGAGTATGCGATGCGGTCCGCGATGCGGGAGGAGATCGCGCAACTGAAGCGCGAGCGGATTCTGGAAGAAGCGCGCCAGCTTTTCTTCGAGAAGGGCTACCAGGGCACGACGCTGGACGCTGTGGCCAAGCAGCTTGAAGTCACCAAGCCCTTCATCTACTCGCATTTCGACAACAAGGCCGCGCTGCTGGGCGAGATCTCCGAACGGGGAACCCAGAAGTCGCTGGAAGCCGTGACCCATGCGCATGAGGCCGAGGGCGATCCGGCGGATCGCGTGGCCCAGGCCGTTCGTGAGTTCTGCCAGGTGGTGATCGATCATCAGGCCAACATCGCGGTCTATTTTCGCGAACAGCAATATGTCCCCGAGGCCTCGGCCACCAAGATCGATGACATGCGCGCCGAATTCGACCGGAAACTGTCGGCCCTGCTGCGTGAAGGCGTGGAGAAGGGCGTGTTCCACGTCCCCGATACCAACATCGCGACGCTGGCCATCGGCGGCATGGTGTCGTGGATGTTCACCTGGTACCGGCAGGGCGGTCGCATGTCAGACGAGGAACTGTGCGACACCATGGTCGCGCTGGCGATGAATACATTGGGCGTGAAGGAAACGCCATGAGCGTGCCCGCCTATGACTGGATCGCGCATCACGCGGCCTATCAGGCCGATGCCCTGGCGACTGTCGATCTTCATTCGGGACGGCGGCGGACCTATGCGGAATTTCACCGCCGTGTCGATCGGTGCGCCCTGTTTCTGAAGGCCGAACTGGGGGTGGCGAAGGGCGACCGCGTGGCCATGCTGGCCCACAATTCGACCGATCATTTCGACGTCGAGTTCGCCTGCCGCCGGATCGGTGCGATCTTCCTGCCGCTGAACTGGCGGCTGGCGGTGCCGGAGCTTGAGTTCATCGTCGGCGATGCCGATCCCCGGGTGCTGATCGCGGGGGCCGAGTTCATGGAACAGGCGCGCGCCATCCAGAAATCCACCGGTACACCGCATCTGGTGGAATGCGCCGACGGTGCGGCGAGCGCGTTCGAGACGGGCATCGAAAAGGCGCAGGGTGCTTGCGCGATCGAGCCGCTCACCCACGACGACACTTGGGCGCTGGTCTATACTTCCGGCACCACAGGCCGGCCGAAGGGCGCGCGGATCACCCACGGACAGGCGTTCTACAACGCCGTCAACAGCGCCATGAAATGCGAACTCACCCGAAAGTCGGTGAACCTCACTTTCCTGCCGCTGTTTCACGTCGGCGGGCTGCAGCTCTTCGCGAACGGTGTCTTCCATCTCGGCGGCACGAATGTGGTCATGCGGGCCTTCGATCCCGAGGACTTCCTGGCCGTGTTGTCCGACGCCGATCTGGGAATCACGCATGGCTTCGGCGTGCCGACCAATTTCCTGTTCGCCAGCCAGCTTGATGCCTTTGCCTCGGCCGATCTGTCGCGTCTGGTCTGCATCGGTGTGGGCGGGGCATCGCCGCCGCTGACCCTGCTGGAGACCTATGCGGCGCGCGGCATCGTCCTGCAGAACGGCTGGGGCATGACCGAGACCTGTACGCTGGGCACGCTGCTGTCGAAGGAACGCGCGATGGACAAGATCGGTTCGTCCGGCCAGGCCGCCATGCACACGTCGATCCGCATCGTGGATCCCGACGGCAACGATCTGCCGGCCAACGAGACGGGCGAACTGTGGATCAAGGGGCCGACGATCACGCCCGGCTACTGGAACCGCCCCGAGGCCAACGAGAAGAGCTTCACCGATGGCTGGTTCCATACGGGTGACGCCGCGCGGATGGATGAGGAAGGCTTCGTCACCATCGTCGACCGCTACAAGGACATGTTCATCTCAGGCGGAGAGAACGTGTATCCGGTCGAGGTGGAGAACGTGATCTATCAGCTCGACGGCGTGGCCGAAGCCGCCGTCATCGGCGTGCCGGACGACAGATGGGGCGAGGTGGGCCGCGCGTTCGTCGTGACCAGGGCCGGCTCGAACCTGAACGACGAGGCCATCATCAGTCATTGCAAGGACAATCTGGCGACCTTCAAGGTGCCGAAGTCGGTCCGTTTCATGGATGAACTGCCGCACAATGCGACGGGCAAGGTCACCAAGCACGAACTGCCGAAGACCTGAACGTCAGGGCAGGGGCCGCAGCATTGCATCCTCGCGCCTGACCGGATTGAAACCGATCCGCTGATACATGGGCAGGGCCGAGGGATGGTCGGCGGTGCAGGTGTTGATCGTGACCGCTTCGGGACCGCGCGACCACAGCTCGCTGACGGCCCAGTGCAGGAACCACGGACCCAGCTTCATGCCGATGAATTCCGGCATCAGGCCGAAATAGGCGAGATCGGCCTCGTCGGGCAGCTTTCTGAAGTCCAGCTCGGCGTATCCGGCGGGCACCCCGCGGACATACAGCACCATGATCTCGACGTTGTCGTCGCGAATGATCGCGCCCAGATCGTCGTCGCTCATGTAGCGCCGCTCTGTCCAGGTCCAGCGTTCGCCGACGGTGTTGTAGAGATAGCGGTAGAAGCTGATGGTCGGGCGCTCGGCACGCAGGATCGCGTGCGGAATCCCCGGTGTCGGCGGCGGTGCCTTGGTCAGCGGACGGTCCATCCTGAGATAGGTGATCGTGATCGGAATCGACCGTTCGGGCAGCGGATCGTTCATCGGCTGATCGGCAGATCGTCGCGTCCGCCCCATTCCGTCCATGACCCGTCATAGACGGCGGTCTGGCGATGACCGATCAGATGCAGGCCGAGCGCCAGCACGCAGGCCGTCACGCCTGAACCGCAGGTCGTCACGACCGGCTTCTTCATGTCGATACCGGCCCGGTCGAAAGCGGCCTGCAGACCGGTGGCATCCTTGAAGGTCCCGTCGGCCTTGAACATTTCCTGATAGGGCAGGTTGAGACTGTTGGGAATGTGTCCGCTGCGCAGTCCTTCGCGTGGTTCCGGGTCGGTTCCGGCAAAGCGCCCGGCGCTGCGCGCGTCCAGCACCTGCTCCCTGTTGCGCTTCACATTGTCCAGTACCTGATCGACGTCGCGGACCAGAAAGGTGTTGTAGCGCGCGGAAAGATGCCGTTCGCGCGGCACGTCCGGCAGATCGGCCAGCGGGCGGTTCTCGGCTTTCCATTTGGGCAGGCCGCCGTCCAGCACCGATACGTCGTCATGTCCGAACGCCCGGAACATCCACCAGGCGCGCGCGGCCGCCGTGCAGCCGCCGCCGTCGTAGATCACGATGCGCACGCCGTCGCCCAGACCCAGACGGCGGCAGCGCGACGAGAACTTCTCCGCGCTCGGCATCATGTGGGGTAGGTCGCTGTCGGTGTCGGCAATATCGTCAATATCGAAATAGACCGCACCGGGGATGTGCTCGGCCTTGAATTCGGCCTTCGGGTCGCGGCCCAGATGCTTCATGTACCAGCTCGCGTCCACAACGCGGACATCGGGCGCATTCAGATGCTGTGCGAGCCATTCGGTCGATACCAGCGATTGGGGATTGGCGTAGCCGATGATGGCCTCCTACTGCTTGAACTGGATCGAGACGCGGCGGTTCTGACGCCCCTTCTTCTCGATCTTGCGGACTTCGACAGGACCGATCTCGCCGGTCCTTGAAATATGCGTGCCGCCGCAGGGCTGCAGATCGCGTCCGCTGACCTCGATCAGCCGCACGTGACCGGCACCGGTCGGCGGTTTCACGGACATGGTCTTGACCAGTTCCGGTGTGGCTTCCAGTTCGGCATCCGTGATCCAGCGAAAGCTGACCGGATCGTCCGCCTCGATCAGTTCGTTGAGCTGGGCGGTGATGGTATCCTTGTCCAGGATCGCTTCCTGGATATCGAAGTCGAGCCGGGATTTCTCCGCGCCGACCTGCCCGCCGGTGACCGGATAGGGCAATACTGCCGACAGCAGATGCAGACAGGTGTGCATGCGCATGTGCGCATAACGCCGGTCCCAGTCCAGCGTGACGGTGACTTTCTCGCCGACGTCGGGGCAGGTCGCATCTTCGGGCAGTACATGCACGATCTGGTCCGGCGTGTCTCCTTTGACCGTGGTTGCTATCGGGACCTCGCTGCCGTCGGCGCGGGTCATCGTGCCGCTGTCGCCGGGCTGACCGCCGCCGGTGGGATAGAACACCGTGCGGTCCAGCACCACGCCGCCCCTGTCGTTCACGGCGGCGACGGTCGCCGCGCAGGATTTCAGATAGGAATCGTCACGGAACAGGGCTTCGGTCATGGATGCGTCTCCGAAAGGGCTCACCCTTCTGGATTAGTCCAGCCAGGGCGGTGTCGGCAAGCCTTTCTCCCGCAGGAATTCGGGATTGTACAGCCGGCTGAAATAACGCTGCCCGCCATCGCACAGGATGGTGACGATGGTGTGGCCGGGGCCGAGGTCTTTGGCCATGTGCACGGCACCCGCGACATTGATGCCGCTGGAACCGCCCAGGATGAGGCCTTCGTTCTGCGCCAGGTCGAAGACCATCTCGACGATCTCCGGATCACCGATGCGATAGGGGTGATCGACGTCCAGCCCTTCCAGATTGGCCGTGATGCGGCCCTGACCGATACCTTCCGAGATCGAGCTGCCTTCGGCCTTCAGTTCGCCGTGGGCGTAGTAGTTGTAGATCGCGGCACCGTGCGGATCGGCCAGGCCGATCTTCACTTCGGGCTTGCGTTCGCGCAACGCCTGGGCAACGCCCGCCAGCGTGCCGCCCGAGCCGACCGCGCAGATGAAGCCGTCGACGGTGCCGTCGGTCTGGTCGAAGATCTCGGGGCCGGTGGTCTCATAGTGGCCGTGCCGGTTGGCCGTGTTGTCGAACTGGTTGGCCCAGATCGCGCCGTTCGGGTTCTCCTTTGCGATCTCATCGGCCAGCCGCCCCGAATAGCGTACGAAATTGTCCGGGTTGCTGTAGGGGGCCGCCGGCACCTCGCGCAGGTCCGCGCCGCAGATGCGCAGCATCTCCTTCTTTTCCTCGGTCTGGGTTTCGGGAATCACGATCACGCACTTGTATCCGCGCGCGGCCGCCACCAGCGCCAGCCCGATGCCGGTGTTGCCGGCCGTGCCCTCGACGATCGTACCGCCTGGCTTCAGCAAGCCGCGTTCCTCGGCGTCGGTGATGATGGCCAGCGCCGCGCGGTCCTTGACCGATCCGCCGGGATTCAGGAACTCGGCCTTGCCCAGAATCTCGCAGCCGGTTTCCTCGGAAACCCTGTTCAGGCGGATCAGCGGGGTGTTGCCGATGGTGCCGACGAAGCCATCTTTAATTTGCATTTTTTTCTCGTAAAATACCGTTCATCCAGATGTGTCACGGTATTTAGGGCGAACCACACAACGGGTAAAGCCTGGAAGGTCCGCTCAACCCTTCTTGATCTGGTCGTATCCGTCCAGCGCCCGCTTGCGCGCCGTGGCGTGATCGACGATCGGCCGGGGATAGGTGTCGTCCAGGACGATACCGGCCTGCTCCAGAACATCGTCGGGCGCGTTCCAGGGCTCGTGCAGGTGCTTGTCGGGCAGATCGGCGATCTCGGGCACCCACCGCCGGATGTAGGTGCCCTTCGGATCGTAGTCCTGTCCCTGCTTGATCGGGTTGAAGATGCGGAAATAGGGGGCGGCGTCGGCGCCCGATCCGGCCACCCACTGCCAGCTTGCGGCGTTGTTGGCCAGGTCGGCATCGCACAGCGTGTCCCAGAACCATGCCTCGCCATGTTTCCAGTGCACCATCAGATGCTTGATCAGAAAGCTGGCGACGACCATGCGGACGCGGTTGTGCATGTATCCGGTGTGCCAGAGTTCGCGCATGCCGGCATCGACCAGCGGATAGCCGGTGCGGCCCTTCTGCCACGCCTTCAGTCCCGCTTCATCCTCGCGCCAGGGAAATTCGTCGAACTGTTCGCGCCAGTTCTCTTCCGGCAGTGTCGGATAGTGGAACAGCAGGTGGTGGCTGAATTCACGCCAGACCACTTCCGAACGGAACTTGCCGATGGACCTGGCGCCTTCCTTCTCGGCGAAGTCGAGCTTCTGCCAGATCTGATTGACCGAAATCTCGCCGAAATGCAGGTGCGGCGACAGACGCGACGTCACATCCCGGTCGGGATAGTTCCGGCCCTTGGCATAGTCGGACAGGTCGCCGTCGATGAAACGTTCGAAGCGCGCCATCGCCCCCGCCTCGCCCGGTGTCCAGCTTTCGCGCAGCCCGCCGGCCCAGTCGGGTTTCGTCGGCAGCAGATGCCAGTCATCCAGCGCATCGCTGTCCGGGAATGCGTCGGGCACGCCGATGCCTTCTGGGACCGGCAGCGGTTCCGCGGGCGGGTCGGCGTTCAGGCAGGCCTTCAGGAAAGGCGAGAACACGCGGTACGGGCCGTCGTCCTTGGTCTTGATGACCCAGGGTTCGAACGCGAGGTTGCCGCGAAAGCTCTGCACGTCCAGATCCCGCTCGCCCAGATCGGCCTTGATGTCCCTGTCGCGATCGATTTCCGCCGGATCGTAGATGCGGTTCCAGTAGACGCCCTGCGCGCCGGTTTCGGAAATCAGACCGTCCAGCACGCTCGCCGCATGACCCTTTCTCAGAATCAGCCGATTATTGCGTTGTCCGAACGCGGCGGACAGGCGTTCCAGCGTGTGATGCAGCCACCAGCGGGACGCGCCGCCCATCGCCCATTCGCCCGGCGTTTCGTCGTCCAGAATGTAGACCGGCAGGACCGGCGCGCCGCTTTCGGTTGCGGCTGCCAGCGCAGGATTGTCGGCCAGACGCAGATCCCGGCGGAACCAGACGATGATGGGGGCGTCGGACATGGGCGTTCTCCTGCTACAGGCTACCAGCAAGGCCGTACGGCATCGGCTGCGGGATGGATCACGCGTGCCGGTCGGACTTCAGACGTGCTGGTCGATCAGGATCGCGTTGCCGTCGGGATCCAGCAGGGTGCAGCTTGCCGGACCGGTGGTTGTCTCATCCGCCTCCGTCTCGAAGGTGATGCCGTCGGCCTTCAGCCGCTTCTGAAGCTCACGCACATCGGTGAAGCTATCGAGCGTCTGTCCGTCCGCGTCCCAGCCGGGATTGAAGGTCAGGATGTTCTGCTCGAACATGCCCTGAAACAGGCCGATCACGCAGCCCTCGTTCTTCATGATCAGCCAGCCCTGATCCGCGACCCCGCCGATCTCGCCGAAGCCCAGCTTCTCGTAGAAGGCCCGCGACGCGGCGATATCCTTCACCGCCAGACTGATCGAGAAATTGCCGAGTTTCATGTGTCGATCTCCCGTGCGTCAGAGCACCCTTGCGCGGACTTCACCGAGCAGGCTGTGGCGATAGACCAGTTCGCTGCCGGGCTTCGGGAATTGTGTGCGGATCACGGTACCGGTCAGGATCCAGTCGCCGGCCTTCAGCGTCGACCCCTGGGCCGTCATTTCGTCGGCCAGAAACTGCAACCCGTTGAACGGATGCCCCATGGCATCCGCGCCGACGCCGCGCCCGACCTCCGCACCGTCGATTTCCAGCGTGGCGGTGGCTTCGGGCAGGCCCGACGGGTCCACATCCCTGTGCACCTCGCCCAGCACCATGCCCGCGTTCCAGGCGTTGTCGGCGATCATGCTCATGGCTTCCAGCGTCGTGTAGTCTGCATCGCGGTCGTCAGCCACTTCGAACGCGGCGGCCATGGCAACGACCCTGTCGGCGATGGTGGCCATGTCGAAAGGGCCCTCGTCCGGATGCAGGTCGTGGCCCAGACGCAGGGCGACCTCGCACTCGAAGCAGATACGACCGAAATCCGAAGCCTTCAGGTCAGCAGGACTTTCGTGCAGCGATGGCGCGACGATGGTGCCGCCGACCGGGCGGTCGATGTTGACCATCTTCTGCATCGTCTCGGCCGTCAGCGCGATCTTCCAGCCGAAGGACGGGCGACCGCGTTGCGCCATCCGTGCGACGAACGCCTGCTGTACCCTGTATGCCTCGGGAATATCGACCGGGCGCAGATCGTCCGGCATCGGGACATAGCGATCGCCGTTCAGGTGGGCGTTGTCCAGCCAGGTCGCCGCCCGGTCGATTTTCTCTGTCGTCGTCATCGCCGTCCCCTTGTGATGGTGTTCCACGACAAAGACTAGCGTCTGAGGGGGCAGGGGAGAACCGCATGCGCGATTTCCGGACCATCGCCACCGGAAAAATCACCATCACGAGCGCCGGACAGGTCGAAGGTTCGCAACGGGCGATGGGCCTTTCCCGTTCAGGTGCGTGAGCAGGCTGGAACGTTCCGGCATCTGATTGAAACCTTCAGACGCACGAGGTGTCACCCCCGCTCGTGCCGGGGGCAGCAGATGATTCAGCCAGCACTGCGCGTGCCGGGCATGCGGAAAGGCCCCCGGATAAACCGGGGGCGACGGTCCGGGATCCGGCGGTTCAGTCGAGGACGGGAACGACTCAAAACCCCGTCAGTTTCACCAGCTTGTCCAGGATCGGCAGCACTTCGTCGTCCGGTGCGGGGGGCAGCCCGAACACCAGCCGGTCCACCCCGGCATCCTCGAACGTCTTGATCCGGTTTTCGTCCTGCGGTGCGGCGAAGATCGAGACGGGCAGGTCCGACGGGTCGCGGTCGGCTTCGGCGGCCATCTGCCGGAACTGCGACAGGGTCTCCATGATGTCCCAGCCGCGACCGTCGATCGGCATCCAGCCGTTGCCGTAGGCGATGGCGCGCTTGCCGCCGCCGGGGAAACCGCCGCCCACGATGATCGGCGGGCCGCCACGCTGCTTGGGCTTCGGCCAGGCCATGACGGGATCGAAATTCACGAACTCGCCATGATACTCGGCCTCGTTCTGCGTCCAGATCGCCTGCATGGCCTGCACCTTCTCGCGCATGATCTTGAAGCGGCGGTCGAAGTCGGTGCCATGGTTCTCCATCTCCTCCCGGTTCCAGCCCGCGCCGATGCCCAGAATCACGCGGCCGTCGGAGATCTGGTCCAGCGACGCTACCTCTTTCGCCAACTGGATCGGATCCCGCTGGATCACCAGACAGATGCCGGTGCACAGCTTGATGGTCGAGGTCACCGAGGCCGCACTGGCCAGCGAAACGAAGGGGTCCATCACGTCGTAATACATCTTCGGCAGTTCGTCGCCGCCCGGCCAGGGCGACAGCCGCGACGCCGGAATGTGCGAATGCTCGGGCAGCCAGAGCGACTCGAAGCCGCGTTCCTCGGCCGCCTTTGCCAGTGTGGCCGGCCGGATCGAATAGTCGGTGGCGAAAATCTGGACGCCGTACTTCATGATGAACCCTCCCCTTGGTTGCGCGGCCCGCGGTTCAGGCCGCGCGCATGCCTTCCAGACGTTCACGGATCAGCGAATCGGCTTCCGACATGATCCGGTCGATCAGTTCCTGACAGGTCGGGATGTCGTGGATCAGTCCGGCGACCATGCCGCAGGACCAGACGCCGGCGTCCATGTCGCCGTCCAGCATGATCTTCGGATAGACGCCGGCCACTTCCTCGATGATGTCCTTGAACTCCAGGGCGTCGCCCAGGCGCTTTTCCTTGGCCAGCAGGCTTTCGGCGGCGGCGTTGTTCAGCACACGCTCGGTGTTGCGCAACGGGCGCATGACCAGCCGCGTGTCCAGTTCGGACGCGGCGACGATGGCCTGCTTCACGCGTTCATGCACCGGGGCTTCCTTCGTCGCGATGAAGCGCGTTCCCATGTTCATGCCGTCGGCACCCATGGCAAGGGCGGCGACCAGGCTGCGCGCATCCGCCATGCCGCCCGACGCAACGAACGGGATCTTCAGTTCCTCCGCCGCGCGTGGCAGCAGGATCATGTTCGGGATGTCGTCCTCGCCTGGATGGCCGCCGCATTCGAACCCGTCGACGGAAACGGCATCGCAGCCGATCTGCTCCGCCTTCAGAGAATGACGCACCGAGGTGCACTTGTGGATGACCTTGATCCCGGCTTCCTTCAGGCGCGGCAGGTGCTCCGCCGGGTTGCGTCCCGCCGTTTCGACGATCTTCACGCCGCCGTCGATGATCGCCTCGATATAGGCCGGATAGTCCGGCGCGGTCAGCGAGGGCAGGAAGGTCAGGTTCACGCCGAACGGCTTGTCGGTCAGGCCGTTGCACTTGGCGATTTCCTTGGCCAGATCGTCCGCGGACTTCTGCGTCAGGCCGGTGATGATGCCCAGCCCGCCCGCGTTGGAGACGGCTGCGGCCAGCTCGGCAAATCCGACATAATGCATGCCGCCCTGGATGATCGGGTGCTCGATGCCGAACAGTTCTGTGATCCGCGTTTTCATGGTTATGGTCCTTCAGATTTTCCGCCCCGGTTGGTTGCCTCGACCCTGCCGTAGCCTGACGCGCGGGTCAATCTTGTCGCGGCGACGGTACTGACGCATGATCGCGCCGCAACAGGGAGAGTCGGAACATGTATCAAGTCGTCGGAAAGCCGAACAGCCGCGTGATGCGGATCATCTGGATGCTGGAGGAACTGGGCGAGCCCTACGAGATCATCGTCGCCGCTCAGCACACGGACGAAGTCACGAAGGGCAATCCGGGCGGCAAGATGCCGGTTCTGCGAGACGGCGGGACAATCATCCCGGACTCGGTCGCCATCTGCACCTACCTGGCCGACAAGCACGGCAAGCTGACGGCCCCGGCGGGCACGCCCGAACGCGGGCGCCAGGATGCGATGACCCAGTTCTGTGTCGACGAGGTGGAGGGGGCGCTCTGGACCGCGGCCAAGAACGACTTCATCCATCCCGAAGAGGTGCGCACGCCGGAGATCCGCAAGACCTGCGAGCATGAGTTCGCGAAGGCCATGCGGACCCTTGAGAAACACCTGGCGGACCGGGAGTTTGTCACCGGTGCCGCCTTCACGGTGCCGGATCTGCTGCTGGGCCATTGCGCGGGCTGGGCCAAGGGGGCGAAATTCAGCATCCCCGAGGGCCCGGTCGAGGACTATTTCGCGCGTGTCCGGGGCCGCGATGCGCTGAAGCGCGCCGTCCAGCGCGGCAAGGAAGCCACCGAGGCTGCCGAAGCGGCATAGCGATTGGCCCTCTCCATCTGGTCATCCCCGCTTGCGCGCGAGTGCAACGCGGGGATCAGACTGAACCAGCCGTTTTCTGATCCCGATCCCCGAGTCGTGCCGCCGGCGCGATCGGGGACGACGCAGATTCCAACTCTTCAGGAGCACCACGACCTTGAACTACCGCACACTTGGCCGGACTGACCTCAACGTATCGACCCTCTGTCTTGGTTCCATGACCTGGGGTTCACGCAACTCCGAAGCCGAAGGCCACGCCCAGATCGACCACGCGCTCGATCAGGGCATCAATTTCATCGACACGGCGGAGATGTATCCGGCCAATCCAGGCCCGGACGATCATTTCGGGGACACCGAGGCGGTCATCGGATCGTGGTTCGCGAAGACCGGCCGTCGGAACGACGTCATCCTGGCTTCGAAGATCAGTGGCGAGGGCTCGAAGCGCGGCACGGCGGAGGGTGCTCCGATCACCTCGAAGACGATCCGGCCCGCGCTGGACGCCTCGCTGAAACGTCTGCAGACCGACCGCATCGACCTCTATCAGCTGCACTGGCCCAATCGGGGCAGCTATCACTTCCGTCGCTACTGGCACTACGATCCGACGGGTCGGGCGCCGGAGCAGACGAAGCAGCACATCGTCGATGTGCTGGGCGAACTGCAGCGCCAGATCGAGGCGGGCAAGATCCGCCACATCGGTTTGTCCAACGAAACCGCGTGGGGCACCGCCCAGTTCATCCGCGCGTCGGAGGACCATGGACTGCCGCGCGTCGCCACGATCCAGAACGAATATTCCCTGATGTGCCGGATCTTCGATACGGACCTCGCCGAACTCTGCTGCAACGAGGATGTTGATCTGTTGGCCTATTCGCCGCTGGCCGGAGGAATCCTTTCCGGCAAGTACGAAGGCGACGTGACGCCAGCGCACTCCCGGCGTTCGGTGAACGACGATATCGGCGGGCGCATCACGCCGAACATGTGGCCCGCGCACGACGCCTATCTGGCGCTGGCGCGGGAACATGATCTCGATCCGTCGCAGATGGCGGTGGCCTTCTGCCTGACGCGACCGTTCATGGGATCGGTGATCTTCGGTGCAACGACGATGGATCAGTTGAAGGCGACCGTTGCCTCGTCAGACGTGACGCTGTCGGACGAGGTGATGGAAGCCATCGCGGCGATCAATCGCCGGCACCCGATGCCGATCTGATCTCAGAGAAAGCGACGGTAGTCGTAGTCCGTGACGTCAGAGGCGGCGGCGTCCGTGGCCATGTCCACCAGCGACTGGTGCAGGGGGGACTTGGCGCAGGCGGGATCGGTCTCGGACGCGTCGCCGGCGATGGCCATGGCCTGACACCGGCAGCCGCCGAAATCGATGTCCCGGCGCTCGCAGGTCCGGCACAGATCCGGCATCCAGTCGGTGCCGCGATAGGCGTTGAAGGCCTGCCCGTTCTGCCAGATGTCCGCCAGCGACTTTTCCTGAATCCGGTCGAAGTGCAGGCCCGGAATGCTCTCCGCGGCGTGACAGGGCAGTACCTTTCCGGCTGGCGTCACGTTCAGGGAGCGCCTGCCCCAGCCGCCGACGCACGGTTTGGGCAGCCGCGCGTAATAGTCCGGCACGACCGCATCGATGACGATCTCGCCCTTCAGTTCCCGGCGGAGGGTTTCCACCGTCTGAAGGGCCGTCTCGACCTGCTCCCATGTCGGCATCAGGGCCGCGCGGTTGCGCAGGGCCCACCCGTAGTACTGCGTGTGCGCAACCTCGACGCGCTTCGCCCCCATCGCGACGGCGGCGCGCACCATGTCCTCGACCAGTTCGATATTGGCACGATGGATCACGGCGTTGACGGTGAGCGGCAGGCCGAGGTCGATCACCTGGGCCGCGAGTGCGCGTTTGGCGGCGTGGGCGCCTTTCAGACCGGCGATCCGGTCGGCGGCTATATCCTCGACACCCTCGAACGAGATCTGCACGTGATCCAGACCGGCATCGGCCATCGCGGCCATCACATCCGGCTTCACGCCGACCGCCGCCGTGATCAGGTTGGTGTAAAGGCCGACGCTGGCACAATGTCCGACGATCTCGACGATATCGCGGCGGGCGGTGGGCTCGCCGCCGGACAGGTGCACCTGCAGGACACCCAGATCCGCGGCTTCCGAAAACACGCGTTTCCAGTCGCCGGTCGACAGCTCGGACGCGCGGCGATCCAGTTCGACGGGGTTCGAGCAATAGGGACAGTGAAGCGGGCAGCGGTGGGTCAGTTCCGCCAGCATGCCGATGGGCGGCTCTATCGCGGCGGGCGCGGTCACAGGTCCAGAAAGCGCTTTTCGGCCAGATCGCCCAGCATCTTCTTCACATCACCATCGATCTGGTCTCGCGGTGCGTTGAAGCCGGCGGCCAGGTCATCGACGATCGCCGCAACCGTGACACTACCATCGATGCGCTTCAGGATTTCGTGCGCGATCGGATCCAGCCTGATGATCCGCTCCGGTGCCATCAGGGTCCACCCGCCCCGCGCCTTGTCCTCGCGCAGTTTCACGCCGCGCGGCAGCTTCGGTACGGCGCTGTCGGCGACGTCTGTCATGTCAGTCCCGCTCCGGCACGAAGGCGTCGGGCGGCACCATGCCGGGTTCGACATAGGAGAAATAGAGCGCATCGAGCTGGGACCAGAGCACGGTGCACTTGAACGTCAGCGCGTGCAGCACAGCCTTCTGCTGATCGGGGCGTGTCGCGTGTTCCTTCACATAATCCAGCGCGAAATCGGAATCGCGGGGGGCCTGCGTCAGCCGTTTGTTGAAATAGCCGAGCGTCTGTTCGTCGACGAAATCGTAGTTGGCCAGCATGCCCGACACGCGCTCGGAAATGATGGTGGGGGAGAACAGTTCGGTCAGGGAACTGGCGATCGCATCCAGAAGGGGCATCTCGCGCACGAAATGCACATAGGCCTGCACGGCGAACTTCGTCGTCGGCAGGATTCCCTGCATGCTTTCGACATAGTCGCGGTCGAGCCCGAGCCCTTCGCAGAGACGCAGCCAGCGTTCGATTCCGCCTTCGCCGGTCGTGTCATCGCCGTCGTGATCGACGATCCGCCGCCGCCATTCGCGGCGCAGTTCGGCTGTCGGCAGCCGCGCCATCAGCGACGCATCCTTGGCGGGAATATGCGCCTGATAGCAGTATCGGTTCAGCGCCCACGCCTGGACCTGCGCCCTGGTCAGGTCGCCGCCGTGCAGCAGTCTGTGGAAGGGGTGCAGGTTGTGATAGCGGCGCGCGCCGATGTCGCGCAGGGCCGCTTCCAGTTCCGCAGGTGTCAGGGTGGAAGCCGTCATGGCACGCTCTCCGAAAGGCGCTGAAGCACCCGCTCAGACATGAAAAGGGCCGGCAGGTATAGACCGGCCAGCCCCCTTCGACATGCAACTGACCGTGAGATCAGAATTCGGCAGGGAAATACCCGTTAATTTCCATACCAATGCAAATCTCTTCGATCACAGGTGTATGCCAGATCACGAGATCACCTCCCTTCGCTATGTTGAACAAGAACTCAGTTTTTGAAGCCTAGCCGCGTTACCGCATCCCCGCAATGCTCAACTTTTCGGCAGTCTGCGGGCGTTGGGGAAAAACACCTGCCTGCCCGCCAGCCGGAACGATGCAATCGCAGCCTGACCCTCGGCGGAGATCAGCCAGTCGATGAACCGTTTCGCCGCGCCGGCCTTCACGTGCGGATGGCGCTCCGGGTTCACGCGTATCACCGCATATTGATTGAACAGCGCAGGATCGCTTTCGAACAGGATGCGATGACCGCCCTTGTTGGCGAAGCTGGTCCATGTGGCGCGGTCGCTGAGCGTATAGGCACCCATCGCCACTGCCGCGTTCAGGGTGGCCCCCATGCCCGAACCCATCTCGCGGTACCAGTTCTGCCGCGTTGCCGGTTTGCCGCCCGCCCTGGCCCAGAGGCTGATTTCCGCCCTGTGGGTGCCGCTCTCGTCACCACGCGATGCGAAGGGCTGTTCAGCCCGCGCGATCCTTCCCAGCGCGTCGGCGGCGGTTTCCGAGGTGCCCACCCGTGCGGGATCGGCGGCAGGTCCGACGATCACGAAGTCATTGTACATCACGGGCAGACGTCGCACGCCGAAGCCGTCCGCCACGAACCTTTCCTCGCTTTCGCGATGGTGGGTCAGCAGGACATCGGCATCCCCGTTGCGGGCCAGACGGATGGCCTGACCGGTACCGACCGCAATGACGCGGACCTGGATTCCGGTCTCGACTTCGAACAGCGGCAGAAGGTGCGCGAAGAGTCCGGAATTCTCGGTCGATGTGGTGGAGGCCAGCGTGATCTGGTCGGCCTGCGCCGCCTGTCCTCCCCCCGTCAGGATCAGGATCGTCAGTACTCCAAGCAATCGTCTCACCACAGCAATCGTCCTTCCAGAAATGCCCGGCCGGTCTCGGTGCCCGGCGAAGCGAAGAAGCGCTTCCCGTCGGCCTTTTCGACCAGATGTCCGTCATGCAGGAAAATGATCTCGTCGGCGATCCGGCGGGCCTGGCTCAGATCGTGTGTCGTCATGATGATCTTGGTGCCGCTGTCTCCGATCCGCCCGATCAGATCCTCGACCTGCCCGGTCGCACCGGGGTCCAGGCTGGCCGTCGGTTCATCGAGAAACAGCACCTCCGGTTCAAGCGCATGCGCCCGCGCCAGCGCCAGCCGTTGCTGTTCGCCCATCGACAGCGAGGGGGCATAGCGATCCGCCAGTTCCGCAAGCCCGGTGATGGCCAGCGCAGCTTCGATCCGCTGGACCTGCCGTTCGCGGGGAACCCTGTGGAGCGCCAGCCCGTAGGCGACGTTGGCCTTCACTGACCGGCGAAGCATGACCGGTTTCTGAAACACCATGCCCTGCGCGCGTCTCTGGTTCAGCCGGTCCGTCTCGGTCCATGTGATGGTCCCGCGTGTCGGCGCGATGAGTCCGTGACAGAGGCGCAGCAGCAGGCTCTTGCCCGCCCCGTTGGGGCCTAGAATGACTGTCTTGCCCGGGGATCCGATCGTCAGGCTGATGCCGTCGAGCAGGGTGCGCCCGTCCGCATCCAGTCCGATCCCTTCCAGTTCAAGCGGGAGCAGGGCCATGGGTCAGAGCCCCCGGTGCCGGGTCGTGCCGCTGATGATCGAGGCAACGGCGTTCACACCCAGCGCGATCAGCACGAGGATGAAGCCGAGCGCCAGAGCCAGCGCGAGATTGCCCTTTGCCGTCTCAAGCGCGATCGCCGTGGTCATGACCCTGGTGGCATAGGCGATGTTGCCACCGACGATGAAGACGGCACCGACCTCGGCCATGGCGCGCCCGAACCCGGCCATCACCGCCGTCATCAGGGCCGTGCGGCTGTCCCACAGCAGAGTGCGCAGCATCTGTGCGGGACGCGCGCCGAGGGAGCACAACTGTTCGCGGTATTCATCGTACAGGTCGCGGACGATCTGGCGTGCGAGCGCTGCGACGATGGGCGTGATCAGCAAGGTCTGTGCGATGATCATGGCACCGGGCGTGAACAGCAGACCGAGCACGCCGAGCGGACCGCTGCGCGACAGCATCAGATAGACGATCAGTCCGATGAAGACCGGCGGAAGTCCCATCATGGCATTGAGCAGGACGATGGCCGCCCGCCGGCCGGGGAAGCGGTAGACCGCCATCGCCGCGCCGAGGGGCAGGCCGATCAGCGAGGCCAGGGCGACCGCGCTGAGGCTTACCATCAGCGAGCGGCCGACGATGTCGATCAGTTCGGCATCCAGTCCGAAGATCAGGCCCAGCGCGAGGCCGAATGCTGTGGCGATATCCGACATGGCCTGCAGGAACACGAGATCGCGGGCCGGCGCAAGTCCAGTTGCGACATGGTCCGCACCAAAAAAGGCCGGCCTCCTTTCGGAGACCGGCCTTTCGGGTTTCGCGATGTCAGCGGTGTCAGCCGACGGCGTCAATCGCCCGGCGTGTCATGACCGTGCACAGGTGCGCGCGATAGTCGGCGCTGCCGTGAATGTCGCTGTTCAGGCCGTCGGCGCTGACCACGCCATCCTTGATCGCGTCCTTCGAGAAGTTCGACGACAGGGCATCTTCATAGTCCTTCACCCGGAACACGCCCGGTCCCGCGCCGATGATGGCCACCCGGATGCCGTCGGCGGTTTCCGCGACGAACGAACCGGCCATGGGATAGCGGGAGGCCGGGTTCTTGAACTTGGCGTAGCCGGCCTTCTTCGGGATGGGGAAATGCACTTCGGTGATGATCTCGTCTTCTTCCAGTGCCGTGTCGAACATGCCGGTGAAGAAGTCGTCCGCGGCAATCTCGCGCTTGGTCGTCTTGACCGTCGCGTTCAGGGCGACGACGGCGCTGGGATAGTCGGCTGCGGGATCATTGTTGGCGATCGAGCCGCCGATCGTGCCGCGTGCCCGCACCGCCGGATCGCCGATGGTGCCCGCCAGATAGGCCAGTGCCGGGATCGCCGACTGGACCTCGCTGGACCCCGCGACCGCGCCGTGGGTGGTCATCGCGCCGATCACCAGCGTGTCGCCGCTGCGGCTAATGCCAACCATGCCGGCACCCGCCAGATCGATGACGTCGGACGGGCTTGCCAGGCGCTGTTTCAGCGTCGGGATCAGTGTCATGCCACCGGCCATCACCTTGCCGTCTTCAGCCGAACCGAGAGCCTGTGCTGCCGCATCTGCGCTTGATGCTTTCTGATAATTGAATTCGTACATCTCTGATCCCCCTTATTCGGCAGCCTGCTTCATACCGCCATGGATGGCCTTCCAGATCTTCGCTGGGGTGGCCGGCATGTCGATATGATCGACTCCGTAATCCTTCAGTGCGTTGACAATAGCGTTGATCACCGCGGGCGGCGATCCGATCGCCCCCGCTTCGCCGCAGCCTTTCACGCCCAGCACGTTGTGCGTACAGGCGGTCACCTGATGATCGATCGAGAAGAACGGCACATCGTAGGCGCGCGGCATCTGGTAATCCATGTAGGAACCGCTCACCAGCTGGCCGTTGCTGTCATAGACGGCGTTCTCGAACAGGGCCTGACCGATGCCCTGCACCAGCCCGCCATGCACCTGTCCCTCGACGATCATCGGGTTGATGACGTTGCCGAAATCGTCGGTGGCATGGAACGCAACGATATCGACCATGCCCGTATCGGGGTCGATCTCGACCTCGCAGACGTAGGTGCCGGACGGGAAGGTGAAGTTCTTCGGATCGTAGAACGCGGTCTCTTCCAGTCCCGGCTCAAGCTCTTCCAGCGGATAGTTGTGCGGGACATAGGCCGTCAGGGCGACATCGCCGAAGGCGACTTCCTTGTCGGTGCCCGCTACCTTGAACATGCCGTTCTCGAAGACGACGTCCTCCGACGATGCTTCCATCAGGTGCGCCGCGATCTTGGTGGCCTTGTTGATGATCTTGTCGGTCGCATTCGACAGCGCGACGCCGCCAACCGCCATCGACCGTGAGCCATAGGTGCCCATGCCGAACGGGATCTTGTTCGTATCGCCGTGAACGATCTCGATCTGCTCGATCGGCATGCCCAGCTTCTCGGACACGATTTGCGCGAAGCTGGTCTCGTGACCCTGGCCGTGGCTGTGGCTGCCGGTCAGGACCTGGATCGAGCCGGTGGGGTTCACACGCACGGTGGCGCATTCGTACAGACCCGCCCGCGCGCCCAGCGCGCCCGCCACATTGGACGGGGCGATGCCGCACGCCTCGATATAGCAACTGATGCCGATGCCGCGCAGCTTGCCGCGCGATGCGGCTTCCTTGCGGCGCTCCTCGAAGCTGTCCCAGTTGCTGGCCTTCAGACCGGCAGACAGGGTGGCCTCGAAATCGCCCGTGTCATAGGTCAGGGCGACCGGCGTGTCATAGGGGAACTGGTCCGGCTGGATGAAGTTCTTCCGGCGGATGGCCACGGGGTCCATGCCCATCTCGGCGGCGGCCTTGTCGACGATCCGCTCCAGCAGATAGGTCGCTTCGGGCCGCCCTGCGCCGCGATAGGCATCGACGGGCACCGTGTTGGTGAAGGCGGCCTTGACCTCGGCATAGATCACCGGCGTCGTGTACTGACCGGCCAGCAGTGTCGCGTGCAGGTAGGTCGGGATCGACGGCGCGAAGGTGGACAGGTAGGCCCCCATGTTCGCGATGGTGAATTCACGCAGCGCCAGGAACTTGCCGTCCTGGTCCAGCGCCAGTTCGACCGTGGTGATGTGGTCGCGGGCGTGCGCGTCCGACAGGAAAGCCTCTGACCGGTCCGAGGTCCACTTCACCGGACGTCCGATGACCTTGGCCGCGACGGTCATGATCGCTTCTTCGGCATAGTGATAGATCTTCGAGCCGAAGCCGCCGCCCACGTCCGGGGCATAGATGCGCAGCTTGTGCTCGGGGATCTGCAGCACGAACGCACCCATCAGGAGCCGGATCACGTGCGGATTCTGGCTGGTGGTGTAGAGCGTGTGCTCGCCACTTGAATTGTCGTAGTCGCCGATGGCGCAGCGCGGCTCCATCGCGTTCGGGACCAGCCGGTTGTTGATCAGTTCCAGCCTGGTGACATGATGTGCCTTCTCGAACGCGGCATCGACCGCGGCCCTGTCGCCGATTTCCCAGTCGAAACACTGGTTGTCGCCGGCTTCGTCATGGACGGAGGCGGGCTTGCTGCCCAGGGCCTCGCGCATGTCGATCACGGCGGGCAGCTCGGTGTAGTCCACATCGACCAGTTCGGCAGCGGCCTGGGCCTGCGCCTTGGTCTCGGCAATGACAACGGCCACCGGATCGCCCACATGGCGCACCTTGCCCTCGGCGAGGATGGGGTGCTTCGGTTCGATCATCGGCTCTTCGTTCTTGCCGATCACCTGCCAGCCGCAGGGCAGTCCGCCATAGGCGGCGAAATCTTCCGATGTCAGCACCGACACGACACCCTCGGCCGACAGTGCGGCGCTGGCGTCGATGTCGTTGATGGTCGCATGCGCATGCGGCGAGCGGACGATGACCGCGTAGGTCTGATTGTTCAGCGTGATATCGTCGGTGTACTTGCCGCGTCCCTTGATGAAGCGGAAGTCTTCCTTGCGGCGCGGGCTGGCGCCAATTCCCTGTTCCGTCATGACAGTTCCTCCCTGAGAACGTCAGTCTGTTCGAATGACCGGTCGCACAGCAGTCTAGCCGCGCATCGCCTCGGCACCTGCTTTGATGCTCTTCACGATGTTGTGGTAACCGGTACAGCGGCAGATGTTGCCTTCCAGCCAGTCCCGGATTTCGTCTTCCGACGGGTCCGGATTGTTCTTGGCCAGATCGACCGCCGACATGATCATGCCGGGCGTGCAGAAACCGCACTGCAGGCCGTGGTTCTCGCGGAAGGCTTCCTGCATCGGGTGCAGGTCGTCGCCGTTGGCCAGACCCTCGATCGTCGTCACGTCCGTGCCTTCGGCCTGAACCGCCAGCATGGTGCAGCTCTTGACGGAGCGCCCGTCGACCAGCACGACACAGGCACCGCACTGGCTGGTGTCACAGCCGACATGGGTTCCGGTCAGACGCTGTCCCTCGCGCAGGAAATCCACCAGCAGCGTGCGTCCCTCGACCTCGCCGCTGACAGCCTTTCCGTTGATCTTCATCGAGACGTTAGGCATGCCCCCCATCCTCCCTTTCGTATTTCGTCAATCAGATGTACCTCAGATGCCGCGTATCCTGCGCCGGGATCAAAACAATCTCAAGCGGCGAGCGCGACCAGCACGATAATTAGCGCGACCGCACCGACGAACCAGACCCAAACCGGCAGGCCGCTGGTCTTTTCTGCTTCGGGAACCGCCCCGGCTGTCGCCTGCGGATCGGGCGCGACAGCGACGCCGGACACGGCGGCGGCTGCCGCGTTCTGCGCCGCGGCTTCGCGGATCTCCTGCTCTTTCATGCTTTCTTCCGGAGTCTTGGCTTCGGCATCCTGATCCGGCT
This sequence comes from Minwuia sp., assembly GCF_048263705.1. Taxonomy (GTDB): domain Bacteria; phylum Pseudomonadota; class Alphaproteobacteria; order Minwuiales; family Minwuiaceae; genus Minwuia. Next base: position 122,846 of record NZ_JBLXDV010000009.1, on the reverse strand, counting down.
TTGCAGGTTCGGCGGCGTCCTGCGGATCGGGCGCGCCTTCGACTGCGATGGCCACCGGTGGCTCCTCTGCGGGCTCGGTCGACGCAGCGGCCGTCGCTTCGGTATCGCTCGATCCGGCACCGACCTGCTCGCGAAAGTTTGCAAAGAACTGGTCGGCCATCTTCTTGGCCGTGCCGTCGATCAGCCGTCCGCCGATCTGGGCCAGCTTGCCGCCGACCTGGGCATCGGCCTCATAGGTCAGATTGGTGCCGCCCTCGATCTCGGTCAGCTTCACGTCCGCGCCACCCTTGGCGAAACCCGCGGCACCGCCCTTGCCGGATCCTTCGATGCGGTAGGATTCGGGCGGGTTGAGATCCTTCAGTTCCACCGTGCCGTTGAATTTGGCCTTCACCGGGCCGACCTTCGCCGTGACGACGGCGGTCAGTTCGTTGTTCTCGGTCTTGTCCAGCGACTCGCAGCCAGGGATGCAGGCTTTCAGAATTTCTGGATCGTTCAGCGCTTCCCATACGGTCTGGCGGTCGGCTTCAATATCGTAGCTGCCGGAAATCTTCATGACCCGAGCCTCCATGAGTTCGCGCGATTTCGCGATGCCCGCAGGCATGTCGCGCTTGTTGGAATTACCGGTAAAGTTAGCGCGTCGGGGCGCACTCCCCAATTCACGCCATCGGTTTTGCGTCTCTATGACGCATGAATTGCGGCGTTTCCGACGGCAGACTTTGAAAGGATGACTGTAACCCCGATGTCGGAATCATGAACAGGGTCAGGAAAAGCGATCTCGCCATCGTCGGTGCCGGTGCCTGGGGCACGGCACTCGCGATCTGTGTCGGGCGTGCCGGTTGCGATGTCGTGCTCTGGGGGCGCGATGGCGCCGCCCTGGCCGCGCTGTTGCGCAGCGGTACACATCCGGCGCTGCCGGATGCCAGCCTGCCCGATCGGGTCACGGTGACGGACAGGCTGCCGGACCTGTGCGGCGTCGAGACGATCCTGCTCGCCACCCCCGCGCAGGCGATCCGCGCCGTCGCCGGAGACCTCGATCGGACGGGTGTCGTGCCGGATCGGGTCATCGTTGCGGCGAAGGGGATCGAGCAGTCGACGCGGTGCACCATGCCGGAACTGGCGGGCGCACTGTGGCCGTCGGCGGAGATCGGCATGCTGTCCGGACCGACGTTTGCGACAGAACTCGCGCGTGGCCTGCCCGCTGCCGCGACGCTCGCCGCGTCGGACCTGACAATCGCCCGCGAACTCGCGCGATTTTTCGCCGGCAGCGATCTCCGGCTCTACGCCAGCGATGATCTGACCGGCGTCGCCATGGGCGGCGCGGTCAAGAACGTGCTGGCGATCGCCGCGGGGGCCGTCATGGGGGCCAGGCTGGGGGCCAACGCGCGGGCTGCCGTGATCTCCCGCGGGCTGGCCGAACTCACCCGTCTGGGTCTCGCCCTGGGCGCGCGTCCCGAAACGCTGTCGGGCCTTTCAGGGCTGGGCGATCTGGTTCTGAGCTGCACCGACGAACAGTCGCGCAACTACAGCTTCGGGTTCGCGCTGGGGCGCGGCGAGCCGCCGCCCGCGAAGCTTGCGGAGGGCGCGTTGACGGCTGCGCCGCTGGTCGAACTGGCGCGACGTCATCGGGTCGAGATGCCCATCGCCGAAGCGGTGAATGCCGTGCTGAACGACGGTTTGCCCCTGCGCGAAGCAGTTGCCGGTCTTCTGAAACGGCCCGAAGGGCTGGAGTGAACGCCGCCTCTTCCCGTTCCGCGACGCTTCAACTGATGACGATACGCGGTCCCGCGCCGGTGCCGCCACTGAGGGCCACGTCGATTTTCTCGGCCACCCGGTCGGCCAGCGCCAGATAGGCCTGCGCATGTTCGCCGTCAGGGTTCGAGGCGACGATGGGCGTGCCGCCGTCGGAGGTCTCACGAATCGACATGTGCAGGGGCACTTCACCCAGAAAGTCGGTTTCCAGCTCGGCGGCGGTCTCGCGCGCGCCGCCGTGGCCGAAGATCTCCGAACGCTCCCCGCAACTCGGGCACAGGAAATAGCTCATGTTCTCGATGATGCCCATCAGGGGCACGTCCACCTTGCGGAACATGGCGATGCCCTTGCGCGCGTCGATCAGGGCGATGTCCTGGGGCGTCGAGACCACGATGGCACCGGTCAGCGGCACGCGCTGCGCCATGGTCAACTGAGCGTCGCCGGTACCGGGCGGCATGTCGACGACCAGCACATCCAGTTCGCCCCAGTTCACGTCGCGCATCAGCTGTTCCAGCGCGCTCATCACCATCGGGCCGCGCCAGATCATCGGCGTGTCGCCTTCGATCAGGAAACCGATGGACATGCAGACGATGCCATGCGCGGCCATCGGATCGATGCTCTTGCCGTCAGGGGATTTCGGTTTGCCCGACAGGCCCATCAGCCGTGGGACCGAGGGGCCGTAGATGTCGGCATCCAGCAGGCCGACCTTGCGTCCGCGCTTCGACAGCGCGACGGCCAGATTGATGGCGGTGGTCGATTTGCCGACGCCGCCCTTGGCCGAGGCGACGGCAATGATGGATTTCACGCCCGGAATGTCGGCGCGCTGGTTGGCGCGGGCCTGCCCGGGGCGCTTGCCCTGCGGCGGCCCGGCGGGGGGGCTCGAGGGACCTTCCCTGTGCGCTGTCAGGACGGCAGTGACCGACGTGACGCCGGGAAGTGCCATCACCGCTTCCTCGCAGGCTTCGCGCAAGGGTTCCTTCTGCGCACCCTTCGCGGGATCGACTTCGACCGCGAACCCGATGTTGCTGCCTTTCACCACCAGACCGGATATCATGCCCGCGCTGATCACGTCTTTTCCGTGGTCCGGATCGACCACGCGCGAGAGGGCGGCGCGAATATCGGATTCTTTGATTTCCGGCATCGTTGAAAACTCCAATCCCGCCCCGATATGAGGCTCAACGTGTAAACATATCCGCAGCGGGTTTGCCCCGCCGGGATCAACGTCATATAACGCGCTCTTCGCGCCGCCGATAGAAGCGGACGGAACGGTGCGGTAATTCAGCTCGAGATGTAAGGACACCTTATGCCCTGGAACAGTCAAGGCGGCGGATGGCAAGGCGGCGGCAACGGAGGCGGCGGCGGTAATCGCGGTCCCTGGGGGCAGGGGCCCTCGGGCGGTGGAGGCGGCGGCGGCGGTCCGCAGAAGCCCGACATCGAAGAGATGATCCGGCGCGGCCAGGATCGTCTGAAACAGTTCTCGCCGGGCGGCGGGGGCAACAGGACGGTCATCATCATCGTCGTGCTGCTGATCATCGCGGTGGTCGCGGCCTGGCAGATGGCCTATCGCGTCTCACCCTCGCAGCAGGGCGTCGTGCTGCGGTTCGGCGAGTACGTCCGGACGACCAACTCCGGCCTGCACTTCAAGCTGCCGGCACCCATCGAGACCGTGCTGCTGCCCGAGGTGACGAAGGTCCAGCAGACCGATATCGGATTCCGCCGCACCGGCCAGGACCGCAAGAACGACATCAAGGACGAGAGCCTGATGCTGACCGGTGACGAGAATATCGTGGATATCGATTTCTCGGTGCAGTGGAAGATCAACGATGCGGGCAAGTATCTGTTCGAGATCGAGAACCCGCCACAGACCCTGAAGGTGGTGGCCGAGAGCGCCATGCGCGAAGTGATCGGCCGCGCGCCGATCCAGGCCATGCTGACCACCGACAAGAACCGGATCGAGCAGGAAGTCCAGACCCTGATCCAGAGTACGCTGGATGACTATCAGGCCGGCATCAGCATCGAGGAAGTCAAACTGCAGCAGGTCGACCCGCCGAGCAACGTCATCGACGCTTTCCGCGACGTTCAGCGTGCAAAGGCGGACCGCGAGCGCAAGAAGAACGAGGCCGATGCGTACGCCAACTCGATCGTGCCGGTGGCGCGCGGTGAGGCGGCCAAGATGCTGGAAGAGGCCGAGGCCTACAAGCAGCAGAAGATCGCCGAGGCCGAAGGTGAGGCAAGCCGTTACGCCGCCATCGCGCTGGAATATCAGCGCAACCCCGGAGTCACGGGTCGGCGTCTCTATCTGGAAACGATGGAGCAGGTGCTGAAGGGCATGGACAAGGTGATCATCGACGACAAGGGCGGCAACGGCGTCGTGCCCTATCTGCCGCTGAATGAACTCACCGGCAGGAACAAGGGGAACAACCAATGAGAATCATCGGCATCACAGTCGGCGTTCTGATCCTGATCCTGGCCATCGTCGGCTACAGCGCGATCTACACCGTCCACCAGACCCAGCAGGCCATCGTGCTGCAGTTCGGCAATCCCGTTCACATCGAGAACGATCCGGGCCTGCACTTCAAGGTCCCGTTCATTCAGGACGTGGTGTTCCTCGAAAAGCGCATCCTGTCGCTGGACACCGAACCGGATGAGGTCGTGACCGCCGACCAGAAGCGGCTGGTGGTCGATGTCTTCACCCGCTACCGCATCTCGGATCAGCTGGAATTCATCAAGGCCTACTCGACGATGGAAGCGGCCAAGAACCGGCTCGACACGATCGTCGGATCGAAGTTGCGCGAACTGCTCGCCAAGGAACAGTTCACTGCGCTGCTGACCGGTGAACGCGCGGAACTGATGAACCGTCTGAGCCGTCAGGTCAGCGCCCAGATGGCCCCGAACGGCATCGAAGTGGTGGACGTCCGCATCAAGCGGGCCGACCTGCCTGAGCAGAACAAGGACGCGATCTTCCAGCGCATGCGCACCGAACGCGAGCGCGAGGCCAAGGAAGAGCGTGCGCTGGGCGACGAAGAGGCGCGCCGGATCACGGCGAAGGCCGATCGCGACCGGACGGTGCTGCTGGCCGAAGCGAAGAAGACCTCTGAAATCCTGCGCGGTGAAGGCGACGGCGCACGTGCCGCCATCTTCAACCAGGTGGCGGAACAGGATCCGGACTTCTATTCCTTCTACCGCTCGCTGCAGGCCTATCGCGAGGCGCTGAACAGTGACGACACCACGCTGGTGCTCAGCCCCAACTCGGACTTCTTCAAGTTCTTCGGCGATATCAAACCGATCGAACCGCGCTAGCGTTTGCACGGGCTGATCGTCCTCGATGACTGAGCTGCTGGTCGCGCTTGCCCTGGCACTGGCCCTGGAGGGCGCGGCCTATGCTCTTTTTCCCGACGGCATGCGGCGGGCGATGGCGACGCTGCTTTCCCTGCCGGCTGACCGGATCAGGGTCATGGGGCTGGTCGCCTGCGTGACCGGGGTGGGACCGGTCTGGCTGCTGCGCGTCTGAGCCTTTGTCAAAGCGCGGCGGCAACGGCCTCCAGGAAGGGGTCGCGCACCGCCATGCGACGCAACTGGGCGACGGTTTCCCGGACGTAGTCCGCATTGTGCCCGCTGTGTCCTTCCGATCTGCGGACCGTGTCGGCGGCGGTCTCCACAGTCAGGCGTCCGGCGTATTGCGGATTGGTGCGATCGACGGTGAAGGTCACGCCATCGACCCGGCGACCGTCCTGCAGGCGCAAGGTGACGCGCGAGGGCCGGTAGACCGGCGTCACCATCTCCCGTGCGGCAAGATATTCGAAGGCACCGGGTGCTTCCCGGGCCGGCACGCGGAACGCGCTGCCGATGCAGGACCCGCCCCGGTCGAGACCCATGACGAGACCCGGCGCGTGCTGCAGGCCCCGGTGATACCAGGACCAGACACACAGTCTCCGGTGACGTCCCGGCAGCATCGCCCGGTGCTGTTCGACATGTTCGAATCCCGGCCGCCACATCAGCGAACCATAGCCGAAGATCCACAGATCGCCGTCGGGAAGGGTAAAGCCGGAAGCGGGTCTATCGTTCGTCAGGTCAGACACGCCCGCCCCCGGCAGATCCTGTAATTCAGTTTTTCAACTTGGGCGATTTGACGACGAGGACGATGTCATCGTCAATCTCGTCCTGACCGTAGCTCATGCCGAAGTCGAGCCGCTTGATCGTGCCGGACGCCGTGAAGCCGGTATCGTCCTGCACCACGTCGAACGTCACCTCGCGGGTCACATCCAGCAACGTCAGGTCGCCCGTGACGCGGCCCTTGCCCGGCCCGGTGCTGACATATTCCTTCGAGACGAAGGTCATCTCGGGGTGTTCGACGGTGTTGAAGAACTTGTCGGATTTCAGCTCTTCGGTGCTGGCGTCGGTATCCGCCTGTATCGAATCGGTGCTGATCGTGATGTTCACGCGACTGGATGTCAGGTCCTTTTCGTCGATGACGATATCGCCTGAGATCACCTTGAAGGTGCCCTTGATCTGGCTTCCGTCCGGTCGAGCCATCGAGAATTCCGATGAGGGAGACATGGCATGGCTGCCCGCGATCGCGGGTGCCGAGAGGGCGAGGGCCGTTGCCAGCGCAATCGAAGCTGTGAGGCGTTTCATTTTTTAGTTCCTTTTTTCCGCTACACGTCCGGCGCATGAAGAAAGCGCCCGACCCCACCGATGTGGCGAGAAACGCGCCCGTCTCAAGGCGCGGCGCTGCGACCTGTCCGCGCGGGCTGGTTTCGCGCGTGTCCTTCAGCCCCGTCCGTGCGGTGCGTCGAAATCGATGTCCGGCCCTGCGGACACCACGCGCGTCGGGTTCACGTGCGGATGGCTGTAGTAGTAGTGCCAGCGGATATGGGCCATGTTCACGGTCTCGGCGACGCTTGGCCACTGGTAGAGCTCGCGCGTGTGAGCGAACAGGTTTGGATAGTCCACCAGACGCCGGACGTTGCACTTGAAATGCCCGTGATAGACATGATCGAAGCGGATCAGCGTCGGAAACAGCCGCCAGTCCGCCTCCGTGATCCGGTCGCCGGCCAGATAGCGCTGCTGCCCCAGCCGGTCTTCCAGCCAGTCCAGCGTATCGAACAGCGCGGTGACGGCCTCATCGTAGGCTTCCTGCGTGGTCGCGAAGCCGGAACGGTAAACGCCGTTGTTGACGGTTTCATAGACCCGCGCGTTGACCAGATCGATCTCGTTGCGCAGGTCTTCCGGATAGAAATCGTCCGCGCTGCCCGTCAGATCGTCGAACGCGGAATTGAACATCCGGATGATCTCGGACGACTCGTTGTTGACGATGCCGCCGGTCTTCTTGTCCCACAGCACCGGCACGCTGACCCGTCCCGTGTAGTCCGGCTGGTTGGCGGTGTAGACCTGATGCATGTAGGTGAAACCGTTCACATGGTCTTCCGTCGCCCCCTCCCACGGCGTGAACTCCCAGCCGTTTTCCAGCATCAGCGGGCTGACGACGGAAACGCCGACATGATCGCGCAGGCCCTTCAGCGCACGAAAGATCAGCGTGCGGTGCGCCCACGGGCAGGCGTATGAGACGTACAGGTGGTATCGGCCGGATTCGGGCGCGAACGCGGTGCTCCCATCGCTCCTGATCCAGTTCCGCAGCTGTGATTCCGTACGATCGAACGCGCCTTCAGCCGAAGGCTTGCGTGCCTTGTCCCGCCATACGCCGTTTTCGAGCAGACCCATCGCGACTGTCCTTTTCTGACTGATGACCTGACAGATAGGGTCTTGGCGCTTGGTCTCCAGCCGGACACGTGGAAGTATTCGGTTTCCAGTTGGAAACAAAGGCAGGCGCGATGCACGATCTGACGGCGATGGCGGTGTTTGCGGCGGTGGCCGAGGCGATGAGCTTCAGCCAGGCGGCGGATCGGCTGGGCCTCTCGAAATCAGCCGTCTCGAAACAACTCGCCCGGCTGGAGGAACGCCTGGGCGCTCGGCTGGTGAACCGGACCACGCGGCAGATCAGCCTGACCGAGGTCGGACAGACGTACTACGGCTATTGCGCCCGGATCCTGGCGGAGGCCGAGGCGGCGGATCAGGCCGTCGCGCAGTTGCAGGATGGCCCGCGCGGACGTCTGAAGGTCAATGCGCCCATGAGCTTCGGCACCATGCATCTGGCACCGGCGGTCGCCGCCTTCATGTGCGCCTATCCGGAAGTGACGGTCGACCTGGAACTCACCGACAGCTTCGTCGACCTGATCGAACAGGGCGTGGACGTCGCCATCCGTATTACGCAGATGGCGGATTCCAGCCTGATTGCCCGGAAACTGGCCCCCAGCCGGGCACAATTGCTGGCCAGCCCGTCCTACATCGCGGCCCACGGCCAGCCGCAGCATCCGCAGGACCTGAAGCAGCATCGGATGCTGATCTACACGAATGCGTCCGAGACCGCGCTGCTGTCATTCACCAGAGGCGACGAGACCGTACAGGTCGGCGTGGATGGCCCCCTGCGGTCCAACAACGGCGAGATACTCCGGGATGCCGCCATCGCCGGACGAGGGCTGGTGATCGACCCGACCTTCATCACCTACAAGGCCATCCGTGCCGGGACGCTGGTGCCGCTTCTGACGGACTGGGTGCCGCAGGACCGCAACATCCACGCGGTATACCCGCATCGCAAACATCTCTCGCCCAAGGTGCGGGCCTTCATCGACTTCCTGGCGAACCATTTCGGCGATCCGCCCTACTGGGATGAGGGAATATAGTCCTATTTGATGGAAAGTGACTTGCGGGCCAATCCAGAAAAAATTCTCATTTCGTCAAGAATGTTTGCCGTACCAGTCAGGTGCAAGTCAGCTTCCTTCTGAATATGTTGCGCAACGATTTCATCACAGAGATCGATAAAGTATGGATTGCCTGAAATGAGAAACCCTCGCGCCAGCCTTTCGTAAAGGAGAGAGAAATCTGTCTGGCCAGAGTTTTTTGTTTCCGAAAGTACGATCTGCTCGAAATCTGCGCGCTCTTCGACCTCACGAAAAGACTGAAGAAGCTTGCGTTCAAATGTCTTGCGTCTTCTCCCATCGTATTCTGCGATGTCTGCACGAACCAGATCTGACGGCGCGATAGCGTGAACCGATTTCGCGATTACGACCGGTTTACCCAACATGCTCGCAAATCCGAGTTCCAAACAGATATTTGCAAGACTCTCCGGACGCGTATCTTCAGAAAAAATTGCAATGGTGAAACCAGAGGATCGAATGAGAGAAACAATTCTTGCCAAGAAATCGGGCGATCCCGCGCTATGATCCGCGTCTATAGCTGCAAATCCGAAGTCTTGCAGTTTTTCAACGACCACGCGGTGCATGGCTGTATCAACGTCAGGAGGGTTGCCGATCTGGCGTAGTATAAAGGCATGTCGGGGCAGCAACTGACGAGGCAACTCATCAAAAACCGTTTCCGAGGTTGGCGAATAAAGCCGCCTCATACCTATTTCTTAGGTTTCGAAGCGATCCGAACGCCTTTATATGGACCGGGAGTTTTTTTGTGATCTATAATTCGACCTGTCGAGGTGTCGAGTTTTACATACCGGTTGGTTGCCGGATTTTTCACCTGAACTCGATTTTTTACAGCACCTTTTCGACTGGCGCTTCCAGTATTTGCCGCCATCCGACGTCTCCAACAGGTCGTCTACCTCGTCTGTTAATGTAGCCTGAAACGCAGTTGTCTGAAAACGAATTTGCTATGCGCACCAAATGAAATTGGAGCCGACGTGCCCGGCACCTTCACCGGCGACAGTTTCGGATTTTCTGGCAGGAGCTTGAGTGGCCATGTCCACATCCAGGCACCGGTAATCCCTACGCCGCCGTGCCGTGGCAGTGCTTGAATTTCTTGCCGGAACCGCACGGGCAGGGGGCGTTGCGGCGCGTCCGGCCCCAGGTCGAAGGGTCCTCCGGATCAATCACTTCCGTGCGACGGCTGGCGACTGTTGCCGAGCCCGTCTGGCGGGCTTCGGCTGCGCCTTCCATACCGTCGGCCTCCGGATGCACCTTGATCAGTTCGTCGTCCGACGGGCCTTCGGGCCGCGCGATGTCCGCGTCCGCGTCGCCGACCTGGAACTCCATGTGGGCCAGCGCGCCGGTCACGGTTTCACGCATGCGGTTCAGCATGCCCTCGAACAGTTCGAACGCCTCGGCCTTGTATTCGTTCAGCGGGTCCCGCTGGGCATAGGCGCGCAGGCCGACGGCCTGACGCAGGAAATCGAGCTGCTGCAGATGTTCCTTCCAGGTCTGGTCCAGAATCTGAAGTGTCAGGCTCTTCTCGATCATGCGCATCACAGGCGGCGTGTAGCGCGCTGCCTTCTCGGCCATGTGCCGGTCAACCGCCTTGTTGATGCGTTCGACGATCTCCTCGTCGGCGATGCCTTCCTCGGCGGCCCACTCGACGACGGGCAGTTCCAGGCCGAAGATCCGCTTGACCTCCGCTTTCAGGCCTTCCGAGTCCCATTGTTCGGGGTAGGCGTTCGGCGGGATGAAGCGGGCGACCGTGATCTCGACGGTCTCCTGACGCATGCCGGAGACAGTCTCCGAGATTTCGTCGGCATCCATCAGTTCCAGGCGCTGTTCGTAGATCACCTTGCGCTGATCGTTCATCACATCGTCGAACTTCAGCAGGTTCTTGCGAATGTCGTAGTTGCGGGCCTCGACCTTCTGCTGGGCCTTCTCCAGCGCCTTGTTGATCCACGGATGGACAATGGCCTCGCCTTCCTTCAGGCCCAGCCGGCGCAGCATCGTGTCCATGCGTTCGGAACCGAAGATGCGCATCAGGTCGTCTTCCAGCGACAGGAAGAAACGCGACGCGCCGGGGTCGCCCTGGCGTCCTGAACGTCCGCGCAACTGATTGTCAATGCGGCGGCTTTCGTGGCGTTCGGTACCGATGACGAACAGGCCGCCTGCGGCAACGACCTTCTCCCTGTCGGCAGCGACCTCTGCGGCGATCCGGGCCTCCAGTTCGGCCCGTTTGCTCTCGTCGCGCTGATCGCCCAGTTCGTTCGCCAGCCGCATGTCCAGATTGCCGCCCAGCTGGATGTCGGTGCCGCGCCCGGCCATGTTGGTCGCGATCGTCACCGAGCCGGACTGGCCCGCAAGCGCGACGATCTGGGCTTCCTGTTCGTGGTGGCGGGCATTCAGCACGCTGTGCTTGATCTTGCGCGCTTTCAGCAGTTCGGAAAGGGCCTCGGATTTCTCGATGGAAACGGTGCCGACCAGAACCGGCTGGCCCTTCTTCTGGCATTCCTCGATCAGATCGGCGATGGCAGCGTTCTTCTCGGCGGCGGTCCGGTAGACCTCGTCGTCATAGTCCTTGCGTGCCACGGGCACATTGGTCGGAATCTCGATGACCGGCAGATTGTAGATCTGTTCGAATTCCTCTGCCTCGGTCGCCGCGGTGCCGGTCATCCCGCCCAGCTTGTCGTAGCCGCGGAAGTAATTCTGGAAGGTGATCGAGGCGAGGGTCTGGTTCTCGGGCTGGATGGTGACGCCTTCCTTGGCCTCCAGCGCCTGATGCAGCCCCTCGGAGTAGCGCCGGCCTTCCATCATGCGGCCGGTGAACTCGTCGATGATGATCACCTTGTCGTCGCGCACAATGTAGTCGGTATCGCGCTGGAACAGCTTGTGGGCGCGCAGGGCCTGGTTGAGATGGTGAACGATTCCGACGTTCTCCATGTCGTACAGGCTGGGCGCGTGCAGCATCTCCAGTTCGGTCAGCCGCTCTTCCATGAACTGCTGCCCGTCTTCGGTCAGGCTGGCCGAGCGCGCCTTTTCGTCGACCTCGAAATGTTCGTCCGACAGTTCCCGCACCAGGGGGTCGATCGTCGTGTACATGTCGGAGGAGTCTTCCGCCGGACCGGAGATGATCAGCGGCGTCCGGGCCTCGTCGACCAGGATCGAGTCGACCTCATCGACGATGGCGTAGTGGTGGTCGCGCTGCACCATCTCGTCACGGCTGAATTTCATGTTGTCGCGCAGGTAGTCGAAGCCGAGTTCGTTGTTGGTCGCGTAGGTGACATCCGAGGCATAGGCCGCGCGGCGTTCCAGGTCGTTCATGCCGTGCACGATGCAGCCGACTGTCAGCCCCAGAAACCGGTAGACCTGTCCCATCCATTCGCTGTCGCGTTTCGCCAGATAGTCGTTCACCGTCACCACGTGGACGCCGCGACCGGTCAGCGCGTTCAGCACGACGGGCAGGGTGGCCACCAGCGTCTTGCCTTCACCGGTGCGCATTTCGGCGATACGGCCCTGATGCAGCGCCATGCCGCCGACCAGCTGAACGTCGAAATGGCGCTGTCCGAGGGTGCGCTTGGCGGCCTCGCGCACGATGGCAAAGGTCTCCACCTGAACATCGTCCAGCTTCCTGCCGCCGGCCACTTCCTGCTTCAGTTCGGCGATCCGCTGGCGCAGCTCATCGTCCGACTTCGCCTCGAACTCGGGCTCGAGCGCGTTGATCGGATCGACCTGCTTCTGGAAGGTTTTCACCAGACGGTCATTGGGCGTTCCGAAGATTTTTCGGGCAAAGGCGCCGATCATGAATAGTATTCCCTGAGGCAGATCAAATGGAGCGTCGGTTGCGGGCCGCGCAAAGGCAATGGCCCTCAATCGGGATCAAACGGTGACATAGGCGGGGCAGGTAACGCTGTCAACGCGGCGCGCCAAAGGTGGGTCATGCTTTCGAACACCAGATCGTCATCGCGCAGCGTTCCGGTTGTGACCGGGCGGCGCAGGGGTTATGTCAGCAGGCAGACATTTGTTTCTGCCTGATAAGGACCGTTTCATGCTTCATTACCGCCCTCTCGGGACCGCGCTGGCCTTGGCTCTGGCCGTCGCCGCGTCGCCCCTTGCCGCCCAGACGACAACGCCGGATACCGCCCAGACGCCCGCGGCCGCCCCGGTTGACGAGAATCCGGTCGCGGCGCGTGTGAACGGCGAGGAGATCCGGCTTTCCGAGGTCATGTCGATGATCAAGGACCTGCCGCCGCAATATCAGCAGATCCCGATCAGCGCGCTTTATCCGCTGCTGGTCCGCCGGGCCGTCAACAACAAGCTGATGCTGGTGGAAGCGCGCAAGACCGACATCGCCGACGATGCGGCGCTGAAGGCCGAAGTCGAGGCTTTCCGCGAGTCCAAGATACTGGAATTTTACCTGATCTCCCAGATCGAGAGCCAGATGACCGAAGACGCCCTGCGCGCGCGATATGATGAATATGTGAAAACGGCCGAGCCGGAACCCTCGGTGAAGGCGCGCCATATTCTCCTGAAGACCGAGGAGGAGGCCAATGCCGTCATCACGGAACTGAAGGGCGGCGCGGATTTCGCCGAACTGGCCAAGCAGAAGTCGACGGGCCCCAGCGGTCCGCAGGGCGGAAACCTCGGGTTCTTCAGCGAAGGGCAGATGGTCGCCGAATTCGAGAAGGCGGCCTTCGTGATGGAGCCGGGCACCTTCTCCCAGACACCGGTCAAGACCGAGTTCGGTTGGCACGTCATCAAGGTCGAGGAGCGCCGCGAGCATCCGAGTTTCGAGGAAAAGCAGGAAGACCTGCGCCGTGAGATGAGCGGCGAAGTGCTCACCGCGCTGGTCGATGACCTGCGGGGGGATGCCGAGATCGAGGAATTCCAGATCGACGGATCGCCGCTGCCCGCAGCGGATGCACCGGCTGAAGCGCCGAAGGAGTAGGTGCCCGTCCGACGGTGATCTGATGTGCTGACGTTCCCCGAGATAGATCCGGTCATCTTCCAGATCGGACCGCTGGCGATCCGCTGGTATGCGCTGGCCTATATCGTCGGGCTGGTGCTGGGCTGGCGGTACGCCATGCGTCTGGGACGTCGCACCGATACGCCGGTCCGACCGGAACATCCCGACATGTTCTTCGTGTGGGCGGCGGTCGGTGTGATTCTGGGCGGGCGGCTGGGCTACGTGCTGTTCTACGGTCTGCCCTTCTATCTGGACAATCCGTCCCAGGCCCTGGCCATCTGGCAGGGTGGCATGTCCTTCCACGGCGGCGCCCTGGGCGTGGTCGTGGCGGCTTACATCTTCTGCAGCGTGAAGGGCATCCCGAAGCTCAGCTTCGGCGACGTGTTATGCACGGTGGCACCCATCGGGCTTTTCTTCGGGCGCATTGCCAACTTCATCAACGGCGAGCTCTATGGCCGTCCGACCGATGTGCCGTGGGGCATGATCTTCCCCGGATCGGATGGGCAGCCGCGGCATCCCAGCCAGATCTACGAGGCCCTGTTGGAAGGCCTGTTGCTGTTCATCGTGCTGAATGTGCTGGTTCGCGCATACGGGGCCTATCGCCGCCCCGGTCTGATCTTCGGCGGTTTCCTCGCCGGGTACGGGATCAGCCGCTTCATCGTCGAATTCTTCCGCCAATGGGACGCCGGGCTCGATCCGCTGTTCGGCTGGCTGTCGCGCGGACAGCAGCTGTCCTTGCCCATGATCGCGATCGGCCTGTTCTTCGTGATCCGGGCGTTGCGGCGTGACCGTGTGGAAACCGTGGAGAAGGCCGCGTGAACCTTCTGGAAGAACGGTTGCGGATGGTGATCGGGGCGGATGGACCGCTGCCGCTGGATCGCTACATGACCCTCGCGCTGACCGATCCCGAGAGCGGATATTACGCCCGGTTGCAGGACATCGGCGGCAGCGGCGATTTCGTCACGGCACCGGAAATTTCGCAGATGTTCGGTGAATTGCTGGGTCTGTGGATGGCCGACATGTGGCGGCGGGCCGGGCTGCCGGAGGATCTGATCCTTGTTGAAGCCGGGCCCGGCAGAGGTACGCTGATGGCCGACGCCCTGCGGGCGATGCGCCGCGCCGCGCCAAGCCTTGCCGACGATCACGAGATCTGGCTGGTCGAGACGAGCGAAAGCCTGAAGACGATCCAGAAGGAACGCCTCGAAGGCTTCGACGTGCACTGGGCGGCATCGGTCGAGGACCTGCCCGAGCGGCCCATGATCCTGATCGCCAACGAATTCCTCGACGCCCTGCCCGTGCGCCAGCTTGTGCGCCGCGGTGACGGTCTGGTGGAGCGTGCCGTCGGACTGCACGATGACAGTCTCGCCATCGTCGAGATCGAACCGCAGGGGGATGTGCCGGCTGGCCTGCCGCCGATGACCGAGGGCGAGGTGATCGAGATCGGCCCGGCCCGCGCGGCGGCAGTCCGTGCCATCGCCGCGCAGATTGCATCGCAGGGCGGGGCGGCTTTGCTGATCGATTACGGTCACGAGATGACCGTGCCCGGTGACACGCTTCAGGCGATGAAGGGGCATGCCTTCCATCCCCTGCTGGAAGCACCGGGCGAGGCCGACATCACGGCGCATGTGGATTTTGCGGCTGTCGCTCGTGCCGCCGACGCCGGGGGGCTCAGCGTTCACGGTCCCATCGGCCAGCGTCAGTTCCTGCTGCGCCTGGGCATCGAGGCGCGACTGGCGCAGCTTCTGAAGAATGCCGATCGCGAGACCGGTGCCGGATTGACCGCCGGATTCCGGCGGCTCACCGATCCGACGCACATGGGGCACCTTTTCAAGGTATTGTGCATCTCCCGCACGGACATCGGAGTACCCACCGGCTATGTCACTGAAGAAGCTTTCGGCACCCGCGCTTGAGGCCCTGACGGGGGTCCGCCACGGTTGGTATACGCGCGCGGGCGGTGTTTCCGAAGGCATCTACGCGGGATTGAATGCGGGTCTCGGTTCGGATGACGACCCGGCGAATGTGGCCGAGAACCGGCGCAGGGTGGCCGCCGACATGGGTGCCGATCATCTGCTCACCGTGCATCAGCACCACAGTCCGGACGTGTTTCTTGTCGACGGGCCCTTCGATGGCGCGCCGCCGAAGGCGGATGCGATGGTCACGCGCACGCCTGGGATTGCGCTCGGCATCCTGACCGCGGACTGCGGGCCTGTGCTGTTCGCTGACCCCGAAGCCGCCGTGATCGGGGCGGCGCACGCGGGGTGGGGCGGCGCTTTCGGCGGTGTCCTCGAGGCCACGCTGGAGGCGATGGAGAAACTGGGGGCATTGCGCGACCGCATCGTTGCGGCCCTGGGGCCGACGCTGGCACAGGCTTCCTACGAGGTCGGCCCGGAGTTCCTGGAACGGTTCACCGATGCCGATCCCGACAACCGGCGCTTTTTCCGGCAACCGGCGGACGCACCGCGACCCTTCTTCGACCTGCCCGGCTATATCGCCGCGCGCATGGCCGCGGCCGGAATCCCTGCTGACCGGTTTACCGACCTTGCACGCGACACTTATGCGGAAGCGGAGCTGTTCTACAGCTACCGCAGGAGTGTGCACCGGAAAGAGCCCGACTATGGCCGTCTGATCGCGGCCATCATGCTGACGGGGAGGTGACCTGCCCGTGACCGTGCGACAGCCCGCGACCTGGGCCTATCTGGCGGTATTCATCGGTGTGCTCGGGCACTCGACCAGTGAGTTCGTCTCGGTGCTGACGGGGGTCTCCGGTCCGGAAGTCTCGGTCTGGCGTTATGTGCTGGGCGCTGCCGGACTTGTCCTGTTCGCGCTGCTGCGCCCGGCCACGCGCGATTTCTGGCGGCCGCTGGCGGCGGAACCCGTGCGCATCGTTCTGCTCTCGGTCTTCGGGATCAGCCTGCCGATGCTGATGTTTCACTGGGCACTGGACTTCGCGACCGTCATTCAGGTCGCCACGCTGACCACGACGATCCCGATCTGGGTGGCCGTGATCAACGCGGCGGTCAATCGCCAGCCGCTGGGTCCCGGCAAGATCTTCACCGGCATCGCCGCCTTTCTCGGGATCGTGGTTCTTCTGACCGACGGATATCTGGAGAAACTCTCCGGCGATGGCGACAATCTGTTCGGCATCTTTCTGGGGCTGGCCTGCGCAGCGACCGGTTCCGCCTATTCGGTGCTGGCGAAACCGCTGATCCTGCATTACGGCGGTGTGCGCATGATGGCGCTGACGGCGGGGATCGGTGCACTGGGACTCTGGGTCATCGTCGGGGCCGCCTGGGGCATCTGGGTGAACCCGTTCACCCTGCTCGACCGGCCGGCGGGCGAAGCGCTGGCGCTCGCGACCATCGGCATATGGAACACGACCATCGGCATGCTGCTCTGGTTCTGGGGGCTTGCAGCCGTACCTGACATTGCGCGAGGCTCTTATCTGTTCTTTCTCAAACCCGTGATCGCGGCGGGCTTGTCACTGGCCCTGCTGTCCCAGCCTGTCAGCTGGCTGCAGTTTGTCGCCATCGCAGTGATCTGCGGTGCGGTGGCCATCGAATTCTTCTGGCCGCGCCTGACGGGACAACACGCACGGAGCTGACGCATCATGGCCTTGCATTTCACACGCGACGAGTTCGACGCACGCATCGGCGCGACCTGTGCCGCCATGAAGGACCAGCGGCTGGACGCCCTGCTGATGTTCCGACAGGAGAGCATGTATTATCTGACCGGTTACGACACGTTCGGATATGCCTTCTTCCAGTGCATGGTTCTGACCGCGGATGGCCGGATCGTGCTGCTGACCCGGGCACCGGACCTGCGGCAGGCTCAGATCACCTCGACGGTCACCGACATCCGGATCTGGCGCGATCGCGAAGGCGCGAATCCGTCCCTCGACCTGAGGGAAATTCTGGAAGAACTCGATCTGGACGGCACGCGGATGGGTGTCGAACTGGAAGCCTATGGCTTGACGGGCCGGTCGCTGCGCATGTTCGACACCGCCATGGAAGGCTTCGGCGTGATGATCGACGCGTCAATGCTGATCAGCCGCCTGCGTCTGGTGAAATCCGAGGCCGAGATCGTCTATGTGCGGCGCGCCGGCGAACTGGCCGACGATGCGCTGGATGCCGCCCTGGCCGAATCGCGGCCCGGTGCGTTCGAGGGCGATATCCTGGCGGCGATGCAGGGTGCGGTCTTCAGGGGCGGCGGCGACTATGCCGGCAATGAATTCATCATCGGCTCGGGCGAGCACGCGCTGCTTTGCCGCTACCAGTCCGGCCGCCGTCATCTGGATCCGGTCGACCAGCTGACCCTGGAATATGCGGGCACCTATCGGCGGTACCACGCGGCGATGATGCACACCCTGCCCGTCGGCAGGGTGACCGATCGCCAGCGCGCCATGCACAGCGCCTGCCGGGATGCCCTGCTGGCCTGCGAGGATGCGCTCAGGCCGGGCGCGGCCATGGGCGATGTGTTCCAGATTCACGCCGATGTGTTCGACCGTGCGGGGTTCGGCGCGCATCGCCTGAACGCCTGTGGCTATTGCATGGGGACGGCCTATGCGCCGATCTGGATGGACTGGCCGATGTTCTACGCGGACAATCCGGTCGTGCTGCAGCCGGGCATGGCGTTCTTCCTGCACATGATCCTGATGGACAGCGACAGCGGGACCGCCATGACACTGGGCCGGTCGTCGCTGGTGACAGAGGCCGGGCCGGAAGTGCTCAGCCGTCACGACCTCGAACTGAAGGCGGTCTGAGCCATGCCCTGGATCATCATGCTGGTCATCATCTTCATTCTCTTCTCGCTCGTGACCTGTGTCGTTTTCTAGGTTCATCGCGATTGCGCTGGTCGCGCTGGCGCTCGCCGCCTGCACCAATGTGCCCCGGCCGTTCAGCCCCGGCACGAAGTCGGGCACCGTGCCCCCGCCGGGGCCGACGTCCGCGCTGATCGTGCATCCCGTACTCAGCAACGAGGGCGTATCGACCGACGGCCTGACCGCGCTGGTCATCAAGGGACTGCAGGAACGCCAGGTCGCGGCCATCCCCTATGACGTACCCAACCGCTACCGGCTTCTGGGCGAGGCGATCGCCACACAGATTGTCGGCACGACGGCCACCGTCAGCATGCGCTGGCAACTGACCCGGCCCGACCGCACGCCGGTCAGCACGGACGCATATGAGGCAGAGGTCGACTGGGACGCGTTCCGCAGCGGCGACGCCGTCACGATGAACCTGCTCGCTGCCGAGGCGGTCGGGCGCATTGCCGTTCTGCTGGGCATCGAATCGCCGGCGGATGCAGGCAGCACCGGGCCGGACCTGCTGATCGCGCCGATCCGCCGTGCACCGGGCGACGGTGCCGAGGCACTGAGCGCTGCCATCATCCTGGAACTGGAACGCCAGGGACTGGAGGCGGTGCCGGAAGACGGGCGTCTGCAACTGCCTGTGCTGGAGGCGCTGGTTCGCGTCTCGCCCGTGGACGGGTCCAACGATCTCGTCCGCATCGCCTGGCTGCTGCGCGACGAAACAGGCGCGGAACGGGGGCGGCTGGAACAGCAGAACATGGTGCCGACCAACCGTCTGAGCCGGCGCTGGGGCGTCGTCGCACGGCTGGCGGCCTCGGCGGCGGCACCCGGCGTGGCCGATCTGATGCAGCGGCTGCGCGCGACCGAATAGACCGGCACGCCCCTTTCAGGGAAGCGACGTCAGAAAACTGTCACAGCCGATGGACAGGCCCCGGTTCGACTGGTAAAAGCCGCCGGTCAGCACCGGTCCCGTTTTTCAGAAAAATCGCGAAAGTCCTCATGAAGGTTCTTGCAGGGAACAGCAACCCGCTATTGACCGCCCAGATCGCCGATTATCTGGGGGTCCGGCCCACAAATGCCGTGGTCCGTCGCTTCGCTGACGAAGAGGTCTATGTCGAGATCATGGAGAACGTCCGGGGCGAGGATGTCTTCGTGGTCCAGTCGACATCGTTCCCCGCCAATGATCACCTTATGGAACTGCTGATCTGCATCGATGCGCTGCGCCGCGCCTCAGCCCGTCGGATCACCGCCGTTCTGCCCTATTTCGGGTACGCGCGTCAGGACCGGAAGCCCGGACCCCGCACGCCGATCTCGGCCAAGCTGGTCGCGAACCTGATCGAGAAGGCCGGTGCGGACCGTGTTCTGACCGTCGATCTGCACGCCGGGCAGATTCAGGGTTTCTTCGATATTCCGCTCGATAATCTCTATGCCGGACCGGCGCTGATCGACGACATCAAGTCCAAGTTCGGGCGTGAGGAAAACCTGATGGTGATCTCGCCCGATGTCGGCGGCGTGGTGCGGGCGCGCTACTTCGCCAAGCGGCTTGACGCAGACCTTGCTATCGTGGATAAGCGCCGCGAACGGGCTGGCGTCTCGGAAGTGATGAACGTGATCGGCGATGTCGAAGGACGTCGCTGTATTCTTGTTGACGATATCGTCGACAGCGCGGGCACCCTCTGCAACGCCGCATCGGTGCTTCTCGAAAGAGGGGCAACGTCGGTATCCGCCTATGTGACGCACGGCGTCCTGTCGGGTAGCGCGGTCAAGCGGGTGGCGGATTCGGAGCTGGAATCGCTGGTGGTGACCGACACCATCCGCGCCACGGAAGAGGTCGAGAACGAGCCGAAGATACATCAGGTGTCGATCGGGTCGCTGCTGGCCGAGGCGATCAAGCGGATTTCGACGGAATCGTCGGTGTCCAGCCTGTTCGACTGAAGATTTGCGGGGTGCTGCGGTGCCTCGGCTGGAGATTTGGAAGCGTTCACCGGCGGCAGCGGCAGACAGGCTGCGCCGCCCGGCAGAAGGAGAGATGGCAATGGCCGATTTTGACGTACTCGATGCGACGATGCGCGAGCGGACCACCAAGGGCGGCGTCCGTGCGATGCGCCAGCAGGGCCTGGTTCCCTGCGTGGTCTATGGCAACGGCGTGGATCCGGCGATGGTCGCGGTCGACAACCGTATCATCGTCAAGGAACTGAACCGCGGCGGTTTTCAGGGTCGTGTCTATGAACTGCAGGTCGGCAACAAGAAGCAACGCTGCCTGCCGCGCGACGTGCAGCTGCACCCGGTGACCGATGTGCCGCTGCATGTGGATTTCCTGCGCCTGTCCGACGATGCCCGCGTGGACGTGAACGTGCCGGTGGTGTTCATCGATGAAGAAGGCAGCCCGGGTCTGGAGCGGGGCGGTGTGCTGAACGTCGTCCGCTACGAGGTCGAACTGAGCTGTCCGGCGGACGCCATTCCCGAATCGGTCGAACTGGCGCTGACGGGGCTGGAGATCGGCGACGCCGTGAAGATCAGCGACGCCAAGCTGCCCGACGGTGTCGAGCCGACCATCACCGACCGCGATTTCACCATCGCGACCATCGCTGCGGCCACCGCAGTCGCCGAGGAAGCCGCTGAAGAGCAGGCCGAACTGGAAGCCGAGGCGGATGCCGAAGCTGAAGAGGGCGAAGGCGAAGAGGGTGAAGGCGAAGGCGGCGAGGAAGGTTCGGACGACGAGGGCGCAGGCGACAAGTAATCGCCACGCCCGCCGCTGTGGGAGCATCAGATGCGGCTGTTCGTCGGGCTCGGTAATCCGGGCAGGGAATACGCGCTGCATCGCCACAATGCCGGTTTCATGGCCATCGACGCCATCGCCGCCGACCACGGGTTCGGCGGCTGGCGGCAGAAGTTCCAGGGTGTCGTCGCCGAGGGCCGACTGGGCAGCCAGAAGGTTCTGCTGCTGAAACCGGCGACCTTCATGAACCGCTCGGGTCAGGCCGTCGCCGAAGCCGTGCGCTTTCACAAGCTCGATCTGGATGATGTCACCGTGTTCCACGACGAGCTGGACGTCGCGTTCGGCAAGGTCAAGGTGAAGACGGGCGGCGGGCATGCCGGCAACAACGGCATCCGTTCCATCGCCCAGCACATCACCCCTGAGTTCCAGCGCGTGCGGATCGGGATCGGCCATCCCGGCGACAAGTCTAAGGTGACGGGACATGTCCTCGGCGCCTTCGCGAAGACGGAACTGCCGCTGCTGGCGCAGATCATCGACGCCATCTCCCATGCCGCGCCAGGACTGGCCGACGGGGACGCCCCGGGTTTCCTGTCGGATGTGGCCATGAAGTGTCCGCCGCCCAAACCAACGAAGAAGCCGAAGCCCGATACGACAGAGGAGCCAGACGATGGGATTTAAGTGCGGAATCGTGGGGCTGCCGAACGTCGGCAAATCGACCCTGTTCAACGCGTTGACGCAGACGGCGTCGGCGCAGGCCGCGAACTATCCGTTCTGCACGATCGAGCCGAATCTGGGCCGCGTGGCCGTGCCCGACCCCCGGCTGTTCAAGCTGTCCGAACTGGCAAAATCGAAGGAAGTGATCCCGACGCAGCTCACCTTCGTGGACATTGCGGGGCTGGTGCGCGGCGCGTCGAAGGGCGAGGGACTGGGCAATCAGTTCCTCAGCCATATCCGCGAGGTCGATGCCATCGTGCACGTGCTGCGCTGCTTCGAGGATGACGACATTACCCACGTCGACGGGCGGATCGATCCGGTGGCCGATGCCGAGACGGTCGAGACCGAACTGATGATCGCCGACATGGAAAGCCTGGAAAAGCGCCTGACGCCGCTGCAGAAGCGTTTCCAGAGCGGCGACAAGACCCTGAAGGCCGACGTCGAGCTGATGCAGGGCGCGCTGGACCTGCTGCGCGACGGCAAGCCCGCACGCCTGCTGGAGGTCTCGAAGGACGATGCGAAACGCTTCCAGATGTTGCAGCTGCTGACGGCCAAGCCGATCCTGTATGTCTGCAATGTCTCTGAAGACGATGCCGCCGGGGGCAACGACCACACCGCGGCGGTTGCGGACAAGGCGCAGGCGGAAGGGGCCAGCGCCATCGTGATCTCGGCTGCGATCGAATCAGAGATTGCGCAGCTGACCGATCAGGAAGAACGCGCCCTGTTTCTGGAAGGCATCGGACTGGAGCAGACTGGCCTCGACCGTATTATTCAGGCTGGCTACGGGTTGCTGGACCTGTTGACCTTCTTCACCGTCGGACCGAAGGAAGCGCGCGCCTGGACGGTTCACACCGGCGCCACCGCGCCGGAGGCCGCCGGCGCCATCCACACGGATTTCGAGAAGGGCTTCATCCGTGCGGAAACCATCGCCTACGACGATTTCGTCACGCTGGGCGGCGAACAGCCCTCCAAGGATGCGGGAAAGATGCGTCTGGAAGGCAAGGACTACACCGTCCAGGACGGCGATGTGCTGCATTTCCGTTTCAACGTGTAGGCTGGCCCGATGACTGAAACGAAACGCCCCTGGGAAGAGGTCGAGGTCGGCGAGGTGCATCGCAGCGGCCCGCACCGTGTGACTGAAGACGCGATCATCCGCTTCGCCGAGCAATTCGATCCGCAGTATTTCCATCTCAGCCGCGAGGGCGGCGAGAACGGGCCGTTCGGAAAGCTGTCCGCGTCCGGCTGGCACACGTGTTCGATCGCCATGAAGCTGATGGTCAGCGGGATGCTGTGTACCCTGAAGTCGGAAGGAGCGCCGGGTGTCAAACAGGTGCGCTGGCTGAAGCCGACGTTTGTCGACGATGAACTGACCCTGGTCACCGAAATCGTCGACAAGTATCCGTCAAAAAGCCGGGCGAATATCGGCTTTTGCTACGCGAAGCACCGGATGGAGGATCAGGACGGCACGACCAAGATGACCATGGAAAACGTCTTCATGATCCGGCGGGCCGATCAGCCGGGCTGATCGCCGTCCTTCTGCTGCGATCCGAAGATCGTCGGCGAGGCGCCGCCGCGCTGTGACCAGTCCGGCGCGCCGCGCATGGACCGGCCATCGATGGTCAGCGTCATGCTCGCCGGACCGCCGATCACCGTGCCTGCCAGTCCCGTGCGCACGGAATTCGCGCCGATGTTGCCAATGGGGTAGGACTCCATCGCCGAATAGGTCTGCAGCAGCAGCGGCCGGGGCCGCGATGAATTGTTCGGCACCGATCCGTGCACCATGCAGCAATTGTGGATGGTCACCGATCCGGCGGGGCCCTTCAGCCAGGCCATGCGGTCCAGTTCCAGCGTGGCAATGTCCTCATCGGTCATCGCGCCGGCCCAGTTGCCGTCCCGGTCGTATAGGTCGTACAGCGGACCGGTGTGACTGCCCGGCAGTACCCCCATCGGCCCCATCGCATCGTCCACATCATCCAGATAGACCCCGATGGTCAGCGGACTGAAGTCCGTGTGTGGCCAGAACTGGATGTCCTGGTGCCACTTGATCTCCTCGCCGCCGTCCGACCATTTGTAGTTCAGCTTGCTGTGGTGGAACCGGACCGGCCCGCCCAGCAGATCGCAGGCAAGTGCCGCGGCCGGTCCTTCGATGGCGAAGGCACGGAAGGTCTCGTGATGGTCGACCGGGGAGTTCAGGCGGCGGATGCGCGGCGTCTCTGCACTATGTCCCGGCGCCAGATCCAGGACCTTGCCGGACCGGGTCTCGGCGCGGCTCATCTCCACAAACTCTGCGGCTGCGGCCTTCAATCGCGACAACCAGCCGGTGCCGACGAAGCTGTCGAGCTGCAGATACCCCTGCTCGGTGTAGAAACGGCGCTGGTCCTCGCTGAGGGTCTCGGATGCTGGGTTGATGTTCATGGCAGGCTCCCCGGAATGATCGTTCTCAGGCTGTCTCAGATCGTCAGCGCGCGCAAGATGATGGCGCACCCGAGCACGCTCAGGCCGATCAGGACCGCGCGGCGGAATGCGGTTTCGGAAAGGTGCCCGCGCAGGCGCTGCCCCGCGGTCATGCCGATGACCGCAGGCACGACACCCAGTGCCGACTGCCAGCCGAGATCGACCGAGAGCAGCCCGTTTCCACCCAGCGCGATGGCCAGCGCCAGCGTGGACAGGCTGAACAGGATGCCCATGGCCTGAACCAGCGCCTCGCGCGGCAGTCCGATGGCCTGCAGGTACAGAACGCCCGGCACGACGAAGCTGCCGGTCATGCCCGTCAGCACCCCGTTCGTGAGGCCGGTCAGCGCGCCCATCGGCCCTTCCCGATGCCGGGGGACACGGATCCGGACGCCTGCAAGGCCGCTGAAGCCATAGGTGACGGTCAGAAGTCCGAGCAGCAGCACGAGCCAGTCCGGATCGACGTGACCCAGCGCAAGCGCGCCGATGAATATGCCGCCGGAAGCGGTGGCGTAGAACAGGACAAGCCTGCGCGACAGGGCGATGAACTGTCCGCCGCGCACGGCCTGCCAGAGGTTCGTGACGAGGGATGGCACCAGCAGCAGCGCCATCGCATCGAACAGGCCCGAGGTCAGGGTGAACAGCACGAGGCACACCGTCGGCAGGCCAAACCCCACGACGCCCTTCACCAGGCCGGCGATCAGGAAGATCGCGAA
Source organism: Minwuia sp. (assembly GCF_048263705.1). Taxonomy (GTDB): domain Bacteria; phylum Pseudomonadota; class Alphaproteobacteria; order Minwuiales; family Minwuiaceae; genus Minwuia. The sequence goes on along the minus strand of NZ_JBLXDV010000009.1, from coordinate 97,975 downwards.
TGGAATGATGAGATCGTCCAAGAAGCCCTCCGGGTCTGCGCGACCGTGATCGCCTCGCGCACCTTGCCAGTTTCCCGCGCAGCCGCCACCATCGCATCTGGTATCACACTGGAGGGGCGTGGCATGGATGTCTTGAGTTGGCAGATCGGGGAGGTGCGCGTCACCCGTGTCATGGAACTTCAGGCGGAACGCACGCCGGATTTCGGTTATGCCGACCTGACGACCGACGACATCCTGCGCGAAAGCTGGCTGAAACCGCACTTCGCCACCGAAGAAGGCAAGCTGATTTCCTGCGTCCAGGCGTTTGTCGTCGAGGCCGGGGGGCGGCGGATCATCGTCGATACGTGCGTCGGCAACGACAAGAAGCGCGGCAACCCGAACTGGAACATGCTGCACGGACCCTTTCTTGAGCATCTGGCCGGGGCCGGGTTTCCGCCCGACAGTATCGACGTGGTGCTGTGCACGCACCTGCACGTCGATCACGTCGGCTGGAACACGATCCTGATCGACGGCAAGTGGGTGCCGACCTTCCCGAACGCGACCTACCTGTTCGGCCGCGCGGAATGGGATCACTGGAGCCGCGAGATCATCGAGGAGGTGCGCGGCGACATCACCCGCGAGACGGCGGAAGCGGTGATCAATGTGGCCGACGTCAACAATGACAGCATCCGGCCGGTGATCGACGCCGGACTGCACCAACTGGTCGAACCCGATCATGTGGTGACGCCGGAGGTGCGGCTGGAACCGACGCCGGGCCACACGCCGGGCCATGTCAGCGTGGTGATCGAATCGGGTGGACAGAAGGCGGTGATCACGGGCGACCTGATGCACCACCCGATCCAGTGCGCCATGCCGCATGTGGCCAGCAAGTTCGACCACGACGCGCAGGCCGCCCGCGACACGCGGCGGGACTTCATGCAGCGTCATCAGGGCGAGGACACGCTGGTCCTGGGGACGCATTTCGCAGCGCCCACGGCGGGCCACTTCACGCCCCATGGCGATGTCTGGCGCTTCCGGGTCAAGGCCTGAACCATGCCCGGCAACCTGGCCTTCGATGAACTGAAACTTCTGGTCGAAACCGGCGAGATCGACACGGTCATTGCCGCCCAGACGGATATGCAGGGACGGCTGGCGGGCAAGCGGTTCCATGCCCGGCACTTTATCGACAGCGCGTGGCAGGAGACCCATTCCTGCGACTATCTGCTGGCCACGGATATGGAGATGGCGACGGTTCAGGGGTATCGCGCGACAAGCTGGGAGAAGGGCTATGGCGATCATGTGATGCGACCGGACCTGTCAACCCTGCGGCGCGTTCCCTGGCTGGAGGGCACGGCGCTTGTGCTGTGCGATGTGCTGGACCACCACGATCACCAGCCGGTGCCGCATTCGCCCCGCGCGATCCTGCAGCGCCAGGTCGCCCGCCTGGAGGCAATGGGCTTCAGGGCGATGGTCGCAACGGAACTGGAATTCTACATGTTCCGCGAGAGCTTCGACGACCTGCGCAACACGGGCTATCGCGGCATGACGACGATCAGCCCCTACAACGAGGATTATCACGTCTTCCAGACCACCAGGGAAGAAGACGTCATGCGGGCGATCCGCAACGGCCTGTATGGTGCCGGTATTCCGGTCGAGAACTCGAAGGGCGAGGCCGACGCCGGTCAGGAAGAGATCAACGTCCACTATTCGGATGCGCTGGATACGGCAGACAATCACGTCATCACCAAGAATGCGGTGAAGGAAATCGCCTTCCAGCAGGGCAGGGCCATCACCTTTCTGGCGAAGTGGCATCATGACCACGCCGGATCCTCCAGCCACCTGCATCAGTCGCTCTGGACACTGGACGGTGCGCCGGCCTTTGCGTCGGACGCGCACGAACACGGCATGTCACCGCTGATGCGGCAATACATGGCGGGACTGCTGAAACACGCGAACGAGGGCACGTTCTTCCTCGCGCCCTACGTCAATTCCTACAAGCGCTTTGCCGACGACATGTTCGCACCGACACGGGCGATCTGGAGCGTGGACAACCGGACGGTCGGCTATCGTGTCGCCGGTGCCAGTACGGATGCGGTCCGGGTGGAATGCAGGGTCGGCGGCTCGGACCTCAATCCCTATCTGGCCATCGCATCGCAGATCGCGGCGGGCATCGCCGGGATCGAGGCCGGGCTGGAACTGGAAGCCGAATTCAGGGGCAACGGTTATGCAGCCCGCCGGGCACGGCGTATTCCGAAGACACTCGGGGATGCCGCGCGGGCACTGAAACGCTCAGGGATGCTGCGTGCCGCATTCGGGGATGAGGTGATCGATCATTACGCCCGTGCCGCCGCGTGGGAGATCGAGGCGTTCGACCGTGCCGTCACCGACTATGAGGTCAACCGCGGGTTCGAGCGCGCCTGAGGACGACCGTTGCGCTGTGCAGCGGGTCTTTGGCGGACGAAGTCTGCCGACCGGTCGGTTCAGAGCAGGAGCCACGCGCCGAGGCCGAGAAAGGCGAAAAAGCCGACGATATCCGTAACGGTGGTCAGAAATACGGCGCTGGAGATCGCGGGGTCCGCGCCGGCGCGATCCAGCCCGATCGGGATGAGAATGCCGGCCAGCCCGGCAATCATCATGTTCAGCACCATGGCGGCGGCGATCACCCCGCCCAGCACGGGATCGGAGAACCACAGATAGGTGGCGATCCCGATCAGGATCGCGAATGCGACACCATTGATCGTGCCGACCACCAGTTCCTTGCCGATCTGACGCATCGCGTTCGATGACGTCAGGTCCTTGGTGCCCAGCGCGCGAACGGCGATGGCGAGTGTCTGGGTCCCGGCATTGCCGCCCATCGACGCCACGATCGGCATCAGCACGGCGAGTGCCACCACCTGCTCGATGGTCGCATCGAACAGACCGATCACCACCGATGCCAGGATGGCGGTCAGCAGGTTCAGGGCCAGCCAGGTGAAGCGGCTCTTTGTGGTGCGCACGATGGACTGATTGAGGTCATCCTCCTTCACACCGGAGATCTGGAACAGGTCTTCCTCGGCTTCTTCCTCGACGATATCCAGGACGTCATCGACCATGATGACGCCGATCATGCGCCCGGAATCATCGACTACCGGGGCCGAGAACAGATCGTACTGCCGGACCTGATAGGCCACGTCTTCCACGTCCATGCCGACGGGAAAGACCATCGGATCGTGATCCATGATCTCGCCGATCTGCACCGGTCGCTTGGTGCGCATCGCGCGGTGCAGCGGCACCCAGCCGATGGGCACGAACGACGGATCAATGACATAGATGCCATAGAACTCGTCCGGCAGGTTCTCGGTGAGCCGCAGGTGGTCGATGACCTGCCCCATGGACCAGTATGCAGGCACCGCCACGAAGTCGCGCTGCATCAGCCGCCCGGCGGTGTCCTCGGCGAACGACAGGCCTTCTTCCAGCGGCAGCCGGATATCATCCGCGACCGTTTCGAGAACGGCTTTCTGCTGGTCCTCGGACAGGGCGTCCAGGACGTAGACGGCGTCATCCTCGTCCAGCTCGGTGATGGCTTCGGCGAGTTTTTCCGGCCCGAGCATCTCGACGACGGCATCACGGACAGGTTCGTCCATTTCCGCCAGTGCATCGGGATTCAGTGTCGGGCCGACGATCAGCAGCAGGCTCTGCCGCCGCTCCTTGTCGAAAAGCTCGAAGAGGTCAGCCTGGTCGGCGGCGTGCAGTTCGCTGAAGGCCGCGACCACATCGTCATTGCGGACTTCATCCAGCGCGATGCGGATGGTGCGCACCATCTCGGGCGTCAGGCCGCGTGCCTCGCCCATCTCCTCGTCGGTGTCGATCTCGTCCTGGCTACTCATCGATCACCTGCCCCGAAGAAAACGCTGACTGAGGCGCATCATCAATGTCAGGGGCGGCGGGTCAACCCCCGAGAAGGGTGAGAGGCGGGTGCGGCGATGTATGTCCGATACCGTCGCACCCGCAACTCTCCCGTGATCAGTAGCCGCTCAGCGGTCCGTCCGGGATGGCGCCCGATGCGTGATCCTGGGCCGCGACCACGGCGACCGCGGTCATGTTGACGATGCCGCGCGTCGTGATCGCCGGTGTGATGACATGTACCGACTTCGCCATGCCGATCAGGATCGGTCCGACGGACATGCCTTCGTTGGTCTCCTTGACCAGATTGAAGGCGATGTTGGCCGAATCCATGTTCGGCGTGATCAGCACATTGGCGTTGTCGGTCAGGTTCGAATCCGGATTGATACGGTCGCGGACATGCTTGTTCAGCGCCGTATCCCCTTTCATCTCGCCGTCGATCTCCAGGTCCGGTGCGATCTCTCTCACGATCTCGTAGGCTTCCCGCATCTTCACGGAAGACGGATCGTCATTGTCGCCGAAGTTGGAATGCGACAGCAGTGCCACACGGGGTTCGATCCCGAAGCGGTTGACGACCTCGGCCACCATGATGGCCATCTCGGCAATCTCCTCGGCGTCGGGATCATCGGTCACGTGCGTGTCGGCGATGGCGATCGTGCCGGTGTCCATGATCACCAGTTCGATGGCGGACGGTTCGAGCACGCCGGGGCGCAGTCCGACAATGTCGCGCACCCACTGCAGATGCTTGTCGAAACGTCCGACCAGGCCGCACAGCACGCCGTCCACGTCGCCACGCTGGGCCAGCAGGCTGGCGATCACCGTCGAGTTGGTGCGGATCTGGTAGCGCGCTTCTTCCGGTGTGACGCCCTTGCGGCCCATGCTGGCACGCAGGGTTTCCACCAGCCCGTCGACCGCCGCGTTGGACTGGACGTCGAAGACCTCGATGTCCTGACCCACCTTCATGCGCAGGCCGAAACGCAGGATCCTGCGCTCGATGACATCCTGCCGGCCGATGAGCACCGGGTGCGCCAGGCCATCGTCGACCACAACCTGGGCCGCGCGCAAGACGCGTTCCTGCTCGCCGTCGGCATAGGCGATCTTCAGCGGGTTGACCTTCGCCCGGTCGAAGACGGGCTTCATGGCAAAGCCGGTCTTGTACATGTAGGCGCTGAGTTTCTGGCGATAGGCGTCCATGTCTTCGATGGGACGCGTGGCGACGCCGGAATCCATCGCCGCCTGTGCCACAGCGGAGGAGACCTCGACGATCAGGCGCGGATCGAAGGGCTTCGGGATGATGTATTCCTCGCCGAACTCCAGGCTTTCGACACCATAGGCCTTGGCGACGACTTCGGAGACTTCCTGCATGGTCAGGTCCGCGATGGCCTTGGTGGCCGCGACCTTCATTTCCTCGTTGATGGTTGTCGCGCCGCAGTCCAGCGCGCCGCGGAACAGGAACGGGAAACACAGCACGTTGTTCACCTGGTTCGGGTAGTCCGAACGCCCGGTCGCGATGATCGCGTCGGGACGGGCCGCCTTGGCTTCCTCCGGCATGATTTCAGGCGTCGGATTGGCCAGCGCCATGATGATCGGCCGGTCGGCCATCGCCTTGACCATCTCGCCTTTCAGCGTGCCCGGGCCGGAAACGCCCACGAACACGTCCGCGCCCTTCACGGCCTCTTCGATCGAGCGTGTATCGGTCTCGACGGCCCAGTACTCCTTGTACTTGTCCATCTTCTCCTTGCGGCCCTTGTAGATCGGTCCCGCACGGTCGCAGACGATGATGTTTTCCTTGGTCACACCCATGGAGACGATCAGCGCCATGCAGGCCTGGGCTGCGGCACCGGCGCCCGAACAGACGACCTTCACCTTCGCGATGTCCTTTTCCACCAGGCGCAGCGCGTTGTAGATCGCCGCGCCGACACAGATCGCCGTACCGTGCTGGTCATCGTGGAACACCGGAATGCCCATGCGTTCGCGGCACTTGCGTTCGATCTCGAAGCAGGCCGGCGCGCCGATGTCTTCCAGGTTCACGCCGCCGAAGGTGGGTTCCAGTGCGCAGACGATATCGACGACCTTGTCGACATCGGTCTCATCGACCTCGATGTCGAAGACGTCGATCCCGGCGAACTTCTTGAACAGCACGCCCTTGCCTTCCATCACCGGCTTGGAGGCCAGCGGGCCGATGTTGCCCAGGCCCAGCACGGCGGTTCCGTTGGAGATCACGGCGACCAGATTGCCGCGCGCGGTCATGTTGGCGGCTTCCAGCGGGTCGTCATGGATCAGCATGCAGGCAGCGGCGACGCCGGGGCTGTAGGCCAGCGACAGGTCGCGCTGGTTGGCCAGCTTGGTGGTCGGCGTGACGGAAATCTTGCCGGGCGTCGGATATCGATGATAATCCAACGCCATCTTGTTCAGGTCGTCGCTCATGGTGCCCCCCTTAGAGCCGGTAATGTTCCCTGATGTCATCATCACGGGGGGCAGCGAAAAATCAATGGCCAAGCACGGGGGCTTGTGACGATGCCCAACGAAAAAGGCCCCGGGTTCCCCCGAGGCCTTTGGATTCTGCCGGTGATATCCGGTATCAGTGCAGGTGCTTGCCGATATCCGAAATGGCGTTGTCGATCAGCGCGGTGCCCGAACTGCCCTTCATCTCCTCACGAAGAATATTGGCGGCGGCGTGGGTCGCGATGTCGACCGCGCGGTTGCGGACATCCTCGATGGCCTGCTGTTCGGCCTGCGCGATCTTGGATTCTGCCTGAGCCTTGCGGCGGTTCAGCGAGTCTTCCATGTCCTTGCGCATCTTCTCGGCCAGCCGGGTCGATTCCTCGCGGGCATGGGCGACGATGGCGTCCGCTTCCTTCGCGGCCTCCTCGGCCTTGCGCTGGTAGTCGGCGTAGAGTTCCTGCGCTTCCTCGCGCAGGCGCTTGGCCTCTTCCAGTTCACTGCGGATGCGGTCCGCGCGCGCATCCAGCTGTGCGACCAGCTTGCCGGGCACCTTCAGATAGAAGATCAGGGCGAAGAAGGCGACGAATGCGATCGCAACCCAGAAGGTGGGATCCGAAAACATGGATCCGCCAGCCTCGCCGGTTGCTGCATAGGCGGTTGAGATGAACATCAGCGGCTCCCCTCACGCGCGGTCTGCACGGCGCTTTCGACACGATCGTCCGACGGCGACGTTCCCGACAGTTTCTCGACCAGGGCCGACGTGACCGACTGTGCGATATCGTTCAGCGAGGCGAGGGCCGAATCGCGCTGCGCGGCGATCTGCTTTTCAGCTTCCGCCTGACGCTCGGCAAGATCGGCATCGATCTCGGCCTGGCGCTTGTCGATCTCGGCGGTCATCTCCGCCTTCATCTTCCCGACAATTTCGCCGGCATTCGCGCGGGCCTCGGCCAGCCGGGCTTCATAGTCGGCGATGGCCTTGTCGGTATCCGCTTTCAGTTCCTCGGCCTTGTCGAGGTCCGAGCGGATACGCTGCTCACGGTCTTCGAGAATCCCGCCGACGCGCGGAATCACGACTTTCGCCATGATGACGTAAAGCACGATGAACGTGATCGCGAGCCAGACGAGCTGTGACGCGAATGTTTCTACTGCTAGCTGCGGCATGACCCTAGGGTCCTCGCTGGTTCCGTTGGTCTCAAAGGTCGATCGGGCAGGCCCCCCTTCCGAGGGGCCAGGTCGATTAACCGAAGAGGATCAGGAACGCGATAACCAGAGCGAACAGCGCCACGGCTTCGGTCAGGGCAAAGCCCAGCAGCACGTTGCCGAAAACGCGACCGGCAGCACCCGGGTTCCGCAGCGAGCCCGCCACGAAATTACCGAAAATGTTACCGATACCGACGCCGACACCGGCGAGCGCGATGGTGGCCAGACCGGCACCGATCATCTTTGCGGCTTCAACTTCCATTTTATCAATCCCTCTTCATTTCAGGTTGAGGATAACAGTGAACGCGTGCCCTTCGCCGGATCAGTGACCCGGATGCAGGGCGTCATGGAGATACAGGCAGCTCAGCACCACGAAAACGTAGGCCTGCAGCAGGGCGATGCCGATTTCGAGTCCCGTCAGCGCCACGATGAACAGCAGCGGCGCCCAGCCGGCGATCAGGCCCAGGGAAACGACGAAGCCGCCGAAGACCTTCAGCATCGTGTGGCCGGCCATCATGTTCGCGAACAGCCGCAGGCTCAGCGAGATGGGGCGCACGAAGTAGGAGATGATCTCGATCGGCACCAGAATGAACAGCAGGAAGATCGGCACGCCGGACGGTGCGAACAGTTTCAGGAAACTGACGCCGTTCTTGACGATTCCGATGATGGTCACGCCGACGAACACCACGAAAGCCAGTGCGAAGGTCACGATGATGTGGCTGGTCGGGGTGAAGCTGTAGGGGATCATGCCCAGCAGATTGCAGAACAGGATGAAGAAGAACAGGGTGAACAGGAACGGGAAATACGGGCGGCCTTCCGAACCGGCGTTGTCCTTCACCATGTTGGCGATGAACTCGTAGCTCAACTCGGCGATGGACTGCAGGCGGCCTGGCACCATGGCGCGGCCGCGCATGCCCACCGTCAGCAGCACGGTGCTGACGATAACGGCGATCACCATCCACAATGCGGAGTTGGTGAAAGAGACGTCGACGCCGCCGATTTCCATGGGAATGATCGGGGCAATTTCGAACTGATGCAGGGGGCTCTCGCCAGCGGCCATGCTATCTGTCCCTTTCCGGTTCGTCGTCTGTCTTCTCTTCAGCGGCCTTCGACATGCGATTGGCCACCACGTACACATTTCTCATACCGACCACGCCGCCAAGCAACAACCCGGCGACCATGATCCACGGTCTGGTTCCCAGCCATTCGTCCAGCCAGTAGCCGACAAACCCGCAAACCATGAAAGCCGCGACCAGCTCGGCGGAAATCCGCCAGGCAACACCATCGGCTCTCGACCGTTCCCGCTTCTCGGCCCGCTTCTTATCCCTGCCCTGCGGCCCGGATTCGCGCGCTGCCCTGATGCGGTCGTTCAGCGCCCCCAGCCGATCACCATCGTTGCCATTCTCGGATGCCATGACGGAAATCTCTACCGGACAGGAAGCGGGCGCAACCTAAGCCGGGGCCAATAAGCGGTCAACGCGGCCCCAACGGACCAAATGACGCACCAGCGTGCGCCTGTCGCGCCGCCGCTCGGCAAGCGTCAACCGTCTGTCTAGTCTGGCTTCTGCTTCCCAGATCAGACATCCAGAAAGGTTTCGCCATGGCAACCGTTTCCGCACCCGCAAATCCCGAATCCGATCCGCGTGTGAAGGCGGTTTTCGACGATATCCGCGCCACGCGCGGCACCGATTTCATCAACAACTTCTGGCTCTATCTGGCCTTCGATCCGACCCTGCTCGAACAGGTCTGGACCGATGTCCGCGATCTGATGGCCAGGCCGACGCTGCTGGATGCCAAGACGAAGGAGATGATCTACATCGCCGTTTCCATCGCCAATGCCTGCGATTACTGCATTCATTCGCACACAGCCTCGGCGAAGGCCCAGGGCATGACGGATGGCGAACACGCCGAACTGCTGCGAATCGTATCGACGGCGGCGCGCACCAACCATCTGGTCAACGGCATGAAGGTTCCGGTGGATACGGCGTTCGATACCGACGCCTGATCAGCGCGAAGCTTCCCGGGTGGGTTCGCAGACCATCGCCGCACGCTCCTGCACCATGGCGTCCCGGTCATCGCCGGCCCGCATCAGGCGGCGAACCATGATCACACCCTTCCGGTCGGGCGCGACGATGGCGTTCTGCCCGTCGCCTGTCCCGGAGAACGTGAGGACACCCTGCCAGCCGTTATTGGCCGCGCTTCCGGAGACGGAAAGGAAATTGTCCGTCCTGTCCGAATAGCCGTTGATCGACACCGTTGCGGCTGTCGGCGGGATCGAGACCCGAACCGGACCGTTCAGCAGGTCATAGGCGCAGAACGAGGTGGCGACCGCCGGGGCGGGTCTCGGAAATATCCGGCTTTCCGCGCTGGCCAGGGGCATGTGAACCAGCCTGTTGTAGCCCGCCGCGTCGCCCGTGCGTTCCAGGACGCCGCGCATGGTCATCTGCGGAATCAGCCAGACCGTCCCGACATGGACGATGGCCGAGAAGAGCAGCGTGAAACCGATCCAGCGGCCGGCCTGGCGTAACTGCATCACACTCATCCGCACGCATCCCGGTCGATGCTGAAAAGATCGCCGTCACCCAGGAGCGCGTCGGGTGCGTAGACCCGCAATGTCATCGAGATGGTGCCCTCGCCATCGCCGGTCGGTATCCACAGACCGCCGGGGTCGCTGCCGCCGATCTGGATCTGGACGCGGGCCGGACTGTCCGGCCGGGCGTCGTCCGCGGTCACCGACCAGCGTCCGGCGGCTGTTGTGACGGGCGCATGGTCCTTGCCATAGACCGCCAGCGACCACCAGTCGGCCCCGATTGCGGGGCCGTTCAGGTGATAGGTGCAATTCGCCTTCAGGCGGTCACCCGCATCGTCCGCGATGGCGGTGTAATGGACCGGCGTGTCCCCGCGCAGGGTGAACTGTCCGGACAGCGCCCACGCCGTCCGCAGCCAGAAGTTCGGTTCCGCGGCCTGGGGGTCGGCCAGGGCCTGCCAGGCACCGATGCGCGGCGATTCCGTATCGGACACCGTTTTCACCGCAAACAGGGCCGACCCGACACCCAGTATGCCGCCGACCAGTATCCCTGAAAGCACGAGATAGAACCGTCTGGCTTCGAACTCGGGGCGGAAGCGAGCGATGTTCACGGCACGGTCCGTTCGACGAAAGCGGCGAGTTCCTCGATGGCGCGCCGTCCTTCCGGCACGAAGAAGGCGCCGAGTTGCCAGACGTGATACATGCGGTCCCACACGCGCAGCTCCGAGGAAACGCCCGCAGCTTTCAGTTTTTCGTGCAGCCGCGCACTGTCGGACAACAGGATTTCCCGGTCGCCGGTCTGGATCAGGACGGGCGGCAGCCCCGTGTGATCGCCAAACAGGGGCGACCCGCGCCAGTCGTTCAGTGCCATCGCATCACCGGCATAAAGCGCGCCGATTGCCCGCAACCCCTCGGGGCCGAGCATGGGATCGGCCGCGTCGCGGGTCTGCAGCGATTCGCCCGAGCCGGACAGGTCCGTCCAGGGCGACATCAGGAAGGCGGCGGCGGGAAGCGGGTCACCCCGATCTCGCAAGGCCATCATGGTCGCCAGCGCGAGGCCGCCGCCTGCGGAATCCCCGGCGATGACCGTGCGGGCCGGGTCCATGCCCCGCTCAAGCGCGGCGTCCCAGGCGGCAAGCGCATCCTCCAGCGGCGCAGGGCAGCGCCACGCAGGTGCCAGGCGATAGTTCAGCAGAAAGACTTCAGCCGACATTTTCCGTGCGAGCCGCGCGGCGAACTCGCGATAGTCCTCGGCATCGCCCCAGACATATCCGCCGCCGTGGCAATAGAAGACCGTCCGGGCGGCGTCGAGATCCTTCAGCCTTGCCCATTCACCGTGTTGCGTGGCCTCGATCCGCAGCGCGCGCGGCGGGCCGGGGACAAACCGGCGCGACTCGGTCGCGCGGCGGTTGAACGCCATGGCCAGTTCCTCGGCGCTGGCACCATCCAGACCCTCGCCCGGCTTGCGGTACTTGCGGCGCAATTGCCATGCGACCAGTGCGGACTGCCAGCTCAAGACTGTTGCCCGCTCATCGCTGCGTCAGCTTCAGTTCGATGCGCCGGTTGCGGCGCATGGCCAGTTCGCTGTTGCCGGTTTCCAGCGGGTGGAAGGCGGCGAAACCGGTGGGGGCGAGGCGATTGGACGGGATGCCCTGGTCCGACAGGAACTTCGCCACCGCGATCGCGCGCGCCGCGGACAGTTCCCAGTTCGACGGGAAGCGCGGCGTGTTGATCGGCCGGGCGTCGGTATGGCCGTCGATACGCAGCACCCAGTTGAGATCGGCGGGTATCTCGTCGGCCACCTTGCGCAGGGTTTCCGCCAGCTTGGTCAGCTGGATCTGGCCGGCGACACCCAGGTCGGCGCTGCCCGAAGCGAACAGCACCTCGGACTGGAACACGAACCGGTCGCCGACGATGCGGATGCCGGGCTGATCGGCCAGCACCTCGCGCAGCCGCCCGAAGAATTCCGACCGGTAGCGGGCGAGTTTCTCGACCTGACTGGCCAGAGCCCGGTTCAGCCGTTTGCCCAGATCGGCAATGGTGGCCTTGCTCTCCTCGTCGCGGCGTTCGTATTCGTCCAGCAGGCCCTGGATATCGGCCAGCTGCTTGCGCAGGTCGGCGATCTGCAGATTGAGCAGGTGGATCTGCTTGCGGGCGGCTTCGGAGATGCGCTGTTCTTCGGACAGCGCGCCCCGTGCGCGTTCGGTCGCTTCTTCCTGCTCGGCGATCTGATCGCGTGCGCCCTGAAGATCGTCCAGCGTGGCCTTCAACCGCTCGGACGCGCTGGACAGGTCGTTCTCCAGACCGAGGATCCGGGTCTCCGTCTCGACGGCCTGCTTCTCCAGTTCCGCGACGCGATCCTGTGTCTGGAAATAGAGCGACTGCAGTTCGTTGTAGGATTCCTCAGCCTCCACGCGGCTGCTTTCCGATTCGTCGCGCAGCCGTGCCAGCGCCGCCTCCCGCGCGCGCAGTTCGGCCAGTTTCGCTTCCAGTTCGGCGCGGTCGGCCTCGGTGAAGGTCTGCAGGTTCTCAAGCTCGCGCTCGGCCTTCTCGGCGCGGTCCTGAAGGGTGGCGATCTGCAGCGCCAGTTCGTCCCGCTCGGCGGTGGATGCGCTCAGGGCCGCGGATAGCTGCGACACGTTCTGGCGCAAGTCCTCGTTGGCGCGGCGTTCGCTGGACAGCAGGCTCTGCAGGCTGGAAATCTCGGCGCTGAGCCGTTCGAGCTCGGCGTCGCGGCCGCTCAGTTCCCGGTCGAGGAAGAACTGCGCCAGCATCATGAGCACGAAGACGAAAATCAGGATCAGGGTCAGCGATGCCAGCGCATCGACGAACCCCGGCCAGGTCGTGTCGTCGTCGCCTCCCCTGAAACGTCGGCGCGAAAGTGCCACGGTCAGCGTCCCTCGTCAGCGATCGCCGCGATGGTCCGCGTCAGCACCTTGATCTCGGATCGGATTTCATCGACCGATTGCTGTCGTCCGGTCGATGTCTCCTCCAGCAGCCGCGCCACATAGACATCCAGGTTGCGCAAATGCGTGTCGGCATTGGAATCGCCGCCGTTCTGCTCGGTCGCGACGGCGATGCGCTGCAGGATCGGCTTCAGTTCCATCTGGCCCTCGGCCAGTTTGACCATCAGGTCGCGTTCGGTGCGCATCTGGTCGGTCAGGCTGGCCAGCCGTTCGGACAGTTGCAGCAATGTCTGGTTGCCGGAAGCGCGTGCGTCCTCGGAGCGGGCCATGATCCGCTGCAGGTTCTCAAGACTGTCGGCGGTCTGTTCCAGCAGGGCCTGTACATAGACGGGCACCGAGGCGTCGCCGTCGGCGATGCCGCCTGCGCCGCTGGACAGGCGCGTGAAGCTGGACAGCCACTCTTCCAGATCGTTGTAGAACCGGTTCTGTGCCTGACCGGCCTGCAGGTCCAGGAAGCCCAGCACCAGAGCGCCGGACAGGCCGAACAGCGACGACGAGAAGGCGGTTGCCAGACCCTGCAGCGGGCCGTTGAGGCGCACCATCAGGTCATCGAACGAAGTATCGCCTCCGCCGCCGCCGACCGACATGCCGCCGAAAATATTGCCGACCGCGTCAATCGTCTGGATCAGTCCCCAGAAGGTGCCCAGCAGGCCCAGAAAGATCAGCAGCCGGCCCAGATAGCGGGTCATGTCGCGGCTTTCATCCAGCCGTGCGCCGATCGAATCCAGCAGCGAGCGCATGGATGTGGCCGACAGGCTGACGCGTCCCTTCTTCTCCTGCAGCATGGTCGCCAGCGGCGACATCATCTCCGGCGGGGCCTGCATCGACAGACCCGGTTCGTTGCGCCGGTAGGTTTCGACCCAGCGGACGGCGGGACGCAGCGACAGGACCTGACGCAGCACATAGCCGATACCGATCAGCAGGGACGCGATGATCAGGCCGTTCAGCACGGGGTTCGTCATGAAGGCGGCGATCACGGGTTCATGCAGGACGCCGATGACGACCAGCACCAGAACCAGAAAGATGACGATCCGTGTCAGATAGGACGAAGGCTGGGTCATCGAAACCTGCTTCCCTGCTTGGAACTGTACATCAGCGCGTCGCGATCTTCACATCGACACGGTTGCCGGGGCCGCCCTTGGTCGGTGCGCCAAGCGCGCGAACCAGGATGCGGAAGCTTTCGATGCCGCTGTCGAGCAGAACCCGGCGGACATTCTGGGCACGCCGCAACGACACGCGCCGCTTCCAGACGTCGGTCTCGGTATCGCTGTCGGCATAGGCCTCGACCTGGATGCGCATCGAACGGTCGCCCTTCGCGGATTCGGCGATGGACTGCAGCGTGGCCAGGCCGGATGCCGAGACATCGGTCTCCGGGCCGTCGAACAGGATCCGGGTGACATCGGGCGCCGCCGCCTGAGGTGTCACCGCCGCGACCCGGGGTGCCGGTGAGGCGGGTGCGGGCGTGGCAACCGGCGCGGCCGGTTCCGGTGCGGGCTGCTGTACCGCGGCGGGCGGCGTGATCTCGCTCGCCGGGCGTTCGACCCTTGCGGGGGCGGGCGGCACGGGTGCCGGTGCAGCCGGTTCGACGCGGGCAACGGCTTCAGCCGGTTTCGGCTCGGGCTTCGGCACCACCCTGATGGGTTCCGACGCGGGCACCGGTTGCGGTGGCTCGGCCCTGGGCGACGGGGCCGCGCGGGCGGTCTGTGGCGCGGGGGCGGGCGCAGGCGACGGTGTGGCCGTGCGTTGCGGCGCCGCGGCTGGCCGCCCGGAACCGGACGGCGGACGCAGAACGATGCGGTCCTGCTTCGAGAACCGGCGCGGCGGCAGCGACGTATTCTGACCGGCCATCACCGGGCCGCGGCTGGTGTTGAAAGGCATGGTCGCCCGGGCCGGGTTGCCTGCTCCGGGCACGACCGGCAGCGGCTGCGGCACGAAGACATCGGATGTGGATCCGGCCGGACGTGCGCCATTGCCATCGATGATGATGGTTTCTCCGGCATATTGCGATGCGGCGGGCGACGCCAGAAGCGCGCCCAGAACAGCCATCAGACAAACGCCAAACCGGTCAACAGGTCTCACCAGAATCCTCCGCGGTACTGATTGCGCAGAACATAACTCAACGGAAGGCAGAAACGCCAGCCCGTCAAGGTTTTGCGACGGCAGCCTTGAGTGATTTCAGCAGAGGCGCGTGCAAGCTGTTGTTTGCCGCGATGATGTCGCCGGTTTCCATCATCCGGCGCCCGCCGGTGATATCGGTGACCAGTCCGCCCGCTTCCCGGACGATGATGATACCGGCTGCGATATCCCATTGCTGCAGGTGGCGTTCCCAGAAGCCATCGAAACGGCCTGCGGCGACATAGGCCAGATCCAGCGACGCGACGCCGAACCGGCGAATGCCGGAAACCGTATCGGTCAGCGCGCGCAGTTCCGCCAGCAGCGTGTCGTGGCCAGGCTTGCCCATGAACGGGATACCTGTCGCGAACAGGCCGTCCGACATGCGCGTCCGGCCCGACGCGCGCAGACGCTTGTCATTGACGAACGCCCCCTTGCCCTTCTCGGCATAGAACATCTCGTCCACTGCCGGGGCATAGATCATGCCCGCCTTGATGTCGCCGCGCTGCACCAGTGCGATCGAGGTCGCGAAGTGGGGGACGCCGTGCAGGAAGTTCGTCGTCCCGTCCAGCGGATCGATGACCCAGTAGCTTTCGCCGTCCCTGGCCTCGACCTTGCCGCCTTCTTCCAGAATGAAACCGAAATCCGGGCGTGCCCGGGCGAGTTCCTCGCGCAGAACCTCTTCGGCCTTGGTGTCGGCGTTGGAGACGAAATCCGCAGGTCCCTTGCGGGACACCTGCAGCTGCTCGACCTCACCGAAGTCGTGAATCAGGCCGCGGGCGGCCTTGCGGGCGGCCCGTTCCATGACGGTGATAAGTGCTGATTTACGCAATTTCCGGGTCAGTCCGCGCGTTTGACATATTCGCCTTCGGCCGTGGCCACGACGATGTTCTCGCCCACGTCGACGAAGGGGGGCACCATGCAGCGCATGCCGTTCGACAGCATCGCGGGCTTGTAGCTGGAGGCGGCGGTCTGGCCTTTCACGGTCGGCTCGGTTTCGGTCACTTCCAGCGTCACATGCTCCGGCAGGATCACGCCCAGCGGCTCTTCCTCGTAGAATTCGACCTGCACCATCATGCCGTCCTGCAGATAGATCGTCTCGTCGCCCATCAGGTCGGTGCTGATCTGGACCTGCTCATAGCTTTCGGTATCCATGAAGGTCAGCAGTTCCCCGTCGGCGTACAGATACTGGTAGGCCTTCTGCTCCAGGCGGGCGCGCTCGACCGTTTCCGACGACCGGAAGCGTTCGTTCAGTTTCGAGCCGTCGCGCAGATTGCGCAATTCCACCTGCAGATAGGCCCCGCCCTTGCCGGGCTGGGTGTGCTGGATGCGCACGGCCTTCCACAGGCCGCCCTTGTGCTCGATGACATTGCCGGGCCGGATGGCGTTGCCGTTGATCTTCATGGTCAGGATTCCCGGTAACGTTGGACGGGTGCGCAGGACCGGTGCCGGTCAGCCGCGCTGAGTGCAGGCGCTCTCTTACACGCCGGGGCGGTTCGCTGCAATCGCAGCCTCGAACGCCCTGACCGCCGCGGCCGGTCCGTCCGGGTGACCCCAGACGCCGTTCACCACCGCCAGGAAATCGGCACCTGCGGCGACCAGCGGTCCGCAGTTGTCTGCCGTGATCCCGCCGATGGCCACGCAGGGAACGATCGTCATCGCCGACCAGGCGCTGAGGATTTCCGGTTCAACCTTCGACTTCGGCACCTTGGTCGTGGTGGGAAAGAACGCGCCGAACGCGACATAGTCCGCGCCCGCGTCGCCGGCCTCCATGGCCAACTGCCGGGAATCGTAACAGGAGACACCCACGATCGCATCGTCGCCCACCAGACCGCGCGCATCGGCATACGCGCCGTCCTGATCGCCGATGTGGGTGCCGTCCGCGCCCAGTTCGGCGGCCAGATCGGGCCGGTCGTTCACGATGAAGGCCACATCGCGCTGGTGTGCAATCGGCATCAGGCGTTCGATGGCACGGCGGATGTCATCATCGTCCACGTCCTTCAGCCGCAGTTGCAGACAGGCGACATCACCGGCGTCCAGCGCGGCGGCAAGTGTGTCACCGAACGCGGCAACATCGATCGCCGGCGGGGTGATGAGATAGAGACGGCAGTCGGTTTCCTGATCCATGCTGCCTGATATCCATTGCGCGGCGTGCGCGCAACCGGGTCGGTGATCCGGAACCGGCATCGGCAAGCCCGCCGGTTCGTGCTAAAAGGCCGGGATGCGCGTGCTGTGTCTGATTGCCGGTGTTGTTTTCCCGTTGGTGCTGGCGGCCTGCGGTGGCGGGGAGCCCCTGCCGCCGCCCGAATTCGATGAACCCGTCCTGCATGCCGATGGCACGCTGACGGGTGTGCGCGGCGTCGATGGCCGGCACTGGTCCCTGGTCGACCGGGACCTGCGGCGCGGCACCTACTGGTACAGCTTCATGAACAGGCTGACCGGACAGTGCCCGGAGTACTTCCCCGAACATGCCGACTGGCTGGGCGAGGTGAACCTGCTGCTGCAGCGGGCGACCGGTCAGGCCGTGCGGCGGGGTATCGAGATGGAGGATGCCCGTCTTCAGACCCTGGCCGAGGGGGCGGACCGCGCCACTGTCGCCCTGCAGGCCATGAGTGTCGCCGAGGTCGATGTGGCGGGGATTGTCGCCGGATGGACCCGAAGTGCCACCGGCAGGGATGTAGGCACCGAGGAAGCCTGGATCGGCGGCTGCAGCCTGCTGTTCGACCGTGATCGTCTGCGGGGCCTGATCAGGAACTCCGCCTTGCCGATGGCGGACTATTTCGCGCGGATGAAGGCGGAACACCCGGCGATCTATGCGACGGTCCCCGAAATCGAGGGCATCACGCGCCGGCTGGAGAAGATCTGAACCTTCAGGACGCCACCAGATAGGGCGCGACGGCCATCTCGGTGCCCGCGCGCCACAGCATGCCCGCCAGGAAATCGGCGAAGGCAAATCCCCAGGCCACGGCGGCGTTCGCCGGCAGGGTTTCCTTCGCGATGACATAGCGGTAGGCCAGCACGACGATGAGGGCGATCAGCGTCAGCGTCGAATAGATGCCGCCGCCCAGCAGCCCGACCACGCCCAGCGTGACGATGGGCAGGCGGATCAGCATGATCCAGACTTCCGACCAGTTGCAGGCCACGATATAGCGCCGGGCGTCGAATCCCTGATCCAGAAACCGGCAGAGTTCGGAGGCGATCATCGGCCAGAAGAACCAGGCACCGGCGTAGGACGCCAGTTCGATCAGGAACACGGAACCCAGATCGGCGTCAGGCATGTCGGCGTAGCGCGCGATCCAGAGCATCAGGGCATAGAAGGGTGCCAGCAGCACGGCGGCGAAGAAGGACTTCCAGAAGCCGTCGACCGAACCGTCCAGCCAGCCCACGCCCGCCGGATCCCGACGTGCGAGCAGCAGCGTGCCGTTGAGGCCGTTGGCGATCTCGGTGCGGGTGGGAAGCGCCAAGGCCTTCAGTCGTCCCTTGCAGCGCGCAGGGCCTGGGCAAGCACTTCATTGTCGCCGATCTGGTTGGCCAGAATCAGGTTCAGCCGCGCCGAATAGGCGAAGGCCGCTTCCGGTGACAGATGCTGCACGGTCTCGATCAGCTGCTGATAGAAGCCGTCGGGATCGGCGATGTTGGGATCGGTGTTCAGCAGGCTCATGGCGGGCTCGCGGATGGATGGAGCGCGGAGTCTAGCGCATCGGCGATGGCGGCCCCATCGAAATCGCGCCAGGTGGCCAGCACATGCTGATCCGGGCGGACGAGGACATAGCCGCCGTCCTCGGCGCCGAACGCCTCGGCGATGGCACCATCGGGATCGTCCACATCGTCCAGAAAGCTGAGGACGTGCACGGGCGTGCAGGCGCCGATCATGGATTGCGCCGGGCCGAACGCCAGCAGCGCAAATCCCTCGCCTGTGATGTCGGTCAGATGCGTCGCCTCCGGGCGGGACGCGCAGGTCACGGGCAGGGAGGGCAGGGGATCGCCGGGACGCAGGATGCCGTCCAGTTCGTGCGCGCCGTTCAGACTGCTCTCGTGCAGGCGCCTGGGCAGCGACAGGCGGCCGGAATTGACCAGGGTCCGGGCGAACGGGTGTTTCGCCGCCAGTGCCAGCACGGCATCGCGATAGACTTCGGAAACGGGTGTCTTCGGCGTGATGAAATCGGTGGCCCGCGTCGAATTGAGGATGTTCTCCGCCGCGGCTGCATGGCGTTCCTCGTGATAGCTGTCCAGCAGCCGTTCGTCGGCGGAACCCTGCACCACCAGCGCCAGCTTCCAGGCCAGATTGTCGGCGTCCTGCACGCCGCCGTTGCCGCCGCGCGCGCCGAACGGGCTGACCTGATGGGCCGCATCGCCGACGAACAGCACCCGGTCGTGGCGGTATTTCTCGATGGACCGGCACTGGAAGGTGTAGATCGACTTCCATTCCATCTCGAAGGGCGTGTCCTCGCCGATCATGCGCCTGATGCGCGGGATGACGTTCTCGTCCTTCAGTTCCTCGTCCTTGTCGATGTCCCAGCCGAGCTGGAAATCCAGCCGCCAGACCTTGTCGGCCTGCTTGTGCATCAGCGCGGAGGCCTCCGGTCCCCAGGGTGGGTCGAAATAGAACCGGCGGATGGGCGGCAGGTCGCTTTCCATGACGATATCGGCGATCAGGAAATGATCCTCGAACACCTGGCCGTCGAAACAGAGTCCCATGGCGCGCCTGACGGTCGATCGCACCCCGTCGGCGGCGACCAGCCAGTCGCAGGGCTGGACGAAGCTGCCGTCGGGCGTCTCCACGGTGACCCGCACCCCGTCGGCATCCTGCTCAAGTCCCGTGACCCTGTGCCGCCAGCGCAGATCGATCAGCGGATCGTTCGTGGCGCGGTCGACCATGAACGCCTCGCAGTAGTATTGCTGCAGGTTGATGAAGGCGGGAAACTTGGCGGACGGATTGTCCTGCAGGTTGAAGCCGTAGATCTTCTCCTCGCCATGAAAGACGTGGCCCTCGTTCCAGGTGACGCCCTTTTCCATCATGGGTGCGGCGATGCCCAGCCGGTCCCAGATTTCCAGCGTGCGCTTGGCCTGACAGACCGAGCGGCTGCCGAAACTGACCGAGTTGTCGTCGTCGAAGACGATGACCGGCACGCCGCGGCTGGCCAGGTCCAGCGCCATCGTCAGCCCGACGACACCCCCGCCTGCGATCGCGACCGGACGGCGCGGCACATCGCCGTCCAGTTCCGCCGGGCGGTGATAATCGAAGGTGGGATAGTCGTAGGTGCCCATGGGTTTCTCTCTCCGTTGAGCCCAGAATGCCCACTGGCTTGCGGTCAGGGAAGGGGCCAGCGCGGCATTTTGCTCCGCCGGGATCGTCCGGCACCTTCGCCGTGCCTACATGACAGCCATCGGAAGCTGTCCGGGAGAGACCGAGAATGTCTGAAGACGAGGATTTCAAGCCGGTCAAGGAAACCGGGCTGACACGGAAGCAGGCCGAGCGCCTGAAAGAGGATGCCGGAGAGAAATATCCCGGCATGAAGACCGAGATCGTCCGCGAGGGCGACAGCTGGACCTTCATCGCCCCGGCCCGCGAAAAGGGAGCGGTGCCCGAGACCTAGCTGTCTGGTCCCGGAACGAGATGATCTGGATGAAGACTGGATCTCTCTGGCTCTGAAGTCCATTTCTCGTTGATGAACTCGAAGGCTGTCATGCCTTTGAGCGTTCTCAGACGCTTTGTGATTGGGCATTTGCCAACATCAAGTCCCTGACCGACATCTCTGCGGTTTGCCGGCATCCTGATGCCGTTCGCGGTGGTTCCTGATGTGGCGAGGTCGGCCAGGGCTTCCAGATGTATCAATATACGGAATATTTCTTTTTTATGGCGAATTCGCTATAGATCGACATTATCCTGAAAATTGATATTGAAAGAATATCACGAAAATCCTATAAATGGGCAATGGAAACAATTCTTGCCCGAACCCCGCAGCAGATTGGAAACCATATCCGGCGCTGCCGAAAAAAGCAGAAGATGAGCCAAACCCAGCTCAGCAAGATCACCGGCATTCCCCAATCCACGATTTCCGAAGTTGAGAGCGCTCAGCGCGCATCCCGTCTGGATACCGTCCTTGCCCTGCTCGCAGCCCTCGGACTGGAACTGAGGATATCCGACCGAACCACCGGCACAGAGGCTGATCTTGAGGATCTGTTCTAGTGGCGCGGCGGTCAAGACGAGCCCCGTTGGCCGTTTTGATGAATGGTCGTCCTGTCGGCCAACTCTCGAAGCAGGCGAGCGGCGCAATCGAGTTCCAGTATGCGCAGGAATGGCTGGATCAGCGGAATGCCATTCCCCTGTCGTTGTCCATGCCGCTGCGCGAAGACCCGTACAGAGGAGAGCCAGTCGTTGCGGTGTTCGACAATCTGCTTCCCGATATCGAAGCGCTCCGCCGGAAGGTCGCGGAAAAGGTTGGAGCGCCCGGGACAGACTCATTCAGCCTGCTCGGCGTTATCGGGCGCGATTGCATAGGGGCCCTGCAGTTCCTGCCCGAAGATGCGGTCGGGAAGGCAACCACGAACGAATTGGCTCGTGAGCCGGTCGACGAACGCCAAATAGAGGAGATGCTGGCAAACCTGTCGAAGGCACCGCTCGGACTGGGCCCCGACGATGCATTCCGGATTTCGATCGCGGGCGCGCAGGAGAAGACGGCACTGCACTGGTATGAAGGCCAGTGGTACCGACCCACCGGCACAACGCCTACCACGCACATTCTCAAGACCCGGTGGGGTCAACTGCCGCAAGGCATTGACCTCACCGACAGCGTCCAGAACGAGTATTATTGCCTCAAACTGCTGTCTGAATTTGGCCTGACAGTAAATGACGCGCGCATTGCCCGATTCGGGGATGTGACCGCGCTGGTGATCAAGCGCTTCGACCGCCGATGGACCGCCGAAGGACGATTGTTGCGGTTGCCACAGGAAGACATGTGCCAGGCCCTGTCGGTGCCGCCAACCATGAAATACCAGTCAGATGGCGGACCTGGACTCGCGGAGATACTGGAAGTTCTCAAGGGCAGTGACGATCCCTTCGCGGATCAGAGAAATTTTTTGAAAACTCAGATGTTGTTCTGGCTGATTGGCGCAACAGACGGCCATGCCAAGAACTTCAGCATCAGTCTGTTGCCTGGCGGTCGCTACAGGATGACGCCGATATATGACGTGCTGACGGCTGAGCCAGCTTTGCAGGCCGGCTCGGTTACGCGGAGACAGATGAAGCTTGCGATGCGTGTCGGCCGCCGCCGGCACTATCGGATGGATCACATACAGGGGCGTCATTTTGGAGAAACCCTGAGGAGCGCGAGACTCCCCGCGACGCTGGCGCAGGAGGTGTTTGAAGACATTCGTGCCTCTGCGCAGCAGGCTTTGCAGGACGTCCTCCAGCATCTGGACAGGGATTTTCCCTTCCGGATTCATGAGCAGGTCAGCGACCGGATGATCTCTCTCTTCGATCGCACCGCATTCCCGACTGACGCCTGATCATCCCTTCGGGCGGTTGTCCACGATACGCTGCGCCTTGCCCTGGCTGCGGGCGACGCCGCCGACGTCGTTGATCTCGATCTTCGCGGTGACGCCGCACATGGTCTTGATTCGCGCGCGGAGCTGCTGGCCTGCGGCGGCGACGGCCTGCGGGTCGCCCGCGCTTTCGACCTTCGGTTCGACGCGGACCGTCAGTTCGTCCATCGCGCCCGGGCGATCCACCTGCAACTGATAATGCGGGCTCAGCCGGCCGTCCTGCAGCAGCAGTTCCTCGATCTGGGTCGGGAACAGGTTCACGCCGCGAATGATCAGCATGTCGTCGGACCGGCCCGTGATCTTCTCGATCCGCCGGTGGCTGCGCGCCGTGCCGGGCAGCAGGCGGGTCAGGTCGCGGGTGCGATAGCGCACCATCGGCAGGGCTTCCTTGGTCAGCGAGGTGATGACCAGTTCGCCGAATTCCCCGTCGGGCAGCACCTCACCCGTGTCGGGATTGATGATCTCCGGGTAGAAATGGTCTTCCCATATGTGCAGCCCGTCCTTGGTCTCGATGCATTCCTGCGCGACGCCGGGGCCGATGATTTCGGACATGCCGAAGATGTCGACGGCGTCCATGCCGGTTGCGGCCTCGATCTCGGCGCGCATCTTCTCGGTCCAGGGTTCCGCGCCGAAGATGCCGATCTTCAGCGGGTTGTCGGCGATGGACATGCCCTGGCGCTGCATCTCGTCGGCGATGGCGAACATGTAGGACGGGGTCACCATGATGATCTTCGCGCCGAAGTCCCGGATCAGTTGCACCTGCCGTTCGGTCTGACCGCCGCCGAAGGGCACGACCGAGCAGCCCAGACGCTCGGCCCCGTAGTGCGCGCCCAGACCGCCGGTGAACAGGCCGTAGCCGTAGGAGACGTGCACGATGTCGCCGGGCCGCCCGCCAGCGGCACGGATCGAGCGGGCCATGACGGTGGACCAGGTGTCGATGTCCTTCTCGGTGTAGCCCACGACCGTCGGCTTGCCCGTGGTGCCGGACGAGGCGTGGATGCGCACGACCTTCTCGCGGGGGACGGCGAACATGCCGAAGGGATAGTTGTCGCGCAGGTCGGTCTTCACCGTGAACGGAAACTTCGCCAGGTCGGCAAGCTGCTTCAGGTCGTCGGGATGGGCACCCGCCTTGTCGAATGCCGCACGATAATGCGGGACATTGGCGTAGGCGTGGCCGAGCGACCATTTCATGCGATCGAGCTGCAAAGCCGTGAGTTCGTCCCGGCTTGCGTTCTCGATGGGGTCCGGATTGCTGCGCGGGTCGGTCATGGTTCAGCTCTCTCGTGTCACGGGCAGGTCGTCGACCAGCCTGCCCTTGATGGTCTGCGTCTGGCCGCGGAAGCTGGCCACCGTCTCGCCCTTCTGGTTCACCACATCGACGTCATAGATGCCGGTGCGGCCCCGCAAGGCGGTTTCCGTCGCGGTCGCGGTCAGCACGTCGCCGGAAAAGGTTGGTGCCAGAAAGCTGATCTGCGCCATCGCGGCGACGGCCTTCTGATTGTAAGAGTTGCAGGCATAGGCCATCGCTGTGTCCGCCAGCGTGAAGGTCATGCCGCCGTGGCCGATATCATGACCGTTCACCATGGTGTCACGCACCACCATGCGCAGCACCGAACGCCCGGCAGTGACCTCGACGACATGGATTCCGTGGGTGCGAGCGGCATTGTCGGTCGCATACATGACCTTTCCGGCCCGGCGTGCGACCTCGTCAGCATCGATGCGCACGCCGTCAGCCTCCGGTGAAGTTCGCCGGGCGCTTCTGCATGAAGGCCTGTACGCCTTCGGCGAAATCCTTCGTGGATCCGGCCACGCGCTGGCTGTCCCGCTCCAGGTCCAGCTGTTCGTCCAGCGACTGTTCGAACGAATGGTGGACCGCCCTGCGGATCAGGCCCAGCCCGCGCGTCGGGCCGTTGGCCAGTTTGCCCAGAACGGCTTCGCCTTCACTCGCCAGCTTGTCGTCTTCGACGCATTTCCAGATTAGTCCCCATTCGGCGGCTTCCCGTGCGCTCAGTTTCTCACCCAGCAGTGCCATGCCCATGGCGCGTGCGCGTCCGACGGCGCGGGGCAGGTACCAGGTGCTGCCCGCGTCCGGCACCAGTCCGATGTTGCAGAAGGCCTGCAGGAAGATGGCCGACTCGGCGGCGATGATGATGTCGCAGGCCAGTGCGAGGCTCATCCCTGCGCCCGCACACGGACCGTTCACCAGCGCCACGATGGGCTTGTCGCAATCCCGCATCGCCAGGATCATGGGATTGTAGGCGACTTCCAGCACGCTTCCGGCGTCGCGCTCCTCGTCGGGCGCTGCCGCGCTGCCCGCGGCGAGATCCGCACCGGCACAGAACCCGCGTCCCGCGCCGCTGATGGAAATCACGCGCACATTCCTGTCGCGGTCAGCCAGATCGACCGCTGCCTTGATCTCCAGCGGCATGGACGGGACAAAGGCATTCAGCCGTTCCGGCCGGTTCAGGGTGATTCGGGCGATGCCGTTCGCCGTTTCATAGGTGATGTGGTCGAAATCCATGGCTGTGTCCTATCGTCCGGTGAAACGGGCCGCGCGGCCCTCGATAAAGGCGGAAACGCCCTCCGCGAAGTCTTTGCTGCGCCCTGCCTCGCGTTGCAGGCGGGCTTCCAGATGCAGCTGTTCCGGCAGGGTTGCGGTGGCCTGTTCACGGAAGGCTTCCTTGATCAGACCGTACGCCCGCGTCGGTCCCCGCGCCAGCCGGTTCGCCAGACCGCCCGCCTCGTCCAGCAGCCTGTCGTCATAGACACAGCTCCAGATCAGACCGGATGCGGCGGCGTCCGGTGCCGGCAGCCTCTCAGCCGTCAGCGCCATGCCGAGGCCCTGCGCACGGCCTGCGCCGTTCGGGAACAGCCATGACCCGCCCAGGTCGGGCACGATGCCCAGATTCGGGCCGAAGGTGAGCTGGAAATAGGCCGAACGGGCGGCCACCACGATGTCGCAGGTCAGCGCGAGCGAGGCACCGCCGCCTGCGGCGGGTCCGTTGACCGCGGCGATGAGAGGTACGGGCAGGGCATGCATCGCCCGCATCATCGGATTGAAATCATTCTCGATGGCATCGGCGACCAGATCGCCAGCCGCGTCGCCGGCATCCGAAAGCCGGGTCAGCAGGCCCATGTCCGCACCGGCGTTAAAGGCCCGGCCCGCGCCCGTGAGCACGACCGCGCGGACAGCACCGTCTTTCGCGATGTCGGTGAATGCGCCGCGCAGTGCGCGGGTCAGACCGAGATCCAGCGCATTCAGGGCCTGCGGCCGATTCATGGTCAGCCACGCGACGCCGTCGCGATCTTCTCTCAACAGTGGCTGCTGATCGGTCATCTCACCCTCCCTGATGTCCTGTTATGGCGCAAACCGGGCTTCCGATAAAGGCGGACCGGGAATCCGGACGCCGCGAGGTCTGCAGAATGTGTTCGAAATTTATTGTGCGGTGCACAAAAAAGCCCTTGACGTGTTGCGCTGCAATATCCATAACAGGGTCACGCTGCAGTGCAGCAATCAATCGAAGCGCCGAAAGGCGACCATAACTGGAGGATTAATCCATGACCAAGACAGCAAACCCGTTTGCCGACTTCACCAAGGCCTTTGGTGACATGAAGATGCCGATGTTCGACATGGAAGCCCTGAGCGCCATGCAGCAGAAGAACTTCGAAGCCGTGACCGCCGCCAACCAGCTCGCCATGGACGGCATGCGCGCCGTGTTCGAGCGCCAGGTGCAGATCGCACAGCAGTCGGTCGAGGAAGCCCAGGTCGCCGTCAAGGCGATGGCCGAAGGCAAGACCAAGATTGACGCCGACGAACAGGTCGCCAACGCGAAGGTCGCGATGGAAAAGGCCGCCACGAACATGCGTGAGCTGTCCGAGATGGCCGCCAAGTCGCAGAACGAAGTCTTCGATGTGCTGAACAAGCGCATGATGGACGGCATCGACGAGGTCAAGACCCAGTTCAAGATGAACTGAGCCTGAAACTCGACTGCCACGGATCAGGCCCGCCGGGAAACTGGCGGGCTTTTTCGTGGGTCAGCCCTGCTGTTGCAGTGCACAAATAGAACTTGACGTCGGGGCGGCCTGACTTCATAACGCCGTCGAATGTTGCGGTGCAGCACCGGAACGATCTGTGCCCGAAAGCGCCTTTGAGGAGAATCCCAATGACCAAGCCTGCCAATCCGTTTGCCGAATTCACCAAGCAGCTTCAGGGCATGAAACTGCCGAACTTCGACATGGACGCCTTCGTTTCCATGCAGCAGAAGAACGTCGAAGCCATGACCGCCGCCAACCAGATGGTGCTGGACGGTTTCCGCGCGGTGTTCGAGCGCCAGGTTCAGATCGCCCAGCAGTCGATCAGCGATGCGCAGGCCGCCGTGCAGGATCTGACCAACATGCGCGACCAGATGGACATGGAAAAGCAGGCCGCCGCCGCCAAGGCCGCCATGGAGCAGGCCGCTGCGCAGGTCAAGGAACTGTCGGAGATGGCGACGCGTTCGCAGACCGAAGCCTTCGATATCCTGAACAAGCGCCTGATGGAAAGCATCGAGGAAGCCAAGGGTCAGTTCAACCCCAAGTGACCTGATCGCCGTACGAACGTCGATGGAAGGCCTGCCGGGAGACCGGTGGGCCTTTCGCGTTTCCGACGGCTGCTGCGCGAACGGCTGCTGTAACGGCGTGCCGATCCGTGATAGTCGGGAATCAGGCAGCTAGCGAGAATGCGTTGAAACGGACCCGCACCACCTGGAAGACGTTCGCGTCCCTGATCTATGACGTGGCCATGGCCCCCGTCGCCTTCATCGGTGCCCTGCTGCTGCGCTACGGTGTGGCAGGGTTCGAGAAGACGTCGCACTTCTGGCTGGAAGCATCGGCGATGCTGCTGCCGATCGCGTTTGTCGCCGTCTACGTCTCGGGCCTGCATCGCGGTGTGTGGCGCTACGTCTCGACCCGTGATCTGGCCAGCATCCTGCGCGCCGCAGGGTTGATCGTGCTGGTCTTCTTCCCGCTGCTGTTCGCCTACAACCGTCTGGAAGGCGTGCCCCGGACCGTTCCCTTCATCAACTATTTCCTGCTGGTCGCCCTGATCGCCGCGCCGCGTCTGCTGCTGCGCATGCTGACTGAGGGCGGCATTGGCGCGGTGACCGGTCGGGTGAGGGAAACGGGCGGGATGCCCGTGCTGCTGGTCGGGGCCGGGCGGGGGGCCGAACTGTTCCTGCGGGAAGTCGACCGCGGGCAGACGACTTACGATCCGCTGGGCATCATCGATGACCGGTCCGGACAGGTCGGTCGCACCATCCACGGGCGCGCGGTGCTGGGGTCGCTGCCGGAACTGGGTGCCATCGTCGATCAGCTGGCGGCGCGCGGGCGGCGACCGCAGCGGGTCATCGTCACCAAGCGCAACCTTGAACCGGAACTGCTGAAGGAACTGCTGGCCCGGACCGAGGATCTGGCTCTGCCGATCAGCCGCCTGCCAGATATCGGCGCGCTGGAAGCCGGCGTTACCAGCAAGGTCGTCGTGCGCGAGATCGAGGTCGAGGATCTGCTGGGACGGCCCCAGAAGGCGCTGGATCGCGACGCCATGCGCGCGCTGGTGACGGGACGCCGGGTTCTCGTGACGGGGGCGGGAGGGTCCATCGGCAGCGAACTGGTACGTCAGATTTCCGCTCTCGAACCCTCGGAACTCGCCCTGGCCGAACTGTCCGAATTCGCGCTGTACACGATCGATCAGGAAGTGAGCGAGCGGTTCCCCGAGATGCCGCGACGCATGTTCCTGGCGGACGTGCGCGACGCCGGGCGGGTCGAGCACATGTTCGAGGACTTCTCGCCCGAGATCGTCTTTCATGCCGCCGCCCTGAAGCATGTGCCCCTGTCAGAGGGCAATCCCGACGAGGCGGTGCTGACCAATGTGATCGGCACCCGCTGCGTCGCCGATGCCTGCATCGCGCACGGGGTCGGCGTGATGGTGCTGATTTCCACCGACAAGGCGGTCAATCCGGCGAACGTCATGGGCGCCACCAAGCGGCTTGCTGAAGCCTACGCACAGTCGCTGGACATCGCCCAGCGGCAGGGCGGCAACCGCCGCACCCAGTTCGTCACGGTGCGCTTCGGCAATGTGCTGGGCTCCACGGGGTCGGTCGTGCCGCTGTTTCAGCGCCAGCTTGCGAACGGCGGTCCGCTGACCGTCACACATCCGGATATCACGCGTTATTTCATGACCATACGCGAGGCCGTGGAACTGGTGCTGGCGTCTGCCGCGCACAGCGACGGGCGCGATGACAAGACCGGACGCATTCATGTGCTGGACATGGGCGACCCGGTGCGCATCCAGGATCTGGCGCGGATGATGATCCGTCTCGCGGGACTGGTCCCGGACAAGGACATCAGCCTGGAGTTCACGGGACTGCGACCGGGCGAGAAGCTCTACGAAGAACTGCTGCACGCCTCCGAAGAGTTGTCCGAGACCGAGATCGATGGGGTCCTGCTCGCCTCGCCACGCACGGCAGACCGGGCGATTCTGGCGCGGGCGCTGGACGAACTGGCCGGACATGCCGGTGCGCGACGGACCGAACGCACGCTGTCCCTGCTGCGCGATCTGGTGCCCGAATATCGCCAGCAGCTTGAGCAGATCGAACGCGACGCGGCCCGGCAGGGCTGAGTGGCTCGCGATGGAAACAATGCGTTTCCGCCGCCGCGATTGATACGCGATGTCCGATGCCTCACCTGTTTGACAACATTTGAACAGGAGTCAGACAGATGACCGACACACAGACACGAAAGGTGATGGGCATCATTCCCGGCACCGATGCGCAGGATGGCGCGGGCGTGAAGCTGAAGCGCAGCCTGGGCGGCC
Organism: Minwuia sp.; assembly: GCF_048263705.1. Classification (GTDB taxonomy): domain Bacteria; phylum Pseudomonadota; class Alphaproteobacteria; order Minwuiales; family Minwuiaceae; genus Minwuia. Next base: position 68,469 of record NZ_JBLXDV010000009.1, on the reverse strand, counting down.
CGCGCCTGCAGCATTTCGATCCGTTTCTGCTGCTTGACGAGTTCCGTTCGGACAAGCCCGGCGACTACATCGCAGGCTTCCCGGAGCACCCGCACCGGGGCTTCGAGACCGTGACCTACATGCTCGCGGGACGCATGCGCCATCGCGACAACCAGGGCAACTCCGGCCTGCTGCAACCCGGTGGCGCACAATGGATGACTGCCGGTCGCGGCATCGTCCATTCCGAGATGCCGGAACAGGAAGATGGCCTGATGTGGGGCTTCCAGCTCTGGGTCAACCTGCCGTCGGGCAGCAAGATGACCGAGCCGCGCTATCAGGACATTGATCCCGCCGAGATTCCTGACGTGGATCTGGGCGAAGGCGTCTCGGTGCGGATCGTCGCCGGAGAACTCAACGGCGTGTCCGGTCCGGTGAAGGACATCGCGGTCAGCCCGACCTATCTCGACGTCAGCCTGTCGTCGGGCAAGACGTTCGATCATGCGGTCCCGTCCGGCCACAATGCCTTCGTCTATGTCTTCGGCGGGCGCGTTCGGATCGGCGAGACGGTTGCGGGCAATGCCGACATGGTGCTGCTGACCGAAGGTGACCGGGTCGAGGTCGAAGCTTTGGAAGATGCGCGTTTCCTGCTGATCGCGGGCCAGCCCATCGGCGAACCCGTGGCCCGCTATGGTCCCTTCGTCATGAACACGAAGGACGAGATCATGCAGGCCTTCCAGGACTATCAGTCCGGCAAGTTCTGATCGTTGCCACGTGCCTCAGCCCAGCACGTCGAGCAACTCGTCGTGCAGGTTGGGGCCGCAGGCGATCAGGTTGGGATGGCGGGGGCGTTCGCGATTATAGATGAACCCGCCATTCTGGACCGTGGTGCACTTCGCGCCCGCCTCGGTCAGGATCAGATCGGCGGCGGCGATGTCCCAGTCATGCTTGCCCGCCATGGAGATGGCGGCGTCGAAGCGGCCGCTCGCCACCAGTGCCATCCGGTAGGCGATGGAGTTCATCCAGGTGCACAACATCTCCTCGCCCGGTTTCGGCCAGGTGAAATAGGTCATGTTGCGCTTGCCGGTCAGGAAATGGGCGTCACCTGAATTGTCCACGTCGGACGGATTGATACGCCGCCCGTTCAGGCGCGCCCCGCCGCCCAGGGTTGCTTCGAAGAACTCGTCCTTGGCCGGATTGTAGACTGCGCCCAGCACGGGCTTGCCGTCTTCCACCAGTGCTACGCAGACCGTGAACTCCGGCACCTGCCGCATGAAGGCCCGCGTGCCGTCGATGGGATCGCATATCCAGACCCTGCGCCTGTTCAGGCGATCCAGATCGTCCGCGGTTTCCTCCGAAAGCCAGCCATAGTCGGGGCGCGCCTCGATCAGCTTCGTCTTGATCAGCGTATCAACGGCGATATCGGCTTCGGTGACCGGATGATCGTCACCCTTGTCCCAGGTCTTCAGATCGGTCTCGAAATAGTCCATCGCCAGCGCGCCTGCCTGCCGGACGGTGGACAGAAGCAGGCTGTGATCGGCGCGCAGGTCCGCTGAAAGGCTCAAGGGATCAGGCTCCCGCGACGGTCATGCCGTCGATGCGCAGGGTCGGCGCGTTGACGCCGTAGCGGAAGGTGAGGTCGCTGGCGGGGGTGATCTGGCGGAACATGTCCTTCAGATTGCCCGCGACGGTCATCTCCGAGACCGGATGCGCGATCCTGCCGTTCTCGATCCAGAAACCCGCGGCGCCGCGGCTGTAGTCACCGGTGACATAGTTCACGCCCATCCCGATCAGTTCCACGACATAGAAACCTTCCTGAATGTCCGCGATCAGGTCATCCACGCTCAGGCGGCCGGCTTCCATATACAGATTTGTCGGACCGGGCGAGGGCGGGCCGCCGGTGCCGCGTCCGGCGTGGCCGGTGGTTTCCAGGCCAAGCTGTCTCGCCGTCGACGTGTCCAGGATCCAGCTCTGCAGCACGCCGTCATCGATCAGGTTCAGCCGTCGCACGGCCACGCCTTCACCGTCGACCGCGCGCGATCTCAGTCCGCGCTGGCGCAGCGGATCATCGACGATGCGAATGCCGTCGGCGAAGATCTTCTGGCCCATCTTCTCCTTCAGGAACGATGTGCCGCGCGCGACCGAAGCGCCGTTCACGGCCTGCGACAGATGTCCGACCAGACCGCCGGAGACGCGCGGATCATAGACGATGGGCATCTTGCCCGACCCCATCTTGCGCGCACCGACCCGGCGCACGGTGTTCTCGGCGGCCCTGCGTCCGACGTCGGCCGGGCTGTCGAGATCCTCGAAATGACGGGCCGACGAGAAATCGTAGTCGCGTTCCATGGCGCCGTTCCCGTCCTCGGCGATGACCGAGCAGGACACGCTGTGGCTGGACGCCGAATAGGAAGCCTCGAACCGTGCACCCTCGCCCCGGATCGCGAGCGCCATCGTGGTCCGCCCGACCGAGGCGCTGCCGCCTTCGGACTGTTTCACACCCTTGACCGCCAATGCCGCTTCCTCGGCCTCGCGCGCGCGCGCGATCAGGCGTTCGGCCCCCTGATCGGGATGATCGTCCAGATCGAGATCCTGCAGGTCCGTGGCGTAGAGTGCGGGGTCTGCCAGTCCGCAATAGTCGTCGTCGGGGCTGACCTTGGCCATGGCGATGGCGCGCTCGGCCAGTTCGTCGAAGCCCGCCGGGTTCAGGTCCGTGGTCGCGACGACGGCCTGCTTCTTTCCCCGGATCACGCGCAATCCTACATCCGTGCTTTCGGACCGTTCCAGATCCTCCGCCTTGCCCATCCGCCACGACGCACCGACCGAATCGCTGCGGATCATGACCGCATCAGCGGCATCCGCGCCGTGCGCCAGCGCGCGTTTCAGAAGGTCGTCGAGCAGGGTGAGATGGGTGCTGGAAGCGGCAGTGTCTGGCATGGGGTCTCCTTGGGTTCGCCCCAACTTAGTCACGCCGCTGCCGGATGCCTATAGGTCGATTGACGAGGCGGTCCGAACCTAGGTCGCTGCGGGTTCCCGCCACTGCCAGCGAGAGATCAGAAACAGGCCGAGCGAGATCACGGCCATGACCGCGCCGCCGAGACCGAGCGCGCCCATGCCGTAACGGCTCAGGATCGCTGCGCCCAGTGCGGCACCTGCCGCCTGTCCGACGTACATGGATGAGGCGTGAAGCGAGAGCACGACGCCCCGCAGGTCAGGCGCGAGCGCGACCAGCCGGGCCTGCTGGGCTGCCGCGAAGCTGAAGCCGGCCATGCCCCAGAGGCCGAGCAGGATCGCGGAGGCTACGATGCCGTAGTGCATCAGTCCCAGACTCGCCAGCACGACGGGCAGGATGACCATGCCCGTCAGCATCGTTGCCGCCGGTCCGTAGCGGTCGGACGCGCGCCCGCCGAGGATGTTGCCGATCAGGCTGGTCACGCCGAACAGCAGGAAGATCAGGGTGATACCGTCGGTGTCCGCGCCCGCGCGCTCGATCAGCATCAGCGCGATGAAGGTGTAGGGGATGAACTGGCTGGCCATCTGCGTGACGCCCAGCGACAGCGCCAGCATCAGCCGGTGATCGATCAGCACCGATCCCAGCGCGCGGAAGCTGGCACCCTGCGCCTTCAGGCCGCCCGGCACGGCGAACAGGACCGTCAGCGCGGCCACCCCGGAAATGATCGCGACGAACCAGAAGGTGGCAGGCCAGCCGAACATGCCGCCGATCCAGGTGCCCATGGGCACACCAAGGATCGTCGAGACGACAAAGCCGCCGAACACCAGCGCGATGGCGCTCGCGACCCTTTCCGGCGGCACCAGCGAACTGGCGACGGCGGCCGCGACGGGCGAGAACATGGCCGCGCCGACCGCTGCGACGACGCGGGCGACCAGCAGGGTCTCGAAACCGGTGGCCATCGCGGCAAGGACATTGGCGGCGGCGATCAGCAGCGCCGATGCGCAAAGCAACGTACGACGGTCGATGCCGCCGGTCAGCGACCCCAGGATCGGTGCGCACACCGCGTAGGTGATGGCGTAGAACAGGATCAACTGCCCGGAGGTGGCATCGGTCACGCCGGTGTCGCGCGCGATGTCGGGCAGCACGCCGGCAACCACCAGCGCACCGGTGCCGACCGCGAAGTTGCCGAGCGCGAGGCCCCATAGTGCCTTCATGCGATCACCTGAGTTTTGTCATCCGCGTTTCCGTGCAGCAGAACACGGGGGTCGGGTTACGGTTTCGCGCCGAGTTTTCATTCAACAATTGCTCCAACCTGCATTTTTCCGCCTTCGGGCTCTACCCGAAGGTCTCCTGAGTCGATTGCCGACACCGGGTTCGCCGACAGGTGTGAGGCCTTCGGGTCGAGCCCGAAGGCAAAAAAGGATGTGCCGCGGCGACCGGTGCACGTGCGCTGTTCTGCCCGTCCGAGCCACCATGCTCGGCCGACCCTTCCATCCCCAGCATGGCGGTTTCTAGGCGATCCCCATCGCGTCCCGGTACAGTGCCTCGTACTGCTCGGCATTCACGGGCCGGGCGTTGGTCATCGTGGTCGGATCGACCATCGCATGCTCGACCAGGCCCGGGATCATGTCTTCGGTGACGCCCATTTCCGACAGGTTGGCCGGCAGGCCGAGCTTCGCGTTCAGTTCCTCGACGGCCTTGTCCAGCGGCTTGTCCTTCGGTACCCCCATGGCGTGGCGCAGCCTGTCGCGTTTCTCGCCCAGCACCTCGTCATTGAAGCGCAGGCAGGCGGGCAGGCAGACCGCGTTGAGGGTGCCGTGGTGCAGGTTCAGATGCGCTATGCGCCCGACCGCGTGGCTCATGGCGTGGACCGAACCCAGCCCCTTGGTGAAGGCCAGTGCGCCTTCGGTCGCGGCGATCATCATCTCCTTGCGCGCATCCCTGTCGTCACCGTTCTCGGTGGCCCGGATCAGGTTGCCCTGACCAACCGCGCGCCACAGCCCGTCCAGCCCGATGGCTTCGGCAGGCGGGTTCTCGTTGGGGCTCATCACGGCTTCCATCAGATGGGTCACCGCGTCCATGCCGGTTGCCGCCGTCAGGCGCGGCGGCAGGCCAATGGTCAGGTCGGGATCGCACAGCGAGACCTTCGCGATCATGTGTGGGCTGCCGAAGATCAGCTTGCGGCCGTCATTGGTGATGATCACCGCGCCGCGGCTGACTTCCGAGCCGGTGCCGGAGGTGGTCGGGATCGCGATCATCGGCGTGCAGGGGCCGATCTTCATCGCGCCGCCCGTGGCGATGTTGTAGTTGATCAGAGGCTCGTCATGGGTCAGCAGCAGCGCCGCGCCCTTCGACAGGTCCATCGACGATCCGCCGCCCAGCGCGATGATGCCGTCGCAGTCATTGTCGCGGAACATCTGCACCGCGTCGGTCACAGCAGCCTCGGTCGGGTTTTCCGGCGTGCCGTCGTAGATGGTCACATCGACGTCGTTGGGAATGCGGCCCCGGATGGTGTCGACGATGCCCAGATCGACCAGCCCCTTGTCGGTACAGATCAGGGGTTTCTTGATGCCCAACTGCTCCAGCGTCGCGCCCAGCATGTCGATGGCACCGTGCTCGATGTGGCACTGGTTGACGAATGTAATGAGCGCCATGGCCCTTCTCCCTCCCGTGATATGTTGTTGCCCGCGACTTTAGCCGGGATATGGCAGAGGGCAATGCAGCCCGGCTGAAATTGTCGGGAAGCGGTCGAGGCCGTGCCCATTTCCTGCCCGATTCATGGTGTCAGACTGCGGCTGCAGATTTGACGGGAGACCGAAAGAGATGACCGGCGCGATGCGAACGTGGCAGCAGTATCCGATCCCGATGTTCCTGGCGCTGGGCAATACGGTCTGGATGCTGGGCGTCGTGCTGGAACTGCCTGTGCCGCCCTTCGATCTGGGGTTGCGTGAAAACTACGGGCTGTTTCTGGGCGGGCTGACCTCGTTCTTCGTGACGCTCGGGCTGGCACGGCTGGGCGAGCGCGCGCCGTTGCTGAAGCGCCGGGCGATGTGGCTGAGCCTTTTCGCGCCGCTGCCGATCTTTGCGATCTGTTTCGTGCTGATGTCGCTTGATGCGGCGGCGGCGCTCGGGCTCCAGTGGGGCGCGGACTGGCCGTCGCACCGGGCGCTGTCGAACACGATGTCCATGCACATCGTGATGGCAGGTGCCTGTGCGGCGTTCGTGCTGCCCTACGCGGTGGGCCGGATCGACAATGACCTGTTCGTCTACTGGACGCTGAGATCGTTCGTGGCGGGTGTGATTGGCTTCGTGATTGCCGGGCTCGCCGTGGCAGCCGTGAATGTCCTGATTCTTCTGACCGAAGCCCTGTTCAATTCGTCCGGCGTTTCGGTGAGCTGGAATCTGGTGACGGTCGTGATCGCGTTCAGTCTTGTCTGGCCCTGGTATGCCCTGTCCGACCTGCCGGCCATCGACAGGGAATCCATCGCCGCACCGCCACCGACATCAAAATGGTTTCGCAGCGTGACGCGCTTCATCGCGCTGCCCTTCTGGCTGATTGGCGCGGTGTTGCTGTATCTCTGGATTGTACCCAGGGTCCTGACGGTATCGGACCAGACGAGCACGGACCCGGACCGGGTATCGATTGTCGCGGCGGTCGTGGTGTTGTGCGGGCTTTACACCTCCATCTGCTACATCGTTGCGCTGCGTGATCGTGCCGGCAGCCGCATCATGGCGACCTGGCGGCGCTGGATGGGGCTGGGCCTTCTGCCGGCTGTGCTGATGGCGCTCTACGCCCTGACCCGGACGCCCGAAGAGGTGGACAAGGGCTACATCCTTGCATTTCTGACGGTGGTGCTGGTCTGGCTGGCGTTTACTGCCGCGGTCACGATCGTACGCCGGGATCCGCGTGCGCCACGACTGGCGTTCGGTTTCGTGCTTGCGATGCTGGCCGGGCTGGTTGCCGCGCCTTTCCTGACCGGCTGGTTCGGCGTTGCCGATCCATCCGCGTCGCCGCGCGCCGAGTTCCGCGCACCCCAGCAACTGACACATTATGGCGAACACGGCCATGAAGGCATGGTGCGGGTTGCGCGCAATGTCTGGGTCCTGGAAACGGGCGGCATCTATGGCAGCAACGCGTACAGCTACATATTGCGTTACGGTCCCCGGACGGCTGCCGAACCGAATGAGACCACGATCAGTCTCCGTCTGCGGGCCGAGGCTCTCGAAATCAGCCTTGGAACCTGTACGCTCGCGCGGGCGGGGATCGAGGATCTGTTCGATGCCTTCCGTGAACGGCCGGTACCGCCTTTCCTGGCAGGGGACGATGATCTCGGCTTCGTGTTGAACGTCGCGGGCGGTACCATGGGCAAGCGCGAGGATGGTTCGCGTGAGCTTTCCAGTCTGGATGATGTGGTCGTCAGTATCGAGCGCAGGCGCGACGGCGCATTCGCACGACGCGACTGTCCGGAACCGCTGACGCTGAAGCCGGGTTCGCTGGATTGAGTGACTGCCCCGCCTGTCAGGCTGACGGGGATATGGAAACAGGAGTGCGCTTGACCGATGGCGGATAAGGACCTTCCGGAGCTGGACCGGATCGATGTCAGCGATCCGGCGATCTATGCCAGCGATTCCTGGCAGCCCCTGTTTGAGAGGCTCCGTGCCGAAGCGCCGGTGCATTACTGCGCCGACAGCGCCTATGGGCCCTTCTGGTCGGTTTCGTCCCACGATCTGATCGCACAGGCCGAACTGGATACGGCACATTTTTCGAACCGTGCCGATCTGGGCGGTATTCAGCTCAACGACATTGCGCCAGGTCTCGACCGGCCGGCCTTCGTCTCCATGGACAAGCCGGAGCATACCCCCCGACGCCGTGCGGTCGCACCCATCGGCAACCGCCAGAGCCTGCGCGCCTATGAGGATCTGATCCGCGAACGCACCGCCGCCCTGCTGGCGGGAATTGCAATCGGTGAGGAATTCGACTGGGTATCGCGGGTGTCGGTCGATCTGACGTCGATGATGCTGGCCACCATGCTGGGTTTCCCGCAGGAACGCCGTCACGAACTGATGTACTGGTCCGACGTCGCCACCGCCAATCTGAACGCGCCGCACCCGCTGGTGAAGACCGAGGATGAACGCTATGCGGTGCTGGAACAGATGGCTGACGCGTTCCAGCCGCTGTGGGAGGCGCGCAAGGACGGGCGGGGCGGTTTCGACCTGATCACGATGCTGGCAAACGATCCGGTGACGCAGGACATGTCGCGGGCGGAGTTCATCGGCACGCTGTTCCTGCTGATCGTCGGCGGTAATGACACGACGCGCAATTCCATGAGCGGCGGTCTGATTGCGCTGCACGACAATCCCGATCAGCGCGATCTGGTGCGGCAGAACCCTGACCTGATCCCCAACATGGTCTCGGAGATGATCCGTTATCAGACGCCGGTCATTCACATGCGGCGCACGGCGCTGGCCGATTGCGAGTTCGGCGGCCAGACCATCCGCAAGGGGGAGAAGCTGGTGCTCTGGTATGTCTCCGGCAACCGCGACGAAGCCGTGTTCGAGGATGCGGAAGCCTTTCGCGTGGATCGGTCGAACGCGCGGCGGCATCTGGCCTTCGGGGCGGGCATCCACCGCTGCGTCGGCGACCGGCTGGCGGAACTGCAACTGCGCATCCTCTGGGAGGAGGTCCTTGCGCGCGGCATGATGTTCGAGGTCACCGACACGCCGGAGCGCGTGTTTTCCAATTTCATCCGCGGGTTTAGCTCCCTGCTCGTACGCCGAGTGATTTAGCTCCATCCCGTTAGAGCGGCCTTGCGTACGCCTGCCATCTGCCCTGCCTTGACCCAGCGTCGTGCTGTGTCACGATAGTACGCATGTGAACCAATACGTTTGATCTCCTGGGGAGGAATTGAGCCATGATGACGGGTGAGGAATATCTGGCGTCGCTGGACGACGGTCGGGCGACCTATTTCGAGGGCCGCAAGGTCGAGCGGATCATGGATGACAAGCTGATGGCGGAATCCGCCCGCCTGATCGCCCAGGGCTACGACCGATTTTACGCGCCGGGGCCCGATGCGACCAGCCCGCTGATGGACATTCCGAAATCGGCGGAGGAGCTGAAGGCACGGCTGCCGATCCTTACCGAAGCTGACATCGTGGCCAATACGACCAACCAGTCGATCATGACGCTGATGACGGCGGCGGGCCGGATCGGCGGCGAGCATCCCGAATATGCCGAGCGGATCGACGCCTGGGTGAAGGATGCCCAGAAGCGCGACATCCGCATCACCGAATGCATCACCGACGGCAAGGGCGACCGTTCGCTCAGCCCCGGCAAGCAGCCCGATCCCGATGCCTATACCCGCGTCGTCGAACGCCGCAGCGACGGCGTCGTGATCCGGGGATCGAAGCTGCACATCACCGGTGCGTCGCTGGGTCATGAGACCATGGTGATCCCGACCAAGGCCATGAAGCCAGGCGAGGAGGATTATGCCATCGCCTGTGCCGTGCCAGTGAACGCGCCGGGCGTGAAGATCGTCAACACGTCCTACGCGCCCCGGCACGAGGACGACCGCGCATTCCCGGTCAGCCGCCAGAACCACATGCCCGAAGGCTTCGTCATCTTCGACGATGTGTTCGTGCCGAACGAGCGCATCTTCCTGAACGGCGAGACCCACCATGCGGGCCAGTTCGCGCATTCGCTGGGCCTCTGGGAACGGCTGGGCGGCCTCACCTTCATGGCGCATGAGGCCGACGAACTGGTGGGCTTCGCGCAACTGATCGCCGAGGCCAACGGCCTGCAGAAGGTGCAGCATGTGCGCGAGAAGATCTCGGAGATGATCATCCACGCGACCCTGATCCGGGCGGCGCTGGAAGCGGCGATCGCCAACTGCACCATCGGCGACAATGGTGCCGCGTTCCCGTCGGAACTTTTCACCAACGCAGGCAAGTATCAGGCGGCCACGCAGTACAATCTGATGTGCCGTCATCTGCACGACATCGGTGGCGGGTCGATCCTGACGGCGCCCTCGATTGCCGATCTGGAAAACAACGAGGTCGGGCCGCTGGTCCGCAAATACATGACCGCCAACCCGGAAGTGGACGGCGAATACCGCATGAAGCTGTTCCATGCCATCCGCGACCTGACGGCGGATGCCATGGGCGGCTGGCGCTTTGTCACCAACATTCAGGCGGGCGGCGGCCTCTATGCGCAGCGCATCGTGACGCGCAAGCACTACGACATGGAAGGCGCGAAGAGGAAGGCGCTGCACGCCGCGCGCATGCTGCCCGGACAGGCTGCCGAATAATGGCATCGGGCGCCGACCTGATCGTCACGCCGGCCTGGGTCGAAGCGCATCTCGATACCGTGCGTGTCATCGATTGCAGCGTGCGGTTCGAACCGCGCCCCGTCGGTTCGTCCATCATCCACTCGTGCCGGGACGCCTATCTGGCGGCGCATGTTCCAGGTGCTGCCTACCTGCACATGGTCGATGACCTCTCGGATCCGCAAGGGGCCTATGCCTTCACGCTGGCACCGCAGGCGCAGATCGACCGGGTGCTGTCGGCCATCGGCGTGACACCCGACGACACGATCGTGGTCTACGGCAATCCGGAAGGCACGCCGGTGGCCGTGACGCGGGCGTGGTGGGTGCTGACCGTATCCGGGTGCCGCGATGTCCGGATCATGGATGGCGGTCTGGCGCGCTGGACAGCCGAAGGCCGGTCGGTCTCGATGGGTGAGGAACGTTTCACGCCTTCGGTGTTCAAGGGGCAGCGCGATGAGACTGCGGTCGCCCGCAAGGCCGAAGTGGCCGAGGCGATCCGGGGTGACGCGTTGCTGATCAATGCGCTGTCGCCGCAACAGCATGCCGGGACCGGCGGGGCGCATTACGGGCGACCCGGCCATATCCCCGGCAGCACCAATATTCCGGCGCAGGATCTGATGGACCCGGCGACAGGCGCGTTCGCGCCGGTCGAGGAAATTCGCGCGGCCTTCGCCGATCTGTCGCCGGATCGGGCGGCCATCACCTATTGCGGCGGCGGGATTGCCGCGGCGGCGACCCTGTTCGCGATGAAGGTCTCGGGACACGACAGGGTCACGCTGTACGACAATTCCCTGCTGGAATGGTCCACCGAGCCGGACCTGCCGATGGAGACCGGCGAGGGCTGATCGTCAGGCCAGGCTCTTTTCGATCACGTCGAGCGCGGGTTTGCGGATGTTCAGCTTGGTCTGGGCATAGGCTCCGCCGGGCAGTTTCGCCAGTTCGCGCGCGGCTTCCATGGCGACATCCATGACGGCGACTTCATCAACGACCTGATCCAGATAGCCCGCTGCGATGGCACCAGCCGGATCGTAGATGCGCGCCTGGATGACCGCTTCGGTATGCAGCGATACGGGTATGCGCATACGCGCCAGCTCCAGCCCGAAGGTCGGCAGCACCATGCCGATGGCGGTCTCGTTCAGCCCGAACTTGTAGGCCCCGCGCGCGCCGATGCGGCTGTCGCAGGCCAGCAGCCACAGCGCACCCAGCGCCATGCCGTGCCCCGTCGCGGCGGCGACCAGTGGCTTCGGATAGCTGAACAGGCGGTGCACCATCTGTCCGCCGCGCCGGATCAGACGCTGGGCCGCTTCGGCATCGCCGCCCTGCAGCGATTTCAGATCGAACCCGGCGCAGAATTTCCCGGGCCGTCCCGCCAGAATGACCGCATCGGCCTTCTGTTCGGCTTCGTCCAGCACCGGCTCCAGCGCGTCCAGCAGCGCCTCGGACACGGCGTTGGCCTTGCCGTCGTCCATGGTCACCAGGGCGATACCGTCTTTCAGTTCAAGGGAGACGCTCATGGGATTTCCGATCAGATATCTGTTTTCAGTCTGTTGTTGGAGGCGATGGAACCGCCGCTCTTCCTGTACTGTGCCCGGCGTTCCTGGCTGAAGCTGTCCACCTCATCGGCGGGCACGCCCCACGCCACGCCGCGTCCGACGCCGGGCCGGGCGCGGACACGTTCCAGCCAGTCGCCGATACGCGGACGGCTGGTGATGTCGATCTTCGCCCATTTCCAGGCGCGCACCCACGGGAAAACGGCGATGTCGGCGACGGTGAAATCCGCACCGCAGATGAACGGATGCTGCTGCAACTGACGGTCCAGCACGCCCAGCAGGCGCTGCGCTTCCTTCTCGAACCGCTCCAGCGGATGGGATTTCTGCGCGTCCGTCGCGTCGGTGATATAACGCGTGTAGCTTAGCTTGTTGCCGAACACCGGACCCAGATTGGCCGCCTGCCAGTACAGCCAAGGTACCACGTCCCACCGTCGTTCATCCAGCGGCAGCAGGGCCGTCGGAAAGGTCTCGCCGAGATACTGCAGGATGGCGCAGCTTTCCATGACCGCGCGGCCATCGTGGACCAGCACCGGGACCTTCTGGTTCGGGTTCATGGCGGTGAAATCGTCCGTGAACTGGTCCCCGTCCATCAGACTGATCAGATGGAAATTCGTTTCCGGCAGATCGATGCCCGCTTCCCGCAGTTCCTCGATCATGATGGAAATCTTCCAGCCATTCGGCGTCGCGGCGGAATGGATGTCGATGCTCATGACGGTCCTCCCGACTGGGCCATAGCGGAGGCGGCTGCCGTCCGTCCCGACTGCAGTGCGCCTTCGATGGTGGCGGGCAGGCCCGTATCCGTCCAGTCCCCGGCCAGAAAAAGGTTCGACCAGTGCGTCACCGCACCGGGGCGGCGCTTCTCGTTGGCGGGGGTCTGCAGAAAAGTCGCGCGCTTCTCCTTCACCACACGGCAGGGCGGTTGCGGTGCCCCGGGCGTACCCAGCGCGACGGCGATCTCCGGCCAGATCCGGGCCGAGATGTCGTCGGCTGGTGTCTCGGCGAACGGATCCGCCGCGCTGACGGTCACGGACGCGACTTCACCCTTGATGAACAGCCATTGCGCAATGCTGCCCGTCAGGCCGGTGACCGGCGGCAGGTCCGGCTTTCCATCCAGCAGGAAGTGCAGGTTCAGGATCATCCGCGCGCCCGACGGCGGCCCGATCTCGGGCATCAGTTCCGCAGCCACCCACGAAGGCAGCGCCATGATCACCCTGTCATCGGTGTGAAGGACGATTTCCTCACGCGTTGTCGCGAAACCGTTCAGCCTGTCGCTGTCGTATTGCAGCGCGCGCACCCGGCTGCGCAGGCGGACCTGTACGCCCCGGCGTTCCAGCAGGGCGATGGCCGGGTCGATCAGCGCGTCGGCCAGGCTCTCCTTCACGAACACGGGCCGCGAGAAGGCCTCGCCCTTGGCAAAGGTCCGGCGATGGACTTCCGCCAGCAGCGCGGCGGCCCCTTCGTGTGGCGCGCAGTTCAGCGCGCCCACCGTTAGCGGTTCCCAGAAACGCCGCCACAGCATCGTGTCCTGCGACAGGCAATCGGCCACGGTCTTCTCAGGGTCGGCCCTCAGCAACCGGATGCCTTCCAGAAAATCCCGGATCCGTGCACCCCTCACACGCCGCGAGGGCACGAAAATCCACCACGGGATCGGGCCGCGATTGGGCCTCACGGTCCAGCGCTCGCCCGTTTCGACATTGACGAAGGGGTAGGCCGCCGGATCGGTGACCGCCACGCGGCTGCGCGCGCCGATATCGTCCAGCCAGGCAAAGACGTGATCGTTGGCGCTCATCATCAGGTGGTTGCCATTGTCGATGACGCGGTTCAGCAAGGGATCATGGTAGCTGCGGCAGCGCCCGCCTGCCTTGTTGGCCGCTTCGTGGACGATGACCTTGCGGCCTTCAGCCGAAAGCGTCAGCGCTGCCGCAAGTCCGGCGAGACCGGCGCCGAGAACATGGACAGTGCCCGCCAAACCGGTCAGCCCATCATCGCGCGCAGGGCGCGGGTGGCTTTCGCGGCTTTCGACATCTTCACCGTCGCGGTCGGGTCGGCGAAGCCGCGCGCCAGCAGCTTGTCCAGATAGCCGCGATAAATCGATCCCATGACCAGCGCGGGCTTCAGCTTCCGGCGGTCATGGCGGCGTGACTGCTCCTCGGCGTCTCGGAAGCGGGCGTCGGCTTCCTCGGCGATCCGGTCGCACACGGCGGTCAGGCGCGGGTCACGGACGATTTCTTTCGGATCGGTCGCTGTGATCCCCTCGGCGCGGATCATGTCGATGGGCAGATAGATGCGGCCCTCGTCGGCATCCTCGCCGATGTCGCGCAGGATGTTGGTCAGTTGCAGCGCATCGCCCATGGCCAGCGCGAACTGCGTCGCATCAGGTTCGCCGAAGATGCGGATGGACAGCATGCCCACCGCGCCAGCGACCCGTCGGCAATAGAGGTGAAGCCCGCTGTGGTCCAGACGCTCGGCACGTCCGAAGTCGAGGTCGACGTCCATCACCATGCCGTCGATCAGCTCGATAAACTCCTGTTTCGGCAGGTCATAGGCTTCAACGGCGGGCAGCAGTGCCACCATGGTGAGATCTTCCGGCTGACCCTGGTACAGCCGCTCGACCTCCTTGCGCCATTTGTCCAGCCCGTCGCGCTTGGCCTGTTCGGTCCCGGGCTCGTCGGCGATGTCGTCGATCTCCCGGCAGAAGGCATAGACGCCGTACATGGCTCTGCGCCCATCCTCCGGCAGGATCTTCATGCCCAGCCCGAACGAGGTGCCCGACTTTTCAACGATGCGGCGCACATGGTCGTGCGCCTTCTCCAGTTCGGCGTTCACGCACGTCCTCCCAGATAGAAGCGTCCCAGCGCACCGGCGGCGATCATCGCCATGCGCGGTTTGCCGAATGCCACGCGTTCGGCCAGCGGATCGCGCCGCCGCAATTGTTCCATCAGCGCATCCGCCAGAGCGACGATCACGGCAGATTCGGCACCCAGATGTCTTGATTGCAGCTTTTTCGGCATCTTGCGAGCCCTGATCATCAGGTTCTCGCAGCCATCGAGGCACTGATCCAGAACCGCGCGCAGCGCCGGCGATGCGGAATCTGCGTTCAGCGCCGTTTCGTCGATGCCCCGGGCCTTCAGCCACTCCTGCGGCAGATACACCCGGTCCATGTCGCGATAGTCCTCCTGGCAGTCCTGCAGGTGATTGATGACCTGCAGCGCATCGCACAGCGGATCGGACACGGCGTAGTCCGCCGGGTCCTCGCCGTGCAGGTCCAGCAGATAGCGCCCCACGGGCGACGCGGAAAGGCGGCAGTACCCCATCAGATCGTCCCAACTGTCGTAGCGCGTCTTCACCGCGTCCTGCATGAAAGCCCGCAGCAGGTCGCGCGCATGGCGGTCCGTGACGTTCGTCTGGCGCAGACTGTCGCGCAGGCGGTCAGGTTTGGCGAGCGCCGGATCGGACGACCCGTTGACCAGTGCGTCGTCGAACGCCTGCAGCCTGTCGAGCTTCTCCTCCGGGCTCAGGTCGGGGTTGTCGGCGATGTCGTCACCGGCCCGCGCGAAGGCGTAGAAACAGGCCACATGCGGGCGCAGGCGTTTCGGCAGCAGGAACGACCCGACGGGAAAGTTCTCGTCCTTCGCGCCCTTGCCCGAGGCGGTCTCGATCTGGCCGGTGCCGGGGCTCATTTCGCGATCTTCGCCTGATAGCGACCCTTCCAGTTTCCGCCTCTGCCCGTCCAGTGCCGCCGCGCGCTGTCGAGCGTCATCAGGGCGTACATGAGTCCCGCGAGCGGCAGCAGCGCCATCATCCACGCCGGTTGCCCGTAAAGGCGCAGGGCCGGACTGAAGGTGAGGATCGGCAGGGCGAAGCAGCCGATTGCCAGGCCGATATCGAAGGGCAGGGCGAGCATCCAGGACAGATAGAGAGAGATCATGCCCGCCACACTGCCAAGCAGCAGGATCGGGGAGAAGCGCAACTGTGTGAAGGCCGTGCGGGCCACCATGTCCCAGACGCCGGACAGGCCGCCGTAGGCGCGGGCGCTGTGCACATCTTCCGTCAGGCCGAGCCAGATGCGGCCAGACCCGGCGTCGCGCACGGCCCGCGCCAGCGCACAGTCGTCGATCAGCTCGCCGCGTATCGCCTCCATCAGGTTCGCACGCTGCACGACCTCGTTGCGCACCAGCATGCAGCCGCCTGCCGCCGCTGCGGTGCTCTTCGTCGGATCGTTGACCCAGCCGAAGGGATAGAGCTTGGAGAAGAACAGCACGAAAACCGGGATCAGCAGACGCTCCCAGAAGGTTTCGACCTTCAGCCTGACCATCAGCGAGACCAGATCGCGCCGGTCCTCTTCCGCATGTGCCACCAGTCGCGAAACGCTGTCTGGCGGATGGTGAATGTCCGCATCCGTGAACAGGATGTAATCCGGCTCGGCACCCATCTCCCGCAGATGGCGCACACCCTGTTCCATCGCCCAGACCTTGCCCATCCAGCCTTCCGGACGGGCTTCGGCATCGATCACGACCGTGCGGTCATTGCCCGCCTGCCGGGCTTTGTCGCCGGTGCCGTCTTCCGAGTGATCGTTCACGACGATGAGGCGCAGATCGCCCGGATAGGTCTGTTCCGTCAGGCGTCGCACGGTTTCGCCGATCAGGTCCGCTTCGTTGCGTGCGGGAATGACAACGGCCACCGTGGGCCAGGTTTCCGGCGTTTTCATCTCACCGGGCAGGCGCTCCTGCAACTGCCAGTAACCGCCGCGCAGCACGATCAGATAGATCCATGCGGCAATACAGAGGCCAAAGAGTATGAACAGCGCGGTCGTCATCGGCGCAGGTGATACCAGCCCAACGCAAATCGGGCTATCGCCGAGTGATGAAATCCCCGAGACTTTGGCTGAATTGATCCGGGGAGACGAGACGCCATGACCGAGACACCGCTGCATCGCCGCGACGCGACACAGATCGCCGCCGACATCCGCGAGGGCCGCACCACTGCCGTCGAGGCGCTGGAGATCATGCAGGACCGTGTCGAGCGTCTGAACCCGCAGATCAATGCCGTCATCGCGCATGATTTCGAGGGCGCGAAGGTCGCCGCCGAGGGTCTGGACAAGCTGCTGGACCGCGGTTACTGCCTCGGCCCGTTCCACGGCGTGCCGATGACCGTGAAGGAAAGCTACAACGTCACCGGCTTCCAGACGACCTGGGGCGATCCGGCGATGAAGGGCAACATGGCCGATGCCGATGCCGTCGTCGTGGAGCGGATCAAGCGCGCGGGGGCGAATGTCTTCGGCAAGACCAATGTGCCGCTGAACCTGACCGACTGGCAGTCCTACAACGACGTCTATGGCGGCACCGGGAATCCGTGGGATCCGACACGCACGCCGGGCGGGTCGTCGGGTGGCTCGGCGGCGGCGCTGGCCGCAGGCCTGAGCGCGCTGGAGTTCGGATCCGATATTGGCGCGTCCGTCCGCAACCCCGCGCATTACTGCGGCGTGTTCGGGCACAAGCCGACCTATGGCATCGTGCCCAAGCGCGGCCACTGGAAGAAGCCGTCCAACGCGCCGGGCGACGTGGCGGTCTGCGGACCGCTGGCCCGTTCGGCCCGCGATCTGGAGGCCGCGCTGCTGGCCGTGGCGGGCGACGACCCGATCTACGGTGCGGGCTGGACGCTGAACCTGCCGAAGCCCGAGAAGGACGATCTGGGGGACTTCAAGGTGGCGCTGATGCTCGGCTCGCCGGTGACCGAGACCGAAGCCGAATATCAGGACGCCCTGCGCGATCTGGCCGAGAAGCTGCGGGCCGAAGGTGCCACGGTCGACGAGCGCGACCCGTTCGAGGTCGACTGGGAGGAATATCACCTCGATTATTTCCGCCTGTTCCGGCCCGTGACCCACGCGCGGCTGCCCGCCGATGCCTATCAGTGGTTCAGGGACGAGGTCGCCAAGCTGTCGGATGATGATGACAGCTATTTCGCCATGAACGCGCGGGCGGGGACCATCAGCTATTACGACTGGGCCGCCGCCGATCAGCGCCGTTACGGCTATCGCGACAAGTGGAACGCGTTCTTCCAGGACTACGACCTGCTGCTCTGTCCGCAGGCCGCGTCCGCCGCGTTCCCCCGCAACGAGGACCAGCCGCGCGAGATCCGCGAGATCGAGATCAACGGCCACAAGGTGCCCTACAATGATCAGCTGTTCTGGGCGGGCATTTCGGGCGCTGTCTACCTGCCCGGCACCGCTGCCCCGATCGGCCTGGGCGCGCAGTCCAACCTGCCGCTCAGCGTACAGATCATCGGCCCCTATCTGGGCGATCTCACCACCATCCGCTTCGCGCAACTGATCGAGGAAAGCTTCGGCGGTGCCCTCTGCCCGCCGGGATACGAGTGAGAAAAATCGCGGTCGCCCGCCAGAAACACGAAACGCTCAGGTAAGCGCCGCACGGTCATCGGCAGCGCGCGAATGGAGCAGCAGTGTTCCGACGACGCAATCTTGCGCGACCGATCCGCCCCCGAACATCGGAGCCCGTCTAGGGGTGCCGACGTCATATTTCGGCCATGAAAGATAGCGAAACAACCGCCATGCGACGCCAACCCGATGACGGGAACCGGCACGTCGTCTGGTTTGACTGGCGTGACGTTACTCCCGAAACACTGATCCCTGACAATCTGGCGGAGATCGAATGATCAGTACGCTCGGAAAAAGGGGTGGGAAGATAATCATCTGTATCGTTTTTGCCGGAACGGTGGGTCTCGCAATCTATTTTATATACTGGTCATTCTACACATACCCGTTTTTCGATTATACGGCCGCGTGCAAGAATTATGAAAGAGATCCAGATTTATATCCACGGTACGGACGACTAAAAACGATCAATGGAATTTACACGTTGGAATTCAGATTTCACGTATTGAAGTATTATAGAGATATTATTCCGGCAGACTGGCCGGGCATCGAGATAGTAGAAAATGAAATCCATATGACCGGGGCGACATATTTTAATTACCTGTACGGTGGTGGGAAATATGATGATGAGCTGGAGGGATATCGGTACAATGCAACACAGGCAGCTACTCAAGCGATCATGCAGACCCGTATTTCTGAGGGCCGGTTTGGTCCGGAAATTCAGAAACAGTTTATGGTTCAGGATTGGTCAGTCGAGGGCGACCAACGGATGATGCACCCGGATGAATGCGGGCTGGCGGAAGAGCTCATCCTGGCTGGCGGCGCGCTGACCGGCGACCCGCCGCACGCCCCCGGACAGTAAGGCACCGTAGGGTCGCCGGGTCGTTTTACCGCTGGTCGGTTTTCAGCCAGTCCGCCAGGAAACCGTCCACCCAGTCATCGACGAACGGATCATGTGCTGCGCGGCCCGCGTGGTGTTCGTCCGGTTGCTGTGCGCCGGGCAGGGTCAGCCGCTCGGCACCGCCGATCAGCCAGCGCCGGTTCATCTGCTCCGTGACTTCCGGGTGGAACTGGATGCCGATGCCGTTCGCTCCGATGCCCAGCGCCTGATTCTGGAAGTGATCGCTGGTCGCCAGCAGGGTGGCGCATTCGGGCAGTTCCAGCCCCTCGCGGTGCCACTGGAAGATGCACATTTCCTCGGGAAACCAGGCCTCGCCCGCCTGCGTCGCGCGTATCTTGTAATAGCCGATCTCGACCTGGCCTTCGGGATGTTCTGCGACCGATCCGCCGTAGGCCCGCGCCATGATCTGTGCGCCGAGACAGACGCCGAGGTACGGCGTCCCGCTCTCGATCACGCCCGGCGTCCAGTCCAGTTCGTTGCGGATGTAGGGTTCATGGTCATCGTTGGCGCTCATCGGACCGCCGAAGACCACGGTCCCGGCATAGTCGTCCATGCTTTCAGGCAGGGGATCGCCGCAGGCATGGCGGCAGATCTCGATCGGATAACCCAGCGTTCTCAGCCGCATGCCGATCCGGCCGGGATCGGAATGCTTCTGGTGCACCACGAGCAGGACCGGCTTTTTCATGCGCTCAGACATCATCCATGGTGATGATGACCTTGCCGTTGCGGCCGTCGCGGCCGGCGTGGGCCACGGCTTCCTTCACGCGCTCCAGCGGATAGGTCGCCTCGACCGGCACATGCAACAGCCCTTCCGCCATCTTCTTGCCAAGGAAGGCGTAGGTGGTTCCGATCTCGCGCGGGTCGGTCTTCGCAAACCAGGGCGCCAGCCAGAAGCCCCGGATCGTCAGGTCGCGGAAGACGGTCTCGCGCGCGTCGATCATCAGCGGATCGCCCGACAGCAGCCCGTAGTTCACCACCGTGCCGCCATCGGCAGTCGCCCTTGCCAGACGCTGGACCGAGGTGCCGCCGACCGCATCGATGGCCAGCCGGGGCAGATTGCCGCCCGTGGCCTCGACCACCCGGTCCGGCAGGTCTTCGCCGTCGACGAAGACGTGGTCCGCGCCCAGTCCGGTCAGTTCGTCGATCAGGTCGGGACGCCGGACCACGTTGACGGTCTTCCAGCCCTGGGATTTCGCGAGACGGATGATGTGACGCCCGACCGCCGAATTGGCCGCGTTCTGGATGACGTAATCGCCGCTTTCCAGGGTCACATAGTCCCGCAGCATCAGCCAGGCCGAGGCCGGATTGGCGCGCAGCATGGACAGCTGGAGAATGTCCGCATCGGCCGGCAGGGCGACAAGTCCCGCGGCCGGACCCTGCACGATCTCGCGCCACAGCCCGCGCGCGGGCGGGGTGACCAGATCGCCGACCTTGACGTTGTCGACACCGTCGCCGACCGCGATGATGCGCCCGACGCCCTCGGCCCCCTGGGTCGCCGGCAGCGGCGGCAGTTCGGCACCGTAGCGGCCTTCCATGTTCAGCAGGTCTGCCGGATTGATCGGACTGGCCAGAACACGGACATTGACGCGGCCCGGTCCGGGATCGCCGGGTGCATCCACCTCGATGATCTCCGCAACGTCCGCCGGATCGCCAAATCGTGTGAACTGCATCTGTTTCATGTTTCGCCGCTTCCCCGTTCCGTCAGCATATCCGGTGCCGCATATCTGCCGCGACATTCGTACCGGTTGAGACGCCTGCCCCGATTGCACATCTAGCCAGTCTAGTCGTCAGACCGCATCAGGGAAGGATTATCAGAATGGCCAGTGAAGGGCTACATGAGCCGATCGAACGCCTGTCCGAGGAAACGCTGGACCTGCACAGGGCCATCGTCTCCCTGATGGAGGAATTCGAGGCGGTTGACTGGTACCAGCAGCGCGCCGACGCCACCGGCGACGCCGACCTGAAGGCCATACTGGGTCACAATCGGGATGAAGAGATCGAACACGCGGTGATGACGCTGGAATGGCTGCGGCGGCGCATGCCCCGGCTGGACGAACAGATGAAGAGCATCCTGTTCAAGGACGGACCGATCACCGGCGAGCACGGTGACGACGATGACGTCCTGCGGGCGACTCCCCGACGCAACCAGGGCGATCTCGGCATCCGCGACCTGAAGGATTGAGGTGAAAATCATGGACGACCTGAAACGCGGGCTGGCACCCGTCTCGAAGAATGCCTGGACGGAAATCGAAGAGGCCGCCGCCACGACCCTGAAGACCGTTCTGGCCGCCCGCCAGGTGGTCGATTTCAAGGGACCGCTCGGCTATCACCACGACGCTGTCGCCACCGGACGTGTGCGGCAGATCGATGAGCCTCTGGCCGACGATGTTTCCGCGCGCCAGCGCGTGGTTCTGCCGATGGTCGAACTGCGCGTGCCGTTCGAAATCGAGATCGACGAACTGGAAAATCTCGACCGCGGCGCGGAAGACGCGGACCTCGATCCGGTGGTGGCCGCCGCGCGCACGATCGCGCTGGCCGAGGATCGCCTGGTCTTTCAAGGCTACGAGGCGGCGGGCATCCACGGCGTCATGACCAGTGTTGCCTCATCTGCCGGCGATCTGCCCGACGATCCCGCAAAACTGCCGGAATCGATCGCCGAAGCGCTGGAAAAGCTGCGCCTTGAGGGCGTGCAGGGGCCTTTCGCCATGGTTCTGCCCGTGGACCTCTACATCCGCCTGCAGGCAGCGGTCTCCGACACGGGGCGGCGCGTGCTGGATCATGCGCGCCATCTGCTCGACGGGCCCGTCGTGCCCAGCCGTGCCGTCGAGGGCGGGCTGATCCTGTCCCGTCGCGGCGGCGATTTCGAGCTATACGTCGGACGCGACTTTGCCATCGGTTATTCGAGCCATGACGCCCGGCACGTAAAGTTGTATCTTGAGGAGACATTGTCCTTTCGTGCGATCGGCGACGAAGCCGCGATCGCGCTTCCGCTTGCGAAATCCTAGCGAGGATCGCGCAGACTGGATGACGCGAGAGGTCAGAGAATTGAAACTCTGGGGAGAGACAAATGCCCGATACCGCACCACTCGTGAAATCCGTCCGCAAGCAGGTCTCCGACGAGGAATGGGCCGTTCGCGTCGATCTGGCCGCCTTCTATCGTCTGGTGGCGCACTACGGCTGGGATGATCTGACGGCGACCCACCTGTCGGCCCGCGTGCCGGGCGAGGATGCATTCCTGCTGAATCCGCACGGTCTTTTCTTCGACGAGATCACGGCGTCCAGCCTGGTCAAGATCGACTACGACAACAACGTGTTGCTGGACGGCGGTTATCCCGTCAACCAGGCGGGTTTTACCATTCATTCCGCCGTATTGAGCGGTCGTCCGGACGTCTTCTCGGTTGCGCACACGCACACGCGCGCCGGCATGGCGATTTCGGCGCAGAAGAACGGCCTGCTGCCGCTCAGCCAGACCTCGCTGCGTTTCTACAATCGCGTCGCCTACCACGAGTATGAGGGCGTGGCGCTGGACCATTCCGAACGGGATCGCCTGATCGGCCATCTGGGGACGCACAAGGCGATGATCCTGCGCAACCACGGTCTGCTGACAGCGGGCGAGTCGGTTTCGGAGGCCTTCAGCCTGCTGGCCTATCTGGAGAAGTCCTGCCAGTTGCAGATTGATGCGCTGTCGGGCGGTCAGGAACTGCAGATGCCGACGCCGGAAGTCTGTGAACATACCGCCCAGCAGTTCGACAAGTTCTCGCCGTTGGGCAGCCGCGACTGGCCGGGCCTGCTGCGCAAGCTGGACCGCATGGACCCCAGCTTCCGCGACTGATCGAAATCCGTCTGCCATCGGGGAACCGATCGGATTGATTCAGGAAGCCCTTCCGGACCGCCGGGAGGGCTTCCGCACATGTGACCGGGGGCGCCGAACCATGACCGCATTCGAACTGCAACATTGCCTGATGAGCGAAGCCGAGGTCCTGCCTCTGCTCGAAGGCAAGCGCGAGACGCTGGGCCGCAGGGTCATGGATCCGAAGGCACAGGTCGTCGCCGAGTTCTCCAAATCCGTCCGTGTGCCGGGCTATTTCCCGCCCCTGCCGGAACTGCGGCAGCAGCTTCTGACACTGGTCGGACTGCTGGACGAACCGGCACCCGATCTGCACGAGATCCGGGACATCGAGGTCGCGGGCCGAAACGGTGCGATCCCGGCGCGGGTGTACAGGCCGACCGACAGTGCGGCCCCGCTGCCCGTCCTGTGCTTCTTCCACGGCGGCGGATGGGTGCAGGGGGATCTGGACAGCCACCATGGGCTCTGCGCGCGCCTGGCTCTGTGGTCGGGTGCGATGGTGGTCTCCGTCGATTACGGGCTGGCACCGGAGAACAAGTTTCCCGGCGGTGTGGACGACTGTCTTGCGGCCTATCGCTGGCTGCGCGAGAACGCCGGCGAGATCGGCGGTGATCCTTCGCGCGTCGCCGTCGGCGGTGACTCGGCAGGCGGCAACCTGTCCATCGTCGTCAGCCAGCAGACGGCGGCGGCGGGGCAGACGCCTCCCGATTTTCAGCTTCTGATCTACCCGGCCACGGATTTCGCAACGACGACGCGCTCGCATGCGGAACTGGAGGACGGCGCCATCATCCCGCGCGACCGGATCAACTGGTACATGAACCAGTATCTGAACGGTGATGCGGACAAGGACGATTTGCGCGCGTCACCGGGGCGGAACACCGACCTCGCCGGCCAGCCGCCGGCGCTGTTCCTGACCGCGGGATTCGATCCCCTGCGTGACGAGGCGAAAGATTACGCTGACCGCCTGACCGAAGCCGGCGTCAGCACGACCGTGCACGAATATCCCGGCCAGATTCACGGCTTCATGATGCTGGCCAAGTCCCTCCCGCAGGGACTGGACGCCACCCGCGAGGCTACTGATTACATGAAAAGGCAGTGGGACCTGTACTGACGGTCCGGGTTGGCCGGTCTATTCGGCGGCGCTGGACGCCAGGTCTTCCTCTTCCCAGGCGGTGCGCTTGCGATAGATCGTCTGCGGGGCGATGCCCAGCAGCGCAGCCGCCGTGCGGACGTTCCCGTCGCAGCGGTTGATCGCATGTTCGATATACTCGCGCTCGACTGTGGCAAGGGGCCGGATATCGTCGGAAAGGGCCTGAACCGTCGGCTTGCCATGGACGCGGGCATCCGCCTCGGATGATGCCTGCGTGTCCGGAACCGCCGCCATCGCCGCCGGAATCGCGGAGCGGTCGATTTGCGCCAGCGGACCTGGCAGCATGTCCGCCGTCACCGTCTCTCCATCGTTCAAAACGACGATGTTCTGGATGATGTTCTGCAGCTCACGAACATTGCCCGGCCAGTCGTAGGACATCAGCACGGCGGCGGCGGCCGGTTCGAACTGTCTGAACTTCCGACCTTCACGCTCGGCATAGCTGCGCAGGAACATGTCGGCGATCTTCAGGATGTCGTCATCGCGGTCGCGCAGTGGCGGCAGGTGCAACGGAATGACGTGCAGACGGTAATAGAGGTCTTCGCGGAACCGCCCGGCCTTCACCTCTTCCATGGGATCGCGATTGGTCGCGCAGACAAGTCTTACATCCACCTTCTCGGTCACTGATCCGCCGACCTTGCGGAAGGTCTCGGTCTGGATGAAGCGCAGCAGCTTGGCCTGCAGATCCAGGTCCATCTCGCAGACTTCGTCCAGAAACAGGGTGCCGCCATTGGCCATGTGGGCCGCACCCTCGCGCTCACCCAGGGCACCTGTGAAGGCCCCCTTCACGTGGCCGAAGATCTCGCTTTCCATCAGGTCGTGCGGGATGGCCGCGCAATTGATGGCAACCAGGGGCCCCTTGCGGCGCGGGCTGCGGTTCTTGATCGCTTCCGCGCAGACCTCCTTGCCCGTTCCGCTCTCGCCGGTCACGAAGACCGTGGCTTTCGACGATGCTGCCGCCTCGATGATGCGATAGACCGCCTGCATCGGCAGGGAACTGCCGATGAAGCCCTCGAAGCCGCCGCGGTCGATCTCGGTGCGGTAGGTATCGACGATCTCGCGCAGCTTGTTGGTCTCAAGCACATTCTTCAGCGTCACCTTCAGCCGGTCTGCCGAGAACGGCTTGACGATGAAATCGGCGGCGCCCAGACGCATGGCGGTGACCGCCGTCTGCACCGATCCGTGCGCGGTGATCACGATGACCGGAACGCCTTCGTCCTGTTCGCTGACATGCTGGAGAATGTCCATGCCGTCCATGTCCGGCAGGCGCAGATCCAGCAGAATGGCATCGGGACGGCGATCCTCGAACGAGCGCAGCGCGTCCTTGCCCAGTTCGACGTGATGGATTTCATAGGGCTCATCGCGCAGAAACTGGATGTAACTGCGTGCGAGGGTCGGTGTATCCTCAACCAGTAAAATGTAAGGGCGCGTTCTGCCGCTCATCTATGACATTGTCCCGTTGGTTGTGAATGTGCAGGCTGGTCTGCAGGGCCTGATTCCGGGCTGGCTATCGTCTACAAATTCGACACCGGATGATCTTTCTCGCATGATAGAATCACGATGACAATGCAGGTTCAACCCGAAGAACGCGGAACGGGCAGCGCTTCCCGGCTGAGCATTGCTGATATGGGGCGCAGCGCGAAGCGGCGGCTGGCGGTGCTGGGGATTGCGATCCTGGTGCTGCTGTCGACCACCGTCTACTCCGTTCTGACGCTCAGGGATGAATATAACGCCAGTTCGGGCGAATACGACACGGTGGTCTGGGCCGCGTCGCACACGAAGAACGAACTGTCGCTGTTCCTCTCAGCGCTGGACACTTATGTGACAGGCACGTCGGCGATGACGCAGCGCGAGTTCGTGCAGCGCTACGATTACCTCAAGCAGCGGCTGCCGATCTTTCTGAACAAGATGCGCTCTGACGACGAGGACGCGCTGGGGGCCGGAGAACTGGCGCTGCGGCTCGCCGCGACGCTGAACGCCAATGATGAACGGCTGCGCGCGCTGCAGCCGAATGATTTCAGGACCTACAGCGGCATCCGCAGCGCGTTGCTGCCCGTTTTCAATGACGTCAGGGAACTGACGGATTCGTCGCAGTCGCTGGTGACGCGGTTCCGGGCCGAACGGCTGCGGCCCATCTATTTCAATCTGCTCATGTCCTCGATCGCGACGATGCTGGCGGGCGGGCTGCTGGTGGTGCTGCTGATCCGGGAGATCCGGCGGACGCGCCGGCTCTACAGGCAGGTGGCGATCGCCGAAGCCGGGGCAACGGCTGCCAGAACCCAGTTGCTGGAAGCCATCGAAGCGATGAACGACGGGTTCGCGCTGTATGATTCAGACGACCGGCTGATCCTGTTCAACGCGAAATATGCCGATATCTATGCGGGCGGCGCCACCGGCCGCATCGAGGAGGGGCAGAAGTTCGAGGATGTTCTCCGCCGCACCGCGTCGCGCCACGTCGTCAGCGCGCAGACGAATCCCGAGGTCTGGGTGGCCGACAGGCTGGAGCGGCATCGCAATCCCAGCGGGCCGTTCGAACTGGCCATGACGGACGGCCGGTGGATTCTGGTGGGGGAGTTCCGCACCGACGAGGGCGGCCGCGTCAGCGTCCATACCGACATCACCTCGCAGAAGGAAAACGAGGTCGCGCTGGTCGAGGCCAAGGAGCGCGCGGAAGACGCCAACGTCGCCAAGTCCCGCTTCCTGGCCATGATGAGTCACGAAATCCGCACACCGATGAACGGCGTGCTGGGCATGACCAACCTGCTGCTGGAAACACCGCTGAGCGGCGAGCAGCACCAGTATGCCGAAACCGTGCGCAAGTCCGGCGAGGCGCTGCTGACCATCATCAATGACATCCTGGACTTCTCGAAGCTGGAAGCAGGCCGCCTGGAACTGGAATCGGTGGCCTTCGACCTGGAAGACGTCGCCGACGGTGTGGCCGACCTGCTGTCCGCGCGGGCGTTCGAACGCGGCGTCGAGATCGCGGTCATCATCGATCCTGCGCTGCCCCGCCGTTTTCTGGGCGATCCGACCCGCATCCGTCAGGTGCTGCTGAACTTTGCGGGTAACGCGATCAAGTTCACGGACGAAGGCGGCGTCACGCTCGACATCGCGCTGACCGGCAGCCGCGATGACCGCCCGGTCCTGCGCTTCAACGTCACCGACACGGGGATCGGCATCCCCGAAGACAGGCAGAGTGCCCTGTTTCAGGAGTTCACCCAGGTCGATGCCTCGACGGCGCGGAAATACGGCGGCACCGGGCTGGGGCTGGCCATCTGCAAGCGCCTCATCGGGCTGATGGATGGCCGGATCGGTCTGGAGAGCGTCGAAGGCGAGGGCAGCACGTTCTGGTTCGAGATCGCGCTTGAGCCGGCGGACGCCGAGATCAGCGACGGGCGTCAGCGCCTGCTGGGCATGCTGGACGGTCGGCAGGTCGGCGTGCTTGCCGAAAACGCTGTCCTGCGCGAAGGGCTGGCGGCGCGCCTGCGCGGGCTCGGGCTCCGGGTCGGACATATCTCCCCGACGCTGACGCCGCCGGGCGCGCGGATCGATCACCTGCTGATTGACGGCACCATGGCGGAGGCGGCGAGCGCCACCAACATCGCGACCCTGCGTCAGTCGGTCGATGGCCGGATGATCGTGGCGATCGATCCGTCGCAGCGCGGTCGTGCGGACGATCTGGTCGCGCGCGGTTTCGATGGATTTGTCATGCGGCCGGTGCGCAGCATGCCGCTGGCCCAGGCGCTGACGGGCCGGGACGGCGATGTCGAATCGGCGGCGCGCCAGACCCTGGAACAGATCGGCGATGGGGCGGCGCGCGGCATGCGCGTTCTGGTCACGGACGACAACCGGATCAACCTGCAGGTTGCGCGCGTCATGCTGGAAAAGGCCGGATATCTGGTCAGTGCGGCGGAAGACGGTGCAAGCGCTGTGGCGGCGGTCAGGGATGGCGATTTCGAGATCATCCTGATGGATGTGCAGATGCCGGACATGGATGGTTTCGAGGTGACGGCGAAGATTCGCGCCATGGGCGGCCGGAAAGCGGCGATTCCCATCGTGGCCGTTACCGCGAATGCCATGCCCGAACATCGTGACGAATGCCTCGCGAAGGGCATGGACGATTTCATCGCCAAGCCGTTCGACAAGGTCGAGCTTCTGCAACTGGTCGCGCGCTGGGCCCTTGTCGGTGCGAAGGCGACCGGTGGCCCGCCCGCCGATGTGAATCCGGTTGCGGTGAAAGAAGCGAGCGGGGATCCGGTCAGCCGCGATGGACCGACAGCCGATGGGCAGACTGGCGGTCTGATCGATCAGGCCGTCATGGACCAGTTCGGCGAAGACGTCGGCGCGGATTACCTGCCGGTCCTGCTCAGGGATTTCATCGACGATACGACTGATCTGCTGGCGCGGCTGTCTGAACCCCTGACGGCAGCCAATGCAGGCGATCTGGGACGCGACGCCCACAGTCTGAAGAGCAGTGCCGGGACCATCGGCGCGGTGTCACTTTCTGAGACAGCGGCCCGGGTGGAAACATTCTGTGACTCCGGTCAACTTGAGGATGCACGTGATGCGATTGTTGACCTGCATTCGGTTGCGGGCCGGACACTGGCTCGGCTAAGGGTTATAGCGGGCGAGCAGGCGGCCTGATCGCGCACCCGCTCGCAGGACGGGCATGGCCTGCCATTTGCGTCCCGCTATTTGCGTTTGTGAATGCCTGTTCCCATCTGAATGACAGGGCACGCGTTCACATGAAGTGCCCCGAGCGAAGGAAGTTTCGATGGACCAGCTTGCAGCATCATCCAGTGAGAGCCGAACCGGCCCCCTTTCCGGCACTGCCGAAGGTGCGGACGAAGCGGTCTCGGGCGCAGCAGTGTTCGAGCAGCATGAGACCGTCGTGAATGCGCAGGTCGCGCAGGGCCAGAACGATCAGGTGACGGTCCGCAACGTCTCCGGCGAGGTCGTGGTGATATCGGTGGACGGGACGCAGGGTCCCGTAGTGCCGGGCCAGAAAATGGGGCCGGGCGATGTGATCCTGACGCGCGGTGACGGCGCGCTTGAACTGGCCACGGCAGACGGCACGACGATCTTTTTCGACAGCGAAAGCCGGGTCCTGATCGAGGAACCGGCGACCCTGGCCGGCAAGCCACAGTTCTTCGTCGTCCAGGGCGAGTTTTCCGTCGACAGCACCGGCGGTCCCGATGCACCGGGCAGCGAATTGCTGGTGCGGACACCGGTGGCATCGGTCACCGTCAGGGACGCGCGCATGATCGGCAAGGCCGCGCCCGAGGCACAGGCCAATACCTTCGTCCTGCTGCCCGGTATTGCCGGCGCTCTTGCGGGATCCATCGCGGTCGCCAGTTCAGGCGCGCCGGTGATCATCGACCAGCCCCTGCAGGGCCTGCAGGTGGTGTCGCTGTTCCGCGATCCCAGCCTGCTGACCGATGTCAATGCCGCCACCCTGACGTCGGAATTCGGCGACGGTGTGCTGGCCTATTCGGACGTCGGTGCCATTGCTGAACTGGCCGATACCGACGATCTGGGCGTCTTTGGCCGCCTCAGCGAACTGTTCGGGATCGGCGAGGCGCAGGCCGAGCCCCTGCTGATCGACACGCAGGGTCTGCTGGACGGCGAGGAAGGATCGGACGATGTCCTCAGCGATGACGGGGACGATGTCTTTGACGTCCGCGACAACGACGATGAGGAACTGGTCCTTGATGACGGTGGCGATGACGGCAACAACAATGTGACCTTCGAACAGTTCGACGGCGCGCTGACCATCAGTATCGCCGACGGGGATTTTCAGATCACGGGCGGCGCGGGCGATGACACGCTCACCATCCAGTCTGATCCGGTCAATGAAACGGCGGTTCTGTTCGTCAGCGATGACGCGGGACGGGCGGTACTCGACTTCGACGCGCCGACGGATTCCAATATCATCGTCGATGAGGTTGAGACGATCGCGATCAATCTGGGATCGGGCGGTGACACGGTCACGATCGGGGACCTGTCCAACACCGACATTTCCCAGAACACGGTCAGGCTCGACCTGGGCGCGGGCAATGATACCGTCGAGGCCTCGGCGATCGGGCGCAGCATGGACATATCGGCAGGATCGGGGGATGACCTGATCGCCAGCGGCGACGGCAACGACCGGCTGGACGGCGGTGCCGATACGGATACGGTCGATTATACGAACGCCACTGCTGCGGTGGATGTGGATCTGTCCGCGACCAGCGCGACCGGCTTTGGCAACGACACGCTGACGAACTTCGAGAACGTCATCGGCTCCGCCTTCGACGACACGCTGGCCGGCGATGCGGGCGACAATCGCCTCGATGGCGGCGGCGGCGCGGATACGGCGGACTTCTCAGGCGCTGCGGCGGCGGTCAACGCCGACCTGTTCGCGGATACGGCAACCGGCGACGGCACCGATACGCTGACGGCCATCGAGAATCTGATTGGCTCGGCGGGTGACGATACGCTGACCGGCGACGGCGCTGCGAATGTCATCGCGGGCGGTCTGGGCAACGACAGCATGGACGGTGCTGCGGGAATCGACACGGCCGACTATTCCGGCAGTGCGACAGCCGTTTCGGTCGATCTGGATACTGGTCTGGCCACGGGCGAGGGCAACGACACGCTGATCGGATTCGAGAATGCGACCGGTTCGGCCCAGGACGATGTTCTGGCCGGTAACGCGTCAGCCAACGTCCTGACCGGCAACGCCGGGGACGACACGCTGGCAGGTGCCGGCGGGGCGGATGTTCTCGCGGGCGGTGACGGTACGGACACGGCGGACTTCTCGGCGCTTGTGGCGACGGTGACGGTCGATCTGGATGCCGGATCGTTCAGTGACGGTACCGACACGGGCACCCTCAGCAGCATCGAGAATGTCATCGGCTCCGGCGCGAATGACAGCATCACCGGCGATGCGAACGCCAACGATCTGCGCGGGTCCAACGGCGCCGATACGCTGGCAGGGGCCGGTGGAGATGACACGCTGCAGGGCGAGGTCGGCAATGACAGGCTGAGCGGCGGCGCGGGCGACGATCTGCTCGATGGTGGTGCGGGCGATGATACCGCCGATTTCGGTGCGACCACGGGCGGGGTCACGGTCGATCTCGCCACCGGAGAGGCAACGGGCGAAGGCACCGACACGCTGGTTTCGATCGAGCGCGTCGAAGGCGGTTCCGGTGCAGACAGCATCTCGGGCGACGCAAACGCCAATACGCTCTCCGGCGCTGCCGGAGACGACACGCTGAACGGACTTGGTGGAGACGACCGGTTCGGCTATTCGACCGGCGAGAACGGCAACGATCTGATCTTCGGCGGCGACGGGGCGGGCGACAATCTCCGGCTTGACCTGCTGGATCCGTCCGGCAGCAATGTCACCATCAGCGATGACGGGAACGGCGATGTGCTGGTCGACATGATCGCGCCGCTGAACCAGTCCGCGCTGCTCGATGGTGTGGAGATCGTCAGTGTGATCGGCGCAGACGGCGATGACGTGCTGATCATCGATGATCTGTCGGGTACCGAAATCGGCAATGGCGGCATCGTCGCCAGTCTGGGCGGCGGCGCGGACTCATTGAATGCGGCGGATGCAACGACCGCTGTCAGCGTCGACGGCGGCGCGGGCAATGACACGCTGGTATCCGGTGCAGGCGCGGACACGCTGGCGGGCGGCGACGGCACCGACCTGCTGGACTTCGGCAATTTTGGCGGGGCGGTCACCGTGGATCTGGCGGGCGGGACGGCGAACAGCGCCGCGACGGGAACGGATCAGATCAGCGGGTTCGAGGATGTGCGCGGCGGCGCGGGCGCGGACAGCCTGACCGGCGATGCGCAGAACAACGGCATTCTGGGCGGCGCGGGCGCGGACACGATCTCCGGTGGCGCGGGCAATGACACGCTGCTCGGCGATGCGGGCAACGATGTGATCGACGGCGGTGCGGGTGACGATTCCCTGCTGGGCGATGCGGGCAATGACACGGTCAGTTTCGCGTCTGCGGCGAATGCCGTGAGTGTGGACCTGGCGGAAGGCAATGCGACCGGTGACGGCAACGACACGCTGATCGGATTCGAGGCCGTGATCGGCAGTGCGAACGACGACACGCTGGTCGGCAGCGACAATGACGACACCCTGGATGGCGGTGCGGGCAACGATGACATCGATGGCGGTGCCGGCACGGATACGGCGTCATATGCGACATCCGCGGTCGCGGTGACGGCCAGTCTGGAAACCGGTATCGCCAACAGCGCCGAGGGTTCCGATTTCCTCAGGAATATCGATAATCTGATCGGCACATCGCGCGGTGACAGCCTGACGGGCAATGGCGAGGCGAACGTGCTGGATGGCGGCGCAGGCGGCGACCGGCTCACCGGCGGTGCGGGCGACGACACGCTTCTGGGCAATACCGGCGGTGATACGCTGGTCGGTGGCCTGGGCGATGATTTCTTCGATGGCGGCGTCGGGACGGACACGGCGGACTTCTCCGCCAGCGTGGTAGCGGTCAACGTGGATCTCACCGGCGCGCAGGGCATCGCCAGCGGTGAGGGCAACGATACACTGGTCGCTATCGAACGGATCCTTGGCAGCAACGCCAACGACACGATCAGCGGCGCGGAGGCAGCCGAGAACCTTCAGGGCCGCTCGGGCGACGACAGCATTCTGGGCAATGGTGGCAATGACACGCTGATCGGTGCGGCGGGCGCGGATACGCTGGACGGCGGTGCGGGTGATGACAGCCTCTCCGGAGGCAATGACAACGACCTGCTGCAGGGGGGTATCGGCAATGACACGCTGGATGGCGAATCCGGCAGCGATGTGCTGACCGGCGGCGACGGCAACGATGCCTTCTTCTACGATACCGCCGAGAACCATCAGGACGTGATCACCGACTTCCTGAGCGGCACCGACCGTTTCCTGATCGATCAGACGGCCTTCGGCAATATTGCCGCGAACGGCAGCAACAACCTGATCGACGGGCAGTCCTTCTTCGCAGTCGGCGTGTCGCTGGCGGATGGTGCCATCGATCTCGGCAACGCCGAGGCGTCCTTCGTCTTCGACAGCGACGACAATCTGCACTTCGATCCCGACGGCGGCACGACAGAGAACAGCTTCCAGATCGCGACCGTCACCGATGGCAATCTGTCAGCAACCGATTTCGAGGTCCAATAGTCGTCTCAGTAGGCGGCCAGCGTCAGATCGCCGATCTCGAACAGCAGCCGGAAGCTCTGGGTCAGCGCATCGTAATGCGCGGCCACGGCGCGCGACCGGGCGGCGTTCAGTTCCGCCTCGGCGTTCAGCAGGTTGACCACCGACTCGCGGCCCGCCGTGCGCAGCTTGCGCCGCGCGTTGAACAGTTCGACCGAAATGTTCGCGGCGTTCTCGGCCAGCGTCTGCCGCTCTCTCAGGGTCACCAGGTTCTGCCAGGCCACCTCGACACGCTTGGCCAGTTCCAGGCTCAGCGCGGCGTGGTTTTCCATGGTTTCGGCGATGCGATGGCCCGTTCGCTCGGTCGCGGCGACCGTCCCCAGTCCGTCGAAGATCTCCCAGTTCGCGCGGACCCCCAGGAACACATCCTTGCGGCTGCCCGGAATGCCCTCGAAATCATTCTCGACGGCGCCTTCGGCGACGACGTCGATCTGCGGGAAGAAGTCCGCCATCGCCACCTTGCGCTGCTGCTTCGCCTCGCCGATGGTTTCCTGGCTCTGCTTGATCAACGGGTTTTCGCTCAGCGCCCGGTTGATCGCGGTCTGAAGTTCGGCGGGGATCAGATCGTCGGGCGCGGCGGGCGGGCCCATGGACCCGATATCCGGTGCGTGATTGAAGACCGCGTAATACTCGGCGATGGCTTCGCGCAACTGACCTTCGATCCTGACCCGCGTTTCCTTGGCGGCCTGCAGACGCGATTTCGACTGCAGGACATCGACGGACAGGCCAGAGCCGCGTTTCACGCGCTCGTCCTCCAGCGTCAGCTGCCTGCGGATCGTGGCCTCGGTCTCCAGCGCGATGTCCACCAGTTCGGTCTGTTTCAGGACATTGATGTAGGCCGCCGTGCCACGCAGCAGGATCTGCTGGTTCGCACGTTCGACCCCGTATCCCGCCTTGAACTCACGCGCGATGGCGGTCTTCAGCTGGCCGTCGGTGCGCAGCCCGTCAAACAGTTTCTGGGTGACGGTGAAGCGGCCGACCTCGCGCACCTGTTCGACAGCATCGCCGCCGGTTGCGCGGCGCACGGGACTGTCGACATTCTCGTAGCCGATCTCGCCACTGATCCGAAGCTGGGGAAGGTAGGGCGCGCGGGCCTCGGTCACGCCCGCCGTGGCCTGATCCAGACGCCGTTCCGCCGCGCGCACGTCAGGGTGTCCCTGAAGAAGGCCGCTCAGTTCCTCGGACAGGGGGGCCGCCGTCGCGGGCATGCCCCAGCCCATCGTCAGCATCACTGCGATGATCCGGCCGCGTCGCAACAATTGCCCTTTCCACACCATAAGAACCCAAGCTTTAACCGACGAATCGGCTTTCGTCATCGTCGTTTATCCGATCTATTGCCCGGCGCGCGGGCGTTATGCTCTGACAGCGTGGTTCAAGTTGCAAGACCGAAGGGTCTGTTATCGTCACAAGGATGCCGGCCAAATGCGTGCTGAAGACTGGTTGAAGGAGGTGTTGCGCCCCGTGAGGCGGCGCATCGGCGAGGTCATCGCCTACTCCTTCATCGTCAACCTGCTCGCCATCGCGGTGCCGATCTTCGTCCTGCAGGTCTATGACCGCGTCGTCTTTCACGGCGGCCTGTCGACGCTGCAGGGGCTGGTGATCGGCATGATCATCGCCGTCGCCTTCGACTTCCTGCTGCGGCAGGGCCGGGCCAAGCTGTTGCGGTCCGCCGCCGTCGAGATCGACGTCAATCTGGCGCGCGCGCTTTACAGCCGCATCACGGCGTCGCCCCTGCCCGTGCTGGAGCGCCGTCCGGCTGCCTACTGGCAGGCCCTGTTCCGGGACGCGGACACGGTGCGCAACGCCTTCTCCGGCCTGTCGGCCGTGCTGATTGCCGACCTGCCGTTTGCGCTTTTCTTCGCCGTGGCCATCTTCATCATCGCGGCACCGGTGGGCTGGGTGCTGCTTGCCGTGTTCCCGTTGTTCATCGCGCTGGCCTGGTATTCGGGACGGGTCATGCAGGGGGCGAACGCCGACGAGCGGCGCGCCAGCTACGACCGCGACACCATCACCGCCGAGCTGATCGGGGGCCGGGCGACGGTCAAGGCACTGGCGCTGCGGGAGCCGATGTCGGACCTGTGGGAAGAGCGGCATGCCCGATCGGTCGAGGAATCCGTACGGCGCGGTACCCAGTCGGACACCTTCGTGCACCTGGGACTGGCGCTGACGATCATGACCACCGTTGCGCTGACGACCGTGGGTGCCGTGGCGATCCTGAACCAGGAGCTTTCCATCGGTGCGCTGGTCGCGGCCAACATGCTGGGCGGGCGCATCGTGCAGCCGTTTCAGCAGCTGATCGGCAACTGGCGGACCTACATGGCGACCCGGCAGTCGCTGCGGCGTCTGACGGACTGTTTCGCGACTGCCGAGGAGCCGGACAGGGGCGCCATCAGCGTCGATGTACGTGACGGTGTGCTGTGGCTGGACAATGTGACTTTCACCTACGCCGCGGAACGCCCGCCCGCCGTGAAGGATGCGCGACTGAAGATCGGTGCCGGACTGCACGCGCTGGTGGGGCCCAACGGATCGGGCAAGACCACGCTGCTGAAGCTGATGCAGGGGCTGTATCGTCCGGCCTCCGGGCGGGTCCTGCTGGACGAGGCGGATATCGCACAGTTCGGGCGGGCC
This sequence comes from Minwuia sp., assembly GCF_048263705.1. Lineage (GTDB taxonomy): Bacteria > Pseudomonadota > Alphaproteobacteria > Minwuiales > Minwuiaceae > Minwuia. The sequence continues at coordinate 32,543 of NZ_JBLXDV010000009.1, read as the reverse complement.
GATCTGGCGCGGGCTGTCGGTTATGTCCCGCAGCACACCTTCCTGTTCGCCGGTACGATCCGCGAGAACATCGCCATCGGCAGGCCGGACGCCTCGGATGATCTGATCATCGACGCGGCGCATCTGGCCGGTGCGCATTCGGCCATTTCGGCGCTGCCGGACGGCTATGGCAGTGTCATCGGCGAGGGCGGCATGGACCTGCCCGGCGGCGTACGTCAGCGGGTGGCGATCGCGCGGGCCCTGATCGGCGATCCGCCCGTGCTTCTGCTGGACGAACCGTCGGGCAATCTGGACGCGGCGGCGACCAGAACGCTGGCCCGGAACCTTGCCGCGCTGGGAGATGAGCGAACCATCGTCGTGGTGACCCACAGTCCGGAACTGCTGGATGCGTGCCAGAACATCATCGCCCTGGATGGGGGTCGTATTGTGGCGGCGGGGCCGGCGCGCGATGTCCGCGCCCGGCTGGAAGCGGCGCGACAGCAGGGAGACGCGGGATCATGAGTGCGCTGGACGATCTGACCCGCCGTCACCGCCCGCGCACAATCCTGTGGCTTGCGCGCGCAATCGTCGGGCTGATCCTGTTGCTGCTGATCTGGGCGCTGGTTGCCGAACTGGACGAGGTCGCCGTCGCCAGCGGCACCGTCGTACCGCAGGGCGATGTGAAGACCGTGCAGCACCTGGAAGGCGGCATTGTCGAGGAACTGCTGGTCCGGGAGGGCGACCGGGTGGAAACCGGACAGCCGCTGCTGCGGCTCGCGCTGGGTGTCACGGCCAGCAATCCGCAGGAGCTGCGCGTGCGCGAGGACGGTCTGCTGCTGAAGAAGGCCCGCCTGGAAGCCGAAGCCGGCGGTACCTTCCCGCGATTTCCGCCAGAGGTCGCCGCCCGTCGGCCCGGTGTGGTTCAGGCCGAGCAGCGCGCCTTCGATGCGCGCAAGTCGGAGTTCCAGAGCATCATCGCCGTGCTGAGCGCGCAGGAGCGCCAGAGCACGCAGGAAGCCCGAGAGTTCGCCGCTGCCCGCGACGCGCGGCGGCGCGAACTGGCCTTCGCCGAGGAGGCGCTGGCGACCCTGCGCGACCTGGCAAGGGACGAACTGGTCTCGAAGCTGGAGATCAATCAGAAACAGTCCGAACTGGCCCGGTTGCGCGGCGAGATCGAAAGCCTGAACGCCGCGATCGGACGCGCCAACGAGAGCCGGCGCGAAGCCACCGAGCGCAAGCAGGAGGCCGAGCGGGCCTATCGCCGCGAAGCGCAGGACGAACTTGCGAGCGTCGAGGTCGAACTGGGCTCGATCACCGAGAAACTCACCAGCGCCGACGACCAGCAGAGCCGGACCCTGATCCGCAGCCCCATCGACGGCATCGTGGGTGACATGAAATTCCGCACCCTGGGCGGTGTGGTGGCGCCCGGTCAGCCCATTCTGGAGATCGTGCCCGTGGACGGTCATCTGGTGGTCGATGCCAGGCTGCGTCCCGCCGACCGGGGGTTCGTTGCCGAGGGGCAGTCCGCCACCGTGAAGATCAGTACCTATGACTTCGTCCGGTTCGGCGGTCTGGACGGGACCGTTGTGCGGATCGCGCCCGACGCCTCGATCGACGAGACCGGTTCATCCTATTTCAAGGTGGTGATCGAGACGGACCGGTCCTATCTGGGCGACCGGCCGGGCGACCTGCCGATCAGCGCCGGCATGCAGGCAACCGTGGATATTCAGACCGGGTCACGCTCCGTCGCCAGCTTTCTGCTGCGTCCCGTTCTGAGATTGCGGCAGGAGGCCTTTCGCGAGAGATAAGCCGCTCGCGCGCGATGATGTCCCGCCGGAGAGGAGGCGACGTCAGGTATCTTCGGTCGGCAGGGATCGGGGTGGTATGGCGGCACCGTCGAACAGCATGTCGCAGCGTTGCTCGGCCAGCGCGCGGGCATGATCGGGACTGGCATGCGTGCGCTTGACGATCGAATGGCTCAGGCTGGTTTCGCACTCATGCCGGGCGAGCTGCAACGCGGTCTGCTGCGGTGTCACCTGATCCCGGAACGGGCTGAAGACGGCACTCGCCGACGACAGTGAGAGGACCGCGACACACAACGCACCACAGATTGCGACTGCAGTCACAATATGAGCGCGCTTTCTTTTCTCAGTTTCGCGGTTCAAACCGGTTCTCACCATTCGAAGCATTCGATTGCCGCTCAACTGGCAAGTAGCAGGCCACAGTCTGCAATTGAATTTGCCCGCCGGGAAGTTTGTGCTACGGCGGTTCCGGTGACGATCGCCACACTTGATGCAACGGATGGAACGCGAGCCAGAATGAACCAGATGAACAAGCGCCGGTCGCTCTATCCGCGTCTTGAGCCCTACGACCAGGGACGGCTTCAGGTATCGGACGTCCATACGCTGCACTACGAACAATGCGGCAATCCGAAGGGACTGCCCGTGGTCGTCATTCACGGCGGTCCGGGGGGCGGCAAGAAGCCGGATGACCGGCGGTTCTTCGACCCCTCCACCTATCGCGTGATCCTGTTCGACCAGCGGGGCTGCGGTCTCAGCACACCGCATGCGGAACTCGACGGGAACACGACCTGGGATCTGGTCGCCGACATCGAAAAACTGCGCGATCACCTCGGCATCAGGACCTGGCACGTGTTCGGCGGATCCTGGGGCAGCGCCCTGGGACTGGCCTATGCGGAGAGCCATCCCGACAGGGTGTCGGCCCTGATCATGCGGGGGATCTTCACCCTGCGCCGCGAGGAACTGCTCTGGTTCTACCAGAAGGGCGCGGACGCGCTGTTTCCGGACCAGTGGGAACGCTATGTCGACGTGATCCCCGAAGAGGAACGCGGTGACATGATCTCGGCCTACTATCAGCGCCTGACGTCCGGGGACGAAGCCGTGCGCCTGGAAGCGGCACGGGCCTGGAGCACCTGGGAGGGCAGCACGCTGTCACTGCTGTCGGATCCGGGCCGCGTGGCCGATTTCTCCGACGCCGAGTTCGCCCTGGCCTTCGCCCGGATCGAATGCCACTACTTCGTCAACGGCGGCTTCTTCGAGACCGATGACTGGCTGATCGCCAACGTCGGGAAAATCCGCCACATCCCCGGTGTCATCGTGCAGGGACGCTATGACGTCGTCACGCCGATGATGACCGCCTGGGCCCTGCACAAGGCGTGGCCCGAAGCCGACTTCCGCGTGGTGCCGGACGCCGGACATGCGGGCAGCGAACCGGGCATCATCGACGAACTGGTACGCGCGACCGACCGCCTGCGGAGCCAGCCCGCTCCGGCAGCCTATTGAAGCTGAAATCCCAGGTCTGTCCGGAGGTGGTTTGATGTACCTGTTGCCGCCGCGCCCGTGGGATATTCAGAATGGCCCCCGCACGGAGGCGGGGGTGACGGTTCGGGCGGCGGCGGTTCTGTAGAGAGCCGGACTGCGTCAGGTCTTCCAGGTTCGCGATTGACTCTGGCAAGCACCGGGGGCGGCGGACGAGCCTGCGGATGACACGTCCGCGACATGCTGAGACAGGCCTCCTGCACGAAGGCGGAGGTAACGGTCGGGAAGGTGACGGTTCTGGCGGTTACCGGTCCGGTCCGGACGGATGCTGCCATGCGAACTGATCCGTGCGGTCCGGTTCCGTGCCCGAGACCTCGGTGATCAGCTTGGCGAGCATGGCGCGGGGAAAGTCGTGAAAATCGACAGTCGGGATGACGAAATGGCCGTGCCCGCCGACCACCTCCTTCTCGAAGTAGCGCACCAGCTTCTCCCGGTCCTCGTGCTCGCTACGGTCCTGCAGGATTGGCAGGCCGTTGATGACGATGCCCTGCAGCACGACCAGATCGCGGGCTTCGGCGACATCCACGCCCTGGTTCGACGGATCGTCGCCGGACAGATCGATCACCCGCCGGGTCCCCCGGAACCGGTTCGACGACAGCGCATCCGCACCCTGAAGCAGCGCGTCCCCGATGGCGGTGAAGCTCAGGCCCTTCCACGGCGGCTCGGTCTGTCTGCGCAGGGCGGCGGCGAAGCGGAAGGCGCTTGCGTCATCGCTGATGGCCATCCAGGGGACAGCCAGCAGCTGGTTTTCAGGGCCTGCCCACAGCATCAATGCAACCGCTGCGCTGCCGCCGGGCAGGTTTCTGATCGCGTTGATCAGCCTGGGATGCTCGAACGCGCGGGCGACGCCCTCGATCTGCGACTGATGTTCGGTGAACGTGACGCTGTGGGACACATCCATTGCGATCAGCAGCTCCAGATCGATGGGGACGGACGCAGCCGCCGCATCCGGTACGGCGTTCGATTCCGCCGCGCCCGAAGGCTGGGCCGAGGCGGGCACGACGGACAGCCATCCGGCCATGAATATGATCAGCAAACGGGCAAACATCTCTCGGATGAACATTAAACACGCATTCATATTCTTGCCAAGCAGGCTGCAGTAGGGGAAACTCGAAAGCGATAAACAAGGCAATGGTCACGAAACCGTTGTGATAAGGGAGGATTATTCAATGTTGAAGCGCCTGCTGGGCGTCGCTGTACTTGCAACTCTGCCGTTCGGGGCAGGGGCGCAGTCCATCGACGACCTCAAGAACGATGCGAATACGCCCGACAACGTTCTGACACTGGGCATGGGCTGGGACCAGAAGCGTTACAGCCCGCTGGACCAGATCAATGCCAAGAATGTCAAACGACTGGTGCCGGTGTGGAACTACAGTCTGGGTGACAACCGCGGTCAGGAATCGCAGCCGATCATCCACGAAGGCCGGATGTATGTGACGACACACGATGCGACCCACGCGATCGACGTGCGCACGGGCCGCAACATCTGGGTGCAGAAGTTCGAATATCCGCCGGAGACCCCGCGCATCGTCTGCTGCGGCATCGTCAATCGCGGGGCGGCCATTCTCGACGGCCTGCTCTATCGCGTGACGCTGGACGGATTCGTCGTCGCGCTGAAGACCGAGGACGGGTCCGAGGTCTGGCGTTCGCAGGCCGCCTCCATCGAGGAAGGCCAGTCCATGACCCTGGCGCCCCTGGTCACGCCGTCGGCGGTGATCACCGGTATTTCGGGCGGCGAATACGGCATTCGCGGCTACATTGACGGCTGGGACCTGAAGACCGGCAAGCATCTTTGGCGCCGCTTCACGGTCGCGGGACCGGGCGAACCGGGCCACGAAACCTGGCCGGGCGATACCTGGAAACACGGTGGCGGCCCGACCTGGATCACGGGTTCCTACGATCCGGACCTGAACCTGGTCTACTGGGGCACCGGCAACGGCGGTCCCTGGAACGCCGAATTCCGCAAGGGCGACAATCTCTACATCGCCTCGACCCTGGCGATGCGCCCCGAGACCGGCGAGATCGTCTGGCACTATCAGTATTCGCCGAACGACCCGTACGACTATGACGAGGTCGGCGAAAACATCCTGACCGACATGACCATCGACGGCAAGAACCGGAAGGTCATGATCCATGTTGCCCGCAACGGCTTCCTGTATGTGCTGGACCGCACCAACGGCGAGCTGCTGGCGGCCAACCAGTATGTGAAGCACCTGAACTGGGCCGACGGCATCGACATGAAGACCGGCCGTCCGATCGATTCCGAACTGACCAAGAAGATGCGGGCCGGCGAGGAAATCGTCGTCTGGCCAGGCGCGTTCGGGGGCAAGAACTGGTTCCCGGCGTCCTACAGCCCGAAAACCGGTCTGGTCTACACGAACACGCTGGAAATCGGCATGGGCTACAAGGCCATCGAGCCGAAGCTCGTCAAGGGTACCTTCTATGTCGGTATCGACCTGTCGAAGGCGCTGTTCCACATGAAGCAGGATGAGCCGCACGCCTACCTGCGGGCGCTGGACCCGATGACGGGCGAGGCGAAGTGGGAACATCCGCTGGAGATCGCCAACTGGGGCGGCACCATGGTTACCGGTGGTGATCTGGTCTTCGCGGGTACCCAGACCGGTGAGTTCCAGGCGTTCGATGCCAATACCGGTGAGATGGTCTGGCAGTTCCAGACCGGCTCGGGGATCATCGGCCAGCCGGTGACCTACACGATCGACGGCACGCAGTACGTGACCATCGCGTCGGGTATCGGCGGAGCCTATCGCAACTATGTGCCCCTGCTGGGCGGTGTCGAGGGTGTCGGGTCACCCGAGACCGTCGCCAAGCTGACCTCGGTGCAGCCGGGCGGGTCCTTCTGGACCTTCGCGCTGCTGCCTGAATAGGGTTCGCGGGAATACGGAGAGGGGTCGTCCGCTTGCCGGGCGGCCCCTCGTCTGTCCGGCATGGTTGCGTTTGCCGGTTCAGACGATGTTCAGACGTGACGACAAGGATGTGCCCCGTGATCCACGACGAGGCACTGGAGATTTCATGATGTTCAAGATCACCGGACTGGCCCTTGCGGCACTGGTCATGTCCGCGACGCTGGGGCAGACCCCGGTGCGCGCTGCGGATGCCGATACCGGCAATCAACTCTACCATACCTATTGCTCGGTCTGTCACGGGCCGCGCATGATCAATTCGGGTGCCCGTGCCGCTGACCTGCGCAAGATGAAGCCCGGGGACAAGGCACGCTTCATCAAGGTGGTGAAGGAAGGCAAACGCGGGCCGCGCGGCGAAATGCCGGCCTGGAGCGATATCGTCACCGATGAGGAGATCGACCACATGTGGGCCTATGTGAAGACCAAGGGTAAATGATGCGCGTCGTTCCGCTCCTCGCAGCCCTGGTGTTCTGTCTCTCGGGCCTTGTCGGCGTTGCTTCGGCACAACAGACCCTGACCGTCTGTCTGGAGGAGGATTCGCCGCCTCTGTCGTTCAAGTTCCGCTCCCGGCAGGGCGGCTTCGACCATGGCGTTGCCGAGGAGGTGGCCCGGCGACTGGACATGGGCTTTGCCGTGCAATGGTTCGAGGCCGAGAATGACGAGGAGAACGTGCCCGTCTGGGAAGCCAACGCGCTGCTTTCGGATGGCTTGTGCGATGTGGTCGGCGGATATCCGCTGGTCGCTTCCTCGCTCGGCAAGCCGGAGACCGATCAGGGCGCAATCCCCGAATATGACGGGATGAAGCGGTCCGAGCGCGGGCGGCTGGTGAAGCTGGGCGTGCTGGCCGCCACCGATCCCTACAACCGTGTTTCCTTCGGCGTCTTTCTGGGGCCGGTTCTGAAAGACCTTCAGGTAACGGGCCTGCATGATCTGGAGGGCCGCCGTATCGGCTATGAGGTCGAGACGATGGCCTCGGTCCTGGTGCATCGCTATCGCGGCGGCGTCCTGATCCCCACGGCTGTCAGCATGCGGCAGAGCGAGGGCGTCCTGCCCGCGCTGGCCGACGGCGAACTGGATGCCGCCGTGCTGGAAGTCCACAAGTTCGACAATTTCATGCGCCGCAACGCGGACGCACCGATCCACTTCTCGGGCTACGTGCACCCGCTGGGCATCAACATGGGCTTCGCAATTCTGGAGCGGGATGCCGATCTGGCGTCGCGCATCAATGCGGCGCTGACGGCGATGAAGTCCGACGGCACGCTGGAGAAGCTGGCGCAGAAGTGGCAGATGACCTTCATCAAACCGCAGCCGCCGAAGGTCCTGAAGCGTATCACCCCGGCCATGCTGGCGGGGGAATAGGCGCTCAGCGGAGCAGGGTCCCGGCGATCCGGTCGACGTCCGCGCTGGCTTCGCTGGTCGGATGCCTTGTGGCCAGCGGCATCTGACGCCGGATGGCCTCGGGCACATGCCGGTCGCTGCGAATGATGCCGCCCAGCGCGGGCGAGAAGTTCAGGAAATTCTCGCAGGCCATTTTCAGCTTGCCGTAGGTGCGTTCGCCATCGCGGCTGTCGTCTGCGCTGTTGACGATGATCTTCATGTCCGTCGCCGGGTTGTCCTGATGCAGCAGCTTGATCAGGGCGTAGGCGTCGGTGATGGATGTCGGCTCGATATTGGTCAGGACCAGCACCTGCCGCGCGTTGCCTGCCAGCGTGCGCACGGCCCGGTCGATCCCGGCTCCGAGATCCAGCACCACATGGTCGTACATGTCGCTGATCAGGCCCAGCCCGCGCGCCAGCACATCCAGATGTCCGCTGTCGGCGTCGGCCAGTTGGGCCAGGCCGGACCGGCCCGTCACGATGTCGATCCCGGTAGCGCTGTCGTGGGTCACGACGTCGTTGAAGGACTTCTGTCCGCTGAGGGCCTGGACCAGATCACCCTTTGGGGACAGGCCGAGCTGGATATCGACATTTGCGAGACCCAGATCGCCGTCGAACAACAGCACCTTGCGCCCCTTGCGGCGCAACGCATGCGCCAGGGTGATCGAAAACCACGTCTTGCCGACGCCGCCCTTGCCCGAGGCGATGGCGATCATGTTGGTGCCCAGCGCGACGGATGGATGCGCGGTGCCTTGGGATCGCGCGCCGGTTGCGGCACTGGCTCGGGCGGGATGCTGTGTCATGCGCTTTTCCTGTCGCGGTTCAGGGCCTTGTCGGCATCGGGATCACTGAGAATCAGGCGGGCGAGGGCGGCGGGGGTCAGTTCGTGCAGACCGTCGGCGATCACCGGCGAGGCACCGGCCATACAGAACGACAGCCCATTGCCCGCCGCGGCCAGCAGCCCGCCGATCCGCCGGGCCGTATCCAGCCGTGTCGCGATGATGCGGCGCACGCCGATGGCCTGGAAGGCGGCGGCGATGTCCTCATATTCGAACGGGTCGCCGCCGGCGGGCAGCACCAGCACCGGTTCGGCCTCATTGATGCGGATCGTTTCGGTCAGCCGGGCCATGTCATAGGCATCGAAGGGATTGACGCCCTCGGTATCGATCAGCCGGTTGCCGCCGCCGCTGAACCGGCGTTCCGGGCTGAGCCGCACCGGCGGGTTCTCGATGATGGCGGCCAGTTCCTTCAGCCGGGTATCGCCGCCCGGACGTTCGATGTCGGTGGTCGCGATCCGCAGCGGTGTGCCCGACAGGGCGGCCTCCAGCGCGTATTTCGCGGCGACGACGGTCTTGCCCGCGCCCGGAGGTCCGACCAGCGCCAGTGCCTGCTCCCGAGCGGGCGCCAGCGGCCGGAACCTGAATGCTTCGTCGATGCCGGCGGTCAGGGCGGTGACCAGATCGTCGTGACCCGATGCGGCGGCCGTTCGGCAGATGCGTTCGTTCAGACCGACGGGTGCGCCGTGAAAGGCGACGGCCTTCACCAGAAAGGCCGCCTCTTCGGGGATGGCCGGTTCGGGCGCGGCGATGGTGATCTCTTCGGGCGGTTCGACGGCGGCGGTGACCTCGACGCCCTCGGGCACCTGGGTCGAGCCCAGAATGACCGCGTCGGCCCCCAGTTCCCGCCGTACCTCGGACAGGGCCCTGGCCATCGAAGGCGCGATGAAGGTGCGGACCAGCATTCAGATCAGATCTGCGACAGGGTTCTGAGGCGCACCTTCGGATGCACCTCGTTCTGGCTCATGACCACCGTCGAATTGCGGATACGTTCGACGATCGAGCGCACGAAGGGGCGGATGGCCGGGCTTGTCAGCAGCACCGGATCGTGACCCTGCTGCGCCAGCTGGTCGTAGTTCATGCGCACCGCGCCGATGAATTCCTGCAGCTTGCTGGGGGCCATCGCCAACTGCCGTTCCTCCCCCTGGCCCTGCAGCGCCTCGGCAAACGCCTGCTCCCAGTTGGGCGAGAGCGACACCAGCGGCAGGAACCCGTCGCCGGTGAGGTTCGCGTTGCAGATCTGGCGGGCCAGGCGGGTGCGTACATGTTCGGTGATCAGGGTGACGTTCTTGGTGAAGCCGACGGCTTCCGAGATGCCTTCCAGAATGCTCGCCAGGTCCCGGATCGACACGCGCTCGGACAGCAGATTCTGCAACACGCGCTGGATCGCCGAGACCGAAATCTGGTTCGGGATCAGGTCATCGACCAGCTTCTTGTGCGCGTCGGGCAGATCGTCCAGCAGCTTCCGCGTTTCCGCATAGGACAGCAGCTCCGACATGTGATCCTTCATGATCTCGGTCAGATGCGTGGTCATGACGGTCGCCGCATCGACGACGGTCAGACCGCGGAAACTCGCTTCCTCGCGCAGGCTCTCGTCGATCCACTTGGCGGGCAGGCCGAAGGCCGGTTCGATCGTCTCGTCGCCACGGATGTCGATATCGCGGCCCGACGGATCCATGACCATCAGTCGCCCGACACGCACCTCGCCGCGTCCGGCCTCCACCTCCTTGATGCGGAAGGCGTAGGCGTTCGCGCCAAGCTGCACGTTGTCCAGAATGCGCACGCTGGGCATGACGAAGCCCATGTCGGATGCGAACTGGCGGCGCAGCGCCCGGATCTGGTCGGTCAGTTTCGGGCCGGTGCCGTCGCCTTCCAGCAGCTTCAGCAGGCCGTAGCCGATCTCCAGGCGCAGATCGTCGATGGCCAGCACTTCTGACAGGGGCTGTTCTGCGGGTTCGGCATTGGTGTCGACCTCTTCGGCGGCGGTTGCCTCGTCCACATCCACCGGCGGCGGCTTGTTGGCCATGTAATAGGCGCCGTAGCCTGCGGCCCCTGCCAGCAGCAGGAACGGGATCATCGGAATGCCGGGCAGCAGCGCCATCGACCCCAGCAGGAACGCCGACAGGCCGAGGGCCTTGGGATAGCCGCTCAACTGACCGAACATGGCCTTGTCGGCGGAACCCGACACTCCGGCCTTCGACACCAGCAGGCCGGCCGCGACCGACACGATCAGCGCGGGGATCTGGCTGACCAGGCCGTCGCCCACGGTCAGCAGCGTATAGGTCTGCGCGGCGGTGCCGAAGTCCATGCCGTTCTGCGCGACGCCGATGATGATGCCGCCGATGACATTGATGAAGGTGATCAGCAGGCCTGCGATGGCGTCGCCGCGCACGAACTTGGACGCACCATCCATCGCGCCGAAGAAGGTGCTTTCGTCTTCCAGTTCCTTGCGCCGGTTGCGTGCATCGTTCTCGTCGATCAGGCCCGAGGACAGATCGGCGTCGATGGCCATCTGCTTGCCGGGCATGGCATCCAGCGTGAAGCGGGCCGCGACCTCGGCGATGCGTCCGGAACCCTTGGTGATCACCACGAAGTTCACGATCACCAGAATCGAGAAGACGATGATGCCGATGACGAAGTTGCCGCCCATGACGAAATTGCCGAAGGCTTCAATGACGCTGCCGGCGGCGTCCGTGCCGGTGTGGCCTTCCGACAGGATCAGCCGGGTGGAGGCCAGATTGAGCGACAGTCGCAACATGGTCGCGATCAGCAGCACCGTGGGGAAGGAACTGAATTCCAGCGGCTTGCCGATGAACAGGCAGGTCATCAGGATCAGCACCGAGAAAGTGATCGAACTGGCCAGGCTGAAATCGAGCAGCCAGCCCGGCATCGGCAGCATCAGGATGACCAGGATGGCAACGACGCCCAGCGCCAGGGCGATGTCCGTCCGGAACAGCATGGTGCGCAATACGTTGAAGGAATCGGCACCTGAACCGGAAAGGCTTCCGCCCGTCGGGGTCACCGGTCCGCCTCCGCGTTCTGCCGGAAGTCGTTCGCTCATCGGTTTGATCTAGCTCCGGTCAGATCGCGTACTGGCGGGCTTCGCCGGGCCCCGGCACGGGCACACCTTCTTCGGTGTAGGCCTTCAGCTTGTTGCGCAGGGTGCGGATCGAGATGCCAAGGATGTTGGCGGCATGGGTCCGGTTTCCGAGACAATGATCCAGCGTATCCAGGATCAGCCGCTGTTCGACTTCGGCGACCGTGCGGCCGACCAGATGATCGGTGCCTTCCTCGCCGTCCACCGATGCGCTGATCGATCCCGCCATGTCACCGATCGAGGGCGCGGGCGCGCCGCCGGGGCGTGATCCGTCGGGCAGCACGATGGCTTCCGCACCGATCTCGTCATCCGTCGCCAGCAGGACCGCGCGGTGCATGGTGTTTTCCAGTTCACGCACGTTGCCCGGCCAGCCATGGCTGCGCAGCACGTGCACGGCCTGTTCGGACAGGGGCTTGCGCTCCACGCCGTTGGCCGTGGCGTATTTCTTGACGAAATGTTCGGCCAGCAGCGCCACATCGGCGGGGCGTTCCCGCAGCGGCGGCAGCTTCAGGTTCACGACGTTCAGACGGTAGAGCAGATCCTCGCGGAAGGTGCCGGCCTTCACCTCGGTCGGCAGGTCCCGGTTGGACGTTGCGATCACGCGGATATCCACCTGGATCGGCTTCTGTCCGCCGACCCGGTCGATCTCGCGCTCCTGGATCGCGCGCAGCAGCTTGGCCTGCAGGCGGGTGTCCATCTCCGAGACCTCGTCCAGCAGCAATGTGCCGCCGTGCGCTTCCTCGAACTTGCCGATGCGGCGGGCGACGGCACCGGTGAAGGCGCCCTTCTCATGCCCGAAGAGCTCGGATTCCAGCAGATTGTCGGGGATTGCGGCGCAGTTGACGGCGACAAAGGGCTTGTCCGACCTGCGGCTGCGGGTGTGGATGTGATGGGCCATCACCTCCTTGCCGGTCCCGCTTTCGCCGGTGATCAGGATGCAGGCGTTGGACGGCGCGACCTGATCGGCCAGCTTGATCACCTGATCCATGCGCGCATCGCTGTACAGAAGATCGGTCTCGTCGTCGGAGACGGCCTTCAGGACCGCTGCGATCAGCTCGGGGTCGGGGGGCAGCGGGACATATTCCTTGGCCCCGCCCTTGATGGCGCGAACCGCCGCATCGGTGTCGTTGCCGATGCCGCAGCCGACGACTTCCAGGCTGATGTGCTCGGTCGCCAGCCCGTTGACGAATTCGGCGATGTTCAGTTGCACATCCACCATCGCCAGGTCGGCGCCCCGACCGGCGCGCAGCGCGTGCATGGCGGCGTCGATCGTGTCGACGTGACTGACCTTGGCCCCCTGATCCATGGCGATCTTGCTCGCCGCACCGAACTGACCCGACAGCGGGCCGACAATAAGGAGTCTCATCTGGACTTCTCCCTTCTCAGATCAGGTCGCGTAGAACTGCACGCGCTTCAGCGGGGGCAGCAGCGAATTGATGAATGTTTCGAGGTGCCGCGGGTTTTCCTTGCGGCTGATGGAACAGGCAGCGGCGGCATAGAGCCGGTTGAGCGTGGCCTCGTCGGAGGCGTGGCGTTCGATCTTGGTGGCCAGCGGGTTCAGCACCATGTTGGCGAGCACCGCGCCATACAGCGTGGTCAGCAGCGCCAGCGCCATGGCCGGACCGATGTCGGCGGGGCTGTCGAGCCGGTTGAGCATCTGCACCAGACCGACCAGCGTGCCGATCAGGCCCATGGCGGGGGCGACCTCGGCGGCGCGGCGCAGGATCTGGGCGACGCCCTTCTCGCGGCTCTGTATCGACGCCATGTCGTTTTCAAGAATGCGTTCGATCTCGGCGGTGGGGGTGCCGTCGGCAACCATCTCCAGCGCCTTGCGCAGAAATGGTTCGTCGCGAACGCCGGTCAGCGTGCGCGGCAGGCCCAGATGGCCCTTCCGGCGGGCCTCATCCGCCAGCTTGACGGCGATCATCGCGGCCTGCGAGGCATCGCGCGGACGGCGGAAGACCACACCGAATGTGGTCGGGAATGCGCGTCCCACGTCTCCCAGATTGAAACTGATCAGGGTGACGGCCAGCGTGCCGCCGATCACGATCAGCACGGACGGCAGGTTGATGAAGTTCAGCGCGCCGTCGCCCAGCAGCACGGCCAGCGCAAGCAGTCCGAACCCGGCGATCAGGCCGATCAGCGTGGCAATGTCGAAACGCCCGAACATGTCAGTTCCTGTTGCCCTTGATGATTTCGGTCATGGTCACGCCCAGGCGTTCGTCGACGACGACGACCTCGCCGCGGGCGACCAGCCGGTTGTTGACGTAGATGTCGATGGCCTCACCGACCTTCCGGTCCAGCTCGATGACCGTGCTGGCGCCGATCTTCATCAACTGGCTGACCTGCATGCGCGATCGGCCGAGCACGGCGGAAACCTGCACCGGAATATCGAAGACCGTTTCCAGATCGTTCGCCGTGCGGCCGGTCTCCTCATCCTCGTCGCCGTCGTTCTCGACCAGCGAGGTCGAAGGCACCGGGGCGTCCGTATCGTCCATGTCGTCGAGGTTGAGTTCGCTTTCGTCAGACATGATTCATGCTCCCTTGCGGGCTGGGAGAGGCCACGAAAGCCTCTACAGCGCGATTGATCTTCGATTCCGTTTCTGCCTGATCGCGGACCACGCCGCCATCGGCCCATTCGACCCTGCAATCCTGATCGTTCATCTGCTGGTCCGGCAGCAGCACCAGATGACCGTCAAACCCGGCCTTCCCTGCGATGTCGTCCAGCCGTTCGCGCAGCACTTCCGCGACCGGATCGGATGTCCGGATCACCAGCCGCGGCTCCTCGTGCAGTTCGGCGACGCAATCGGCGACCATGGCCTCGATCTCGGCAATCGGGTGGTCCTGCATCAGGCGATGCGCCAGCTTCTGACCCACGGCGACGGCGATGGCCGAAGCCTGGGCGCGCCAGCCCTGGGCGAAGCCGTCGAACTGGCCCGACAGCGTCTGAAGCTGTTCCGCGACCTGGTTCAGAATGTCGGCGGCGGTCGCCTCGATGGTGGCGCTGGCTGACCTGGCACCCTCTTCCTGACCTTCGGCGAATGCCTGGGCCCGCGCGGCGTTCAGATCGTCCTCGCCGAAGGTCTCGGCGCGGGCGGCCCGTCGCGGACGACCGGATTCGTCGAACTCCTGATCGAACAGAAATTTCTCGCTCATCGCTGCTGTCCCGGATCAGTAGACAAGTTCATCATCGCCCTTGTTGTCGGCCAGCATGATGTCGCCCTTCTGGGCGAGATCCTTGGCGGCGTTGACCATCTCCATCTGGCAGGCCTCGACATCGCGCAGCCGCACCGGTCCCATGGCGTCCATGTCCTCGCGCAGGATCTTGGCCGCGCGCTCGGACATGTTGGAGAAGAACAGGTCGCGCAGGGAATCGGATGCGCCCTTCAGCGCCAGCCCCATCTTGTCCTTGTCGATATTGCGCAGCAGGGTCTGAACCCCGGCGGGATCCAGTTTCGCCAGATCCTCGAAGGTGAACATCAGCGCCTTGATGCGTTCCGCCGAGTCGCGGTTGCGTTCTTCCAGTGCGGCGACGAAGCGGTTTTCGGTCTGGCGGTCCAGATTGTTGAAGATCTCCGCCATCATCTCGTGGCTGTCGCGGCGGTTGGTGCGCGCCAGGTTGTTCATGAACTCGATACGCAAGGTCTCCTCGACCTTGTCGAGCACTTCCTTCTGCACCGATTCCATGCGCAGCATCCGGGCGACGACTTCCATGGCGAAGTCTTCGGGCAGCGAACCCAGCACGCGGGAGGCATGGTCGGGCTTGATCTTGGACAGGACCACGGCAACCGTCTGCGGGTATTCGTTCTTGAGATAGTTGGCGAGCACCATCTCGTTCACGTTGCCCAGCTTGTCCCACATCGTGCGGCCAGCCGGACCCCGGATATCCTCCATCAGCATCTCGACCCGCTCGCGCGGCAGGGTCTTGGCCAGCATGCGTTCGGTGCTTTCGAAGGAACCGACCAGCGAACTGCCGGATGTCATCTGGTTGGCGAATTCGACGAACAGCCGCTCGATGACATCGGCGTTGATCGAGCCGAGGTTCGCCATCGTCTGGGAGACTTCCTTGATCTCCTCGTCGTCCAGCAGTTCCCAGACCTTCGCCGTGCTTTCCTCGCCCAGGGACAGGATCATGATCGCTGCCTTCTGCGAGCCGCTGAGGTTTCTGAATTCGAGACTGGCCATTGTCCGTACGGTACTCCCTAGCGGTCCTGATAGAGCCAGCTGCGCAGGATCGAGACGGCCTCTTCAGGATGGCGGTCGACGATCTCTGCGATCTGCTTCAGGGATGAATCCTTCACGTTGCCGTCGACATGACTCAGGTCGATGGCCTGACGCTGCCGGGGTTTCGGCTGAACGACGGCCGGCAGGTCGTCATCGTCACCGCCCCCGCCATCCGGGGCGGGCAGGGCGAGGCCGCCGCCTGACGCGCGACCGACCGCACCGATGGCCGCGTTGACATCGCCGCCGGCCCCCGCCAGAGCGAGCGTGTCATCACCGACGTCCAGATTGCCGGAGGCGACGATCCGGCTCAGCATCGGACGCACGACCAGCAGCATGACCAGCAGTGCGATCAGGGCCAGCATGGCGGTCTCGCCGAAGCGCATCAGATCGGCCTTGCTGAAGCCCATGATGTTGAACTCGGGTTCCGGTTCGGCGAACACGGCGTTCACATCGACGAACCGCAGGTTCGAGATCTCTACCGTGTCGCCCCGATCGGCGTCATAGCCGACCGCTGACCGCACCAACCGGGACAGCTGTTCCAGTTCTTCCTCGGTGCGCGGGCTGTAGGTCCGGTTGCCATCCGCATCGGCTTCGTAGTTGCCGTCCACCAGCACCGCGACCGAGATGCGCTCGACGACACCGGGCTCGCGGATCTGCGTGGTGATCTTCTGCGAAATCTCGTAGTTGATGGTTTCCTCGGTCAGGGATTCCGTGTTGGACGAGTCGCTGGTTTCGCCATTGCCGAAGTCCTGGCCTGGCAGGTTGGTCGCGACGGTCACGGCGTCCTGATTGCTGCCGTCCGTCGAGGATGAGGTTTCCTCGCGCAGCTGCGTGGAACGCACCACCGGGTTGTCGCCATCATAGGTTTCGCTCTGTGTGGTCACGCGGTCGTGGTTGATCTCGACGGTCACCTCGGCCCGGACACGACCGGGTCCGACAGTCTGCTCCAGCAGGGATTCGACGGCATGCTTGATGCGCTGTTCCTGCGACCGCCGGATGTCCTGCAGGGCGGTCGGCGCGCTGTTGCCTTCTCCGGGACCGCCGATGCCCGCCGACAGCAGGTTCCCCCGGCTGTCGACGACGGACACGCGGCCCGGCTCCAGGCTGGGGACGGCGGCGGCGACCAGGTTCTGGATGGCCGTCACGCGCTCGCTGCCCAGGGAACCGCGCACCTTGATCACGATGGAGGCGCTGGGCTGCCGGTCGCTGCGCTGGAACACTTCGCGCTTGGGCATGACCAGATGCACGCGCGCGGCATCCACCCGGTCCAGCGAGGTGATGGTCCGCGACAGCTCGCCTTCCAGCGCGCGCAGCAGGTTGACGTTCTGAACGAAGTTGGTGGTGCCGAGCGAGTCCGTCTTGTCGAAGATCTCGTAGCCGACGGAGCCGCCAAGGGGCAGGCCCAGTTCAGCGGCGGTCATGCGCAGGCGGTCCACCCGGTCGCGCGGCACGAACAGTTCCTTGCCGCCGCCCCGGATCTCGAAGGGCACATCCTGGCCTTCCAGCATCTGGACAATTGCCGAGGCGTCGCCGGGATCAAGATCCTTGTAGAGCAGGGCCATGTCGGGTTTGGCGACGCGGCTTGCCAGGAAGACGAAGAAGATGACGACCGAAAGCGTGACGCCCGCGATCAGGATCAGCCGGGTGATACCGAGATTTTTGATTGCATCTGGCAAGGTCGCCGAAGCCCCTCTGTTGCGTGCCGTCACCTCTTGTGACAGCGGCGACGATAGAGCGGGCTCGTAAATGCGAAGTTAATGCTGGGCAGGATTTGCCGGGTGGTGGGAAAAAAATGCCGGGTCGGTCGTTGCGGAGGTGCGGACCGGTCAGAACATGCCGGCGTTTTCAGAGCGGTAATCCTGGATGCGGGTGGTCCTCAGACCGCCGATACCGTGTCGCTCGACGGCGCGCTGCCAGGACAGGAATTCCTCGACCGACAGGGTGTAGCGCTGGCAGGCGTCCTCCAGGCTCAGAAGCCCGCCCCGGACGGCTGCCACGACTTCGGCCTTTCGCCGGGCCACCCAGCGCCGTGTATCCGGACTGGGCAGATCGTCGATGGTCAGATGCGTACCATCCGGTCCGATGACGCTTGGCCGTGTGCGGGCGCTGTCGGGCATCGTTGCGTTTCCTTCTCTGTTCGGGCAATCGCGAAGGTAGAGAACGGGCTTTAATTTTCCTCTAAATCAGATGGTTAACAGGTCGGAAATCCTGGGACCGGCCTGTTAACCACGTTGATCAGCTATCGCTTGAGCCGGACCAGCTCTTCCAGCATTTCATCGACCGTCGTGATGATCTTGCCGTTGGACGAGAACGCCCGCTGGGTCTGGATCATGTCGGTGAACTCCTGCGCCAGATCGACGGTCGAGGCCTCCAGCGATGACGGTGCGATGAACCCTGCGCCGCCTTCGCCCGCGATGTTCAGGGCGAAGTCGCCGGAATCATTGTTGGCCTGGAACGCGTTTCCGGACACCGATGTCAGTCCGTTGTTGTTGGGGAATGTCGCCACCGGCAGCTGGAACACGTTCTGGCGGGTTCCATTGTCGAAGAAGGCGGTGACGATGCCCTGTTCGTTGATCTCGACGCCGGACAGCGATCCGAAGATCGCCCCGTTCACATTGTTCGACAGCACCTGTGAGATGCCGTTGAACTGGGTCATGCCGTTGGTGCCGTCATTGTCGCCGAAGTTGATCGCGATCGCTGAATCATTGACCCCCAGGGATGCGTCCCAGGTGATCGCGAGATTCTGCAGCGCAGCGGTCGTGTTGGTCAGATCCAGACGGCCATCGGTGTTGAAGGCCAGCGTGCCGCTGGCGATCAGGCCATTGGGGTGCGTTGCGGCATCGACGTTGGTCGCCGGCTCGACATAGATCTCGGTCAGCCACTGGTTGGCGGTCGCGGACTTCAGGAAACCCATTGTCAGGTTCCGGGTGCCGCCCTGACTGTCGAACAGCTGAAGCGTGGTCTCGAAGTCAGGCTCGAACGTCCCCGCCGCCATGTTGCCCGCGACGTAGGCCCCGACGTTGGCATTGACCGCCTGGGTCGACTGCAGGTTGGCCTGGATGGAGATGTTGTCGGTCGCGGTTGCGCTGCCGGTGATGGTCGAGACATTCACGGTCTCGGTCACGCTCAGCACGGTGCGATTGTTCGGGATGTCGCCATTCTCGTCGATCGGCCAGCCGCGCAGGAAATGCCCCGACGCGTTGCGCAGGTCGCCGTTTTCATCGGCATTGAACTGACCGGCGCGGGTGAACAGGAACTCTCCGTTGGCGGCCTCGTCGGCATTGGTGTTGACGACAAAGAAACCGTTGCCGCTCATCGCGATGTCGGTGGCCGAGGCGCTCTGCTGCAGCAGGCCCTGGGAATCGTTCTGCGAAATCGCCGCCGCGCGCACGCCGCCGGAATTGAAGCCGTTGCTCGCCGTACCCGCTGCGCCGACCAGGGTGGAGAAGGCCGCCTTGGTGGACTTGAAGCCGGTCGTGTTGACGTTGGCGATGTTGTTGGCGATCGAACTCATCGCCTGGCTCTGCGCGTTCAGTCCGGAGACGCCGGAGAAAAGGGCTCCTAGAATACTCATGTTGCTACTCCTTGCAGCGGGGTGTCGTAGGGGCGTTCTGCGGAGATCATGGCGTCCCGATTACTTCGGGAAGCGCTTAATCGGGATCAGCCGTCCAGCGGAATGCCGGCGACTGACGTGACGTTGGACAGCGGGATGACCGCGCCGTTGACGGAAAGCTGGGCAATGCCGTTGACGACTTCCACGCCATCGACGATGCCGCCCGCCTGGACGCGCGCCGGTATCGGATTGCCATCGTCATTGGTGGCGGTCACCGATATCCGGTAGACGCCATCGGGCTGCGTGTTGCCGGAATCGTCCCGGCCGTCCCAGGTGAAATTGTTCTGTCCGGCTTCACCGGTGGTCTGGAAACCGCCGACGGGCCGGTTGGCCTCGTTCAGGATCAGGATAGAGACGGTCTCGGCATCCTCATCCAGCTCGAAGTTCCAGTTGGCCGCCCCGTCCGAGAGCCGCGCGCGGCTGCTCTCGCCCTCGACCGTCTTGCCGATGTAATCGACCAGGGCACCATGCTGCGCGGCTAGGGAAAGCGAAACCATCGATTCAAGCTGATCGTTGGTCTCGATCTGCTGTTCGACCTGGCTGAACTGGACAAGCTGCTGGGTGAACTGCTCGGACTTGAGCGGTTCCAGCGGGTCCTGGTTCTGAAGCTGGCTGGTGAGCAGGGTCAGAAACGTATCGAAGTCTTCGGTGAGTTTCTTGCTGGCAGCGCCGGAGGCGTTGTCCTGCAGGGTCGGCAGGCCGAGGGCTGAAAGATCCAAGACGAACTCCTAAACCGAGATGTCGACGCCGAGGCCGTCGAAATGAAGGGTGCGCGCGGCAATCGCCGAGGGATGCGGGATGTCGCCGTCTGTCAGGTCAGGCTCGCCGCCATCCGGACCGCGGCCGCCCGAGGCCTGGCGCTGGTCACGATCCTGGAACTGGAAGCTGTCGCTGTCGGTGTCGAATCCCGCGTCGGCCAGCGCACGTTCAAGCTGATGCACGTCGCGGCGCAACTGTTCCAAAGTTTCCGAGCGCTCGGCGCTGACCACCGCCATGATGCGACCGTCGTGACCGAGTTCCATGCGGACATCGACCCGGCCCAGCTCCGAGGGATGAAGCTGTATCTCGATCCGGTCCATGCCTTCACGCGCGCCCCGGGCGATCGACAGGCCAAGCTGCTGGGCGGGCGGCTGCGCCGTCGCCTGAGCGAGCTGCTGGGCAAAGCCCGTTGCGGAACCGGCGCTCTGCACGCCCGGTACGGTCGAAAGCGGCTGTGACAGGGGCTGTGCCAGCTGCTGCGGCGTACCACCGCTGTCCGCCTGCGGGCTGATGGCCGCGACTTGCATGTCGGTCAGCGGCGCGGTCTGCGGCTGTAACTGGAACTGGTTTGCCTGCAGTGCATTCTGTGCCGTCGCCGTGTCGGCGACGTTCAGACCCGTCAGTCCGGTCAGGGGCGTGGCGGCGGGCGTCGTCGCGGCAGGTGCTGTCACAGGCGTGGCGGATGCACCGCCGGCGGTGCGTCCCTGCTTGCCCGGGGTCAGCGCGGCGAGGGTCTTTGCCAGCGCCTGTCCAATGCCTTCCGGCACGGCGCCGCGATCCCTGAGCGGGATGTCGATGGTGCCGCCGGGTCCCGCAGGACCGGCCGCTGCGATCAGGGCGGATGCGGCGGCTGTCGCGGCCGGTGCGGCGGTTGTCGACGGCGTGAGGTTGGGCTGTGCATTCTGTGCTGCCGGCGTCTGCTGGCTGGCAGCGTTGACTTGCGCGGCTGATTTGCCCGCGCCGGAGGGGGCCTCCAGGGTGGCGCTGCCGACCTTGGCCGAAGCACTGCGCGCGATGGCTTCGATGCCCGTCGCAGGCGCGGCGTCGGATTCTGCCGTCGCGGTCCGTTCGGATGCAGCGGCATCGTTCTCCGGTGCTGCAGCCGCCGCGCCATCGCCGACCGGCGTATCGGGATCGGTCAGCGGATCGTTCCCCACCGGATCACCGATGTCCTCGCGCGTGTCCCGGGTCTCGGTCTTCTGTTGGACAGGCTCGTTCACCTCGTCCAGCGTACGGGCGAATCTCTCCTGCTCTTCCGGCGCGGTCCTGTCGGCGGGCCGGGCACGGCTTGCGACCGGAGCGGGGGCCTTCTCGAAGGGCAGAATGTCTGAAGCTGACGGCATCTTGTTCACCTGACGGTTTCGGTTGATCGACAGGAGAGCAAGCGCGGTGCCAGTGTCGGTGAGGCCAATTTCATGAGCAGAATCAATATTCTGGCGTTTGCTGCGGCTGGACTGACACGGACGGACAGGGACATGCGGCAAGTTCTGCCGGGCCGGTTCGGCACCGTTCATGGTTAAGCGGAGATGAACAGCGGTCTCGTCGTGCAGCAATCCGAACTGGATCGTTCGAGCGCCCGAAAGAGGCAGGCGCATCCCCATGCGTGTTTCAAGCCGCGCACGATGCCTTATCAATCCGGGGGTGTGCTTTAGAAGTTCTTGTTTGCGGTGGTGCGACCGCAGCGTGCAGATTGCCCCGGCAAGCGGATTGGATGGAGCCATTGCCATGCCGGTTTTCTACGACAATGCCGACAGTGGAAACGGATACAAGATCCGCCTGCTGCTGGCGTGGCTGAAGCTGCCGCACGAGCGCGTCGAGATCGACACCTACGCCGGCGAGAGTCGCACGGCGGACTATCTGGCGCGCAATCCGAACGGGAAGATTCCGACGCTGGCGCTGGACGATGGCAGTTTCGTGTCGGAATCCGGGGCCATCCTGTTTCATCTCGCACAAGGCACGCCCTTCTGGCCCGGCGAGCGCCGCGCGCAGACCGAGGTCCTGCAATGGATGTTCTTCGAGCAGTACAGCCACGAACCCAACATTGCGGTCCTGCGTTCGTGGTCCCGTCACGGATCCATGACCGATGAACGCCGCACCCTGTGGGCGGGCAAGGAGGCCGAAGGCTATCGTGTGCTGGGGATCATGGAAGATCACCTGTCAGACAGGGATTATGTCGTCGGTACGGCGATCACGATCGCGGATATCGCCCTGTTCGCCTACACCTGCGTTGCGGGGCAGGGCGGTTTCGACATGAGCCGGTTTCCCGCGATCGGTCGCTGGATCGACCGGATCGAGGCGCTGCCGGGTTTCATCCCGTTCGACCGGATCGACTGAAACGCGGCGCTATACGCCGTCGTCTTCGAAGAGGCGCTGAAGATAGCTGCGCCGGCCCGCGCGCTTTCGTTCGGTCTTCAGGCTGGCGTCCTCGCGTTCTTCCAGCGCGTCTTCCAGGAAATCGACCATGGCCCGATAGACACGCTTGCGGGGTCGCGATGCGTCACCGGTGATGCTTTCGACCGAAAGACGGTCCGCCAGCGCCTGAACGAAAGCCGGGTTTTCGCGCCAGGCCAGAGCCAGCAGCAGCTTCAGCTTGTCGAATTCCTTCTCGACATGATCCTCAAGCTGGTTGCGTTCGGCAATCGTATCGCGCTCGGCCATGATCTCAGCTCTTGCCGAATACCGAGTCCACGGTCGGCTCGTCGGCCTCGTCTTCCTTGGGCTTGTTCTCGACGTTGCGGTTCAGGCTGAACGCTGCCGCGGCCAGACCTGCGGCGTCCGCCGTCATCCGGTCGGCGGGATCCACGGGTTCCGGTATCACGGTCTCGGCTTCCATCGTTCCGTCGGCCACGGCCTTGCGGCGGCGCTCCGAGGCCTTTTCCACCGCAGCGGCCAGTTCGGTCTGCGTACAGATGCCCAGGCTCACCGGATCGATCGGCTTGATCTGCTGGATATTCCAGTGCGTGCGGTCGCGGATCTTGTTGATCGTGTCCTTGGTCGTGCCCAGCAGGCGCTGAACCTGCGCGTCGGTCAGTTCGGGGTGGTGGCGCAGGATCCAGGCGATGGCGGCCGGGCGGTCCTGGCGCTTGGAGACCGGCGTGTAGCGCGCGCCCTTGGTCGAGCGGCTGGGCATCGTGGTGGTCTCGCGCAGCTCAAGATTGGCGGCGCTGTCCTTCTCGCACTTCGCGATCTCATCCCGGGTCAGCTGACCGTTCGCAACCGGGTCCAGACCGACGATGTTCTGGGCGACTTCGCCATCGGCGATGCCCTGAACCTCAAGCGGGTGCAGGCCGCAGAAATCTGCGATCTGACGGAAAGACAGCGTGGTGTTGTCGACAAGCCATACGGCGGTGGCCTTCGGCATCAGCGGTAATGCCAATTTCATCTCCTGACTGGAATGAATGGATTTGATCCAGCGGATTACAGTTTTCGCAAGCCTCTGGCAAGCTTAACCGGCGTCGCCGACCCGCAGCATGATCTTGCCGATGTGATTGCTGGCCTCCATCAGGCGGTGGGCTTCGGCTGCTTCCGCCATCGGCAGCACCGTGTCGATGACCGGGGCGACGGCACCGGCCTGCAGCAGCGGCAGCGCGTGTTCGACCACGGCGTTGACGATGTCGGCCTTCTGCTGAACCGAGCGGGCCCGCAGGGTGGAGCCGGTCAGCGTCAGCCGCTTCAGCATCATTGGCAGGAAATTGAACTCGACCTTGGGCGAGGCGAGGAAGGCGATCTGGACCAGCCGTCCCTCGACCGCCAGGGCGGAGACATTCTTCGCGATATAATCGCCGCCGACCATGTCCAGGATCAGATTGACGCCATTGCCGTCGGTCAGGTCCTGAACGATCTCGACGAAATCCTCTTCGCGATAGTTGATCGCCCGCTCGGCACCCAGCTTCTCGCACGCCGCGCACTTCTCTGCGGAACCGGCCGTCGTGAACACGCGCGCGCCGAAGCTTTTCGCCAGCTGGATCGCTGTCGTGCCGATGCCGCTGGACCCGCCGTGGATCAGGATGCTTTCGCCGCCCTGCAACCGGCCCCGATCGAAGACGTTGGTCCAGACCGTCATGTAGGTTTCCGGAATGGCCGCCGCCGTGACCATATCCATGTCGGCGGGGACTGGCATGCACTGCAGTGCCGGGGCCGTACAGTATTCGGCATAGCCGCCACCCGAAACCAGGGCCATCACACGGTCTCCGGCCTTCCACCGGGAAACGCCGGCGCCCAGCGCGACGACTTCACCGGCGATTTCGAGGCCCGGAATGTCGGAGGCCCCCGGCGGCGGCGGGTAATTGCCGGACCGCTGGGCCACGTCGGGACGGTTCACACCGGCTGCGGCCACCCGGATCAGAACCTCGTCATGCGCCGGTTCCGGAACCGGTCGCCTGGTCGGCTTCAGGACCTCGGGTCCGCCAAAGCCATCGATTTCAATGGCCGTCATTTCCGCAGGCAGTTCTGACATTCTCGATCCCCTTTGCCGGTCCAGTGCCATCCGATCTATTGTTGCAGAAGGCATCCGGCAAGCAAGGAGTGCGAAATGGACGACGATGAACGCGCACGGGACAAGTTCTTCGCGGAACGCGATCTGGACGATGTCTCGGTCGAGGAGATCCGCGAGCGCATCGTGCAACTGGAGGCGGAGATCGACCGGCTGAGGGCGGAGATCGAACGCAAGACCGCCCACCTGAGCGCGGCGGACGCCGTGTTCAAACGCTGAAAAAGATCGCCGTCCTTTAATCTTTGTTAACGGTCGGCCCTTATCGTGAAGGGTCTGAGAGACTGAATGTCTTTCTCCCTCCCTGTCGAACTCGGTCGCTCCTTCCTCCCCTCGGAGCGGCCGAACTCTTTTCCAGCCCCGGTTTTCACGCTGCCTGGCTTCCGATCCGGAAGCCGGATGAAATTTACTCAGCCGCGTAAAAAAACAGCTCACCCGCTTGACTGTCGTTCCGAGTCCGTCCTTAATCCGCGCCGCACAGCCGAGTTGACAGGGATGGCTGGGTTAAAAATGGCGCTCAAGCGCTGACCCAAGGGGGATACCGAAGAAGGCCGCGTCCGGTTTCAGGGCGCGGTTTTTCTTTTGTGCACCGCGCACCGCTGCTAGCGTCGTGAGCACCGTGCTGGGGGGAAATCCGATGAAACCGAAATATCCGAAATTCGATACGCTGGGGCTGCACGCGGGACAGCATCCCGATCCGACGACGGGCGCGCGTGCCCAGCCGATCTACATGTCCACGTCCTACGTGTTCGAGGATGTCGATCACGCGGCTTCCCTGTTCAACATGGAAACGCCGGGGCACATCTACTCACGGATTTCCAATCCCACCGTGGCCGTGCTTGAGGAGAGACTGGCCGCCCTGGAAGGCGGCGTCGGCGCGGTCTGCACGGCATCCGGACAGGCGGCGCTGTTCGCGGCGATCTCGACTCTGATGGGCCAGGGCGGTCACATCGTCAGCTCCGCGTCGGTCTACGGCGGCAGCCACAACATGTTCCATCACACGCTGCCCCGCTTCGGCATCACGACGACCTTCGTCGATCCGCGCGACACGGAAGGCTTCGCGAAGGCCATCCGACCCGAAACGCGGCTCGTCTTCGGCGAGACCCTCGGCAATCCGGGTCTTGAGATCATGGATATCCCCGCTGTCGCCGACATCGCGCACGAAAACGGCCTGCCGCTGATGATCGACAACACGTTTGCGACGCCGTACCTGTTCCGACCATTCGAGCATGGTGCAGACATTGTCATGCATTCGGTGACCAAGTTCCTGGGCGGACATGGCGTGGCCATCGGTGGCGTGGTTGTCGACGGTGGACGCATGGACTGGGGCGCGTCGGGCAAGTTCCCGACCCTGACCGAGCCCTATGAAGGCTATCACGGTCTGAACTTCTGGGAAGAATATGGCCCGGCGGCGTTTGCGATGCGTGTGCGTGGCGAGGCCGTCCGCGACTTCGGGGCCTGCCTGTCGCCGCAGAATGCGTTCTACCTGCTTCAGGGCGTCGAGACCCTGCACGTCCGCATGCCGCGCCATGTCGAGAACGCTCAGAAGATCGTCGAATTCCTGGACGGCCATGAAGCGGTCGGCTGGGTGTCCTATCCGACGCTGGAAAGCCATCCCGATCACGCGCGGGCGAAGGAACTGCTGCCCAAGGGCTGCGGGGCGATCTTCAGCTTTGGCGTGAACGGCGGGCGCGAGGCGGGACGGGTTTTCATCGAGAACCTGAAAATCTTTTCGCACCTGGCCAATGTCGGGGACGCGAAATCGCTGGTCATTCACCCCGCCACGACCACGCACCAGCAGATGGATGCCGCCGCGCTGAAGGCTGCAGGCGTGTCCGAGGATCTGGTCCGGCTTTCGGTCGGCCTGGAGGATGTGGATGACCTGATCGACGATCTGAAGGGCGCATTGCGCGCCAGCCAGAAAGTGCTCAAAGCGGCGGCGGAGTGAGACCATGAAATTCGAAGTCGATGGCAAATCCGTCTACGCGCACACCGGCGGCAAGGAATTCGATGCCGACGGAGACGTTGTTGTCCTGATCCATGGCGCCGCCATGAGCCACCTCGCCTGGACCCTGCAGACCCGCTATCTCGCACACCATGGCAAGTCGGTCCTGTCGCTGGATCTGCCCGGGTGCGGCGAGACCGAGGGTGAGGTCATGGACAGCGTCGAGGACTATGCGGCCTGGATCCAAAAGGTGCTCGACACCCTGAAGGTGCAGGAAGCGGCCCTGATCGGGCATTCCATGGGCGCGCTGATCGCGATCGAGGCGGCGGGGCAGCGGCCCGAGAGGATCAGGGCGCTGGGACTGCTGGGCGTCTGCTATCCGCTGGGCGTGAACGATGCGTTCCTGGCCGCCGCGAAGGACGATCTGCCGCTGGCCATCGGCCTGATGAACGACTGGGCGCACGGACGCAGGGCGCATCTGGGCGGCTTCGACGTGCCGGGCCTCTGGATGGTCGGCACCGACACGCAGGTCATCGCGCAGGCGAAGCCGGGCGTGATGCACAAATGCCTCTCGATCTGCGCGGCCTACACCGGCGGCGAGAAGGCAGCCGCGGCGGTCACCTGTCCGACGGTCGTCGTTCTGGGGCAGAACGATCAGATGACGCCGATGAAGCTGGGCCTGAAGACCGCGGCCATGATCGACGGGTCCCAGGTCGTCCAGCTGGAGGACTGCGGCCACATGATGATGTTCGAACAGCCGCGCAAGCTGTTGCGCACGCTTGAGGGCCTGCTGGATCAGGCGGCGTAGGGACTTTCATCGTGAAGTTGTTTTTGAGTTGGCACGTTTTCTCCCTCCCCCTTGAGGGGGGAGGGTCGGGGTGAGGGTGAATCGGCGCAGCCGAACAGGCGGCCTATCCTGCGCAGTATGCCTTCGGCTTCACCCCCCATCGACCGCTTCGCGGCCACTTCCCCCTCAAGGGGGAAAGAGGAGAGCGCGGAGACACGTGCGGGGCGAAAATCAATGACCGGCCACCGCCTGCACGCCGCCGGCGTCCTGTTCTTCTGTTTCCTGCTCGGCATGACCGGGCGCGGGCTGTTCGACAGTTTTGTGGTCATGCTGCGTCCGCTGGATCTGAGCCACAGCTGGTCGCGAGATGAGCTGACGGCGATCTATGCCATCGCCATGGTCTGCTGGGGCCTGGGTGCCCCGCTGGCGGGCGTCATCTTCGACCGCGCCGGCCCGCGCCCGGTCTTCCTGCTGGGCATTTCGGTCGCCGCGGCCGGCATGATGCTGGCCAGCACCGACTGGGGGTTGTGGAGCTTCTACCTCGGTCACGGCATCGCGGTCGGCACGTCGACGGCGCTGCTGGGCACGGTCATCCATGCCGCGCTGGTCAGCCGCTGGTTCGACCGGAACCGCGCGACCGCGCTGGGGCTGGTGCATTCGTCGATGGGCATCGGCGTGCTGCTGTTTTCACCGGTGACGCAACTGCTGGTGGACTCGTTCGGCTGGCAGGGGGCGTACCAGTGGCTTACGGTCATCGGGCTCGCCATCGTGCTTCCGGTGGCGATCTTCGCACCCTGGAACCGCTACATGGAAGGCCACCCGGCGGTGCGGGAATCGGAAGCCTCGACCAGCGTCGGCAAGGTCCGCTACGGCTCACTGCGCGAGGCCGTGCGCGGCTGGCGGTTCTGGGCACTGTCCTGGATCTACGCCATCACCGGCATGGGCATCTACGTCGCCGTCACCCAACTGGTGGACTATTTTCAGGTGCTGGGCGTCCCGCCACTGGAAGCCGCGTCGATCTATGGCGTCGCAGGTGCGCTGGCGCCGGTGGGGATGATCGCATTCGGCCTGATCGCCGACCGGTTCGGCATGCTGCGGGCGGCCACCCTGTCCTACGGTCTGACGCTGATCTCCTATGCCGGGTTTCTGACGTTGCCGGACCTGTTCATCGAGCCGGTTCTGTATGGTTCCGCGATCTGTCTCGGCCTGACGCTCGGCAGCCGCGGCCCCATGGTCTCCGCCGTCGTCAGCCGGACGTTCCAGGGGCCGGCCTTCGGGCGCATCTATGGTGCCATTCTGGCCTTCGGCGGCGCGGGCGGCGGGCTGGGCGCCTGGATCGGTGGCTTCATCCACGATGCGACCGACGGGCACGCGGCGCTGTTCTACGTCGGCGCTGTTATCCTCGTCGCCGCAGGGGTACCGTTCGTACTTCTATCGCGTGCAGCGGTACGATAGGGTACGCCGAATTTACTGGGGAGTAGACGATGGATTTCCGACTGACCGAGGAACAGGAATCGATCCGCGACGCGGTCGCCAAGATCTGTGAGCCGTTCGACGATGCCTACTGGCTGGACCGCGATGAAACCGGCGAGTTTCCGCACGATTTCCACAAGGCCATGGCCGACGGCGGCTGGCTGGGCATCGCAATGCCGGAAGAGTTCGGCGGCGCGGGTCTCGGCGTCACCGAAGCCGCGATCATGATGCATCAGGTGGCCTATTCCTCAGGCGCGCAGAGCGCTGCTTCGGCCATCCATATCAACATCTTCGGCCCCCATCCGCTGGTCGTTGCCGGCACGCAGGAACAGAAGGAGCGCCATCTGCCGCCGCTGATCCGGGGCGAGCAGAAGGTCTGCTTCGGCGTCACCGAACCCGATGCAGGTCTCGACACGACCTCGATCAGCACGAAGGCGGAAAAGGACGGCAAGGGCAACTACATCGTCCATGGCCGCAAGATGTGGACCTCGACCGCACAGGAGGCCGACAAGATCTTGCTGCTGGCGCGGACCACGCCGAAGGACCAGTCAGACAAGAAGACGGCGGGCATCTCGCTGTTCTACACGGACTTCAACCGCGACTATATCGAGGCGCGCGTGATCCCCAAGATGGGCCGCAAGTCGGTGGATTCGAACGCCGTCTTCATCGATGGCCTGCCGATCCCGAAAGAGGATCTGATCGGTGAGGAAGGCAAGGGTTTCTACTACCTGCTGCACGGCCTGAATCCCGAACGCGTTCTGGTCGGCATCGAAGGTGTCGGCATCGGCCAGAATGCGCTGCGCCGTGCGGTGGACTATGCCAACGAGCGTGTCGTCTTCGGCCGTCAGATCGGCATGAACCAGTCCATTCAGCATCCGCTGGCGGTCAACTGGACCGAACTGGAGGCGGCCTACATGATGTGCATGCTGGCGGCGGATAAGTACGACCGCGGCATGGACTGCGGCGCCGAGGCCAACGCGGCCAAGTACCTGGGCGGCGAGGCCGGTTTCAAGGCCGCGACGCAGGCGGTGCTGACCCACGGCGGCATGGGCTACGCCAAGGAATATCATGTCGAGCGCCTGATGCGCGAAAGCATGATCGCGCGCATCGCGCCGGTGTCGATGCAGATGATCCTGAGCCACATCGCCGAGCGCAAGCTTGGGCTGCCGAAGAGCTATTGAGAGTGGAGATTGTGTCACATCTCTCTCCCTCCCCCTTGAGGGGGGAGGGCCGGGGCGGGGGTGAGTTCGGCAAAGCCGAAAACGCGGCGCCGGGGAAGATAGCCTTCGGCTTCACCCCCCATCGCCCGCTTCGCGGCCACTTCCCCCTCAAGGGGGGAAGAATCGAATGCCCTGCATATGGACACCGAACGCTCGCATACCCTGGAAATCGAGGACGAATCATTGCCACTTGAAACCGAGAACAACGGTCCGTTGAAGGGCTATCGCGTTGTCGATCTGACGCGGATCATTCTGGGCCCGCTGGCGACCCAGATGCTGGGCGATCTGGGCGCGGACGTGATCAAGATCGAGGAACCGGCGGGCGACCTGTGCCGGGCGATCGGTACGGGACGGCACCCGGGCATGGCCTCGGCCTTTCTGAACTGCAACCGCAACAAGCGGTCGCTCTCGCTGGACCTGAAGCAGAAGGAAGGTCTCGAAGCCTTCATGAAGGTCATCGAGACGGCGGACGTCTTCATCCACGCGCTGCGCCCGCAGGCCGTGCGCAAGCTGGGCATCGCCTACGAGGATCTGAAGGCGGTCAACCCCAACCTGATCTATGTCGGCTGCTACGGTTTCTCCGAAAGCGGTCCCTACGGTCACAAGACGGCTTTCGACGACATCATCCAGTCGGCGTCGGGCGGCGCACAGATCCAGGGCTGGCTGATGGATCAGCCGCGCTATGTCGGCTTCATTCAGGCCGACAAGACAACGGGCCTGATGGCGGCCAACGCGGTGGTCACCGCCCTGCTGCACCGGGAACGCACGGGCGAGGCCCAGTTCGTCGAGGTGCCCATGTTCGACACCATGGTGCACATCAACCTGATCGAGCATCTGGACGGCGCGACCTTCGCCGACGCGACGGGGCCGACCGGTTATGTGCGGCTGTTGTCGCAATGGCGGAAGCCCTACCCGTCGAAGGACGGCTGGGTTGCGATCCTGCCCTATGACGACCGGCAGTGGCGGGTGGTGTTCGAAACCGCGGGTCGCAACGATCTGGCCGAAGATCCGATGTTCACCTCGTTCGCGGCGCGGCAGGCCAACGTCGACAAGGTCTATCAGACGCTGTCGGAACTGTGCGGGCTGCTGACGACCGATGAATGGCTGGCGGCGCTGGAACCGCACGGCATTCCCTGCAGCCGCGTGAACACGCCGGAAGAACTGCTGACCGACAGGCATCTGACCGAAGTCGGGTTCTGGAAGAACTACGACCATCCGACCGAGGGCGAACTGCGGTCGATGAAATATCCGGTGAATTTCGAGAAGAGTCCTGCCAGCATCCGCCGCCACACGCCCCACCAGGGCGAACAGACGCGCGAAGTGCTGGCCGAACTCGGCTACGACGCTGAAACAATCGATGCGATGATCGCGGCGGGTGCCGCGATCGACAAGAAGGAGAGGGCGATCTGATGCAGCTTCTGGGACATGGATTCTATTATCAGGACTGGTCGGTCGGCTGGAAGTTCAAGACGCTGACGCGGTCCATCACCGAAACCGACATCATGAACTTCGTCGGCGTGTCCGGCATGACCGAGGAACTGTTCACCAGCTACTGGTACCTGGAAGAGCATACCAACTTCGAAGGCCGGCTGGCCCCGGGCTCGCTCGTCTTCGCGCTGGCCGAGGGGCTGGTCATCCCGTCCACCATCGCGCGGACCGGACTGGCCTTCCTGAACTGCAGCCTGAATGTGGACGGACCGACCTTCGCGGGCGACACGATCCACGTCGAGGGCGAGGTCACCGAGATCAAGCCGGCGAAGAAGGGCAACCGCGCCCTCGTTCGCACGCTGAACAAGGTCTACAACCAGAAGGGTGATCTGGTGCAGACCTATGACCCGCTGCGCATGATGCGTGGCCGTCCCGAGGAGGACTGACAGCCGGTCCGAGGCGCGCACGAGCGGTTCGGATCGCGGTATGTCGCCTTTCTTTTCCGAGGCGTGTCCGTTCCCCGTGTCCGTCGCTTTTGCGAGGCGTGGTAGTCATGTACCGGAAACCCCGGCGGCATGTGTGAGCACGGCTACGGATTTGGCTGAAGGGCCTGTTTTTCCGTCCTGCCGATTCCCGAATCAGATTGAAAAATGAAGACTTTAAGGTCTATCTATGCGGCGTTGTCGTGGGTCGTTGCCATGAATCTGTTGATATTTGTTTAACAGCCGCATGGCGTCTGCGACTTGAAGAGTAGCGTACGCGTGCGACGGTCCGTTGGGGGACGGATCTGGTTGAGTAAATGGGGATCCGACTCAAGGCGCGGCCTTTTTCGGTCGTGTCCGTCGGGAGTGCCGGAACATGACGAGGGACCAATTACCACCGCGTCTGTCTGACGGGTTTGGTCAGCAGGAATTTGCTGCTGTTCTGGACGCGTCGGGCGTTGACAGCCTTGTGGTTGACGGGATTGGCGGGAACGGTGCTTTTTTGCTGACGGCGGACTACGTCCGTTCGGGCCCGGACCTTGTTCTGGTGGGACCGAACGGCGAGAAGGTCCTGAT
>NZ_JBLXDV010000008.1:0-194262 GCF_048263705.1 Minwuia sp. | reverse complement strand
ACCCTCTCCAATGCAAAAATAACCCAAACACAACACCCCCAGACCGCAACGACCAGGACGCAAGTGCCCGCTCGCCAAAGCCCTCGGGGGAATACGCGGCTGCTCAGAAGCTGTTCACGTGTGTGAACGCGAACAGACGCAGGGCCGCGCGCAACACCTGTGAGCCTGTTCGAAATCACCTTAATGATGTGTCAGGCAGGCGAGAGGAGGCTGAATGGTTCCACATGCCTCGTTCGTGCGTCACATATATCGTATAATATATATTATGGAATATTTTGAGCAGATGTCTTTATGAGGCCCGGTTGCGACGCGGGTCATGCAACCGGCATGGCATGGTCCTGTGGTATCAGGACAGGATGCACTGGCAGACGATGCCCGGGTCCGGCTTCAGATGTCCAGCACCATGCCGTCGTAGGCCGGCTCGATGCCCGCGGGAAGTTCTTCCCGGAGGGTTTCGTAATCCAGATCCACATGCAGGTTCGTCAGGACGGCGCGTTCTGGCTGGACCCGTGAAATCCACTGGAGCGCGCGATCCAGATGCGCGTGCGTCGGATGTGGCGTGTAGCGCAGCGCATCGACGATCATGACCCGCGCGCCGGCCATCGCCTCGAACGCGCGATCGTCGAGCTCGACCACATCGTTCGCGTAGGCCAACGGACCGATCCGGAAACCGAGCGATTTCATGGTGCCGTGATCCTGCTCGAACGGAACGATGTGCATGTCATTGATTCGGAACGGTCCGTCGATCAGATGATCCTTCAGGATGGCCGGATAGGCCCCCGTGGTTCCTTCGGGGAAACAGTAACCGAACTTGGCTTTCAGGCGGCGCAGGGTTTCCGCATCGCCCCAGACATCGATCCGCCGCCGGTGCCGGATGGCCAGCGCACGCAGGTCATCCAGTCCGTGCGTCTGGTCGGCATGATCGTGGGTCCAGACAACGCCCGCCAGATCCGTGACGCCCGCGTCCAGCAGCTGTTCACGCATGTCAGGCGACGTATCGATCAATACGGTACTGTCCGCATCCTTCACCAGAATCGAACAGCGGCGCCGTCGATTCTTCGGCTCGAACGGGTCGCACGCCCCCCAGTCGTTGCCGATCCGGGGTACCCCGCCCGAACTGCCGCATCCCAGGATGGTCACCTGCATCTCAGAACTCCGCCTTCGAGAACAGCCGCCGGAAATTGTCGGTTGTCGCCGCTTCGAGCTCCGCGATCTCCAGCCCCAGCAGGTCGGCCACCCGGCGCGCCGTATGGGCGGAGAACGCCGGTTCGTTGCGCTTGCCGCGATGCGGGACCGGTGCGAGATACGGACTGTCGGTTTCGACCAGGATGCGATCAATCGGCACGGTCGCCACGACTTCGCGCAAGTCATCGGCCTTCTTGAACGTCACGATCCCGGAGATCGAGATATACAGCCCGAGTTCCAGAACAGCATCAGCCAGAAACTGTGTCCCGCTGAAACAGTGGATGAGGCCTGGGAAAGCCCCCTTCCCCATCTCGTTGCGCAGGATCCGGATGGTTTCCTCTTCGGCGTCGCGGGTGTGGACGATCACGGGCAGGCCGGTCTCTCTGGCCGCGGCGATGTGGGCACGGAAGACGGTTTCCTGAACATCGCGGGGACTGTGTTCGTAGAAGAAATCCAGACCCGTTTCGCCGATGCCGACGGCTTTGGGGTGCGCGGCCAGGGCAACCAGCTGATCGGTGGTGGTCTCCGGTTCGGACTCAGCCTCGTGCGGGTGCACGCCCACGGAACAGAAGACATCTGCATGCGCCTCTGCGATCGAACGGACAAGATCGAACTCACGCAGCTTGGTCGAGATCGTGAGCATCGGCGAGACGCCGGCCGCACGCGCCCTGGACAGGACCTCATCGAGATCGCCGTCGCGCTGCAGGTAGTCGAGGTGACAATGACTGTCGATCAGCACATCAGGACTCCGTCGCTGGACCATGCAGATCAGGCCGCGCACCTTTCCCGGAACCCTTCAGGAAACGCGGCAGGTCGTCGTGCACATCCATCCAGGGCAGCCGTTCCTCGAAAAAGACATGCCGGGACGGCCTGAATGCCCCCGGATCGTCCATCGACGCCACATACAGATGGGTCTCGTCGGGAAACCGTTCATGTTCGAAACTGACCTGCGCGCCGCAGTTTCCACAGAACTTGCGCAGCGCGCCCGGTGACGACACGTAGGATCTCGCCGAACCCGTCCACGTCAGCCGGTCATTGGGAACCGCGAGCCATGTCGTCATCGGGGAAGACACCGCCCGGCGGCAGCTCTCGCAATGACAGTGGATCACCCACTTCGGCTGCCCGGTGAATTCGAACCGCACCGCGCCGCAAAAGCACCTGCCTGCGCTGACCGTATTGCCGTCGCCCACGAAGTTTCTCCCTATGCGTCGCCGTCTTCGAACTGATAGCGCGGAAAGATCGGCACGGGTTTGGAAATCGGGGTACCGCCCGAAAGGCGCCCGGCGTTGCCAAGCGCCTGAAACGCGCGCTGATCCCCGGGGACGCCGATCTGGGCCAGCATCGCATCGGCCGCATCCGGCATGACCGGCTGTACCAGTATCGCAACCTGGCGGATCAGATCCGCAAGCACATACAGAACGGTTTTCATCCGCTCCGGATCCTGCTTCTTCAGTGCCCAGGGCGCCTGCGCATCGACGTAGCGATTGGCGTCGCCGATCACGTCCCATATTTCGCCGAGGGCACGGTGCAGGGCCTGGTCATCCATCGCCGCGCGCACCCGGCCGATCGCTGTATCGGCCTTCTCGAGCAGCGTGCGGTCATCTGACGTGAATTCACCCGGCACCGGTATCGCGCCATCACAGTTCTTGTGCACCATGGAAAGAACACGCTGTGACAGGTTGCCCAGGTCGTTGGAGAGATCGCCGTTGACCCGGTGCACCATCGCCGATCTCGAGAAGTCGCCGTCGTTGCCGAACGGCACCTCGCGCAGCAGGAAATAGCGGGTCTGGTCCAGACCGTAGGTTTCCACGAGTTCCTCCGGGGCCACCGCATTGCCGAGCGACTTCGACATCTTCTGGCCTTCGATGGTCCACCAGCCATGGGCGAAGACCCGCTTCGGCGGCTCCAGGCCGGCCGACATCAGGAATGCGGGCCAGTAGACGGCATGGAACCTGAGAATGTCCTTGCCCACCATGTGCACGTCGGCGGGCCAGTAGCGCGGGTAGTCCCCCTCGCCCGTCTCGGGATGCCCGATGGCGGTGATATAGTTGGTCAGCGCATCCAGCCAAACATACATAACGTGATCTTCATCGTCCGGAACCGGCACGCCCCAGTTGAAGCTGGTACGCGAGATCGAGAGGTCGCGCAGGCCCGACTTGACGAAGCTGACCACTTCGTTCCGGCGCGCGGCCGGCAAGATGAAATCCGGATGGTCGTCGTAAAAGGCCAGCAGCCGGTCTCCCCAGGCGGAGAGCCGGAAGAAATAGCTGGGCTCCTCCACCCACTCGACCTCGGCGCCCGAGGGCGCAATGCGCCGCCCGTCCTCGGTTCTGGTCAGTTCGTCTTCGCCGTAGAAGGCTTCGTCGCGCACGGCATACCATCCGGCATAGCTGCCGAGGTAGATGTCGCCGGCCTCTTTCAGCTTCCGCCACAGCGCTTGCACACTGTCGACGTGGCGCTGTTCGGTGGTCCGGATGAAATCGTCATTCGAGATTTTGAGGACCGGCATCATGTCGCGGAAGTTCTGGGAGACCCGATCGCAGAAGCTCAAGGGGTCGATGCCGGCGGCCTCGGCGGACTTTTCCACCTTCTGGCCGTGCTCGTCGGTGCCCGTCAGGAAATGCACGTCGTAGCCGTCCAGCCGCTTGAAACGCGCCAGAACATCACAGGCCAGCGTCGTATAGGCGTGACCGATATGGGGCCTGTCATTGACGTAGTAGATCGGTGTCGTGATGTAGTAGCTGGGCTTGCGCGTGTCTGCGTCCGACATGGTGTTTTTCCGGCTCCGGCAGGCGTCAGGCGGCCGCCTTGCGCGCGGCATCCTCGAACGCGGAAACGAGGGTCAGGGTAACGGCCTTGCGGTTCAGATTCACGGTTTCGGTACGTTCCCTCAGGCGCTGCAGGTTGTCACACAAGTCGAACCATTGATCAAGGCCGCGACCTGCCAGCCTTTCGGCCAGCCTCCCCTCGCCCGGATCGGGCGGCAGCACGGCGTTCTCCGGCACCACGGATGTCGCGATGAGACGCCGCAGCAGCCCTTCGAACAGGGCACAGAACAGCGCGAAACGACGCTCGGCGTCGGCCCCGCGCTCCATGCTGGCGGCGAGTTTCTGCGCGGCTTCGCGGGGGATGGCGGGTGCCTTCGTGAACAACGAGATCATTTCCCGATACAGCACAATACCGTCGGCCTGGTGCAGGCGCAGCGCCGCGCCGGGCGACTGTTCGCTCAGCGACAACAGGACAGATGCCTGTTCGGCATCCAGCTCAGGGCTCTGGCGCTGCACGACCGCCTGTGCGTCGTCAGGGGACAGCGAGCGGAGATCCAGGCGACGGCATCGGGACCGGATCGTCGGCAGCAGCGCGCCCGGCTGATGGCTGATCAGCAGGAAGATCGTATCGGCCGGCGGCTCCTCGAGCGGTTTCAGCAAGGCATTCTCGGCCTGCCCGGTCAGGTCATCGGCGGCATCCACAATGACCACGCGGCGACCCCGGCGGTTGGCGCGCTGTCCCAGGAAACCAGTGAGTTGCCGCACATCGTCCACGAGTATGCCGGAACGGTATTTCTTCGTCTTGAAGTCCCATTGCCGCCGCAGCCGCAGCAGGTTGGGGTGTGAGCCCGAGGCGACCTGCGCGAACACGGCAGTGTCCGGATCGACGAAGAGGTCTTCGGATTGCGCACCGAAAAAACCGGCATCATGCGTGTCGGACAGCAACCGCCGTGCGAACCGGTAGGCTAGCGTCGCCTTGCCGATGCCCGGCGGTCCGGCAAACAGCCATGCGTGGTGCAGGGAACCGCCCGCGAGCGTCGCGGCCAGAAAACGTTCGGCGCGTGCGTGCCCGGTCAGCGACGGATTTGCCGACGGATGCAACGTCTCCGCCACCTCATCGGGAGCTGGTCGCTCCGGGGCGTCGGTCGCGGCTGGGGATGGCGCCTTCATGAAGTCACGTGCGCGGCAAGAAAGCCGTCCACTTCGGCCACGATGCTGGCCCAGACGTGCTCGACGTCGTGGCCCGCATCGATGATCCGGCACCGCTCCGGTTCAGCGGTTCCGATGTCCAGAAAACACGCGCGAAGCCGCTCATGGAATGCGAGTTGTTCCTGCTCGAAGCGGTCGGTCGCCTCTGCACGCTGCGCAATCCGCGTCCGGCTCTCTTCGACCGGAAGATCGAAGATCAGTGTCAGATCCGGCATGAACCCGTCGAGTGCGAGCGTGTGGAGTTGGCGGATTATCGACATGTCTATGCCGCCTGCCGCGCCCTGATAGGCGAGGGTCGAATCGCTGAAGCGGTCGCACAGGACGACAGCCCCGCGCCGCAGGGCCGGTGCGATGACCTGATCGACGTGGTTCCGCCGTGCGGCCTGAAACAGCAGCACCTGC
Source organism: Minwuia sp. (assembly GCF_048263705.1). Classification (GTDB taxonomy): domain Bacteria; phylum Pseudomonadota; class Alphaproteobacteria; order Minwuiales; family Minwuiaceae; genus Minwuia. The sequence continues at coordinate 188,698 of NZ_JBLXDV010000008.1, read as the reverse complement.
TCCATGGCCCCCATCTCGATCGAGCTGTCCAGCAGAAGCGCGCGCAGGCGCTCGGCCAGCGGCGTGCCGCCCGGTTCCCGCGTGAGGACCACGTCGTGCCCTGCCCGTTTCAGGTAAGCGTCCAGCATTCCGATCTGCGTTGTCTTGCCGGCAGCCTCGCCGCCCTCGAAGGTGATGAAGATGCCCGCATGCGCTGCGCGCACCCTAGCTGCCTCCGAAAATCAGATAACCCAGAGCGGCAGCGATCCGGCCCGTGATGCCCAGTTTCCCGACATCTGCGCCGGCGAGCATCGGCACGCGAAGGGGATCCGCATCGGGCACGCGGATCACCAGTTCGGCGATCTTTTCCCCCTTCCGGATCGGCGCGGGCACAGGACCCTCATAGACCAGATGAGCGGTCATGCCCTTCCGGCTCTCGGCATCCATCGTGAAATTGACGTCCTCTCCGGCTACGAGCGGAACGTGGGTGCTCTCGCCCAGCCATACTTCGGCCTTGTCCAGAACCTCGCCTTCGGACAGCAGGCGATGATTGCGGAAGGTCCGGAAGGCCCACTGCAGCAGCCGGACCGACTCGGTCGCGCGCACACGTGAACTTTCCAGGCCGGCGATCACGGCGATCAGCCTGTGGCCATCCCGCTCTGCGGATGCGGTAAGACCATAGCCCGCTTCTTCGGTATGGCCGGTCTTCAGACCATCGGCACCGGCGAACTTGTAGAGGACCGGGTTCCGGTTGCCCTGCTTGATGTCGTGATAGGTGAAACTCTTCTCGGCATAGATCGGGTAGTACTGCGGGAAGTTCAGGATGGTGAGCCGGGCGATCCGCGCCAGATCGTGCACGCTCATCCGGTGTTCGGGGTCGGGCCAGCCGGTCGCGTTCTTGAGCAACGTATCCGTCAAACCCAGTTCCCGCGCACGTTCGTTCATCTTTTCCGCAAACGCCTCCTCCGTGCCGGCAAGGCCTTCCGCCACCACGATGCTCGCATCATTGCCGGACTGGACGACGATGCCGCGCAACAGGTCCCCCACCCGGATCTGCTTGCCAAGCTCGACGAACATCTTCGATCCGCCCTTGCGCCAGGCCTTCTCGCTGACGGTAAACGTATCGTCTTCGGTCAGGGTACCCTTCGCCAGTTCCTCCATCAGCATGTAGACCGTGACCATCTTGCTCATGGAGGCCGTGGGGATCGGGTCGTCGATCTGTTTTCCGTACAGGACGCGACCGCTTTCCGCCTCGATGATGATGGCGTGGGTGGCGTTGGTCTCGAAGTCCGCAGCCCTTGCCGCGCCCGCCGAAAGCCCGAACGTGAGGAATATGAGAAGATAAACGAAACGCGGCATGAAGAACGCACCTGTCTGACGTGAACAAAACGCCAGCAGTCTATTCCACTACGATCCGCGCGTCATCCGATCCGGCAGCGACAACCCGCGAAAGTGTCCGGTCGGCCGCCGCCACATCCGCGATCGGCCCGACACGGACCCGGTAGAAATCGCGATTGTTCACGACGACATGGTTCACATTGACATTGCCGAGCGCCACCAGACGCGCACGCAGCCTCTGGGCGTTCTGGAAATCGCTGAAGGACCCGGCCTGAACGAACAGCTTCGTATCCGGCACGGGACGGCTGAACACCGGCTGCGCCGGAGAAGTCGCACGGACCACTGCCGGATCCGGCCTGGCGATCACCGGGGTCGACTGGGACACCGCCGCCTGCCCCGCCGTGCTTGTCGGCGGCGGCAGCGCGGCGACCGCGACATCCGAGCGCGGCGCGGCCTTCACCAGCTTCCGCTCGGTCTTCGTTATCGGTGCCGGGCGCATGACAAACGCGTCCGCAGCCGATGAATCGAGCCGTACCCGGACGCGCGCGACGCCCTGCTTCTCGAAACCCAGCAGCTGTGCGGCACGGCGCGACAGATCGATGATACGCCCCTTTACGAAAGGTCCCCGATCGTTCACACGAATGGTCAGAACGCGCCCGTTCTCCAGATTGGTAACCTCGACGGTCGCGGGCAGCGGCAGGGTCTTGTGCGCGGCCGACACGCGGTTCATGTCGAAAATCTCGCCGGTCGCGGTGGCGCGCCCGTGGAAGGGCTCGCCGTACCAGGAGGCAAGACCGGTCTCGTCGTAGGACGGGTCGTCCTTCGGAAAATAGCGCACGCCGCGAATCGTGTAGGGCCTGAGGCTCGCCCGGCGCACTTTCTCAGCCCGGATCCGCTGCTCGCCTGCCGACGGCGCAGCGGCCTGGGATGCCTTCTTGGCCACATGGACGGCGAGTTGGGTTTCCGTGCACGCGCCCAGCAGCAGTAGTGCTGCGCCAATCGCAGGTATTCCCATGAGCCGGATTATACCGGTCGGCGACTTCACCGTGTCATACCCCGCGAATCGGTCCTACCCGATGAACCCTATTTCGCCGCGATCTGATCCGCAAGCGCCGACACGGTAAGTCCGTAGAGATGCGCACAGTTATACCGCAGGATCGAATGGTAGTTCCGGTAGACGAGGAAAGCCGGCCCGCCCGGTCCATCCGGTTCCACCAGCGATGCGGGCAGATCGCGGGTCGGCAGATCGCGTCCGTCCATGCGGCGCACACCGAGCGCCTGCCATTCCGACAGTCTCAACGGTCCCGACATCGCATCGATCGCCCGGCAGCCGCTCTTCTTCGTGCGCTTCGGCATCGCTGAGCGGACCGATTCGGCGTCCGCGGGCAACAGCACGCGGCGACCCCAGGTCTGATCCGAATGCCAGCCGTGGCTCTTGAGGTAGTTGGCGATCGAGGCAAACACGTCCGCACGGGTGTTCCAGATGTCGCGCCGGCCATCGCCGTCGAAATCCCGGGCGTAGGCCATGTAGCTTGACGGCATGAACTGGGGCTGGCCCATGGCACCGGCCCAGGATCCCAGCATGCTTGCGTGATCGATATGCCCCTTTTCGAGCATCCAGAGCGCCTGGAACAGCTCCCGGCGGAAATAGCTCGACCGGCGGCGGTCATAGGCGAGTGTGGCAAGCGCGGGGATCACCGGCATGGTGGGCTTGACCGCGCCATAACGCGTTTCCATGCCCCAGATCGCCAGGATGAAGCGCGGCTGCACGCCGTATTTCTTCTCGATCTCGCCGAGCACCGCCGCCTCTTCCCTGAGGCGCTGGTTGCCGACCCGGATATTGGTCGGTGTCAGCAGGCGGTCGGCATAGATCTGATAGGTCAGCTTGAATTCGGCCTGACTGCGGTCCCGCTCGACAATCCGCCGCACCGGCTGAACGTCGCGCAAGGCCACGTCGAGGACACCCGCGCTGATGCCTTCGGCCAGAGCTTCGGTCCGGACCTCGTTCAGCCAGATGTCGAAATCCGGCAGGTCCTGCGATCGCGCGGGAGAGACGAGCACCAACATTGCCAGCAACGGCATCAGCCTGATCAGTTTTCCCAAGGTCGTTCCGCCTGTTTCATGAATGCTACCCTCGGGTCCAGAGTCCACGAACACGGGCGGATTCGCAAGGGAGCTTCGTCAGGCCGCGTGCTGCCCCGCGCGCTCAAGAACGGTTTCGCAATCAATGCGAATCCGGTCCGCCCGATCCGAACCGGCGACGATCTCGATCAGGTGAACCAGGATCATCATGCATCCGCGGGGATCGGCGGTTGCCGGTCCGGACGATATTGCGGCCGATGAAACCAGCCCCTGGCAGGCCTGTTCCAGTGCTGCAGAAGCCTGCGCGACCGCTGCCCGTACTTCGCTCTGGATACCCAGCATGTCCGCATCATGGCCGGCCGCAACAACGGCTCTCAGCGCGTGTTCCATCGCCATCATGTCCTCGATGCGCCTCTGCTGCCCGGCGCGCACCCGGTCAGGATCGCCGGCAGCATCATCGACATAGGGTGCCGTCAGCAGCGCGAGCGTGTTCTTCAGACGGCCCGGTATGCTCTTCAACACCCGTTCACGGATCGCGGCAGCCGATACCGCAAGAAGAGCCGTCATCGCCTCATGCCCGACGCCCGCGCCGGTTCCGTCCCGCGCCTTGCGGACGGCGGGTTCAATCCGGGCCATCAGCTCGGGGAGCGGCGCGCGTTCGTGTCGGCCAAGATAATTCTCAAGCGCGATCCGGCATTGCGCCATGTCTGCGGTCAGCATGTCCGCGGTCATGTGCAGCAGCGCACGCCGCGTCGCCGGCGATATGGCAAGCTCACTGTCCTGAAGTATGCTGACGGCCCGGGCCGGACTTTCAAGCCGTCCCATCAGAAGCATCATCGGCAGTCTGAGACGACTCAATCCATCCTCGGGGACAGATCGGATCGTTCGTGACAGCAGGGCCTTGCCGCGCCTGTCCAGATCCTGCAACGGGCCGCGCGGCAGGCCCGAGCCCAAAGTCACCATGATCCGTCCGCTTTCAAGGCAACGGATGATCAATGCCAGGGATTCCCTGAGGGAATCCGCACCTGTCGAGCGCCCGCGCCGCCGCCGGAAGCGGGTGGACCGCAGCAGGGCCGCGGCACGTGACCAGATACGCCCGCCGACATCGACAAGCGCGTGATCGTCGCCCGCGACGGGATCAATGGCTGCGAGCTGTCGCTGCACGGTCGCGACTTCCGTCGGTCCCATGAGCCGCGTCACGAGACGGCCAAGAGTCCGGCATTGGCGTCGGCTGATCGGAGCGGACGTCCCGCCCGTTTCCCGCACGATGAAATCCTCGAAAGGCATGCACAGAAGGCGCGTGAACGTCGGGGCCCTTCGCGGACGGAGACGCACGAGCCGGTCGCGCAGGACCGACATTTCAGGCATCACATCGGTCTGACGCCCAAGCTTCTCGTAGAGACGGTAGACTTCCAGAAAGCGCTCTGTCGGCAGCCGGGAAACCCGCGCGGCCAGTTCCTGCGGCGGCAGCTGCAAGGCGTCGCCGGTCATCGCAGGAGCCGCCCCGCCCGTCCGTTCACCGGCTGCGAAACCGCCATCGTCGTCGATGATACGCTGTTCCACGATCGGCTGTCCCGCGTTTCATCGGGCGGTACGATCGGCAGGATTCGCGTCATCTCCTGGATGATGTCTTCGGCGATTGCCCGGCCTTCGATCACCGCGTTCCAGAGACCGATCATGTGCTCCCAGCCGTCGAGGAGCCAGTGCAGCCGCCCGATCTCGCGTTTCAGAGCCGGTGCCGCCTCCGGCCACGCATCGATGACGGGGCCCACGTCGGATGTCAGCCGGTCGACGGCGGCAAGACTGGACCGGGCGAGACCGGCGGAGAAGGCGGCGGCTTCTCCGCAGAAGATGGCCATCGGTCCGACGTCCGCCATCGTGTCGCGTCCCCAGATGGTCAGCATCTGCGCCAGTTCATCCACCTCCCAGACCAGATCCCGGAAGGGTCCGGCGCGTGGTGATTGCTTCAGGCCGATGCCCGCCAGCAATTCGACCAGTTCGGCAAGGTTGCGTTCGATGGCGCCGCCATCCAGTTCGCCGACCTTCGCGAAGGCCTCGACGGCACGTGTGAACACGGCGTTGCCCGAACGCGAAAGCATCTCGCCGGTCAGGCCTTCGGGCAGCGCGAGACCGTGAAAGCGCGCAAGTTCCTGCAGCATCACGGTCTGATCGGCATGGAAGACCGCCGCGTGAGCCCTTTCCCAGTCGATTGCCCGCTGCATTTCCCCGGAGCCGGCCAGGCCGCTGCGCGCGATCTGCGTCCAGCAGCGCCGGATCTGCATCGGACTGACGCTGCCCCTTTCGGCGATCAGGGACGCGAGCGCCCGATCGTGAACGGTCAGGCTCAGCACCTCGCCAAGCGTATCGAGGGGTGTCACATAGATGCTGGTGCCGCCCGCGAAACCGGGCAACAGGGCCTCGATCCCGCGGTCTTCGGTCTCCTTGTCGCGCGTCGCCGGGCGCACCCGTGCCTGGGAGAGCAAGCGCGTCGTGAAAGGCACGACCGCACCGCGTGCCGCGAAGGTCTTCGGATGATAGTCCAGCCGACGCAGGGTCTTCGCACCCCCTGTCAGAGGTCTGACGGGAAGTCCGTTGCCCGAAATGTCCAACTGCGCGCCGTGCATCGGTCAAGTCTGGTCGCGAAGCCTGAAAATCCTGTTAATCCGATGCCCGGCACAGGGTCGTTCCTCGATCGGTCTGGCGGAGGCACAGACACCTGCTGGACGGGTCGGGATGTCGGTGCTAGATCACCGCTCAGGACAGGTGGCCGAGTGGTTGAAGGCAGCGGTCTTGAAAACCGCCAAGGGCGAAAACCCTTCGTGGGTTCGAATCCCACCCTGTCCGCCATTTTAAAATTTGGCATGTCGCCACCCTTCAAAGCACTGAAAACAATGGATGTTTTCGGAGTTCGAAACCCCTCGAAACGGTCATAGACCAATGGCTCGGCGAATGTGAGCTTGAGCACTGTGCGCTTCTCTGCGAACGCGGCTACCTGACTGTTATTCCACAGGTTTATCGGGCTTCCCAGAAACTGCATGGCGAGTTCGAACATTTCCTCGAAGGGGCGATGCGAAGCGCCTTTGGTTTCCAGTTTCTCGACCAGCGCCAGTCTCTCGGCTTCTATCGCGCCGATCTTGTCTTCGAAGCGGGCGATCACAGCCGTGTTCGAAAGCGTCACAATGCTATCCAGCATGGTCGCGCTTTGGCGCTCCAATTCGGCAATCTTTTGCCGGATGGCGGTCTTCGCCGCCTTTGCCCGTTCGTGGTGGTAGTCCCAGGCCTTCTTCAGAATCTTGCGAACAAATTCGAAGGATCGTTGCGATGGCTGCACGTATTCCAGAAGCGCTTCGAAGCGGCCTTCGATATCAGCGCGCCGGATCGACTTGCGGTTATGCTCGCAAGTCTTGTTGAAGCACATGTAGTAAGGATGGCGTGCGCCCGTCTTGGAGCGCGACCAGTTGGCCGTCAGCGGCTTGCCGCATGTGCAGAGCACGAAGGAGCGCAGCGGGAAGTCTTCCGAGAGATCGGCGCGCGCTGGCACATAGGCCTTGCCCGCCAGACGCGCCTGTATCCGGTTGAAGGTTTCCAGCGTGACGAGACCTTCATGTTTTCCTTCGCGAAGGTCGATGCCGTATTTCGGCATCTCCAGATGGCCGGAATACAGCAAGCGCCGCAACACTCTATTTGCCGCTTCGTTGGTGACCACGCCGAAACGGTTTTTCGGGAACTCAGGACGGCTCTGCAAAAAGCGCGCGACTTCCGCCTGCGACTGAAGGCGTCCCGAGGCGTAAGATTCCAGAGCTTCCTGAATAATTGAGGCCAGAGGTTCGTCACGAACAAGCATGTTGCCGTGCCCCTCAACTCTCTCAGAGCGGTAACCTATTGGCGTGCTGAACGGCCAGTAGCCGCCCATCAATCGTGCGGTGCGGCGCTTCTTTGTCGTTTCGCGTATCTTGTCCCGATAGTGCTGCGCGCCGAGCGCCTGCATGTTCTCGAAGTAGCGACCGTCAGGGTCAGAGCCGAAAGATCGAGAAGGCGATTCCAGAACTGCGCCGCACGCATCGATGGCGTCTCGCAGATCAAGGTGTACGCGGATATGCCGCGCCAAACGGGAGATGTCGTCCACGATCAGGACAAAGCGGCGTTGTTTCTTGTGTTTCCGCAGGAACGCCAGAGCATCCTGAATACCTTCGCGATCCAGTCGCGCGCCTGAAACGCCTTTGTCGAAGAACACGCCCCACACGGTATAACCCTGGCTCTCGGCGAATCTCCGGCAAAAGACCTCTTGAGATTCCGCGCCCTGGCCTCGCTCCATCTGGGATAGTGACGAAACCCGCGTATAGATGATGCAGTCTGTGAGGCCGTGTGGCTGAGTGTCAAAATCATTCATGCGGCAAATCCTCAACCGCTTTTCCGCTGGAACGCTTGGCGGCTTCTTCGAAGTTTTGGGCAATAATGCCTTCCTTGGAGTATACAGAATCCAGGCTTGGACGTGCCGAGCGAGGGTCATTCTCAGCAAGTTTTCCACAGCTGATTTCGGCCAACTGAACAGGATGGAGACCGAAGTCCATCGCCATGACTTCCAATGCCAACGCCCAATAGATTTGGATGAACTCAACGACCTGTTCATCGGTAACGTCTTCATCGTCGAAATACGCGGCGAACTCTCTAATCTCGTCATCACTCAAGGCGCATGACGCACCCGGCGGTTGCAGGTGCGGCGCTTCCGCCTGATTCCTCCCCTCCGTCATTATCTTGTTCTTCATAATCATATCCTTTGTTTCGTTCTCTGCGCCTCCTATGGCGGTTATTCAAAATATTGATAGGAATACTATCCTATTTTGTTCAATATTTCAAGAATAACCGCTCATATGTTCAGTATTTACTGATCAAGCGTGGGCGAATGTTCGGGAGCGCGAGCAGGCGTATCAACGACCGCTTCAGCCATCACCGCATCGCGTTGCGCGGTCAGGCCGGTGTTGGGGGTGGCTTCGGCCTTTGTCGGTGCTTCGTGACCCTGCTGCTGGCGCGCATCCTTCTGGCGTGCCTTCCACTGGCTGACGAAGAGATTGGCCTCGTTCAGCATCATCGGCAGCTTCTGCATCTGACTGACCGTCAATGAGCTGGACTCGAGGATCTTGCCGGTCTCCTTGTCGCGGTAGAGCGAACCAATGGTGATGGTCAGGAACGGCGGCTTGTTCTCGACGCCAGGCTGCTTCCAGATTTTGACGGCCAACGATTCAGAGGTGATGCGCTTGATCGGGCCTTCGCCTTTCGCGGTCTTCTCTGTGGTGTCAGTCATGATGGTTCTCCTTCCTTTGCGGTTGCGCCCTACAGCGAGGGCATATCGTTTGATCGTGAGAGGGATGGTGTGCGCTCGGCCTGCTGCGCGACTTCCGCGTCGTAAGCAGCCGCAGCGGCGAAGACGGCATCCCGCTGCGCGGTCAGCCAGCCTTGCGGTTCTTCGCGGCCACGCATCTTTGGTGGTGGCTTCAGAGCAGGCGCGGGTTTGTCTTGTGGGCGTCCTCGTCCTTGATCGCCCCTGGCCGTATCGCTGCGCCGCTGGCTCTCCGATTTCTCCTGATCGAGGATTTGCCGCGCGATGTAGGGATCGCGGTTCAGATCGAACTGACGGCGCACGTTCGGCAGGCGGCTCAACGCCGGGGTGGACAGCCATTGGCCGAGGATTTTGCGGGCGAGGCTCATCAGCGCCACTCCCTGCTATCCAGCCAGATCACGCCAGGGCAGTCCGGTACGTAGGCACGCACAAAGCCCCTGCTACCGAGATAGGTGCAGGTCACGCCATGAGAGAATGCGCCCGTCCTGATCTTACTGGTCGCAATCCAGAGGTGCGGCCCTTCCGGCGAGGCGAAGAACAGCGCCACCAGCAACCACGGCCAATAGCCTAGAAATGCAGCCAGCCCGCGCCCCGCAGCGCCCGCCATATCAAGCCCGCGTCTCATGACGTGTCTCCGCCGCGCAGCAACGCGCCGAGCCAGGACCGGAAAGAGCGCGGGTACGGGCGCACCCTCAGCTTCGTGCGCTTGCGATAGGGCTTCTCATAATGGGGTGACCGCTCAAGCTGGCGCTTGAATGACATCATCTCGGCGACACTCGGCACATCGACCTCAAGGGGCTTGTTATTCCCCAGAAGCAGGATGCCGCGTTTGGCGGTGCGAATTTCTTCCTCATCCATCAGCGGCACGCCCTCTTCGGACAGGGAATATCCGTCCATCGAGAATGCGCCGCTCGCCGCGTTGGCATTGTTCGAACGCGCGATCACCGATTTATTGCCGAGGATGCGGCGGATCATGGAGAGGGTTTCAGGGTTGCGTTGTCCGCCGGGCAGGAACAATGCGGCCTGCGCTTCAGACAGAAGCGTCTCAAGTGCCGCCTTCCCGTGACGATCAGAGAAGGCGGGGAAATTCTGGAACGCAAAGACAGGAATAGTATTACTAAATCTGAGTGTGGTTAGATCCTCTGTCATGTTAACCCATGGCAAATTCCCGGCCTCATCAACCAGCAGATAGACCTTCTTCTGCTTGTTCTCGTGCGCGCGCAGCTCCATCAAAGCCGCCCAGTTCAAAACACCGAGCACGGCCTGCTGCGCCTTCTTGTTGGGATCGAGCATGATGGCGATGATGGTGGTTGTGCCGCGCTCCTTCGTATCGGAGAAGCGGAAGGTGCTCTTGCCGCTGGTCACCTTGTGCGCCCGCGTGGTGATGTCGAAGTAAGACAGCGCGGACTCGCGCGCGCCGGACAGGATGCTGTCTGCCAGCTTCCCATCACTTTGACCGAGCACATCGGCAATGCCCGACGCCAGAGCGCGCAGGAATTTCTCGAAGTCGGCGATATCATGCGGATCATGGATATCCGCCTTGACCCACGGCGATTCCCATAGGGGGAACTCGGCCTCAGCTTCAACCGGCTCGCCGTGCTCATTAGTCGTCTTCGTCTTCAACCGGCCACCCGCCCAAAGGGCGTAGCGAAGCAGTGCTTGCTTGTCGTCCAGCAGAAGGCGGACAGCGCCCAGACTGGCGTTATCGCCTTCGATGATGGTCACGACAAGGGTCGCGAACCCCATCACCCTGCGGTTGTTACCCTTCCAGAACGATGCATTGCTCAGGTCACCGGACTTGTCGTCGGGATCGAGGATGAGGCAGAGGCCGCGCACGAGATCGGTCACGTCCTCCAGCCTGCCGCTGGTGAAGCATTCCAGGATCAGGATGAGCGGATTGTAGATGTCGCTCTCTTGCCCGATCAGGTCAGGATACAACCCGCCCAGATTGATGATGCGGACGCATTCCCCTCGCTTCTTCAGCGCCCTGACCACTTGCGGGGTGATGTCAGATTTGTAGTCGTAGTAGATCTTTGATGTGCCCTTGAGGCCAAGAATCTGGGGCAGAATTATCTTCGTGGTTTTGCCGCTACCACTCGCGCCCAATATGTATGAGACGGTTTCCAGCTTCGGAAAAATCGCCGTGCCGTGCTTCGCACCGAAATACAATCCCGTGCCGTGATCGATCAGGTCATGCCTGACCTCCATCAGGTTCTTCGCGAACCGCGCCTTGCCCTTGCGTCCCGTCGGCTGGCGCGCCTTCAAGTAGCCGCAGAGATCGGCGAAGGCGCGCAGGCCGATCTGCAATAGCGCTATGCCCGACACGACCAGACCGAACAGCGCCGCCGCTGGCAGCGGGTCGATAGACCCGCCCACAAGGGCGGGCGCGAACCCCAGTTCCCGCCAACCGGCCAGACTAAGGCCGCAGACGATTAGAGCCGGAAGAACGCGCCCGCCCGAGTTGTTGCTGTGTGCGGCCACAGTCGCTCAGCTCCCGTCAACGGGGAACTGACAGACCGAGCGCGCACGAACGAAGTCATCGCGGCTGACGCCCGCCGCCTTCAGCGCACGGTCCGTCACCTTGTGCCAGGTGGGCAGGGCCGCGAAAACCTTCTTGCCGACATTGACGCGCACCTGCGCACCATCACGCCCTGCGGCGCTCGTGAAATAGCACCAGGCGTGGTCGTAGCGGGACGGATAGTGTGCGGGATCGTACTCGACGCCGGTGAACACGATCAGCCCACGAACGCTCGGATGATCCTTCTTGAAGAAGATGTTGAAAGACTCGGGAACAGGACGCTCCTTACCTTCCAAACGTTCGGATTCATTCCAGACCGGGCGCAACATCGCAGGCGGCAGGGTAAGGTCGGGTTCAGCAACAGAAATCGCCTCTGACACACCCGATCGGAACCGTTCGAAGCACACAGCCAGATCGTGCGCCCAGGTCACCATCGCGCCACCCTGAGCAGCAATCCAGGTTCCCCAGACATGCCGAAGCGAAAGATCGTCGAGACGGCTCAGCTTCCAACCGCCTACACCACAGACATGAACGTTGACCCCGGCGAGCGCATCCTTGCGCGCGGACACGCTATAGGGCGTGCGCGTGGCGTCCGAGACCAACGCCGCATCGCTGGGGATTTGCAACCGCCCCTTCTCGCCGATCATCGACCAGGCAGGATCGCGGGTGTACTGAACCGGCCGTCCCAGCACCAACACATGCATCTGGCCGTCCCGATCAACGCGGTTGTCACCGATTCCGCGCAGCACCGACAGAAGGTCCAGCCGACCTGGAACCCCTTTGTCCCCATTGCCGAGCGCGGTCAGGAAACGACCGACCTTGCCGATCTCGCCCGCGAAGGCACGAAGCCGCGCGCGCGGATACTGGAAGCGTTCCTCATCTGGCACATCGATACGAGCGATACGCTTGTTCGACGTTCCGTCGAACACAGTGAACGCTTCACCAGGGCCGATCTTTCCGTTGAAGAAGCTCCCGAGTTCAGCCGTGAGTTCAGCCAAATCGCCGTCATAGTGGTCCGGCAACACAACGCGATATTCATCTGCGGTGGCAGAGGTCGCCGAAAGGGCTGCGGCAATGGCCACGCCCCCCAGCAGATTACGAACGTATGTCGTCATCATTTTGGATACTCCTTGTCTATCAGTTGCGGGTGGATTTGGCGGCGGCGGCAGCCATTGCAGCGGCACGTTCCATCTGCGCGCGTGTCAGCAAGGCCAATTGCTTGGCGATGTAGGCCCTGCGCGCAGCAGCGAGGCGATCCCTGCGATCCTTCACAGTGTCGGCGTCGGTGATGAGGCTCATCAGCCGCGCGAGAGTCGCTTCGGCGCGTTCGGTCAGAAGATCAACGCCTTCGTTGACGATCCGCACCACGCGGCGACCAGCGGCAAAGCTACGCTCCACAATCGCGGTCAGACCGAGCGCCGCGATCACCTCCAGGCCGAGGTGGATCGCATAGAAGGGCCGAAGATCGACGTGACTAGCACTGCCCCCGAACGTTCCCGAGCCATCGAGCGGGACAAGAAACGTCACCGCGTATCCCGCCGCCCACAGTCCGAGCGCTCCGATACCGGCCACTGAGATGAAGCGGTCGTAGGAAGTGCGCGCCCGCGCGGTCAGAGTATGACGCAGCAGGCTGGAGGCGATGATGCCCGCCAGAGGCGCGATGCCGACCGGCAGGCCGAGCCGCCAGTCGCGGGCAATGGGAATGAGTGTCTGGCTTTCAGCAATCCCCTGCGCGATCAACGCCGGAATAGGAACGAACAGCGCAAGAAGGAAGGCAAGAGCAAGGAAGCCATTGCAGCGCATCCACCAGTTCGGCTTCACCAGCCGCTCGGCGGATTCGACTTCGGTAGTTTCGGGGACGGCGCGGCGCTCTTTGCGGACCTGCCTCGCGCGGACGCGTTCTTCATCTGCTTCGGCGCGAAGTGCCGCTTCCTGCGCTTCGCTTGTGCCGACCGTGCTGTTCGCAGCGTCGAACGTATCACCGGCAATGGTTTCAACACGCTCAGCGGCGTTGTCCTCGCCAGCGATGCCGTACACGAGATCCGACATGTCAGGTTCGTTCACGCCACTGCTGACCACGAATGAGTTGCTGTAGTGTGAGGGGGTCATTTCCGACCTCCATCACAGCGCGACCGAAGAGCGCCGCCGCCGACATGCACAGTCAGCGCGGAGCGAGCGTCGTCAATGGATTCGAAGCGCCAGTTCTCGGGAACTTCATCCCGGCAGATGCAGTCTTCGCACAACAGCGCATCTGCCAGCTTGCCGCCCACCTCAAGGTAGGGCGTATCGCAGATCGCGCACTGAAAGATGGGTTGGTTCATGTTTGTCACCTCGTCGAGGACGTTGCAGGTGACTAAATCCATTGTCGTTTTGGCCGGGCAAAAGGCAAAGCAAGTTCCGCCAAAATCGGCCAAAGCCGACTGCGGCGCATCACAAGTTGTAATTCACACTAATCGAATGTATAATAATTGTGCGACAAGAAGCGAGGCAAAATGGATGGCTCAGTACACTCCAAGACCTACACTGTAGTAGTGGAAATAGACCCGAACACTGGCATTGCCGTCTCTGAACGATGGTATCATGGATCACAACTGGATCGTGCCGGCGGTCCTGCCTCGATAGTCAGACACCCTGTCACCGGCGTAACTACCCAGGAAGAATGGTATCAAGACGGCAAACTCGGCCGACACGAGAACCCTAAGCTACCCAGCATCATAACCAGGGACGACATGACCGGTGAGGTCATAGATGTAGTATTTTTTGATGGCGGTGAGTTGACCCACAGCATCGAACCCAACGAACCATAGTGACTAAAGCCAACGACGACACTAGGCTCCTGGATGAGGTACACCGCATACGGAAAAGCGAATGTCGATCAAACTCCGTGAATTTCAGGCACTGGAACTGGCCGACCGAGAGTTTGAGTTCAAGCGACGCCTTCGAACTGAAAAAACTCAGGTAAAATTTCGCATTAGTTGGAAAAAAGCCGCCCTATATTTATATGACAACCACGATCTATCAGAATCCGAAATTCCTTGGTTTACAAATTTCCGTCACTCACTTTACAACGACCCTCCAATAGCAAGCACAGAACTATACTTGACCTTGCTTTTTTATATGACGACGCCTCACGCAAGCGAGACAGCTAGAGTGAGTGCCGCAAAGATAATAAATCAATATTTTCCACACATAGAAATTATTGGCCATTCAGAATCGGACGCAGATACTGAAACGACCCCAATCATCGAAAAGATGGATTTGCGATACCAAGGGCCTTCTCGTGATCTGGATAATAAATTTTCAAATCAGATCATTGACGAGTTTGGACTACGACGAGAATTGATTGAAAGTATTGCGTTTCATTTTCGTCATGAAGATCCCGCAGCAACTGATCAAGACCTCATAGCATTCATCAAGCAGAAAGCCATAGAAAGCCAAGAAATGCAAAGTCGTTGGGAGGCTTTGCAAAAATCTGATCAAATTGCGCAGAAGTATATATCTGAGGCGATGACCTTTTTTATGAACGGTCAATTCGATGAAGCACAGGTTGTATTGGATCAATGGTCAGCATCGATTGACTTTTTACCTGAGGCCCATAGGAGCGAGAAACAGGCGGAAATAATGACCGAAAAGGGGTCGCTCTACCTAATTTCAAATAAGTTTGGGCTAGCACTGGATACCTTCGAGAATGCTGTGTCGCAGAGAGCGCTGATTAGCGAAGAAAGCGCCGCCGATTTGCGGGAAGGCATTGGCGGTTTGATATATCAACACTGCCTACGATTCCGCCCAAGCAAGTGCGTGCATGTAATCGACTTTTTGGCAAAGAACGAAGATTTTTACATCAACCGCAATGACTTGCGCGGTTTGATATCCTCCGTGGGCGTTCAAGCGTCCGCTGCCGCCGAATCTCTGGAGTATTTTTCAGAACCAACGGCCTTGGCTACTATAGACTCTCTGCAGGCCAAGATTGAGCGCGTGCGCGCAATACTTGGGACGAGTGAGGATCAGGTTCAGGCTTATGCCTTGGACTACCTTTCGGCAGTGCTAAAAACGTGTAGGTCGGACTTTGAGTCCGAGAAGTTGCAGAAAGAGGCCTATGCCAGTTTTATTGAGATTACCCAAAAGATGTTAGGCGCAGAGCCTTCTGTTGATGATTTTACAAATCCAATCGGTGTCAAATTTTTTTTATCAATTGCCGAGTACCAGTACGCAAAATTAGCCGGGCTTGCCGAAAATAAAGATATAGTACTCTCATCAATAGGAAGGCTTGAAGGCTTACTAGGTGATCCCAATGTGACGAACATTCCGCTTATGCATGCTGGATTTCTTTCTACCTACAGCGAAATTTGCGATGAACTATCTGGCGAATATGGCTTGATTTTCGACAAAAAGTTGAGCGCTATTGCGGTTCAGGCGGTTAGGACAGCCTGCGATATATATAAAAAGCTGAATCGTACTAAAGAATTCGCCGAAAATCTGACTGGGTTAGGCTCTGCATTATCAACCGCTTCACTTAGGTATGAGGGGAATATAGGAAAAGAGGCGTTTAGTGAATCAAAAAAAATATACGAGACCGCATTACAATTTTGGCCAAGAGAAGAATATCCATCAAATTGGGCGAAAGCCCAAACCAATATTGGCTATATCAACAATCTAGAAGTAAGCAGATCTCCTCTTCAGGACCGACCCCCCCTTCTTTTTTCCGTGGTTGAATCGTATTGCCGAGCGATTGAAGAACGGGAGGAGCTTGGTCAAATTCTTGATGCTGCATTGATATATCAGAACCTGTCCGCGGCGTATAATAGTCTCGGCAGCATTTATTTGGGCGAACAAGCGCTTTGTTACTTTCTGGCGGCAATCAAAATGTCAAGAGCCTGTCTTGCTGTTTACGGCAAGGATCGATTTCCCATTAAATACGCCAGGGCGTCGATTAACCTTTCTAATTCAATGCGAAGTATTGCGAGGATGTCTCGCGATGCGCGTTCAATAAAATTCGCGAAGCGGGCGAACCAGATCAATTATGGGGCAGGTTTGGCGCTCCAGAATTCTAGTCGAACCGACGATTTCGGAATGGTCCTGAACAATCTGACAGTAAGTCGTAATCAGCTAGGAATGTTGACAAAAAACGTTTCAGAAATCGAGAAGGCTTTAGTAAGTTGTCAAGCGGCTTTGAAATTTCGGACGCGAAATAATACACCGCAGAATTGGGGTAATACCCAGCATAATTTGGCATTTACACTCATGAATAGATATGTTCTTTCTCAAGAAAAAGGCGATTTTTCTGGGTTAGTTGAGGCACTTTCCGCCGTTCGCCAGGCACTAGAAGTTCGATTATTTGACGTGTTTCCCAATGCATGGTTGGAAAGCAAGATTCTTGAGGTGAACATTCTACGACTCCAATGTGACGCAGCGTTGAATACCGGGAAGCTTGATGCAGCAGATGAGTGTTTGAAAGAAGCCTATAAATTGCAGAAAATAGAATTAAATGACGACACTGAGCTACAGCTAGATCTTGGCCGTATATTATGCTGTATCGGAGCCGCTGAGATTACCGCAGGAAAATCAACCATTAACACTGAATTCAGGAAATTAGGAATAGAAAAATTGGAACGAGGTTTGGCGATTGCAGGAGAGGCAATTTGGCAGTTCGAGGAATCTGAATTCAGGAGTATCTTGGCGCAGTCGAATGCATGACGTAGGTAAATTTGATTTGGTCGAAGTTTGAGAAGTCAAAATTTGCACGTACTCGCTCAGAAGTGGTAAAATATAATTTGGTAAGTAAGAGGGTTTATGGACGCAGACGATAAGGCATTGAGACAAGCGGAACGGGCGCGAGAGGCGGACGAGCGGCTTGACGACCACAATGCCGAATTGTCGGGGACAAAATCAGGATATATCTACCGCACTTCCGCAGCGGATCACGAGAGCCGCCCGGATATCCGGGCCAAAAAGGCCCGGAAAGCAGAGGCACGGATTTCGGCGCTGGAAGCCCTGCTTGCCAGCGACCCTAATTATGCCGCGCTCTACAATGAGACACGTGGGCAAGTGATCGACGCAGCCAATGAGGCCGAAGCGCGGATTGAAGCAATCACCGAGGAGTTGGCAAGCGCCGAGGCGGAGTTGTCCGAACTGGAGAGCAACGCCGCGCGCACGGGCGACGGACGAATGGCGTTCCGGACCTCTGACGGGCGCGTCGTCGATGAAAACGGGCAAGAGATCGCCGCGCCGGAGGCTGCATCAATCGTTTGGCCGAATGATGCCCCGAGCTACGATGACTATCTCGACCGCAAGAAGGCAGTTCAGGACGCCCAGGATGCTCTCGCCGCCTGGCGCGAGTATCAAGCCGCCGTCGGCGAAGCCAAGGACCGGCTTGATGATCCTGATAATCCGCTGAGCGAGGACGAGTTGGAAGAGATTCAGGAACTGCTTGAGCGCAGCCGACCCGAACCTACTGCTGCGCCGGAAGAGAGCGCTTCGTCGGAAGTTGCTCCTGCTGCTGCAGTATCGTCCGAGTTGCCAAAATTGTGATCGCTAGCGCGGTCCTTGTTGCGCTAGCGCAGCTTACCGCACTGCTTCTCTAAGACTGCCAGAACGACGCCGAGTGGATGATAATTCGGATACTCTTGCATGACGATCTGGATGTGATCGTGCGAACGCGTCACCTCCCCGAAGTACCAATCGTCAATGCATTTGCCTTTCGTCGGCTCGTATCGCTTTGCAATGAGCCCAGCCATTCCAATCGCGGTGTGAAGGTAGGATGCCTGTCCCTCCTTCGACCAAGTCAGAAACTCCCGGCTCGTGAAAGTTTCGGCGACTGAATTTTGTGGATAAGCGCTGGCAATCGCCAAGGCCGATATTGCCAACGCAATGTCTTTTCTGATGTTCATAAAGGATCGATTTTGCACCCGATAACATCAATGAGGAGCGAAGGGAAATTAGACTTGCGAAACCGCAGAACTCGGCCAATCTAAAAGGCCAGCCGGACGGCGCAGCGCCGTCAAAATCCGAGTGCAGAAGGGATCCCTTTTGCACAGGTGCCTCCATGGCAAGCACACCCAGGCGTCACGCCTATCTGCGCGTTTCCACGACAGATCAGAATACCGACCGTCAAATCAACGGCCTTCAGGAAGTGTGCGATGAGTTGCACATTGAGCGCGTATCAGCTGTAGCCAAGGCGCGGCCGGTTTTTGACAAACTGATCGCCTCCTTGCGGCCAGGCGACACCCTGGTTGTATTCGATTTGGACCGGGCATTCAGATCGACTGTAGACGCCATTCTGATTGCGGACTCCCTGCGGGTGCGCGGAGTGTATTTCCAGATCATCGGGCTGAGCCTCGATACTGGAACAGCAGAAGGTGAGCTATTCCTGACAATTTTGGCCGGATTTGCTCAGTACGAACGACGTATCATCGCCCGCCGCACACGCGAAGGTATGGAGGCGGCCCGGCGTAGGGGAATGATCATTGGGAGACCTCGAGCCTTGCGTGATGATGCGATCCTCGAAGCGCATCATTGGATGGTCGAGACCGAGTATCCGATCCGTTACGTTGCGGCCTTGCTTGACGTATCTCGCAGCACTCTCCAACGCGGGTTCACGCGGCTTGGACTCAGTAAAGGGCAGGACTGAGGGGAGGCTGATAAATGGCGATGCCAGAACCTGCAGGACAGACAGAGAGGCGCATCGCCGAACCACAGGCGCTTCATGGTCTGGCAATGAACTACTGGAGAAATCCAGAAAGGCACGTTGTGCAAGCTGTACCTGACAGTCGTCAGGTCGCTTGCTCACTCACCTCACGGTTCGTTCGAGGGGGACGCTAGGCGCTCCCCCGTTTTACCCCCTCGCGGTTGCCGCTTCGCGTCAATAGATCGTCTTGCCGATCAATCACGTTTCCCACAGCTCACCAAGCCCATCAACAACTACACGATCTGGCATACAATCTCTTGGTGAACCATCGGCCATTGAGCGCTAGCACGGCATCCTCCCTACGCTAGCGAGCAGCATCCGAGGACATTGCTTTGGCCTATACCGTTAGTCGAGGTAGGTTTAAAGTCAGGGTGGATTCTAACCGTCAGTTCGATAAGTCAGATTAAATCATGCCAGATATAGTCACCCCAACCGCTGCTTCCATCTTAGAGCAATATGAAAACCTCATATTGCACGATGCGAATGAAGCTGACACACGCGTAAAACTAATCACCGACATCCTCTATCATACTCTCGGTTGGACGCACGCAGATGTTCACAATGAAGAAAGGGTGTCCGAGGATGGAAAAACGACTTGGGCTGATTATACAATTCGAACAGGAATGACTGCGCTTGTCGTGGAAGCCAAACGAGTCGGCGCGGCCTTTCACGAGGTCCCTGATGCCCGAAGGACTCGGCTACAAGGCAAAATTATGTCCGGCGCAACCGGTGAAGCAATTATCCAAGCACGCGACTATGCCCGCAAGCTGTCTCTTCCGTTCGCGATAGTGACCAATGGGAATAGCTGGATAATTTTCCCAGCCAATCGCATTGATCAAGTGCGCTTTTCTGACTCTTCCGCAGTGATATTTCCAGATCTGAAATCTGTTTTGGACACGGATTTCGCCGAGTTTGTCGATCTTTTATCACGCGATGCGGTTATCAATGGCAGCCTGGAAAATGAATTGTTGGGTCGCATAGAAAATCAAATAGAAGATCGAAGGCTCAACCGATTTTTTCCAACTGGATTTTCCAAAATCACACGACATAGCCTTTATCCATTAATAGAGGATGCGATAGTAACAGCATTTACAGAAGATATTGTTAACTCTGATGCCGATCTATTGTCAAAAATGTATGTACAGACGCCAGACCGCAGACGCTTCGATAATCGTGTGCGCATCCATATTTCGAAGCGTGAAGCGGTTTCCAGAAAAGCACCTGTTCGTGCGATGCGCGCCCAGGAAGCAAAAAGAGTGGCGACGATTATCACTGAAGCAGGGAACCGTGCACGCCCGATCGCTATGCTTGTTCTGGGTCAAGTGGGCGCCGGCAAAACCACATTTCTCAATCATACTCGCCAAGTTAGCGCAGCTTCGATATTTGAGCCCAAGCCTGATCGCCCCTACCCTCATTGGTTTCAAGTAGATTTCAGGCCATTCTCGCCACAAGAGTCCCCACTCGAATTCATCATCGCACGCCTACTTGAAGGAATAAACGCAGATCCTTTCCTGTCCGATTTTGAGCGATGCGTGAGGCATGCCTACAAGGATGAGATTGATGCCCTTTTTCGAGGTCCATTGTTTTTGCTTCGTGACGATGAGGGAGAAAGAAAACGGCGCATAAGTCAACTGCTAATGGACGACTTTAGTAAGGGCCTTCCATATGTGGAGAAACTACTGGCATATGCTGCGAGAACAAGAGGTGTGTTTCTGGTGATCGATAACATCGATCAGTTTGAAAATTCAAACACTCAATCAAATATTTTTTCGGATAGCATGGCTTTAGCTCAGAAAGTTGGTGCCAGCTTAATTTGTTCAATGCGCGAAGCGACATACATTCAACACAAGCACAGTCCAGTGTTTGATGCGTTCGATTTCGACCCAATTAGCATCGAACCACCGGTGGTAGAAGCGGTACTGGCCCGGCGCTTCTTTGTCGCGCGGCAGTTATTGGAAGGCAAAAACGGCGAATTCACTGCAGAAAATGGTGCAGAAGTAAAAGTTGAGAATCTTTCCGTAATCATTGACCTTGTTCAAAATTCGGTGCTTGGTTCCGCTGTTGGCAATCTGATTGACGTTCTTGCAACATCAGATATTCGATTGGCGTTGCGTATGACTCGTGAATTCCTTCAGTCGGGGTGGACTGCATCGGGTAAAGCACTGCGCATTTATGAAAGTACCGGCAAGTATGTGATGCCACAACATGAGGCACTTCGTGCAATCATGATTGGAACTGAAAAGCAATATCACGAAGAATTTTCTGTTGTTGGGAATCCATTTGACAGTCGCCTTGCCAAAACTGAAGCGCAAATGCTTCGACTCTTTCTGCTTTCTGCTATTGTCAATATGAGTAGTGATAGCAGTTTCCGATATTTGGAAGGCACAGAAATTCAGGAAAACTTTCGTCAATTGGGCTTTGGCGATGAATTGACAGCGCGAGTTCTCGAAGATTTATGTCGATTTCGATTTATCCACACTACGTCACATACACCACCAACATTTGAGTCGAGCTACATTGTCAGCCGCTTAGGGGCGTACATCGTCCGTTACCTGACGTCAGATATGATGTTTCTTGAGAATGTAATGATGGATACTTTTGTGGCCGATACGGACACTTGGAAAACGCTTCGTGCCCAAACTGAAGAGGTTTACTCAACACGTAATATTGTTGAGCGTTTAGTGTTGCGGCGTAAAAGGGTGGAAGATTTTTTCGATTACATCACTAGTCTTTATACACCCTTGCGCGAAGAAGCAATTCGCCGTGGGCTCTCTTCTGCATGGTGCACTCATCCGCTTGAAAGTGCACGCAATCAACTAATTTCAAATCTCACACGCGCGACTCGTAGTGCCGAGAGAAACTACGGACCGACACCTGATACCAACCATAGCTGACCTCTAAGGCATTCTTCTATGACAGTAGACAACAGTGAATGAATTTGGGTCCAATTTCGTTTCATCAGAAGCCGTCCTTTTGCGCCCGTTCCTGGCCGGGCTTTCGTGAACCAAGCCCGCCAAGGCGGTCTCGGCCATTCGGCTTCAATCCCTCGCGCGAGACTTAGGGGACTCCCCCTCAGCGCACTTCGATAAAAATAGACGGTCTCCCGAGGCTCAGGCTACCGCCCTGCGCCCGCCGTCGATTTTTCTCTCCGCTTGCACACCCCGTTTTCGCCAAAGGGCAGAGGTTGCAGACGCAACCCTCAACCAAAGGAGAAAAGGGAAATGACAAACATCATGCTGTTCGCCCAGCCATACGACATATCGGCTACGGGCTTCTATTTCGAGACAGTCGAGCAATACGACGCACAAGCCGCAAAAGCGGTAAACGCCTACGGCCAGAGGGTCGAAGAATTTGAAATCCAGTTCATTGACGGTGAGCGTATCGACTTTGCGCTGTCGAGGGCTTGGGAACTCTGTCAGGTCAATTTTGCGGCGTTTTTGGAGGCTGCTCAATCGTGGGACGAGGAGAAAAAGCACCTATATATCATCGCGGTCGGGGATTGTGGTTATGGCCACTTCGATGTGGTTGATGATCCCGATGGTATCGAGATCGATCTGTATTCCGTCGAAAGCCTGCGCGAGCTTGCCGAAAATTTCGTGGACGAAGGGCTGTTCGGCGAAGTGCCGGACTCCCTTGCCAGTCATATCGATTACGACTCCATCGCCCGTGACCTCGCCGCCGATTTCTCCGAAACCGAGATCGCCGGAGAAAAGCTCGTCTATGCTTACCGCTGATATCAATCTGGTTGACCCACAGAGGTTCGAATCTGGACAATGGTGCGAGCGCAGGCAGCGCTATACTGGCGAAGGTGATATCGCCGCATCCTACAGCGGCGATTGTATCGCCTTGGGTAAACCCATATGCAAACCCTTCATCTGGCATGGCAAGAAGCTGGTGAACACGGGATGCCGGAACCAAGGCAAAGATCGGTTGGTTACGGCCTTTCAGGTGCTTCATCTCAGCCTGTTCGAAGGCAATACGTTCACCTATGCCGAGTTGGTCAAAGACGGCCATCGCGCCCGGAAAGACCCGATGGGCTTCTATCACGGCGTGAAGGTTCTTCATGCCGGAGAGACATTCGTTCTCAGTGGCAAGCCGATATTCTTTGCGCCTGGACAGACCGAACAACTCAGCCTGTTCTGATATCTGACGATGTTTCGTTCCGGCCAGCCGTCAGATATCCGGCATCGGCAGTTCTGGGCCGTCACGTAACTCCGTGTAGGCGTCGATATCCCGATCCAGTTGCCGAATGTCACGCTCAGCCTCTTGCGCGACTTCCAGCTTGAACACATCAAGGCGCTGACGCTCCTCCAGATGTTCAAAAGTCATGTCGTCTTTTTCAGACTGATCGCGCTTCAAGGCTTCCAGCACCTCAAGCTCATTGGCCTTGCGTAGTTTTGCATGACGCCCCCGCAAGCCGTCCCACAGGCCTTTCAGGCCAGTGCTGAACCGCGACTGACGGGTTGATACCTCTTCCCGCCATCGCGCTTTTTGGCGCTGATCCAGCGCGAGCCGTTCGCGCTTCTGCGCGCCAACGAGGCGCTGCCGTCGTTGTGCAAACTCTGACCGCGCTTCACGTTCCCGCTTGCCCGTTTGTTGTTTGAATTGTTGCAAGCAATCAACCATCAGCTTTGCCATATCGGCCTTGGCCTCTGTGACGCTGGAGAACAGCTCAGGGCTTTCGCGCTCATTACCAATTCTGGCGCGTACGTCCTTCACGCGCAGGCCGAGCGCCTGACGCAGCCCGTGGACTTCGCCGAACATGTCCACGCACACAAACCGCGCCCGATCCCCAAGGGCGAGCTTGAGGCCGCGCTCTTCGAGGGCGCTTGTGAAAGCCGCCCGCGAATCCGAGATCGCCCAAGCGGTTTGAATGGCGGCTTTCGCAGCCTTCGGGTTTCGGCCATGTCGCTTGGCCTGGTGATATTCCTTCAATGTGAAATTGCGCGGATCGCGGTTGCTCCGATCCATCAACCCCGCAGGCATGTCCCATCCGTGCTGGATGAACAGCCTCCGCGTGACGGGCTGCAACTTTTCGCGGTCAAAACGCAGGCGCACCGCCTTCATGACCTTGGCATCGATCAGCGACCAAACGACATGCGCATGCCTGCGCCCGTTCTTCTCGTGAAACACGATAGCGCGCGGCTGACCTTCGAGTTTCAAAGCTCTCTCGGATTGGGAAATTGCGTCTAGGATCGCGTCTGTGCTGACGCGTTCATTCGGCGGGGCGTTGACGGACAGCGAGTACATGAACATCTGGCAGCGCGTTGCCTTGCTCAACCCATAGGTCTCGTTCAACGCGCCCATCAGCGTGTCGCTGACGAATCCCTTGAGCTCGTGCAGCTCCACATGGTCGTTGTCGTCCTTCATGAGGTGCACGGCCAGGTCTTTCGCGCCACCGCGTCGATTGCCTTTCAGGATCACCGCGCCTTCACCCCCAGCGCCGCGATCAGGCGCTCCCGCATATCCATGATCGCCGCACAGGCATCGCCAACCGCCGCGAGATCATCGGCGGCAAGGGGAGCTGCCCCCGTCTCAGCGCCCTTGGCGATGCTGCGTAAGTTGGCGGCAATGTCAGACTCACCCAATGCGCCAAGCATCTTGCCGAGCATGACCAATTGCGACGACGGTGATGTCTTCTTGCGCGTATAGGCTTTGCGCGATGGCGGCGCTTCGCACTCACCGAACAGCTTCAGCCGGATATGTGCGGCCATCGCCATTGAGCCAGCGTCATTCCGTAGGCGGTCATATTCGTCCCAAGTCAGACGCACCGAAACAGGCGGTGGCGCTTTGCGTCGTGATGCAGGTACGGGCGCGGCATCGTTGAAGGCGTTGCGGCTCGAAAGCGCCCTCATGGCGAAGGCTCCTCAGGCGTTGTCACGCTCTGACTGGCATCAACGCCTTGGAGTTGTTGGAGCTGATTTTCCCAATCAGCAAGGGCATCGAAAACAGCGTTCAGGTCGGTCTCGGAGTTCGAACTATCTCCCTCCGTCTCCGCCAGCGTCGTTTCGCGAAGCGATAACGATGAGAACATGTTCTGAGGCGTACCCAACGCGGCAGGGGTTTGCGCAGCAAACGCCCGAGAGCGTTCAGGGTTCGAACTATTTCACTCCGTTTCCGCCACGAATTTTTGTCTCACGCTAAACTCGCTGCGCTCGCCCGCTCCGATGGGGCGGCGAACGGTCGCCGGGCCGCGGTCGCGACCTGTTGGAGAACTCGAGATATCTCCCTCCGTTTCCCTGTCCGCCAGAGCCTTTTCGCACAGCGAAACGGCTGAAATCTGCTCCGATTTCGATGTTGCGGCAGGGGGTTGCGCAGCAAGCGCCCGAGAGCAGCCAGGGTTCGGACTCTCCCGCCCCCTCTCCGCCGGCATCCATCAGGGTGGCAGCAGTGCCTTCAGGCTGTCGACGTCATCAATGCGAATTTCCCGACTGGATCGGCTCACCGAATGATCCGCAAGGCGGGCAAACGCGCGCGACAGGGTTTCCGGTGTCAGTCCCAGCTTCTTTGCGAGAATCCCCATGGCGAACGGCAGCCTGATCGTCGTCTGCTTGCAATCCGGCGGACAGCTTTGCAGCAGGAATGCAGCCAGCCGTTCGTGGGCGACGAGCAAGGTCGCATCCGCACTCCTGTTGACCAGATCCTCGAGATGGCGCGACGTCGATTCCGACAGCGCCTTCGCCAGATCGGGATCCCGTTGCAGGTCCTCGGCGATCCGGCTCCATCTGAAGCAGGCGATCTGGGCCGGCGTCATGGTTTGCGCATTGACCGGATAGCCCTGCATGTGCCGCGCGGCTTCGGCAAAGCTCTCCCTGGGGCCAAACACGCCGATTTCCACCCGCTTGCCCATGTGATCCTGCTTGAAGAGGCTGATCCAGCCCGACGCAATGATGAAGAAGGACTCCGGTGGATCCCCTTCGTGAAACAGGAACTGATTCTTGTCCAGGTTGATGATCGACGCAGATTTCAGAAGTGCATTCCGGCTCTCGTCCGCGAGCATCTGCAAAAGCGGCGCCTGGGAAACGGACATTCGCGGATCTGAATCCTGAAACATGACGGATGTTCACTTCCGATTTCATGGGCCTGTGCAGGCAACGCCACAGGGTAGCTGAAGGTTGATCAGCAGCCAGCGCCGTGTACCGGCAGTCTAGCAGCAAGTTCGACCTGCGGGCAATTTGGCCACAGCCTTCGATAGCCGGGCATGTTCCTTCCCGGCGCCACCAAGCGTCAGGGCATTCGACAAACTGCCTTCTCACGGCTCTTGACCCGGGTCAACGAACGGCGGCCCCCTTCTGCCTAGGGTTCAGGCCTTGAAGGGGAAGCCATGCAATCCTGCCGAATCCTGTTGGCCGTCATTTTCATTCTGTCGGGTGCAGCTCTCGCGCCGGCATCTGCGCAGGATGGCCCGCTGATTGACACCTATCTCACGGACGTTCAGCCAGCCGATCTGGTGCCGGGTGCAACATCGTTCGGTCCGGTGCGCGATGATGTCCCGGTGGCCGCCGTGTTCCGGGGTAGCGAAACCGTCGGCTGGGCATTCCTGACGTCGGATTTCGTCGGCACCACCGGGTATTCCGGAAAACCCATTCACATCGTTGCCGCAATCTCGCCGGAAGCCGTCATCACCGGCGTCAAGCTGGTGAAGCATTCAGAACCGATCGTGCTGATCGGCATACCGGATTCGAAAGTCCAGGCGCTGACCGGCAGCTATGCCGGAATTGACCTTCGGGCGGAGGCCGAAAGCAGTGGCTCGGCGCACGAACTGGACATCATTTCCGGCGCGACTGTCACCATCATGGTGATCGACGATTCCATCATTCGCGCGGGATTGAAAGTCGCCAGAGCACTTGGCCTGGGCGGCCTTGAAGCACGGGTCGCGTCGGGACCCCGACGGCAGATCGATATGGCGCGGGTCACCGAATCCGACTGGCAGACACTGGCCGGAAACGGTGCCGTTCGAAGCCTGACACTAGATGTCGGGCAGGTGAATGCGGCCTATGAAGCGGCCGGTGACGCCAGGGCGATCGCACGCCCGGAACGGGGAGAGCCGGCAGACACCTTCATCGACATGAAGGCAGCCCTCGTGAGCGTTCCGTCCATCGGCATCAGCCTGTTGGGCGAAGCGGAATATGCCAATCTGAAAAGCTGGCTGAAGGACGGTGAACACGCCATCCTGGTTGCCGGGCGCGGCCGATATTCGTTCAAGGGATCGGGCTATGTCCGGGGCGGCATATTCGACCGGATCCAGCTCATTCAGGGTGACAGTTCTGTCCGGTTTTTCGATCGGGATCACCAGCGGCTGGGTCATATCGCGGCCGAAGGTGCGCCGAGTTTCGCCGAACTCGACCTGTTCAGAATTCCCGCAGATGCCGAATTCGATCCTGCCGCACCCTGGCGGCTGCAACTGCTTGTCCAGCGCTCTGTCGGTGCCATCGACAAGAGTTTCCTGACGTTCGATCTCGGCTATCAGTTGCCGGACTCATATCTGGTGCCGCAGGCACCGCCTGTCCTGCACGATGATGAGGAAGAAGCAAACGCCAAGTCCGCGCTGTGGCAGCGCATCTGGTATGACCGGCGCTTCGAGATCGGCGGGCTGGCTGTCATGCTGCTGGTGCTCACGGCGATCTTCTTTTTCCAGAAACAGTTCACCCGCAACGAACGCGTGTTCGGCTGGATCCGGATCGGCTATCTGACCGTCACGCTGGTCTTCCTGGGATGGTTCGCCAACGCACAATTGTCCGTCGTCAACCTGATGGCCCTGGGCGGTGCCCTGAAAGAGGGCTTCACCTGGGACGCATTCCTGCTGGACCCGATGGTGTTCATCCTCTGGTTCTCGGTCGCGACATCCCTGATCTTCTGGGGTCGCGGTGCCTATTGCGGGTGGCTGTGCCCGTTCGGTGCCCTGCAGGAACTGACAAACAAGATCGCCCGTGCATTGAAAGTCCCGCAATGGACCCTGCCGTGGGGCCTGCATGAACGACTCTGGCCGCTGAAATACATCATCTTTCTCGGGCTGTTCGGCATATCGCTCGCCTCGATTCCGCTGGCGGAAACCTTTGCCGAGGTCGAACCCTTCAAGACCGCGATCATTCTGAAATTCGCCCGCGAATGGTGGTTCGTGCTGTTCGCGCTGTCGATCCTGACCGCCGGGCTTTTCATCGAGCGCTTCTACTGTCGCTACATGTGCCCGCTTGGCGGTGCGCTGGCCATCCCCGCGCGGATGCGGATGTTCAACTGGCTGAAAAGATATCACGAGTGCGGGAACCCCTGTCACCTGTGCGCCAAGGAATGCCCTGTCCAGGCCATCCACCCGACCGGCGAGATCAAT
Organism: Minwuia sp.; assembly: GCF_048263705.1. GTDB lineage: Bacteria > Pseudomonadota > Alphaproteobacteria > Minwuiales > Minwuiaceae > Minwuia. The sequence continues at coordinate 160,431 of NZ_JBLXDV010000008.1, read as the reverse complement.
CCCAATGAATGTGTGAACTGCCTGCATTGCCAGGTGCTCTACCAGTCCGGCGACCGTTGTCCTGTCGTCATCAAGAAACTGAAGCGCCGGGAAAAGCTGGCGCGCAGCGCGCAGGGGCTGGCCGCGGCGCTGGCGAAGCGTGAGTCCGAGCCCAAAACAAACATCTGATCAGGGAGAGAGAAAATGTCCGATGATGTAAAGAACGACGGCAAACAGTTTGCGGTGACGCGACGCGGCCTTCTGGGTGCGACGGCCACCGGCGTGGTCGCGGCCGCTGCCGGCGGCGGTGCGGTTCTGACGGGCAGTCGGCCCGCTGTGGCGGCAGCGTCGGATGCGGCGCTGGCACCAGGTGAACTGGACGACTACTACGGCTTCTGGTCGTCGGGTCAGGCCGGTGAACTGCGCATCATGGGCTTTCCCTCGATGCGTGAACTGATGCGCGTTCCGGTCTTCAACCGCTGCTCGGCAACCGGCTGGGGGCAGACGAACGAGAGCCTGAAGGTCCTGAACGAGAACCTGCTTCCGGAAACGAAGCGCTTTCTGGCCGCCCGGGGCATGAAGACATACGACAACGGCGATCTGCATCATCCGCACATGTCCTTCACCGACGGTACCTACGATGGCCGCTATCTCTTCATGAACGACAAGGCCAACACCCGTGTCGCCCGCGTCCGGTGCGACGTCATGAAATGCGACAAGATCATCGAGGTGCCGAACGCTTCAGATATCCACGGTCTCAGGCCGCAGAAGTATCCCCGCACCGGCTATGTCTTCTGCAATGGCGAGCACGAAACGCCGCTGGTCAACGACGGCAAGATTCTGGATGAGCCGGACAAGTACGTGAACATCTTCACGGCCATCGACGGCGACACGATGGATGTTGCCTGGCAGGTCATCGTGTCCGGCAACCTGGACAATTGCGATGCCGACTATCAGGGCAAATATGCGTTCTCGACCAGCTACAACTCCGAGATGGGCATGAACCTGGCGGAGATGACCGAGAGCGAGACCGACCATGTCGTGATCTTCAACATCAAGGAAATCGAAGCGGGCGTCGCAGCCGGCGACGGTCAGATGCTGAACGGCGTGCGCGTGCTCGACGGGCGCAAGGGTTCGAAATACACCCGCTACGTCCCCATCCCGAACAGCCCGCACGGCTGCAACACCGCGCCTGACAAGCGGCACGTGGTGATCAGCGGGAAGCTGTCGCCCACCGTCTCGATCATCGACGTCGAAAAGGTCGATGCGCTGTTTGCCAGCAACGCCGACCCGCGCAGCTGCATCGTCGGCGAACCGCAGCTGGGTCTCGGTCCGCTGCACACGGCCTTCGACGGCAAGGGCAATGCCTTCACCACGCTGTTTCTGGACAGCCAGGTGGTGAAATGGGACATCGCAAAGGCCCTTCGGTCCTATGCGGGTGAGGATGTGGATCCGATCATCTCGAAGGTCGATGTACATTATCAGCCGGGACACAATCACACGTCCATGGGCGAGACCGCCGAAGCCGACGGCAACTGGCTGATCTCGATGAACAAGTTCTCAAAGGACCGGTTCATCAATGTCGGACCGCTGAAGCCCGAGAACGAGCAGCTGATCGACATTTCCTCCGATGACATGAAAGTCGTGCACGACGGTCCAACCTTCGCCGAACCGCATGACTGCATCATCGTCCGCCGCGACATCGTCAACCCGAGGAACGTATGGGATCGCAATGATCCGATGTGGGAGGATGCCCGAAAGCAGGCCGCTGCTGACGGCGTCAACCTGGACGACGGTGCGGACGAACCGATCCGGGACGGCAACAAGGTCAGGGTCTACATGTGGTCCGTGGCACCGGCGTTCAGCATGGAGAAGTTCACGGTCAGGGAAGGTGATGAGGTCACCATCTACGTCACCAATCTGGATGATGTGGATGACGTGACCCATGGCTTCTGCCTGTCGAACTACGGGGTCGCGATGGAAGTGGCTCCGCAGGCAACGGCGTCCGTCACCTTCACGGCGGACCGGCCGGGTGTGCACTGGTTCTATTGCCAGTGGTTCTGTCACGCGCTGCACATGGAGATGCGTGGCCGGATGCTCGTCGAGCCGCGGGTGACCTGAGCCATGCTTCTGCGCGCCGGGGTATTGCTGGTGCTGCTTTCGTCGTCTCTCGGGGCGGCAGAAATAACAGTGCCTGCGAAACCCGGTGCGTTGAAGGCGGCCGTCGGGCGGGCCGCAGACGGAGATGTCCTGCGACTCGCCCCCGGCACGCACTTCGGACCGATCACCATCCGGCACCGGATCGTGCTGGAAGGCGACGGTGCTGTGGTCGACGGCAGGGAAACGGGAAGCGTGATCACGGTGGAAGTGCCGGACGTCATCGTCCGGGGTCTGACCATCCGCGGCTCGGGCTCTTCTCATGAAACCAGAGACGCAGGCGTCAGATTGGGCAAGAAGGCGACGCGGGCGCGCGTCGAGAACAACCGCCTCGTCGGAAATCTGTATGGTGTCGACGTCCACGGCACGCATGACGCGCTAGTGACGGGGAACGTGATCGAGGGGCGCCGGGATCACCGCGTCAACGATCGCGGCAACGGCGTGTATGTCTGGAACGCGCCGGGAAGCGCGGTCGAAGGCAATGATATCCGTTGGGGCCGCGACGGAATCTTCGTCAACACGTCCCGCAGGAACACCTTCAGAGGCAACCGGTTCCGCGATCTCAGATTTGCGGTTCACTACATGTACGCCAACGACAGCGAGGTATCCGGGAACCTGTCGGTGGGCAACGATCTTGGCTATGCGGTCATGTATTCGAAGAAGGTTCGCGTGATCGGCAATGTATCGATCAACGACCGCGAACATGGCGTGATGCTGAACTACACAAACCAGTCCGTGGTTCAGGGCAACCTGGTTCAGGACGGCGGCAATCGCTGCACCTTTCTGTACAACGCCCACAAGAACCGGATCGAGGGCAATCGGTTCGAACGCTGTGACATCGGTATCCATTTCACGGCGGGATCCGAACGGAACCGGATCACGGGGAATGCCTTTGTCGGCAATCGCACACAGGTCAAATACGTCGGTTCGCGCTGGCTCGACTGGTCGGTCGATGGCCGGGGGAACTACTGGAGCGACTTCGCGGCCTATGACATCGACGGCGACGGAATAGCGGATGCGACCTACCGCCCGAATGACAGCATGGATCATGTGCTGTGGAGTCAGCCCGCGGCAAAGCTGCTGCTGGGATCACCTGCGGTACAGCTGATGCGCTGGGCGCAGTCGGAGTTCCCTGCCCTGCTTCCCGGTGGCGTGATTGACCGGCATCCATTGATGCAGCCGGCGGAAATTCCGGCGACCGGCTGGGAAGGGTCCTGAGATGACCGGGGTCCTCGCAATCGAGCGGATCGGGAAATCCTACGGGAAGCATGTGGCACTGGAAGACGTGTCGCTGGGCGCCGGTGTCGGAGAGCGTATCGCCCTGCTGGGACACAATGGTGCCGGCAAGAGTACCCTGATGAAGCTGGTGCTGGGTCTCAGCCAGCCATCGTCGGGACGTATTTCCGTTCTCGGTTCGCTACCCGGCACTGACGTCGCCAGGTCCGTGACTGCCTATCTGCCGGAATCCGTATCGTTTCACCGGTCCCTGACCGGCCGCGAGCAGTTGGGCCTCTTCTCCCGCCTGGCTGGCACGCCGGACAGCGATGTCGCCGACCTGCTGGACCGTGTCGGCCTGAAGGATGCCGCCGACCGCCGCATCGGAACTTGGTCGAAGGGAATGCGTCAGCGCCTTGGCCTGGCGCAGGTTCTTCTCGGATGCCCGAAGCTGGCGTTGCTGGACGAACCTGCGAGTGGTCTGGACCCGATCTCCAGAGCCGAACTCTACGGTATCATCGATGAGATGGCGGCAAAAGGCACGACGGTCCTGATCGCCAGCCACGCCCTGACCGAGGTCGAAGCCCGCACCGACCGGATCGCGATCCTGAACAGGGGTCGCCTGATCGCCGACGACAGCTTGTCCAACCTCAGGAAACAGGCCGGTTTGCCGATCCGGATCACGGTGACGACGACCGGCGACACGGCGGGAGAAATTCACCTGAAGATGGGCGGGCGCCGGATCAATGGCGCGTCGCTCGAACTCACCTGCGAACCGGCCCGGAAAATGGCCACGCTCGCCCGGATCACCAGTTTTGCCGACCGGGTATCCGACATCGAAATGCACGAACCCAGTCTTGAGGAAGTCTACCGGCATTATTCGGGAGACGCCCTGACATGATCGCGCGCATCCTTGCCATCTCATCCATCGAATACCGTATCGCCATGCGGAACCGCTGGGCGCTGATGGCAATCCTGATCATGATGCTCTTCTCGCTGGCGCTCACCTTCGCAGGGGCGGGTCCCACGGGCGCGTTGGGTGTCGACCTGCTGACGGTATCGGTCGCGTCGATGACCACACTGGCGGTCTATCTGACACCCCTGCTGGCGTTGCTGATCGCCTTCGACGCGATTTCGGGCGAGGTGGAGCGCGGCAGTCTTGCCCTCCTGCTCACCTACCCCGTGCGACGCAGCGAGATCCTGCTCGGCAAGTTCGTTGCCCATCTGGCAGTCCTGTCCGTGGCCATGCTGATCGGCTTCGGTGCTGCTGGCATGGCCGCATTCGCTTTCGGCGGCGCGGGTTACGAAAGCCTCATCGCCCTCGGCAGACTTGTCATCGGGTCGATCTTGCTCGGCGCGACCTTCCTGGCCATCGGATATGCCGTCTCCGCCCTGTCCAGAAGTGTCGCCGGTGCCGCGGGAACGGCGATCGGTGTCTGGCTGGTTCTGGTGGTGCTCTACGATCTCGGGTTGCTTGGTGCCGTGGTCTTCGATGACGGGGGCACCTTCACCCGGGACATCTTTCCCTGGCTTCTGGCATTCAATCCGGCGGATGCCTTCCGGCTCTGGAGCATTTCCGCATCGGCCGATGTCGCACTGGCCACCGGCATGACCGGCGCAGGTGCCGCCCTGCCTTCGTGGGTCGCACCGCTCTCACTCGTCTCATGGCCCGTCGCGGCACTAGTGGCGGCGCAACAGATTTTCAGGCGGATCGATCCATGAGAGTGCTTCTGCTCATGGCGCTCATCGTGCTGTCAGCCTGCCAGGAAGATGACGCCGAAATACCCGGTCCGGCAGCCCTGACCGAAGAAACGCTCAGCCATTTCTGCCGGATGCAGGTCATCGACCACGGAGGACCGAAGGCACAGATCCATCTTGAGGGCTACTCCTATCCGATCTTCTTCGCCCAGGTCCGCGACGGACTGGCCTTTCTGAAGGGACCCGAAAAGTTTGCGCCGGTGGTGGCGATCTACGTTTCGGATATGGGGACCGCGCCAAGCTGGGAAAATCCGGGCGCTGACAACTGGATAGATGCGAGGGACGCGTTCTTCGTCGTCGGTGCGCGTGTCACCGGCGGAATGGGAGCCCCTGAGGTCACCCCGTTCCTGACACGCGATGCGGCCAGCGCCTTTGCTGCAACGAAAGGCGGCACGATCATGACTCTGGAGCAGATTCCTGACGAAGCCGTGCTGTCGCCCGTCGAGATATCCCTGCCTGGAAAGGATGCGTCATGACCGTGACCCGAAGGAGATTCATCGCGATTTCCGCTGCCGCGATGGTGGCGCCCCTGGGCGGTATCGCTGCATCGGCAGCCACTGAAACAGTGACGTGGCGCGGTATAGCGCTCGGCGCGCAGGCTTCCATAACCTTGAAGGGATCGCACCTCGCAAAACTGGATCACGTCGTGAAATCGGTGGAGAGCGAGATTTCACGGCTGGAGGATATATTCAGCCTCTATCGGTCGAATTCGGTGATCAGCCGCCTGAATCGGGAGGGCCAGATTGCCACCCCGCCACCGGAACTGCTCCAGGTGATCAGTCTTGTCAGTTCCGTTCACCGACAGTCATCAGGTGCGTTCGACCCCACGGTGCAGCGGCTGTGGCGGCTTCACGCCAGGGCCGGACAGGAAGGACGGCAACCGGATACGGGCGAGTTGGATCAGGTGCGGCAACTGACGGGCTGGCAGCATGTTCGATATTCAACAACCTCGGTCCGCTTTCGACGTCCGGGCATGGAAATGACCCTCAACGGCATTGCACAGGGGTTCGTGGCGGATCGTGTGGCGGACCTTTTGCGACGTGAGGGCTTTGCCGATGTGCTGATCGACATGGGCGAGATCAGCGCGCAGGGACAGCGTCCGTCAGGAGGTCCATGGCGGGTAGGCGTTGCCGATCCCGCCGGTCGCGTCGTGACGGATATCGACCTCTCCAACCGGGCGCTTGCGACCTCCTCCCCCGGAGGCGGCCTGCCGGAAGACAAGCTTCACAGTCGGCATATGATCGACCCGCGGACCGGCGCGCCGGGCGGCGAATGGAACCTGGTTTCCGTTTCGGACGCGCAGGCGGCGGTTGCAGATGCGCTGTCGACGGCGATCAGTCTGCTGGATCGCAGGGCCGCTGAGGCTCTGATGCATGGATTCCCCGGAGCGCGATTGGAACTGCTCTCCTGATCTCCGCGAATGCGACAGATGCTCTCCCAGCAAGATTGAAAGCGCAGGAATATCGGCCTGCGTTCGATGCTTGCCCACTGCTCGCCGAACTCACATCATGACGGTCGCGCATTCGCCTTCGTCATCGGGAGTCCTTCATGAAACAGGTGCGGCTGGATACATACGAAACGCTGGACCTGAGCGAGATTCCGGGCACTGTCGGCGCGATCCTGACGGACGGTGCCCGCGATCGTCGCGGGGTGGCGCATACACCGACGGTCGCTTCCGTCGGGGCCGATGGTGCGCCCGCCATCCGCACGGTGGTGTTGCGCGACTGCGACTGGCCCGAACGCCTGCTTCGATTTCATACCGACCGGCGCTCGCCCAAGGTGACGGATTACTCGACGAACCCCGAAGTCGCATTCCACCTCTATGACGCGGAGCGAAAGCTGCAGTTGCGGCTGCACGGGCAGGCCCGGATCGAAACCGCCGGCCCGCTGTTCGATCTGGCCTGGAAGATGACCCAGAAAATGAGCCGCGAGTGCTATCAGATGACCGTCGCACCGGGTGCCGCCGTGCCCGACCCCGGCGCGGTACCGTATGACGCGGCCGGCAGTGCGGAAGGCCGCCGGAATTTCGCGATCGTGCTGACCCGGATCGAACGCTTCGACTGGCTGTATCTGTCCGCGTCCGATCACCGCCGCGCCCGCTTTGAATGGCAGCAAGGCCAATGGAGCGGCGGATGGTGCGCGCCGTAGACGACCCCTATGTGAAGATCCTGTCGAATTCCCTGCGCAGCACCCGATCCAGATCATCCATGCCTGCATCGACCCCCAGATCGGCCAGTGACGTCACGCCATGTTCCTGAATGCCGCAAGGCACGATACCGTCGAAATGCGTCAGATCGGGGTTCAGGTTGATGGAGATGCCGTGGAAACTGACCCATCGGCGCAGGCGGATGCCCAGCGCCGCGATCTTCTTCTCGCTGCCATCCGGCATCACCACCCAGACGCCGACGCGGCCGTCCCGGCGCTCCCCCGTGACATCAAAGGCTTTCAGTGTGTGGATGATCCAGGCTTCGAGATCCCGAACGAAGCGGCGGACGTCGGGTTCCCGCGCCTTCAGGTCCAGCATCACATAGCCAACGCGCTGACCGGGTCCGTGGTAGGTGTATTCGCCACCCCTGCCCGTCTCATAGACCGGAAAGCGATCCGGCGTCAGCAGGTCCGCGGCGTCGGCGGACGTTCCGGCCGAATAGAGCGGCGGATGCTCCAGCAGCCAGACACATTCGCTCGCACGGTCCTGGCGAATGGCCGCCACGCGGTCCTCCATCCAGCCGACCGCATCCGGATAACCGACCGGTTCCGGGCTGTGCCGCCATTCAACTGACATTTCGGTTCTGTTTACACTCCGCTAACCCTGTTCCCCTTAGATAGCGTTCATGAGCACTGACGAAAACAGCACAGACGCCCAATCCGGTCCCGGCGGCATCGAAAAGGCCGTCGGCGAAGTGGATGTCGAAATCTCGGTCGTCCTGGGCCGGGCCCAGATGGCCATTCACCAGCTGCTGAAGATGGGACGCGGCGCCGTGATCGAACTCGATTCCGGCGTTGACGACCTGGCCTGGATCCTGGCCAACAACCAGATCATCGCCCGCGGCGAGATCGTGGTCACCGGCGAACATGTCGGCATCTCGGTCGTCGAGACCTATACGGGCTTACAATCCTGACCTGAGCGGATAGGCTTCGAACCTCAACCGGGAGGATCGAAACATGTCCGACAAGCTGATGCAGATGGTCAAGGAACGGATGACGCCGTTCGGGGCGACGCTCGGCATCGAATTCACCACCGTGGAACCCGATCTGGTCGAGGCGGAAATGCTGGTGAAGCCGGAATTCTGCACAAACCCGTCGATCATGCATGGCGGCGCGATCATGGCGCTGGCCGACAATGTCGGCGCAGTCGCGACCGTGGTGAATCTGCCGCCGGACACCACGACGACCACACTGGAAAGCAAGACCAATTTCCTCGCCGGCATTCCGGTCAACCAGAAGGCCCGCGCCCGTTGCGAACCGGTTCACAAGGGCCGCACCACCATGGTCTGGACGACGACCATCACCCGCGAGGACGGGCGCAAGGCGGCCGTCGTGACGCAGACCCAGATGGTCATGCCGGTCCGGAAATAGCTGCACCTCCCTGCTCAGGCGCGCTCATCCTTTGGCGAATCCAGCACCACATAGGTCGTGATCGCATTCACCTGGGGCAGCGCACCGAGCACCTGCGTGTGGAAGTACTTGTAGGCCGTCAGATCGCGCGCCTCCACACGCAGCAGGTATTCCACCGTGCCCGTGATATTGTGACATTCCAGAACCTCAGGTGCGGTCGAGATCGATCGTTCGAACGATTCCTGCGACTGTTTCGAATGATCCGACAGGCCGACAGCGACGAATGCGACGAAGCCGACCCCCAGCCTGCTGCGGTCGATGACGGCCCGGTAGCCCTGAATGACACCGGCGCGCTCAAGTTCCTGAACCCGGCGCAGACAGGCCGATGGTGACAGCCCGACACGGTCCGCCAGTTCCAGATTGCTGATGCGTCCCTCTGTCGAGAGAGTTCGCAATATCCTGTCGTTGATCTGATCGATAGGCTTCATTGATTGCAATTTTGCGCAGCGATTCGCCCAGTACGCAATCCATGGCCGGAAAAGATCGCGCATCATTGCGCCATGAGCATCGATCATCTTCTCGCGCTGGCGGCCTTCGCCCTGGTCACATCCATCACCCCCGGACCGAACAATCTGATGCTGATGGCGTCGGGCGCGAATTTCGGCTTCCGCCTCACCGTGCCGCACATGCTGGGCGTGGCGCTGGGCTTCGTCTTCATGCTGGTGATCGTCGGGATGGGCATTGCCGGGATCTTCACCGCCTATCCGCGCGCCTACGACGTGCTGACCGTTCTGAGCGTGATCTACCTGGTCTATCTGGCCTGGAAGATCGCGCGCGCAGGTGAACCGGCAAAAGCGGGTGCGACCGTCAGGCCGATGACCTTCCTTCAGGCCGCCCTGTTCCAGTGGGTCAACCCGAAGGCCTGGGCAATGGCTTTGAGCGCCGTCACGGTCTACGCACCGTCACAGGATCTTTCCACCATCGTCATGGTTGGGGTCATCTTCGGCGCAATCAATCTGCCGGCGGTCAGCTCCTGGACGGTTCTTGGTCAGCAGATGCGCCGGTTTCTGACGAACCCGGTGCGTCTGAGGACCTTCAACATCGTGATGGCGCTGCTGCTGATCGCGACGCTCTATCCGCTGGTCGCGGGGTGAAGGTCAGTCGGTCGACTTCACTTTCACGTATGATCCCGGCGCGTCCTCGATCGCTTTCAGCCCCCCCTCGCCCGGTATGCGCGCGGGGACCTTCTTGCCGGACAGCTTCTGCATCCACTTGATCCAGTCCGGCCACCACGAGCCGGGCGTCTCGGTCGCATCGGCCAGCCAGTCATCGGGATTGTCGTACTTCTTGCGCTTGTTGTTGGTCCAGTACTGGTACTTTTTCGCCGAAGGCGGATTGACCACGCCCGCGATGTGGCCCGAACCGGCCAGCATGAACTTGGTCGGACCGGAGAAATACTGCGTCGCCTTGAAGACTGACCGGTAGGGCGCGATGTGGTCTTCCTTGCCCGCCTGCAGATAGACCGGGACCTTCACCATGGTCAGGTCGATCGGCTGGCCGTTGAACTCCAGACCGCCGGGCTGAACCAGCAGGTTTTGCTGATACATCTTGCGCAGGTAGTAGGTGTGCATGACCTTGGGCAGACGGGTCGCGTCGGAATTCCAGTACAGGAGATCGAACGGGAACGGGTCCTTGCCCATCAGGTAGTTGTTCACGACGAACGACCAGATCAGATCGTTCGAACGCAGCATGTTGAAGGTCGATGCCATCTCCGCTCCGTCGAGGTAGCCGCGTTCTTCCATCAGGCTTTCGATGTGCGCGATGCTCTCGTCGTCGATGAAGACGCCGAGCTCGCCGGGTTCGGAGAAATCCACCTGCGCGGTGAAGAAGGTCGTGCCCTTGATCCGGTCATCGCCGATCGCCGCCATGTAGGCGAGCGTGGCCGCCATCAGCGTTCCGCCCAGGCAATAGCCGATGGTCGTGACTTCCTTCACGCCGATGGCTTTCTCGATGGCGTCGAGCGAGGCCAGGATGCCCTCGTTCATGTAGTCTTCGAAGCTCTTGTTGGCCAGCTTGCCGTCGGGGTTGACCCACGAGATGACGAACACGGTCAGACCCTGCTCCGTCGCCCATTTGATGAACGAATTCTCGGGGCGCAGATCGAGGATGTAGAACTTGTTGATCCATGGCGGACAGATCAGCAGCGGACGCTCGTAGACCTGCTCGGTCGTCGGCTCGTACTGGATCAGCTGCATCAGATCGTTCTGATACACCACCTTGCCCGGCGTCGTCGCAACGTTGCCGCCAACCTCGAAGGCGGTGTCATCGGTCATCCTGATGGCCAGCTTGCCCTTGCCGCGTTCCAGATCCTCCAGCACGTGGTCCAGACCCTTCACCAGGTTCTGGCCATTGGTCGCCAGCGTTTCCCGCAGAACCGTCGGATTGGTCATCACGAAGTTCGACGGCGACAGCGCATCGACGAACTGACGGGTGTAGAAGTCCAGCTTCTCGGCGGTGTGCTTGTCGACGCCTTCGACATCATGCACCGTGTCCAGCATCCACTTGGACGTCAGCAGATACGACTGCTTGATGAAGTCGAAGACATGATTTTCCTGCCAGGCCGGGTCCTTGAAGCGTTTGTCGCCCTTCGCGGGCGGCGCGGCATCCTCGGACTCCTGCCCCATCATCTTCTGGGACTGCGACTGCCACAGCGACATGTAGCTGTTGAACAGATCCACCTGCGCTTCCATGATCTTGGCCGGGTTGGTCATCATGGCGGTGGTCATCTCCATGAACGCCTGACCGACACTCAGGGGATCGACGGGACCGGAGACATCCTCCGCACTCTGCCGCTCAAGAAAATCCGCAATGAGTTTCTGGCTCTGCGCCGCGACCTTCTGCATGTTCTGCGCGAACTCGGCCATGTCGGGCATCGGGAAATCTTCAGGATCGGTTTGAGTCGGTTTCTCGGCCATGCATTCCTCCTGCAGTCATCTCGTGAGGTTGGTCCTCAACGCGTTTGACGTCGCATCGTTCACTATGAGCGTTCCACCTGAAATATGCGAACCCGTTCTATGTTGCACTGCATAAATTGACGCAACGTCAGGGCATCGGGCGGGCTCGCAAATCCGCTTGACCCGATCCGCCGATTTGCTTAATCGACGGTCCCAGCAGTCGCGGCGATGGCGTCGCCGCATCAGGATTGCGCGGTCGAGGAAATCGGCCAAGGGAATTCAACCTCCTGCACGCCCGGAACTTCTGTCGGGCCCAGCACATCGGTCCGGCAGGACTCGATGGAGTTGGCCATGACTAATGTTGCAAATCGCCCCCGATTTTTTTCCTACGACATCGCGCAGCAGAAGCGACTGCCGTTTCCGGACGCTGAGTACGAGGCACGCCTGACCGGCCTGCGCCGCATCATGTCGAGGAACGGTCTGGATGCCGTCCTGCTCACCTCGATGCACAATATCGCCTATCACACCGGCTTCCTGTATTGCAGCTTCGGTCGCCCGTACGGCTGTGTGGTGACGCAGACATCATGCACGACGATCTCGGCGAACATCGACGGGGGCCAACCGGCACGCCGGTGCTTCGGCGACAATCTGATCTTCACCGACTGGCAGCGCGGGAATTTCTGGCGCGCCGTCGCGGAACGGATCGGCGATGCCGCGACCGTCGGTATCGAGGAAGATCACATGTCCATCGCGTCGCACAGAGCGCTGCGCGAGGCCTGTCCTGCAGCAACATTCTCGGAGATTGCGACCGATACCGCCCACGCCCGCATGTTCAAGTCATCGGCCGAGATCGACCTGATCAGGGAGGGTGCCCGGATTGCTGACCATGGCGGCTGTGCGATCCGCGATGCCATTGCGCCCGGCGTCAGGGAAATCGACGTCGCGATGGCCGGGCGCAATGCGATGGAACTGGAAATCGCTCGCTCCTTCCCCGACAGCGAGATCCGCGACAGCTGGGTCTGGTTCCAGTCGGGCCCGAACACCGACGGAGCGCACAACCCGGTCACGACACGGGCACTGGTGAACGGCGATATTCTCAGCCTGAATACCTTCCCGATGATCTCGGGATATTACACGGCGCTTGAGCGCACGCTGTTTCTGGGCGAGCCGGATCGCGAGTCGCTCAGGATATGGGAAGCGAATGTCGCCGCGCACGAACTCGGGCTTTCCCTGATCCGCCCTGGGGTGACCTGCGCCGCGATCTGCGAAGAACTCAACCGTTTCTTCGCCGATCAGGGCCTGCTGCAGTATCGCTCCTTCGGATACGGTCACTCGTTCGGCGTGCTGTCGCACTACTACGGTCGGGAAGCGGGCCTGGAACTGCGCGAGGACATCGCCACCGTGCTGGAAGCCGGCATGGTCATCTCGATGGAGCCGATGCTGTGGATACCGGAAGGCGTACCCGGAGCCGGCGGATATCGCGAGCACGACATCCTGGTGGTGGGCGAGGACGGTGCCGAGAACATCACGAAGTTTCCCTATGGCCCCGAACACAACATCGTCCGGGCCTGATATGCTTCCGGGAGCGTGTCGCGGGCGGATCATCCTGCGTCGCGGTGCGCCCTTCCCTCGCCGCCGCACAGATGGCACTTGTCCGGCAGCATTCGGCAACGTCTCAGAAATGGACCCGCGATGAAGCGCTATTCCGTGACAGAACTGATCCGGCAGGGCCTGCGGGGCCATACGGGATGGGAGCGCGCCTGGCGCAAGGTCGAGCAGCCGAAAGACAGCTATGACGCCGTGATCATCGGCGGCGGCGGACATGGCCTGGCAACGGCCTACTATCTGGCCAGAGAGCACGGGATGACCAACATTGCCGTGATCGAGAAGGGCTGGATCGGCGGCGGCAACTCGGGGCGCAACACCTCCATCATCCGCTCGAACTACCTGTTTGACGAAAGCGCGGCGCTCTACAACCATGCCCTGAACCTGTGGAAGGGTCTGGGCAAGGAACTCAACTTCAACATCATGATGAGCCATCGCGGCGTGCTCAACCTGGCGCACGACGAAGGCGAGATGCGGCAGTTGAAACGCCGCGTGGAGGCAAACCGCCTGAACGGTGTCGATGCCGAGTGGCTGGATGCCAGGGAGGTCAAGGGCTTCTGCCCGATCATCAACATTTCCGGCGACGTGCGTTACCCGGTTCTGGGAGGCACGCTGCAGCGCTCAGGCGGTGTGAACCGCCATGACGCGGTCGTCTGGGGCTATGCCCGTGCCGCCAGCGATCTGGGGGTGGATATCATCCAGCAGACCGAGGTCACCAACATCCTGACCGAGAACGGCCAGGTCACGGGTGTCGAGACCAGCCGCGGCACGATCCGCACGCCGAAGATCGCTTCGGCCACCGCGGGTCACACGTCCACGGTCGCGCAGATGGTGGATGTGCAACTGCCGATCGAGAGCCACCCCCTGCAGGCCCTCGTCTCGGAGCCGATCAAGCCGATCATCGACTGCGTCGTCATGTCGAACGCGGTGCATGTCTACTGCAGCCAGTCCGACAAGGGCGAACTGGTCATCGGCGCCGGGATCGACGCGCAGCTTTCCTACACACAGCGGGGCAACCTGGACATCATCGAACACCAGATGGCGTCACTGATGGAACTGTTCCCGATGTTCTCTCGGCTGCGGATGATGCGTCAGTGGGGCGGCATCGTGGACGTCTGTCCCGATGCCAGCCCGATCATCACGAAGACGCCTGTCAAAGGCTTCTATGTGAACGGCGGCTGGGGCACGGGCGGCTGGAAGGCGACGCCGGGTTCGGGACATGTCTATGCCGACCTGATCGCGCGCGACGAACCCAATGCCATCGCCGCCCCCTTCACCATGGACCGCTTCGTGACCGGCGCGCTGGTGGCGGAGCACGGCGCTGCCGCCGTTGCGCATTAGGGAGAACCACGCATGTTTGTGATCGACTGTCCCCATTGCGGCAAGCGCGACCAGTCCGAGTTTGCCTATGCGGGTGAGGCCCATATCGCGCGTCCGACCGACACCGCCGAAATGAATGATCAGGACTGGGCGACGTTCGTCTTCATTCGCAAGAACACCAAGGGCCTGTATGCCGAGCGCTGGTGGCATGCCGCCGGATGCCGGAAGTTCTTCAACATGCTGCGCAACACCGCGACCGACGAGATTCACGCCGTCTACCGGATCGGCGAAACGCCGCCCGAAGTCGAAGCGGATTTGCCCGCAACGCCTTCCGGAGAGGCTTCCATCGGTTCCGGCAATGACGCCGTGAAGATCATGCGCGATGACGAGGTGGTTTCCCGATGAGTCAGTCTCACCGCATTGAAGGCCGCGGCCTCGTCGACCGGAGCCGTGCGGCCTATTTCAGGTTCGCGGGCAAGGAATATCGCGGTTTCGTGGGCGATACGATCGCCTCCGCGCTGCTGGCCAACGGCGAGATCATGGTCGGCCGCAGCTTCAAGTATCATCGGCCGCGGGGCATCGTCGGTGCCGGGGTCGAGGATCCGGCCGCCATGGTGCAGCTGGGCGCGGGCAATGCCACCGATCCCAATGTGCTGGTCGCCGATCAGGAGATTCATGACGGTCTTTCGGCGGCACCGCAGAACTGCTGGCCCGGCCTGAAGTTCGATGTGGGCGCGATGAACGACGGCCTCAGCCGGTTCTTCCCCGCCGGGTTCTATTACAAGACCTTCATGGGCGGTCTGGGCTGGATGCGCTACGAGCCTTTCATCCGTCGTGCCGCCGGACTCGGCAAGGCGCCCGAAGGCCGTGATCCCGATCATTATGAATCCACCAACCGCCACGTCGATGTGCTGGTCGTCGGCGGCGGGCCTGCCGGACTGATGGCGGCATTGTCGGCGGCACGCAGCGGCGCGCGCGTGATCCTGGCGGAGAACACCCCTCAACCGGGTGGCAGCCTGCTCAGCGCCGCCCCGGATAGCGTGTCTCTGGACGGCAAGCCGGCACAGGAATGGGTTGCCCACGTCATCGCGGAACTGGAAAGCCATCCCGAAGTGACGATCCTGACCCGCACCACGGCGTTCG
The DNA here is from genome assembly GCF_048263705.1 of Minwuia sp. Taxonomy (GTDB): domain Bacteria; phylum Pseudomonadota; class Alphaproteobacteria; order Minwuiales; family Minwuiaceae; genus Minwuia. The sequence goes on along the minus strand of NZ_JBLXDV010000008.1, from coordinate 144,745 downwards.
GATATTACGCGCAGAACTTCGTCGGGCTGCTTGAGAAGGTGCAGGATCACCTGCCCGGACGCGACCGGGAAGAGGTCGTGCCGCGTCAGCGCGTATGGCGCATCCGGGCGCAGCAGGTCGTGCTGGCGACGGGTGCCGTCGAACGTCCCCTGGTCTTCCACCAGAACGACCGGCCGGGGATCATGCTGGCGGGTGCGGCGCGCACCTATCTGAATCGCTACGGCGTGCTTGCCGGCAAGCGGGTACTGGCCTTTACCAACAACGACAGCGCCTGGCAGACCGTGTTCGACATGAAGGCCGCGGGGGCCGAGATCGTGGCCATTGTCGACTCCCGCCCGGTCCTGAACGAGAAACTGGCGCTGTCAGCGCTGAAACAGGGCATCACCGTGATGCCGTCCCGGGCGATCGTGGGCACCACGGGGCGCACGCGGGTCACGTCGGCCAGCATCTGCAGTCTGGGCGGCGACGGAAAGCTGACCGGCACGCCGTCGGAGATCGCCTGCGATCTGATCGCCGTTTCCGGAGGCTGGAACCCGAACGTCGCCCTGTTCGCACAATCGCGCGGCAAGCTGAAATGGGACGAGAACCTGACATCCTTCCGGCCCGGCATGTCGTGGCAGGCGGAGCGGTCTGCCGGTGCGTCCAATGGCACCTTCCGTCTCTCGGAGGCACTGACGGAGGGCGCCACGGCGGGAGCGGAGGCTGCCAGAGCCGCCGGTTTCGAAGCAGAGAGCGCATCGGTGCCGGCGGTCGAGACCGGCAATGTCGAGACCCTGAACATCAAGGCGCTTTGGGAAGTGCCGTCCGCCCTGCCACCTCACAAGACGAAAGCCTTCGTCGATCTTCAGGACGATGTGAAATCGTCGGACCTCAAGCTGGCGATTGCCGAGGGCTATGACAGCGTCGAGCACGCAAAACGCTATACGACGCAGGGCATGGGCACCGATCAGGGCAAGACGTCCAACGTCAACGCCTTCGGCATCATGGCCGAGGCCCGCGGCATCCGCGTCCCTGACGTCGGCACCACGACCTTCCGGCAACCTTACCGTCCGGTGACCATCGGGGCGCTGGGCGGCCAGCATGTCGGACAGCATTTCACGCCGCGGCGCACGACGCCGATGCACGAATGGCACGTGGACTGGAAGGCGGTCTTCGAACCCGTCGGCGACTGGCTGCGCGCCCGCGCCTATCCCGGACCCGGCGAAAGTTTCGAGGATGCCGTGCAGCGCGAGTCACTGGCTGCGCGCACCAGCGCCGGAATTCTCGACGCCTCGACGCTCGGCAAGATCGATATTCGCGGCAGGGATGCCGCCACCTTTCTGAACCGGGTCTACACGAACGCCTGGAAGGGTTTGAAGGTCGGCCATTGCCGCTACGGTCTGATGCTGGGCGAGGACGGCATGGTCACGGATGACGGCGTGACGGCACGCCTGGCCGAGGATCATTTCCACATGACGACCACGACCGGCGGCGCGGCCAATGTGCTCAGGACCCTGGAGGACTATCTTCAGACCGAATGGCCGGATCTGGAGGTCTGGCTGACCACGACGACCGAGCAGTGGGCCGTCGCGGCCATTGCCGGTCCGAACGCCCGGGCGATCTGCGCCGAGGTGCTGGATGATATCGATCTTTCGGAAGATGCCTTTCCCTTCATGACCTGGCGGGACGCGAAGATGGGCGACATCCCGGTCCGCGTTTTCCGGATCTCCTTCTCGGGCGAGACATCGTTCGAGATCAACATCCCCGCGACCTACGGCCTGTGGATGTGGGAGCGACTGATCGAAGCCGGTAGATCTCACGACCTGGTGCCGTACGGGACCGAGGCCATGCATCTGCTGCGCGCCGAACGGGGCTTCATCATCGTCGGACAGGAAACCGACGGCACGGTCACGCCGGGCGACCTGCGCATGGACTGGGCCGTGGCGCTCAAGAAGGGCGACTTCATCGGCAAACGCTCGCTGACGCGGCCCGACACCGTACGCCCGGACAGGAAGCAGCTCATCGGGCTGCTGATGAGCGACCCCGAGTTCGTCGCGATGGAAGGCGCGCATCTGATCGACACGGCGGAAGAACCGAAACCGCCCGTTCCGATGCTCGGTCACATCACGTCCAGCTATTTCAGCCCGAACCTGAAGCGTTCGATCGCGATGGCACTGGTGAAGTCGGGCGGATCGCGCATGGGCGATACCGTCTATGTCAGCCGCAAGGACGACGATCCGATGCCGGCGACAATCGTCGAGTATGATTTCATGGCTCAGCAGGAGGCCGGACAATGAACGCCCCCGTGCGCCGTTCCCCCCTCGCCCATCGCGAACCGATCTCCTGCGATGCGCTCAGGCTCAGGGAGAACCCCTTCGAAGCCAAACTGATCCTGCGTGCCCAGGCAGATGCCTGTGCCAATGCGGTCAAGGCCGTCACCGGCGCAGCTCTGCCCGTGACGTGCCGCCTGTCCCAGCATGAGGACATCACCGTCGCCTGGCTGTCGCCGGACGAGTTCCTGATCCTGGGAGCGGAAGGATCGGAACAGACGCTGCATGCCCGGCTGACTGCGGAACTCGGTGACAGCCATCATCTGATTTCGAACGTCACCGATTATTACACGACACTCACCTATTCCGGCGCGCGCGCCCGTGAAGCGCTGATGAAACTTTCGACGCTGGACCTGCATCCCCGGGGGTTCACGGCTGGTGATGTGAAAGGTTCGGTCTTCATGCACGCCAACGCATGGCTGATGCAGCGGCTTGTCGACGATGCGCCCGATGGTCCCTCGTTCGATCTGATCGTGCGCTGGTCGTTCGCAGACTACCTGTGGTGCGCGCTGGCTCATGCCGGGCGTGAATGGGGCCTGCCGGAGCAGAACCTTCGTAGCGGAGAAACGCTGGTCATCTGACTCCACGCTTGGCAGACTCGCCAACGGGGAGGATCAACACATGCGCGCTGCCATTTTTCGCAAGCCGGGCCAAGCGCTCGACATCGATACGATCGACGATCCGGTGCCGGCCCGAGGCGAATTCATCCTGAAGGTCGAGGCCTGCGGAATCTGCGGTTCCGACCTTCATATTTCCGACAATCACGACGGGTCCGGCGGGATGCCGCCCCTGAAACCGGATTCGGTCATGGGGCACGAATTCTGCGGTGAGATCGTCGCCATCGGTCCGGATACGCCGACCGACCTGAGGGAAGGTCAGCGTGTGACCGCGCTGCCGACCATTGGCTGCGGGACCTGTGCCCAGTGCCTGAGCGGCGACGTGCGCCGGTGCCGGACCGCGAAAGGCATCGGGTTGGGTGACGTTCCGGGCGGATACGCCGAATATGTGAGGGTCGGTGCGGCAGAATCGATGCCGCTGCCTGCCCACTTCGGCAAGGCAGATGGTGCCCTGATCGAACCGCTGGCGGTCGGCCTGCGGGCCGCCGTGCGGGCGCGACTGCAGCCGGGCGACAGCGTGCTGATCATCGGCGCGGGCCCGGTCGGGCTGGCCACCGCTATCTGGTGCCGGCATTTTGGCGCGCGCCACGTGGTCGTGTCGGACCTGAACGCCAACCGCGCGGCCATGGCGGCGAAGTTCGGTGCGACCGACGCCATCGACGCCCGCAAGGAAAATGTCGTCGAACGCTTCAAGGCCATCGCGGGCGGGCGGCCCGATGTCACCTTCGACTGCGTGGGCGTGCCGGGATCAATGCAACTCGCCATCGACTACGCCGCCTTCGACAGCAAGGTTGTGATCGTCGGCGTCTGCATGCATCTGGATCAGGTGCTGCCGGTGAAGCCCGTGACCAAGGAACTGGACCTGATCTTTGCCTACTGTTATCTGCGCCAGGAGTTCCAGCTGTGCATCGACATGCTGGATCAGGGCCGCATAGAGGCTGCGGGTCTGATCACCGACAGGGTCGGGTTCGGCACCTTCGCGGAGGCGTTCGAAGCGCTGAAGACACCCAACACGCAGGTCAAGGTGATGCTTGAACCGGACAGGATCTGAATGAAGGTAAATGGTATTCACTGGCGTCCGATCCAGCTAGCCGACGATGGCTGGCGCGTCACCATCATCGACCAGACGAAGCTGCCCCACCATTTCGAGACGGTCGATCTGGAAACGATGGATCAGGCGGCGCATGCAATCCGCGCCATGCTGGTGCGGGGTGCGCCGCTGATCGGGGCCACGGCGGCCTATGGCGTGGCCCTGGCGATGCGTTCGGATGCTTCCGATTCCAGCCTCGATGCCGCCATCGATACGCTGGCTCGGACGCGCCCGACGGCGGTGAACCTGTTCTGGGCGCTGGAGCGCATGCGCACTGCGCTGCACAACCGCCCGCCCTCGGACCGCGCGGAGATTGCCTATCAGACCGCTTCGGAGATCGCCGAGGAGGACGTCCGCATCTGCGAAGCCATCGGGGACAACGGCCTGCCGCTGCTGAAAGAGATTTCGGAACGCAAGGCGGGCAACAGGGTCAATGTGCTGACGCACTGCAACGCGGGCTGGCTGGCGACCGTGGACTGGGGCACGGCGCTCAGCCCGATCTACAAGGCGCACGATGCGGGGATCGATGTCCATGTCTGGGTCGACGAGACCCGCCCCCGAAACCAGGGTGCCTCGCTCACCGCCTGGGAACTGGGCGCGCATGGCGTGCCCCATACGGTGATCGTCGACAACGCGGGCGGGCACCTGATGCAGCACGGCCAGGTCGACATCTGCATCACGGGCACGGACCGTACGACACGCACCGGCGACGTCTGCAACAAGATCGGCACCTATCTGAAGGCACTCGCGGCGCATGACAATGGCATTCCCTTCCACGTCGCCCTGCCCGGCCCGACCATCGACTGGTCCGTGCGTGATGGCGTCTCGGAGATCCCCATAGAGGAACGGTCCGGCGATGAGGTCGGCATCCTGTCCGGTCGCGCAGAGGACGGCTCCGTGGTCTCGATCAGCGTGCTGCCCGAAGGCTCGCCGGCTGGCAATCCGGCCTTCGATGTGACTCCGGCGCGTCTGGTGACGGGGCTGATCACCGAGCGCGGGCGCTGTGCCGCATCCGAAGCGGGTTTGCAGGGGCTCTACCCGGAGAAGGCCGATGGCTGACGCGCGCACGGAACTGCTGGCGGCCTGTCAGGCCATGAATGCCGTCCGCCTGTCGCCCGGCACCTCGGGCAACCTGAGCGTGCGCGACGGCGAGGGTTACTGGATCACACCGTCCGGCGTCGCCTATGACACGCTGTCCGCCGACATGATGGTGTTCATGGACATGGACGGCAAGGCAGAGGGCGACCTGAAGCCGTCCAGCGAATGGCGTTTTCATCTCGACATCTATCGCGCGCGGGACGACGCAGGCGGCATCTGCCACACCCATTCGACGCACGCGACAGCTCTCGCCTGTCGCGGCGAGGGGATTCCGGCGTTTCACTACATGGTCGCCGCCGCCGGTGGACGCGACATCCGCTGCGCGCCCTACCGTACCTTCGCGACGCAGGATCTTTCAGACGTGGCGCTGGAAGCACTGCAGGACCGCCGCGCCTGCCTGCTGTCCAACCATGGCGTGATCGCCCTCGGGGCCAGCGTGGCAAAGGCGCTGAAACTGGCCCAGGAGGTCGAGACCCTTGCCGAGCAATATATCCTGAGCCGCCAGATCGGCGGTCCGACCATCCTTTCGGACGCTGAGATGGACGTGGTGCTGGAGAAATTCGGCACTTACGGACAGCAGCCGAAATAGCGTCAGTCCTTCGGGCGCGCCGCCTTGAAGGTCGCGTTTGCACGGGCGATTTCCGTGCCGTCCGCCCGCACGAAACACTGTGCGAAGGCAATCGAGCGACCCGGCTTTACGAACTCGGTCTCGAACGTCAGCCACTGGCCCTGCTGCCCGCTGGACAGGTAATCGACGGTCAGGTTCACCGTGACCAGACGCGTGCCCTCCGGCAGGTGCAACCGGCACGAATACCCCATCGCGTTGTCCGCCAGCGATGCAATCAGCCCGCCGTGAATGAAGCCACGCGCGTTGCAGTGCTGTTCGGCAGCGCGCAGGCCCAGGATATGCGCGGTATCCGTCATTTTCTCGTAGATCGGCTGCCACGGCTCGGTGAGACCGCTGGTGCGCGTGACCTGACTGAAGCCGTCCGGAACATCGGTCACGATGCGACCCCGGCCTGCAAAACGTGAACGCTGAACAGGTCATTCGGATCGACCAGCGTCTGCAACACACGGAACCCGCCTCGTGCGGCCAGACCCCGGAAGCTGTCGACGGTATACTTGTATGAGCTTTCCGTATGGAGGGCTTCGCCTGCACTGAAAGCAAAGCTCTCACCTGCGACTGTAACCATCTGATCTTCCTTACTGACCAGATGCATCTCGACGCGGCTCTGTGCGGCATTCCAGACCGCGCGGTGCGCGAACGCATCGACGCGGAAGGTGCCATCCAGTTCCCGGTTGATCCGATGCAGCAGGTTCAGGTTGAACGCTGCGGTGACACCTGCCGCATCGTCATAGGCCGCTTCCAGTAGCGCCCCATCCTTCACCAGATCGACGCCGATCACCATGTGGGCCGCGCTCCCGAGGGTGCGGGCCGCATCGCGCAGGAAATCCGCTGCCTCGTCCGGTGTGAGGTTGCCGATTGTCGAGCCAGGGAAGAAACCGACACGCGGACCACCCGTGTCAATGCCGTCGAGATCGATTGCCGTGGTGAAGTCGGCACACACCGGAACGACACTGATTTCAGGATTGTCCGCCGCGAAGCTTTCGGCATTGTGCAGCAGATGCTCGCGGGAAATATCGATGGGCACATAGGTCGCGGGATCGTTCAGACCCGCCAGCAACAGCCGGATCTTGTCGGCCGATCCGCTGCCGAATTCGACCACCGTCGCGCCAGCCGGCAGCAGGGATCGGAGCTCGTCCGCATGATCGCGCAGGATTCCGCATTCCGTCCGGGTCGGATAGTATTCGGGCAGTTCGCAGATCTGTTCGAACAGCGCCGCACCGGACTCGTCATAGAAGAACTTGGCTGGCGTCCATTTCGGTGTCGTTGCCAGCCCTGCCTGCACCGCCGTGCGGAAATCCGCTGTCTGCGGTTCCAGGTCGATGAATTTGTGAATCTGAGCGGTCATCAGGCGTCCTCTGCCAGGCGCAGTCCAGCGAACTGCCAGCGTTGATGGGGGTAGAAGAAGTTGCGATAGCTGGCGCGGACATGGCCCTCCGGCGTAACGCACGAACCGCCGCGCAGTACCATCTGCCCACTCATGAACTTGCCGTTGTATTCGCCGACGGCACCTTCGGGGGCACGGAAGCCCGGATAGCCCACATAGGGGCTGGCCGTCCATTCCCAGACGTCGCCGAACATCTGGCGCAGGCCTTCACCGCCCTGCGCGGGCTTCGGGGCGAAGGTGCCGGTACCCAGGCTGTTGCCTTCGGGCGCGATGCCTTCTGAAGCGACCTCCCATTCGGCTTCCGTCGGCAGGCGTTTGCCCGCCCAGCGCGCGAAGGCGTCGGCCTCGTAATAGCTGATGTGACGCACAGGTGCCGCCGGATCGATGTCGATCAGCCCGTGCAGCCCGAACGCCCGCCATGCGCCCTCGCCCTCCGCGCGTTGCCAGTACAACGGTGCCTGCCAGTTCTCGCGCTGCACCGTCGCCCAGCCGTCCGACAGCCAGAGATCGTGCTGCCCGTAACCGCCGTCTGCCATGAATTCCAGCCACTCGCCATTGGTGACAGCGCGGTTCGCGAGCCGATAGGGCTGCAGCAGCACGTCGTGGCGCGGCCCCTCGTTGTCATAGGCGAAGCCCGCCTGATGGCCGATCTGCCGGATGCCGCCGTCGAAGGAAATCCAGTCCAAAGGAATCGCTGCATCGCCCGTGTCCGGCGTGTCACTGCTGTAGGCCGGCGACATAGGGTTGCAGGAGAACAGATAGAGCAGATCGGTCATGATCAGCTCCTGATGCTGCTGCTCGTGGTTGATGCCCAGTTCGGTCAGGGTCGCGATATCCGCATTGGCCTGCTCTGGCAGCTTTTCGAGCAGGCCCGCCATCGCCCGATCGACATGCGCGCGATAGGCGCTGATCTCCGCCACCGTCGGGCGAGTCAGCAGGCCGCGATGCGGGCGCGGATGCCGCTCTCCCGCGCCCTCGTAGTAGGAATTGAACAGATAGGCATAGTGCGGGTCGAACGGTTCATAGTCCGGCGCAAAGGGCGTCAGGATGAAGGTCTCGTAGAACCAGGTCGTGTGCGCCAGATGCCACTTGGTCGGGCTGGCATCGTCCATTGGCTGGACCACCTGATCCTCGGGCGCGAGCGGTTCGGCCAGCGCAGTGGTCTGCGCGCGCGTCTGGCGGAAGCGCCGTGCGAGTTCTGCGGTTGCATAGGAGAGACTGCCACCTTGCGGCAGCGGCTGGGCGTCGTCTGGCATGAGAAGCCTCACTTAACTTCTGTGCTTGAAGGCGCACGCCCCTGTCAAAGGCCGCCGCGCAATCCCTCAATTCGTCCGGTCTGGCGGCGTTCCCCGATCCTCGATGAGAACAAAGGTAGGGTGCGGCGCGCTGGAAATAACATGACAGGACGCCGCAGGTAGACCTTGGAAGCGACGCATAAGAGCCCTGTTTGTCATCCCGGCCTTGTGCCGGGATCCGGGAGCGGAACGATGCTCAGGATCCGGACGCCTGAACTCGTTTCTGAATCCGGTCCCCGGCACAAGGCCGGGGTGACAGCGGAGTTCGCGTCGCCCGTTCGACCAGATCGTCCGGCTCCTATCTACGCCTCACCAAACCCGCCCCCGCTCGGTGTCGAAATGATCATGGCGTCGCCGGGGTCCAGGTCGGCGGAGGCGCGGCCGCCGATTTCCTCGCGGGTGCCGTCGGCGCGTTCGACCCAGTTCTGGCCGGTTTCTCCGTTCTCGCCGCCTTCCAGGCCGAAGGGCGGCACGATCCGGTGGGAGGACAGCATGGTCGCAGTCATGGTCTCGCGGAACTGCATCTTGCGCCAGGTGCCGTCGCCGCCCTTGTGCCTTCCCTTGCCCCCGGACCCGCGGCGTATGTGGAAATCCTCCAGCAGCACGGGAAAGCGGAATTCCAGCACCTCCGGGTCGGTCAGGCGGGTGTTGGTCATGTGGGTGTGCACGGCGCTGGTGCCGTCGAAATCCGGCCCGGCCCCGGCCCCGCCGCAGATGGTCTCATAATACTGATAGCGCGCATTGCCGAAAGTAAAATTGTTCATCGTCCCCTGCGCCGCCGCCATCACGCCCAGCGCGCCGAACAGCGCGTCGGTGATGCACTGGCTGGTCTCGACATTGCCCGCGACCACCGCCGCCGGATAGACCGGGCGCAGCATGCACTTTTCCGGGATGATGACCTTCAGCGGCTTCAGACAGCCGGAGTTCAGCGGGATCTCGGCATCCACCAAACAGCGGAAGACATACAGCACCGCCGCATAGGCCACCGCCGTCGGCGCGTTGTAGTTGGTCGGATGCATCTCGGAGGTACCGGTGAAGTCGATGGTCGCCGAACGGTCGGCATGGTCGATCGAGACCGTCACCTTGATCTGATAGCCATCGTCGAGCGCATAGGTGAAGGTGCCGTCCTTCAGCACGTCGATCACGCGGCGCACCGATTCCTCGGCATTGTCCTGCACGTGCTTCATGTAGGCGCGCACGACGTCCAGCCCGAAGTCGGCGACGATGCGCTTCAGTTCCGACGCGCCCTTCTCGCAGGCGGCGATCTGCGCGGCCAGGTCGGCCATGTTCTGGTGCGGGTTGCGTGACGGATACTTGCCCGACAGCAGAATCTCGGTGACTTCCTTCTCGCGCAGGCGACCGCCGTCGACCAGCAGCACATTGTCCAGCAGCACGCCCTCTTCCTCGACGGTCTTCGAGTCGGGCGGCATGGATCCCGGCGTCTTGCCGCCGATGTCGGCGTGATGACCCCGGCTGGCCGTGTAGAACAGCACTTCCTCGCCCGCATCGTCATAGACCGGCGCGATCACGGTCACGTCGGGCAGGTGCGTGCCGCCGTTGTAGGGCGCGTTCAGCATGTAGACATCACCCGGCTTCATGGTGGCCGCGTTCTCGCGCACGACGGTCTTGATGCTTTCGGACATGGAGCCGAGATGCACGGGCATGTGCGGCGCGTTGGCGATCAACTCGCCGGTCTCGTCGAACAGCGCGCAGGAGAAATCCAGCCGCTCCTTGATATTCACCGAATAGGCGGTACGGGCCAGCACGACGCCCATCTGTTCGGCGATGTTCATGTAGAGGTTGTTGAAGATCTCCATCATCACCGGATCGGCCTCGGTCCCGATGGCGCGTTCGGTCTTGCGTTCGGCGACCCGGCGCAAGACCAGATAACGCTTCGACGTCATCTCCGCCCGCCAGCCGGGTTCCACCACATTGGTGCCGGTGCTTTCGGTGATGATCGCTGGGCCGTCGATGGTGCTGCCGGGCTGCATGTCGTCGCGGGCAAAGATGTCGGTGTCGCGCCATTTGTCTTCCATCCATGCGGAAACCTCAGCGACCCGGCGCGGGCGCGATCCGTCGCCGTCGCTTTCGGGGTCGTCGATCACGTCGCCAGGCGCGACAGCCTCGACCGTGGCGGCCTCCACGATGATGGTCTTCTCGGGACTGATGAAGCCGAACTGCGCCCGATGCGCCTCTTCGAAGGCGGCCTGCACCGCATCGCGGCTGCCGAAGGGTGTCGGGATCGACGTGTCGGAGCCGTCATAGCGGATCAGCGCGCCGAGTCGCACCTCGATGTCCGCCTCGGGCACGTCCTGACCGGACAGTTCGTCCCTTGCCGCCGCTGCAAGTTCGGCGTGAATGTCGGCGACGGCGTCCATGTTCTCGTCCGACAGGCTCAGTTCGACGGTCTTTTCCCGCAGCGCCCGTGTATCGGCCAGCCCCATGCCATAGGCCGACAGGACGCCAGCATGAGGGTGCAGCAGCACGGTCTCGATCCCCAACTTGTCGGCCACCAGACAGGCGTGCTGCCCGCCTGCCCCGCCGAAACAGTTCAGCGCGTATTTCGTCACGTCATAGCCGCGCTGGATCGAGATCTTCTTGATCGCGTTGGCCATGTTCTCGACGGCGATATCCAGAAAGCCGTCCGCGACCTGCTCGGGACTGCGGCTGTCGCCGGTCTCGGTGTTGATGCGCAGCGCCAGTTCGGCGAACTTCTGGCGCACGACCTCGGCGTCCAGCTTTGCATCGCCGTTCGGACCGAACACGGGCGGGAAATGATCGGGCTGCAGCTTGCCCAGCATCACGTTGCAGTCGGTGACTGCCAGCGGCCCGCCATTGCGGTAACAGGCAGGCCCCGGATGTGCCCCCGCGCTGTCCGGACCGACCTGATAGCGGCCGTCCTGAAAATGCAGGATCGATCCGCCGCCCGCCGCGACCGTGTGGATCAGCATCATCGGCGCGCGCATCCGCACGCCGGCGACCTCGGTTTCGAAGGCACGTTCGTAGGAGCCGTTGTAGTGGCTGACGTCCGTCGAGGTGCCGCCCATGTCGAAGCCGATCACCTTGTCGAAACCGGCCATTTCCGCGGTTCGGACCATGCCGACCACGCCCCCCGCCGGGCCGGAGAGAATGGCATCCTTGCCCTGGAACAGGCGCGCGTCGGTCAGGCCGCCGTTCGACTGCATGAACATCAGCCGCACATCGCCCAGTTCGTCCGCGACCTGCTCGACATAGCGGCGCAGGATCGGTGACAGATAGGCATCGACGACCGTGGTATCGCCGCGGCTGACGATCTTCATCAGCGGACTGGTGCCGTGGCTGGTCGAAATCTGCGTGAAACCGATTTCCCGCGCGATCTCGGCCACGCGGTTCTCGTGGTCGCGATAGCGATAGCCGTGCATGAAGACGATCGCGACCGCGCGGATACCTTCATCACTGGCCGCCTGCAGCGCCGCCCGTGCGGCGGGTTCGTTCAGGGGTTCCAGTTCCTCGCCATGGGTGTCCACCCGGCCGGGCACCTCGGAGACACGCTCGTACAGCATCTCCGGCAGTTCGATATTGAGTGCGAACAGCTTGGGTCTGTTCTGATATCCGATGCGAAGAACGTCCGCGAAGCCCTTGTTCGTCAACAGTAGACAGCGATCTCCCTTGCGCTCCAGCAGCGCGTTGGTGGCGACGGTCGTGCCCATTTTCACGGCTTCGATATCCGCATCGGGAATCGCGTCGTCGGCCTCCAGCCCCAGCAGATCGCGAATGCCCTGCAGCGCGGCGTCCTTGTAGCGGTCGGGATTCTCCGACAACACCTTGTGCGTGACCACCGTTCCGTCCGGTTTACGGCCGACGATATCGGTGAAGGTCCCGCCCCGGTCGATCCAGAACTGCCAGCGGTCCGCGTTCGCCATCTCGTTCATCTGGTGCTCCTGCGCCTGTTCCGTCAAAACTGACGCGCGCGCCTGCCGCAATCAAGCCGCTATTGCCTCCGTGCAGCAGCGCGCAAGATGAAGGGCAGAAACGAACGCAGGGAGAGACGAGAAATGGATATCAAGCGCGCACTCATCGTGGGTACCGGACCCGGTATTTCAGCCAGCTTCGCACGGGGCCTCGCTGATCGCGGCGTCAAGCTGATGCTGTCGGCCCGCAACACCGACAAGATCGCCGATCTGGCGAAGGAAACCGGGGCCGCCACGGTCTCCTGCGACGCGGGCGACGAAGCCTCGGTCGCGGAGATGTTTGTGAAGGCAGACGCGGATCTCGGCGGGGTGGATCTGGTGCTCTACAATCCCAGTGCGCGGGCGCGCGGACCGTTGGTCGATCTGGTGCCGCATGAGGTCGCGAACGTGCTGCGCATCTCGGCGTTCGGCGGGTTTCTGGTGGCACAGCAGGCCGCGAAACGCATGCTGGATCAGGGGCATGGCGCGATCTTCTTCACCGGTGCCTCGGCCAGCGTGAAGGGCTATCCCAACTCCTCCAGTTTCGCGATGGGCAAGTTCGCCCTGCGCGGGCTGGCCCAGTCCATGGCGCGGGAACTCAGTCCGAAGAACATCCACGTCGCGCATTTCGTGATTGATGGCGGTGTGCGTTCCGAAACGCGGAAAGAGCCGGAGGGCAAACCCGACTCTCTCCTCGATCCCGACGGTATCGCGCAGACCTATCTCGCTGTGCTGGATCAGCCGCGCAACGCCTGGTCCTGGGAGGTGGAACTCAGGCCGTTCGTCGAGAATTTCTAACCGGTCTCAGGCCGCGTTGCAGGCGTGCCGTTCGCGAAAGGAGGCTGCGGGACGGGCGCAGACCTCGCTGAACCGGATGGTGACCTGTGCGACATGGCCGTTCGCGCGTGCATGGGCGTACCAGAAGTTCGCCGCACGAAGGTGCGTGTCGAATGCCTCCGCCAGGGCCGACTGGCAGCGCGCGCCGAATGTCTCCCGGTTGACGATCATCGTGAAGCTGCCCGGACAGTCGCCCGAGAACAGCCGGACGAAGGGGGTGCCGATGTCCAGATCCTTCAGGGCCTCGCGGGCGGCGGTGAGTGCCTGTGCGTGTGACGGGACCGGGTCGCTCTCGGCCAGGACGACAGTTCCCGTACGCCGGAACCCCAGCAGCGGACAGGCCTGGTGCCAACCCGTGACGGTGGCCACTCCATCCAGCTGATAACGATAAAGGCCGGAGCCGTTGGTGATGTGAACCCGGTAGTCGGTCCCCTGCTCCAACTCGTGGAGCCGGACCATCTCCTGCGTGCCGGGCTGACGGAACTCAAGGAAGCTGTCGTGCAGCATCGGCACACCGGAGATCCCGGCATCCTGACCCGGCATCGTGAGCGGTGCTTCGGGCAGCCAGCAGCCGATATCGAACGCGGCAACGCCGTCGGGCAGGGCCGGAAAGTCACCGAAGCTGACATCCACGGCCACGGTCCGGAGCGCGGGGCAGATGTCGCGGATCGAAAGGCTTCCGTTCTCAAACACCAGGCGCTTCAGTTCGTGCAGCCTGTCGGGCGATGCGGTCATGAACAGTTTCACCAGCTTCCGGAGTTCGGGGCTGACCCTGTCGGCAACGCCAATCGTCTGCTGTTCGATGTCGAAGACCAGATCGGCACTGTGGCGGGCGAGAACACGCTCGAAGATGCCGAAGGCCGCGCGGTCCGGGCTGAAGATGCCCGACACGTCGCCCGACGCCATCGCCATCAGTGCGAGCAGATAGCCCCGGACCTCGATATCGCCGGCACTGCGGACGTCCGGCAAGGCCTTCTCACCCGTCAGGTGAACCGCTTCCTCGGCCAGCCAGCCGCTTTCGGTCAGGCTGGACAGATCGAGGGTCTGCGCGCGGTAGAAACCGGTCGCTTGCTTCATCGCATCAGCCGTTTCGTCCAGACGCCGTGCGCGCAGCGCCCGGTCCGACGGACTCACCGGGACGAGGCGGCCTGTGCCTGAGCGACCGATCACCTTCTTGTAGAAGACCGGCGTCTCGGGCGTCAGGATCGCCTCGCCCGTCAGGCGCTGCATCTCGATCATCGATCGCAGCGTGTGATGGCGGTTGACCGGCACCGTGGCGGCGAACTGCGCGGCACTGCCTGTTCCGGCGAAATCGTGGCGCCTTCCGTAGTCGGTCTCGCTGGCCGCATGAAGGATGCGCAGAAGCCTGTTTTCCTGCAGCGTCCCGATATCGTCGAAGTCGGTGTGGCTGGTGTCCGTCGTGCGTGTCATGGCTTATCCCCCCGGATAATGATCAATGTTCAAAACGGAAGATAATGAATTTTGATCAGTGTTCAATACTTTTTTTGAACATTGTTCATTTTAGGCTTTCACCAAGGGTGCGAAACAGGAACAATGGGCACCGCAACCACAGGAGGCACCCTTGGCCCGACGCGCAGACCATACCCATGACGAGATACGAGAGATGGCCGTCGCGGCGGCTGCCCGGATGATCGAGGCCAACGGTCTCGATGGCCTGAAGATCAGGGCGATCGCGCGGGAAATCGGCTATGTGCCCGGCACGCTCTACAATGTGTTCGACGGCTTCGATGAACTGATGATGCGCGTGAACGGGCAAACCGTTGATGCCCTGGTGGCAGAACTGGTCGCCGTCGAGCAGACCGACGCGGAACCGGATCTGCTGCAGTTGCTGGAGGTCTATGGCGGTTTCGCCCAGCGGCACCCGAATCGCTGGAAAGCGGTTTTCGACTACTCACTGACCGACCCCGAGAACGCGCCGGACTGGTACGTGCAGAAGATCAACGGCGGCCTGGCCATCGTCGAGCGGGCGGTGCGGCGCCTGTCGGGCGACGATCCGAAATATGCGCCTGCTGACGCCGCCCGCATTCTCTGGGCCGGGCTGCACGGCATCTTTTCGCTGGGTGCGGAAGGCAATCTGCGCATGGTCACCGAACGCGATGCCTCACACCTGGCGCGCACGTTCGTCGAGATGATGACGGCATCCATTCGAAGCTGACGCGACGTCATGACGGTTTTTGGTTGTCATTCCGGTCGCGAACGCATGGGATAGCGCCCAATCGCAGTTCATCAACCTGGACTGCCCGATGCACAACATGAAAGGACCCGAGAATGAAAAAGATACTGGCCCTGGCAGCCATTGCCGCCTTCTCCCTTGCCGCCGGATCGGCGCAGGCGGGCAGCCATACCCTGAAGATCGGAACCGAGGGTGCCTATCCTCCGTTCAACAACCTGACGGCGGACGGGAAGCTGGTCGGCTTCGACATCGATATCGCCAAGGCGCTGTGCGCCGAAATGAAGGTGGAATGCACGTTCGTCACCCAGGACTGGGACGGCATCATCCCTGCCCTTCAGGCCGGCAAGTTCGATGCGATCATCGCGTCCATGTCGATCACCGACGAACGGAAGAAGAAGGTCGATTTCACCGACAAGTATTACAACACCCCGCCCGCCGTGGCGGTTCGCAAGGATTCGGACCTGACCATGGGCAACTTCGCGGACAAGGCCATCGGCGCTCAGGCGTCGACCACCCACTCCAACTACGCCGAGGCGACCTGGACGGATGCCGACGTGCGCCTCTATCCGACCGCAGATGAATACAAGCTGGACCTGTCGAACGGTCGCCTGGATGCCGTGGTCGACGATGTGACGGTGCTGCAGGAATGGATCGAATCCGACGACGGTGCCTGTTGCAAGATCCTGGGTACCATCAAGCCGGTGCCGGAAATCCACGGCCTGGGTGCCGGTATCGCCGTCCGCAAGGGCGAGACCGAGCTCACCGAGAAGTTCAATGCCGCCATTCAGGCCATTCGCGCCAACGGCACCTACAAGACCATCAACGACAAGTACTTCACGTTCGACGCCTACGGTGGCTGATCGTGTGACAAGGACGCGGGGCGGTCTGAGCGACCGCCCCGACTCCCTGCCGGGCACTGCCCCCTCCCATGCCTGAATCCCTGTCGCAACTGGCCTTCGGCTCGGCCGGCTGGGGTGACGAAATCCTGGCCGGTGTCGGCGTGACGGCCAGTCTGGCGCTCGCCACCCTGCCCCTCGGGCTGATGCTCGGCTTTCTGGTCGCGCTGGCGCGCCAGTCCGACGAAAAGTCATTGCGGCTTGCGGGCAGCATCTACACCACGGTCTTTCGCGGCCTGCCGGAACTGCTCACGCTGTTTCTGGTCTATTACGGCGCGCAGATCGGTATCCAGCAAGCCGCGCAGTTCATGGGTGCCGAGACCGCCATCGAGATCAACAGCTTCGTCGCCGGCATGGTCGCGCTGGGCATGGTGTTCTCGGCCTTCGCCTCGGAAGTCTTCCTGTCGGCTTTCCGGGCCATTCCGCGCGGCCAGTATGAAGGCGCCTATGCCCTGGGCCTCGGGCGGATCAGCACCATGCGTCTCGTGATCCTGCCGCAACTGATCCGCATCGCGTTGCCCGGCCTGTCGAACCTCTGGATGATCCTGCTGAAGGAAACGGCACTGGTCTCGGTCATCGGCCTGTCCGATATCCTGCGCCAGTCCGGTATCGCCGCGCGCGTCACCAAGGATGCCTTCCTGTTCTTCGGCACCGCCTGCCTGCTCTATCTGGCGCTCGCGCTGATCTCTTCGGTCGCCCTCGGCGGCATCAACCGCTGGGCGCAACGTGGCGAGGCGGCACGATGACCGGACAGGTGTATGATCCCGTTCCCGCCCAGCCGCCCCCTGCAAAACGCCGGATCGCCCTGAACGGCGAACGTGTCGCCGGGTACGTCATCACCGCCTTCATGGCGGTTCTGGGCTTCGGCATCGTCTGGTTTCTCTATGACAGCTGGGATTTCGAATTCATCGAGAAATACGGTCCGAAATATCTCAGCGGCCTGTGGGTAACGATCCAGCTCGTGTCGATTTCGATCGTGCTCGGCGCGATCCTGTCCCTGCCGATTGCGATGGGGCGCATGTCCGCCAACCCGCTGATCCGGCCCGTCGCGTTCTCCTACGTCTACTTCTTCCGCGGAACGCCGCTGCTGGCGCAGATCTTTCTCGTCTACTACGGCGCAGGCGTCTTCGTGGAGGAACTGCGCGACATCGAGCTCTGGGCCTTCTTCCGCGATCCCTGGAACTGTGCGGTCTTCACCTTCGCGCTGAACACCGCCGCCTATCAGGCTGAAATCCTGCGCGGCGCGGTCCAGAGCGTGACGAAGGGCCAGTGGGAAGCCGCAGAGGCGCTGGGCCTGAAACGGCTGCAGACGTTCCGGAAAGTGATCCTGCCGCAGGCGTTGATCGTGGCGCTGCGGCCCTACGGCAACGAGATCATCCTGATGATCAAGGGCTCGGCCATCGTCGCGATCATCACCGTGCTGGACCTGATGGGCGAGACCCGGCGTGCCTTCTCGCGCTCCTACGATTTCCAGACCTACATCTGGGCCGCGATCTTCTATCTGATCATTGTCGAGATGCTCAGGAACGGATGGGACCGGCTGGAGGCACGGCTGACGCGGCACCTCAAGCGGGAAGACTGATCCTCTTCCCGCCTACGCCTCCTCCTCGGGACGCGGCAGACGGCCCAGCCGCTTGCGCATCGCCGTGATCCGCGCGTTCTCGATCTGACGTTTCGCCTCGTGCGCGACGATCAGGCCGGGCCGATCCCGAAGCACCGGGGCAGGCGGCCGGTCGTCCATCCTGTCGTAGCCGCGCCCTGCCCACGCATCGTAGATCGCCTGATCCAGCGCGCATTCGTCCAGGATGCGGTCGCGCATGGCTGCCGACACCGTGTCGACGGTCAGCAGCTTCTTTTCCAGCACATTGGCGCGGGGTGCCTGATCCGGAATGCCGAATTCCACGCTGATCCGCCCGATCAGGGAATCGCACTGCCGGTAGTCGCCGACGAACCAGAAATCGGCCAGTCGTTCCGACAACCGCTCGAACTTCTCGGCGCGCGGCATCCGCGCCAGACGGGTCCACGACAGCTCCAGATAGTTCACCAGCAGGAAGGTGCTCATCGGGTTGACGTGGCGGCTCTGATAGAAGCGCTCGAAGCTGACGTGGGGCCAGCCCTCGACCGTGAAGCGGCTCATCCTGAAATTGTAGAACGAGACCAGCATGCTGAGCGGATCACGCAGCAGCACGGATTCGCGGATTTCGCGCCCCTTGAAATGCGATGCCATCGAACGCCCCAGCGCGTGTCCGGAAACCGCATCGGTCCCGGCCGGATCGAAACGCTGCGGCAGACGGTAGATCTCGCTGGAAAGATGCCGTTTCAGTCCCCGCTTGCGCCGCAGGTACAGAAACCGCTCGCCCAGATACTTCTCAAGATGCAGCTCGATGCTGCGTCCCGCGCATTTGGGGACATGGACGAAGAAATGGACGGGCCGGTCAGTCATGGATGTGGGAACTATGACCATCCACCGCCCCTGTCAACGCGGCGTGGCAGGGTCACGAAATCATTTGCTGCATGTTAGCAATTGCTGATCTAGGCTTTGGATCATGAAGCGCGTCCAGATTCCGTTGAGGCATTTTTTCGCCACGCCACCGACTCCGTGCCCGTATCTTGATGGCAAGATGGAACGGAAGGTGGTGACGCTTCTGTCCGGTGACGAACCCGATCATCTGCACAGTGTGCTGTCGACCGCCGGTTTCCGCCGCAGTCAGGATCTGGCCTACCGCCCGGCGTGCGACAACTGCAACGCCTGCGTTCCGGTCCGCATCCCGGTGGAACGCTTCCAACCGAGCCGGACGCAACGCAAAACCTGGCGCCGCAACGAGGATCTGACCTCGCGGATCGTGCCCGCGATCGCGACCCGCGAGCATTACATCCTGTTCCGTCAGTATCTGTCTTCACGTCATGCCGACGGGGGCATGGCCGACATGCGCTTCGGGGACTACCGGGCCATGATCGAGGACACGCCCGTCGAGAGTTTCCTGGTCGAATTCCGGGACGCGGAGGGTGAACTTCAGGCCGTCTGCCTGACCGACCGCATGCAGGACGGATTCTCGCTGGTCTACAGTTTCTTTCTGCCCGCCGCCGCCGCCCGCAGCCTGGGTGTCTATGTCGTCCAGTGGCATGTCGAACATGCCCGCAGGGAGGACCTGGAGAACGTCTATCTGGGCTACTGGATCGGGGAAAGCCGCAAGATGGCCTACAAGGCGAGCTTCCGTCCGCTGGAGGAACTGACACCCGAAGGCTGGCTGGATCTGGATCCGGACCAGTCGACCTCGGACATTGGCACTACCTGATCAGCAGGATCGGCGCATCCACCGTCCGGATCATCGTGGTGGTGGTGCTGCCGACGATCAGACGCCTGAGCGGCGAATGGCCGTACGCTCCCATCACCAGCATGCCCGCCGGCAGGTCTGCCACATAGTCGCGGATCGCCCGGTCCGCCTGCCCGTCCAGCATCTTCGTCACGATCTCTCCACGCCGTCCCGTCAGCCGGGCTGCGGCCTGTTCCAGCTTGCTGCGCTGACTGGCGTGATCCGGCCCGGCACTGACCAGATGGACAGCCATGCCGTCGAACAGATCGGATGACGCCACGATCTCGATGGCCTTCAGCGAAAGCGCGCTGCCGTCATAGGCGATGACCGCCGTATCCGGCGGACGGAAGGCAAGCGGCGCGACGATCACCGGCTTCGCGCTGGACCGCACGACCCGTTCGACCTTGGAGCCGAGATGATCGGCGGCGAATTCGCCCGACGCGCCGCGCTTGCCGATCACCACGACGACCGAATCCTGTTCCCGCTCGATGATGGTCTCGACGATGCCGCCGTGACGATGCAGGGGCATCACCTCGGCAATCCCGGCATCACGCAGGCGCTTCACGCTGGCATCCAGCAGCAACCGTCCGCGTTCGATAGCCAGCCTGGCCTCCGCCTCGTCGATGCGGGTGAGTTCTTCCAGCAGGTCCGACTTGACGCCGAGACCGATGGCGCCGCTGAGATCCTTGCGCGCGGCGACGGCGTCCTTGCGCTGGACGACGTGCAGGACCTCGACACTTGCCGAGAGCCTGTCCGCCGCCCAGGCCGCGAGATCGCTGACGCTGGTGGCATAGGCCGATGCGTCGATGCACGCCAGAATGCGCTTGGCATGCCCCGCTTCGTGCTGCTGATTCACGCTTCCGTCCCCGGCTTGTCATGGGTGGCGAAACGATCGACCATCGCGGTACTGGCCTGGTTCATGCCGGTGACCTCGACGGTCGCGCCCTCGCGCCGAAACTTCAGGATAGCCTTGTCGAGCACACCGATGGCGGAAATATCCCAGAAATGCGCATCCGACACGTCGATCACGACCCGGTCGATGACTTCCCGGAAGTCGAAAGCCTCGGTGAAACGCTCGGTCGAGGCGAAGAAGACCTGACCGGTGAATCGGTAGGTGCGCGTCCGCCCGTCGTCGGACAATTCGGAAATGACGGTGAAAAGGCCCTTCACCTTGCTGGCGAAGAACAGGCCGCTGAGCACGACACCGGCCAGCACGCCCTGCGCCAGATCATGGGTCCAGACCACCACGATCACGGTCACGACCATCACCACGGACGACTGCCACGGATGGGTCCGCAGGTCCTTCACCGACCGCCAGCTGAAGGTGCCGATGGAAACCATGATCATCACCGCCACCAGTGACGGCATCGGGATCTGGCTGACCAGCGGTCCCAGCACCACGATCAGGAACAGCAGGAAACAGCCGGCGACCATGGTGGACAGGCGCGTGCTGCCGCCGGACTTCACGTTGATCACGGACTGCCCGATCATCGCACAGCCACCCATGCCGCCGAAGAATCCGGTCACGAAGTTGGCGACGCCCTGCCCGCCGCATTCGCGCTGTTTGTTGCTGTTGGTGTCGGTCAGGTCATCGACGATCTGGGCGGTCATCATGGATTCCAGCAGGCCGACGGCGGCCATGGTCAGGGAATACGGCAGGATGATCTGCAGTGTCTCCAGCGTCAGCGGCACATTGGGCAGCGCGAAGAACGGCAGGGCGTCCGGCAACTGGCCCATGTCGCCTACCGTGTTGACCTCAAGCTCGCCGAAGATCGAGATCAGCGACAACACCACGATGGCGATGAGGGGGGACGGAATGACTTTCGTGATCAGCGGAAACAGGTAGATGATCGCCAGTCCGCCCGCGACCATCGCATAGGTGACCCAGGTGACATCGATCAGTTGCGGCAGTTGCGCGATGAAGATCAGGATCGCGAGCGCATTGACGAACCCGGTGATCACCGAACGGGACACATACTGCATCAGCAGATCGAGACGCAGCACGCCGGCGATGACCTGAAACACGCCCATCAGAATGGTTGCCGCGAACAGATATTCGACACCGTGGTCGCGGATCAAAGGCACCACCAGAACGGCGATGGCCGCCGTTGCGGCCGAGATCATACCCGGCCGTCCGCCGACCAGGGCCGTGATCACGGCAATCGAGAAGGAGGCGTAGAGACCGACTTTCGGATCGACCCCCGCAATGATCGAGAACCCGATCGCTTCCGGGATCAGGGCAAGCGCGACGACGATACCCGCAAGGATATCGCCGCGCGGATTGGAGAGCCATTCGCGCTGCAGCGCAGAAAAATTCAGCAAGTCATTTCCGTTCCGAGGAACAGCAACACCCGCCCCTTTGGCAAGGAGCGCGAGATACTGATCGTTGTCCGAGGGATAAGTCGCCCGGTCGAGCCACCCGTGCCGCCAGAATGCGCCGGGTCGAGTTGATGCGGGTATCCCTACCCGACTTGGGTTTTATGCTGCAAGTGCTAACAGAGCATCAAGGTCCGACCGTGCACCGACCAACATCGCTGCGGACCGGATCAGGCGGGGAGATACGGCGTGATATTGCCGAGCGCACGTTCGACGAACGCGTCCTTCTCACCGACCGGCGCGAAATAATGCAATGCACGCGTCGCCGTATCGATGCCGTCGAGCATCGCCACCACCCACGCCGTCAGATAGGCGGAAGACAGACACCCCCCTGCCGTTGCGACCCTGCCGCTGGCGTAGAGCGGCTGGTTCAGCACTTCGATCCCCGCGTCCTGCACCCAGGGCTTGGTGAACGAATCCGTACACGCCGGAACACCGCCGAGCAATCCGAGCCGGGCCAGCATGAGCGTGCCCGAACATTGCGCCGCAATGACCTGCTTTGCCGGGTCCAGCGCGATCCGGTCCATGATGGATCGATCCTCGACGATGTCGCGCGTCTGGCTGCCGCTTCCGACGATGACGGCGTCCGCATGCGCCGCGTCCTCCAGCATGGACTGCGAACGGACGGCCAGCCCACCCATGGACGTGATTTCGGCTTCGGGGGCGCAAACCTTGATCTCCCAGCCGTCCATGCCGAGCCAGTGCAGCATCCGGAAGGCGACCAGCGAGTCGATCTCGTTGAAGCCCTGGAACGTCAGGATCGATATCTTCATGATGCGCGCCTCTTGTCCGCTCTGGTCACAACGTCAGAGAGGCCCATGAAGAACATGCTCTTGTTCGAATTATGACCGCCAGGCAACCTGAACTTCCACCCGGCACATTGGTGTCCGTCAGGTCCGCTTGTTACGCGTTTCCTTACGCGACAACGGGTTTATGCTGCAAGCGCTAACAGCATTCTAAAAGGCGATGTTTTCAATCAGGTCGCTCGACGGATGCGACATAATTCTAACGATTGCGAGTGAAAACCTGTGCAGAGGTGCGAATTTGCCTATCACAATCTAACTCCACTCTAATAAGCAAGCTTTTCAGAATAAGATCATCTTTCGAAATCCAGTCGCCAAAAACTAACGCTCTTTCGTCAATATCTTTTTGCGGTTTAATTCTTACTGTCCAGTTCTTAATTCCATAGTTAGTAGGCAGAACATTTGATAATTTGCAGTATGAACCTGCAGCTATGTCAGCAATCGCTGCCAGATCTTCAGACCAAGCAGGGGCGTTTTTCATCTCGGTAGTGCCAAGAAAAATCCCCGATTCATCTATTTCACCCGTTATTCCATAATGCATATATGTCGCTAGTTTACAAAACCCTTCTCTCTTTTCAAATGTATCGAATGCCTCATCTTCATCGCTGATCCAAAACGCCCGTTGTTCTTTTTTCCTAAGAGCGCTCAGAAATAGTGAAATAAAGTTGGCAAGACGAATCATTTTCTCCACCGTTCCCAACTTCGCAGCGTTTGGGAAGCACTCGGGAAGAATTTCCTTTATTGCAGAAGGCCCTCCATCGACAAAGGTTCCCACCTGCTTATGGATCAATACCGTGATGAGATTAGCGTTTAACTTACCGGCTATATCTAGAAAATGTGGAAATGCACTCCATCGAACTGGCTCCCTAATTTTTTTAAATGACAAATTTCGTCCGTCAGGTAAGAATTTTTCCCGAAATTCAATTAGACTAGGCATCCAACTGCATAAGTTATTGCTGGTAGTAATAAAAAATGAAAACGCTTCATATTCACTTTCTTTGTGTTGTCCAGAATAATCACTAGCAATAATTAAATTAGACTGATCAACGGTATTCAGAAAATATGGAAACTTACTCTGCAATCTTATTACTGACTGGTTTATGGAATGCAAATACCCAAATTCAATAGGTGGATCAGCGTTCCATACTTGATCTGATTTCAGCAAGAATCACTCCCACTCGATCGTGCCCGGCGGTTTGGAGGTCACGTCATAGACCACCCGGTTCACGCCGCGCACTTCGTTGATGATGCGGGTGGCTGTCTTCGACAGGAAGTCGTGCGGAAACGGGTAGTAGTCCGCGGTCATGCCGTCCGTGGAATTGACCGCGCGCAGCGCCAGCACGCTGTCATAGGTCCGCTCGTCGCCCATCACACCCACGGTCCGCACCGGCAGCAGCACCGAGAAGGCCTGCCAGATGTCGTCGTAGAAGCCGGCCTTGCGGATCTCGTCGAGATAGATCGCGTCGGCGATCCTGAGCGTATCGGCGCGTTCCTTGGTGACTTCGCCGGGGATGCGGATGGCCAGACCCGGCCCCGGAAACGGATGGCGGCCGATGAAGGCATCCGGCATGCCCAGTTCGTGACCCAGACGACGGACCTCGTCCTTGAACAGTTCGCGCAGGGGTTCGACCAGCTTCATGTTCATCCGCTCGGGCAGGCCGCCGACATTGTGGTGGGACTTGATGGTGACGCTGGGCCCCCCGGAGAAGGAGACGGATTCGATCACATCCGGATAGAGCGTGCCCTGCGCCAGGAAGTCGGCCCCGCCGATCTTGCGGGCCTCCTCCTCGAACACGTCGATGAACAGGCCGCCGATGGCTTTCCGTTTGGCTTCCGGATCGGTGACGCCTGCCAGCGCGTTCATGAAGGTGTCGCCGGCATCCACATGGACCAGCGGGATGTTGTAGTGGTCGCGGAACAGGGTCACGACCTCTTCGGCCTCGTTCAGACGCATCAGGCCGGTATCGACGAAGACGCAGGTCAACTGATCGCCGATGGCTTCGTGGACCAGAACGGCGGTGACGGCGGAATCGACACCGCCTGACAGGCCGCAGATCACCTTGCCGTCACCGACCTGCTCCTGAATGCGTTCGATCTCACGTTCGCGGAAGGCGGTCATGGTCCAGTCGCCGACGCAACCGCAGACCCGGTGACAGAAATTGCCCAGCAGCGCCGCGCCGTCCGGCGTATGCATCACCTCAGGATGGAACTGTACGCCGTAACGCTTTGATTCTTCGTCAGCAATCGCGGCATAGGGGGCATTGGCCGACTTGCCGACGATGCGAAAACCTTCCGGCAGCCGGGTCACGGAATCGCCGTGGCTCATCCAGACGCGATAGGCATTGCCGACCGACCAGACCCCGTCGAACAGGGCGCAGCCATCGACGACCTCCAGATCGGCCCGCCCGAACTCCTTGGCTTCGGACGGCGCAACCTCTCCGCCGAGCTGCGCCGCCATGGTCTGCTGGCCATAGCAGATCGCCAGCACGGGAAGTCCCGATTCGAACAGTTCCGCCGGGGCCCGCGGCGTGGCCTCGAACGTCACGCTGGCCGGGCCGCCGGACAGGATG
Organism: Minwuia sp.; assembly: GCF_048263705.1. Taxonomy (GTDB): domain Bacteria; phylum Pseudomonadota; class Alphaproteobacteria; order Minwuiales; family Minwuiaceae; genus Minwuia. Next base: position 119,405 of record NZ_JBLXDV010000008.1, on the reverse strand, counting down.
ATCCCGCTCGGCTGCATGCGATCGAGCGCCTCGACCGACTTGTCGAAAGGAACGATTTCGGAATAGACGCCGGATTCACGGATGCGGCGCGCGATCAACTGGGTCACCTGAGACCCGAAGTCGACGATAAGGATGCTGTCTGTCATGGAAGGCCCGCTAGATGAACAAACCTTCGTCTAGCGGGCCGGTCATGTCTTGTCCAGCGGGGCTGGAACAGATGGCTCAGCTGGTGCCCTTGGCCTTCGATACCGCCTTCTTCAGCGACGTGTATTCGGCGCACCCGAAGGTGCAGATGGAATCGAGCTGCTGCAGATGCTCCTCGGCCTTTTCGACATTGCCGATCTCGAGATAGGCCTGCCCGATATATTCGTGGGCACCCTTGTGTTCGGGATTGATATCCAGCGCCACACGATAGGCCTTCAGCGCACCCAGGTGATCTCCGGACTTGCGCTTGGCATAGCCAAGATAGTTGAAAGCGTCGGCATTCTGCGGATCGGCATCGATCGCGGCCGACATGTGCGTGATCGCCTTGTCCCAGTCCTGGGCCTCGACCGCCGCCACACCCATCTTGTAGTCGCTCGGCTTGGCCGCAGCCGCCGGCTTGGACGACGAGGACGAGGACGAACTCGAATCGTCCGACGAACTCGACCCCATGGCGAAAGCGCCGACCGGCGAAAGCGCGATGGCGGCGACGGCCATCACCGAAGCCATGCCGCGAATTGATCTCATCATTTTCGTACTCCTGGTATCTCTTACCATTGCCAGACCGAGCCTTCGGCGATGCTAGCGCAACGCGCGGGTCAATACAGCCGCAAAAAAGCTGTCAACACCGTGATCATGTGGTGACAGACTGAACCACGGATGAATGCCCGGCTCGGCGAACGCCGCGGGAATACTGACATCGCGCGCCAGTTCCTCTCGCGACACCGGATGAAACTGCGGCGTCCGTTCAAGGAACTCTGTGACTGCCGTCTCATTCTCGGCCCTGAGGAACGAGCAGGTCACATACAGCAGCCGCCCGCCCGGCCTGACCAGTTCACAAGCCCTGTCCAGCACAGCCGACTGAATGCCGCAGAGTTCCGTGAGCCGCTCCTGCGTGAATTTCCATCGCTGGTCGGGCTGCCGCCGCCAGGTGCCTGTGCCACTGCAGGGCGCATCGATCAGAACGCGGTCCATGCGCCCGATCCACTCTGCGGGCCAGGGCGCGTCAGCGGCAACATGGTGCGTTTCAACGCAGGTCGCGCCCGCCCGCGCGGCACGTGCTTCAAGGCGGCTGAGCCGCTTCGGATCGACGTCCGACGCGATCAGCCTTCCATCGTTCTGCATTCCCGCCGCGATCAGCAGCGTCTTGCCGCCCGCGCCGGCGCAGATGTCCGCGACCGTCTCTCCGGCCCGGGCACCCAGCAGATGTCCGACGAACTGGCTGCCCGCGTCCTGGATCTCGATGACGCCCGACCGGTAGAGCGGGTGGTCTTCCAGACGGACCGGTTTCTGCAGGCGGATCGCATCCGGAGCGAGCCAGAAGGGTTCGGCCTCGATCCCGTCGGCGCACAGATGATCAAGTACGCTGTCGCGATCCTGCTTCAGCCTGTTCACCCGAAGGTCGGTTGCGGCCCGCCCGGCCAGCGCGGCCCCTGCCCTCGCTTGCCAGTCCGGTCCGAAGCTGTCCGCCAGCTGCGGCTCCAGCCAGGCGGGGAAATTCAGTCGCGCGGAGGGTGGAGCCGTGTCGAGATCAAGCCCGGCGCTCTGGGTCAGCTTCTCTTGCTCTTCCGAGGATGGTTGTTCGGGATCGTGCGGTCCGCCGAAGCTGGTCGCGACATCGTTCATCCGGGCGAACAGCAAAACCCTCAGCCGGTTGAAGGCTTCCAGACCCGCCGACGCCAGCCGCCAGTCGAGTTCACCCCGCCGCCGCAGAACGCCGAAGACAAGTTCACCGACGGCACGGCGATCCTTCGAACCGGCATAGCGTCGCGACTTGAAGTAGTCCCTGACGATCAGGTCCGCAGGCCGGCCTTCGCCGTCAATCGCATCGAGCACCTCGATCGCGGCCGCCAGCCGTGCCCCCGGTCTCATGTCAGATCAGCCGGAATAGTTCGGCGCTTCGCGGCTGATCTCGACATCATGAACGTGGCTTTCCCGAAGACCGGCATTTGTAATCCGCAGGAACTCGCATTCGGTTCGCATGGAATCAATGTCCGCGCACCCGGTATAGCCCATCGCCGCGCGCAAGCCGCCAACAAGCTGATGCAGGACCGGTTCGGCGGCTCCCTTATAGCCGATGCGGCCCTCGATGCCTTCGGGCACGAGCTTCAGTTCGGACGACACGTCTTCCTGGAAATAGCGGTCGGCGGAGCCGCGTGCCATGGCACCGACAGACCCCATGCCACGATAGGATTTGTAGGAGCGTCCCTGATAGAGAAAAACCTCGCCGGGCGCTTCGTCCGTGCCCGCCAACAGCGACCCGACCATGGCGCAGGAGGCACCGGCGGCAATCGCCTTCGCCAGATCGCCCGAATATTTGATGCCGCCGTCGGCAATCGCCGGCGTGTTTGATTTTTGACAGCGCTCCACGACGTCCATGATCGCCGTAAGCTGCGGAACGCCGACACCGGCGACGATCCGTGTCGTGCAGATGGAACCCGGTCCGATACCCACCTTGACCGCATCCGCGCCGGCGTCGATCAGCGCCTGCGCCGCGTCGCCGGTCGCGATGTTACCGGCGATGACCTGCGTGAAGTTGGACTGCTTCTTGATGCGGCTGACCGCTTCCAGCACGCGCGCCGAATGTCCGTGCGCGGTATCCACGACGACCAGATCCACGCCCGCATCCAGAAGGGCTTCGGTCCGGCGGAAGCCGTCGTCGCCAACCCCGGTCGCGGCGGCCACGCGCAGACGCCCCTGTTCGTCCTTGGACGCGTAGGGATGCGTTTCGGCCTTCTCGATGTCCTTGACCGTGATCAGGCCAACGCAACGGTAATCATTGTCCACGACCAGCAGTTTCTCGATGCGGCGCTTGTGAAGCAGCCGCCTGACCTCACCCTGATCGATGTTGCCTTCCTCGATCGTGGCGAGATTTTCCCGCGTCATCAGTTCGGACACCGGCTGACGCATGTCGTTGGCGAACCGCACATCGCGGTTGGTGATGATACCGACCAGCTTGCGGCTGCGCCGCTCGACAACGGGGATGCCGGAAATGTGGCGCGTCGACATCAGGGCGAGCGCATTGGCCAGGGGTTCGTCCGGATAGATCGTCACCGGATTGACGACCATCCCGCTTTCGAAGCGCTTGACCTTGCGCACTTCCTCGGCCTGTTCCTCGGCGGTCAGGTTCTTGTGGATCACGCCGATCCCGCCGACCTGGGCCATGGCGATCGCCATGTTGGATTCGGTGACCGTATCCATGGCGGCCGAAATCAACGGGATGCCGAGCATGATTTCCCTGGTGACGCGCGTTCTGGTGGTCACTTCGGCGGGCATCACGGACGACGCCCTGGGTGCCAGCAGCACATCATCGAACGTGAGTGCTTCGCGAATCTTGATCACGGCAGTTTCCTTATGGCCTCAGAGGTGAGCGATATAGAGCATGCGGGACAGATTCCCAACCCCGCCAAACCGTCACATCACGATTGGCTCTCCTGCGCGGCCTCGGCTGCGAAGTCGGCACCGCCGGATCCGTCTTCGTCGAACATGTAGGGATAGATTTCGCGGAAGCAGTCGCTGATCTCCTGAAACGGCATATCGTTCCGACTGCCCCTGTCGGTCACATATTCCATGTGCTTCGCCCCGTCCGCGGTGAACGGATGGAACACCGAATCCGTCTCACCATCGAACTCCAGCGGCAGAACACCGAATTTCTCGCAGAGTTCCAGATTGAAGGCGGGGGTCGCCTTGACCCATTTGCCGTCGATGAACAGTTCGGTGAAGCCGTGATAGCAGAACAGGTCCGTGCCCATCTTCTCGCGCATCCGCTCGGTCGACAGATGATTGCGGACGTCGGCAAAACCCAGCCGCGCCGGAATGCCCGACGCCCGCGCCACCGCTGCCAGGAACCCGGCCTTGGTGATGCAGAAACCGTAGCCACGCTCCATGCACGCGCTCGCCCGGAAATGATCTTCGGTCATGTCGACGCTGTAGGGATCGTAGCGGAAGTCATCGCGCACCGCGTAGTAGAGATTGATGGCGCGCTGCTTTGGATCCGGTTCGCCCTTTCCCGCCTTTTCGGCATAGGCGATGACGTCGGGATGGTCGCTGTCGATGAGATCCGTCGGTTTCAGGCATATGTCGGTCATATCGTCCTCCAGACCTGCGAAATTGCCCAGCGGCAGCGTGAGGTAACGGCGGCCATTCGACTGGACGGGCGGCAGCGCCCCTGCCCTGATGTTGACCTGCACGGCGGGCAGGATCAGGCGCGGCAATGACAGATCCGAATCCCGCCGGTTCCGCATTTCCACAAATGCGTCCTCGGTCACGCCGTCCCTCACGTGGACATTGCTGCGGCGCTGTTCGGCGACAGTGGTTTCGAACGCCAGTTCACGCCCGCCGGGCTGATAATCGTGGCAGGTGAACAGCCGGGTTTCGGGCGGCAGATCGAGGATGCGGCGCACCGACCTGTAGAGCGTTCGCGCGTCGCCGCCGGGAAAATCGCACCGCGCCGAGCCGAAATCGGGCATGAACAGGCAATCGCCCACGAAGGCGGCATCGCCGATCACGTAGGTCACGCAGCCGGGTGTATGTCCCGGTGTCGCCATGACTGTCGCATTCAGCTCACCGATGGAAAAAACATCACCGTCTCGGAACAGCATATCGAACTGCGCGCCATCCACATCAACATCCCGCGCGTCATAGAGGTCCCTGAACAGCGGCAGGTTCTTCCGGACCCCCTCGCCAATACAGACCGGCACGTCAAAACGGTCGCGCAGCCGCCGCGAAGCGGTGGCGTGATCGGCGTGAAGATGCGTTTCCAGGACGCGGGTAACCTTCAGGCCCCGCTTTGCCACCGCTTCCAGGACCGGCTTGATCGCATCATCGTCAAATGAGGCATGGACGAGGTCGAGCGACAGAACCGGATCGATGATCACGGCCGAGCCCGTTGCAGGGTCGGCAACCAGGTAGGTCAGCGTGTTGGTCTCCTGATCATAGAATCCCGAAACATCAGGCCGCTGCATCGTCTGCTCCATCCTCTTCTTTCCCGCCCCGGAAGCCTGTTGCGACGAGATAGCTCTCGGCCGAATCCTTTCGGCTCGCGTCCGGCTTGGCGAAACGCACCTTCTGGAAATCGCGCTTGATCATCTTCAGAAAGTCGTCCTGCGCACCGCCCTGCAGCAGCTTGACCGCGAAGGCTCCCCCCGGACGCAGGACCTGTCTGGCGAAATCATAGGCCAGTTCCGCCATCGCCATGATCCTGAGGTGATCGGTCTGGCGATGGCCCGTCGCTGGCTGAGCCATGTCGGACAGCACCGTGTCGGCACGCCCGCCGATGGCCTCGATCACCTTTGTATCGGCACCCTCCTCGGTGAAGTCGAGCTGCATGGTCTCGACGCCGGCCAGCCCCTCCATCTCCAGGATGTCGACGGCCAGCACGAATCCGGCCTCGCCGACGCGTTGCCGCGCGACCTGAGACCAGCCGCCCGGTGCCGCCCCCAGATCGACGACCCGGTCCCGCTTGCGCAGCAGGCTGTAGCGATCATCCAGCTGTATCAGCTTGAAGGCGGCGCGGGAACGCAGGCCCAGCGCCTTCGCTTCGGCGACATACGGATCGTTGAGCTGACGTTCCAGCCAGCGCTTCGACGAGAGTTTCCGGCCTCTGGCGGTCTTGACCTTCTGGGTGAGGTGGCGTCCGCCGCCGCCGGGACCTGTGGCACGGGCCATCCGTTCAGTCCCCCGCCGCGGAAAACAGTGCATCGTCATTCATCAGCTGCAGCAGGATACCTTCCCGCAGCCCACGGTCGGCGACGGTGATCTGTTCCACAGGCCACAGGTTCAGGATCGCCTGCAGGATCGCGCATCCCCCGACGACCAGATCGGCGCGGCCCGGGCCGACACAGGGATGCGCCGCGCGCTCGACTAGGTTCAGGCACCGCAGGTGCTCCGAAATCTCGGTCATGCGATTGGCAGGCATGGTCAGGCCGTCCACCGCACGCCGGTCGTAGCGGACAAGATCCAGATACACACCGGCCAGCGTGGTCACCGTGCCGGACGTGCCCAGCAGCCGGTACCCCTTCGACAGCGCCGCCTCGTGCGCGGTCCGGAACGGTGCCATGATCTCCATCGCGGCGGCGACCATCTGCTGGTAGCTGGCCTCGTCCACATCGACACCGCCGAAGCGTTCGGCGAAGTTCACCACACCCACCGGGAACGACCGGTAGGTCGAAAGCGCGTGCTCTCCCGAAGCTGTCATTTCCGCCAGGGCGATTTCCGTGCTGCCGCCACCGATATCGAAAACCAGCGTTGTCTCGGATGATTCCGAAATCAGGGAGCGGCATCCGGCCAGTGCAAGTGCCGCCTCCTCGGCGGCGTCGATCACTTCCATGCGCAGGCCGGTCTCGGCGCGGATCCGCTCGACGAAGGGGGGGGCGTTGGCTGCGGACCGGCAGGCGGCGGTGGCCACGCAGCGAACATCCCAGCAGTGATGGCGGGCGATCTTGTCGGCGCACATCTTCAAGGCATCGATCGTCCGGTCCATGGCCTCCTGGGCCAGCAGACCGCTGTCGGCAACGCCTTCGCCCAGCCGTACGATGCGTGAATAGGCGTCAATCACCCGGAAACTGTCGCCGTCAGGGCGGGCGATCAACAGGCGGCAATTGTTCGTGCCAAGGTCGATCGCAGCATAGCTTCGGCGTCTGAAACGATCGTCTGCCACGCTGCTCCCTTCCTTTTCGATAGCCCGATGCGGTCCACCAGAAGATAGCAAGGCGCGAGCCGTTTTGTTAACCCGCGATGCGCATGGTTGACCCTTGTTGACAGATCGAACGGCGAACCCTAGAAAGCGGGCCGCCGTTGGGGGATCGTCTAATGGTAGGACAGCGGACTCTGACTCCGTCAATCTAGGTTCGAATCCTAGTCCCCCAGCCAGCCCTCCGGCAGACGCATCATATCGGCAGACGCCCCGCGCTCTGGGCCTCGACCACGGCGAGCGCGGTCATGTTCACGACCCCGCGGGCGGTCACGGACGGCGTCAGGATATGTGCGGGCCTGGCGGCACCGACCAGGATCGGCCCGACCGGCAACGCGTCCGCCATATATTTGATCAACTGATAGGAAATGTTCGCCGCGTCCAGATTCGGCATGATCAGGATGTTTGCAGCACCCGTCAGTTCGGACAGCGGATAGGAACGCGCGCGGTAATTCTCGTCCAGCGCCGCATCCCCGTGCATTTCACCTTCGACTTCCAGATCCGGATCCATCTGCTTGACCAGTTGCGCCGCGATTCTCATCTTCTCGGCGCTTTCGGTCGGACGGCTGCCGAAATTCGAATGCGACAGCAACGCGACCTTGGGCTCGATGCCGAATCGCCGGACCTGTGCGGCGGCCATGATCGCCATCTCTGCCAGTTCCTCTGACGCCGGGCTGTAGGACACGTACGTATCGGCCAGGAAATACACGCCCTTGGAAAGCAGGATCATGCTGATCGTCGAGAAATCGCGTACACCGTCAGCCAGTCCGACAACCCCGCGGATGTGGTCCAGATGCCGGTCGAAACGGCCTTCCAGACCGCAGATCATGGCATCGGCCTCATCCTGCGCGACAGCGAGCGCCGCGATGACCGTGGGCCGCGTGCGGACCAGCGTGCGGGCACGATCCGCCGTCACGCCGCGCCGCCATGTGCGCTGCAGATAGGCATCCACATACTGGCGGTAGCGCGGATCGTTCTCCGGGTTGATCAGTTCAAAATCGTCGCCCGGTCGAATGTTCAGTCCGAACCTTTCCAGACGCTGTTGGACGACGTCCGGACGTCCGACCAGAATGGGTTTGGCGATACCTTCCTCCAGCGCGACCTGGGCGGCCCTCAGCACGCGCTCGTCCTCGCCCTCGGCGTAGATCACCCGGCGCGGTGCCGCCTTCGCCTGGGCGAAGATCGGCTTCATGACCAGTCCCGAACGGAAGACGAAGCGATCGAGACGCTCCTCGTAGGCCTCGAAATCATCGATCGGCAGGGTGGCGACACCGCTGTCCATGGCCGCCCTGGCAACGGCCGGCGCGACATGCAGGATCAGGCGCGGATCGAAGGGACTCGGGATCAGGGAGTTCTTTCCGAACAGCGTGGTCTCGCCGCCATAGGCCTTGGCCGCGACTTCCGAGGGTGCAGCCTGCGCCAGCGTCGCGATGGCCTCGACCGCCGCGAGCTTCATCGCTTCGTTGATCGCGGTCGCGCCGACGTCCAACGCGCCCCGGAACATGTAGGGGAAGCAGAGGACGTTGTTCACCTGGTTTGGAAAATCCGACCTGCCGGTACAAATCATGGCGTCGGGCCGGGTCTGCAACGCCAAGTCCGGCATGATTTCCGGGGTTGGATTGGCCAGCGCCAGCACCAGCGGCGCGGGTGCCATCTTCGCGAGCATCTCCGGCTTCAGAACGCCGCCGGCCGACAGTCCGAGAAACACATCGGCCCCATCAATCACGTCATCCAGTTTTCGGGCGTCGGTCGCCTGCGCAAAGGCCGCCTTCCAGCGGTCCATCAGAACCTCGCGCCCCTGATAGACCACGCCCTCGATATCCGTGACCCAGATGTTTTCCCGCCGTGCGCCCAAAGCAATCAGGATATTCAGGCAGGCCAACGCCGCCGCGCCGGCACCCGATGCGACGATCTTGATTTCCGAGATATCCTTGCCACCCAGTTGCATGGCATTGCGCACGGCGGCGCCGACGATGATGGCCGTGCCATGCTGATCGTCGTGGAACACCGGAATCTTCATTTTTGCTTTCAGACGTTCCTCGATCTGAAAGCACTCGGGGGCCTTGATGTCTTCCAGGTTGATGCCGCCGAAGGTCGGCTCCAGCATCGCGATGGCATCGCACAGTCGATCCACGTCGCCGCAATCCATCTCGATGTCGAAAACATCGATTCCGGCGAACTTCTTGAACAGGACGGCCTTGCCTTCCATCACGGGCTTCGAGGCCAGAGGGCCGATTGATCCCAGGCCCAGCACCGCCGAACCGTTGGAGATCACCGCCACCAGGTTGGCCCGCGATGTATAAAGCGCGGCCTTCGAGGGATCCTCGGCAATCGCCTCGCACACCGACGCAACGCCCGGGCTGTAGGCCAGTGCCAGATCGCGCTGATTGCCCAGCGGCTTGATCGGATTGACCTCGATTTTACCCGGTCTCGGCTGGCTGTGATAGACCAGCGAACCGGATCTGAGTTCATCCGAAATGTTCTGAGCCATTGCGCGAACCCCCAATTTTTCTCATTTTCGACGCGTGCACGGCCCACAGCCTGACCGGTGCCGTAACAAACGCAATCGAATAATGAGACGATGTCGATATCGCGCGGCACTCGCCCGGCCGGACCCGGTTTCTCCTCCCGTTCGTCACCGGTCTGCCGATGCGGAATACGGCAATGACTTTTTTGCGGCCCCACTTGTCTTTTCGCACGAAAAAAGGCATATTCTTAGTGCGGGTCTCTGCCGTGAGCGCGTTTCAGTGGGTGTAACAGCCCGGTACATTGAATGCGGTGACGGCTTTGAAACGAGGTTGTCAGCGAAAATCGCTGGCGTACATGTATATGTTTGAAGGATCGACCAATGCCGACAGGAACCGTCAAGTGGTTCAACCAGACCAAAGGCTACGGCTTTATCACCCCCGATGAGGGAGGTGCGGATGCCTTTTGTCACATTTCCGCCGTCCAGCGTGCTGGAATGCAGGGCCTCGATGAAGGCCAGCGGGTCAATTTTGAACTCCTGACCGGACGTAACGGAAAGAAGTCGGCTGAGAACCTCTCACCCGCCGATTGATTTTCCGGCTCACACCGGACGAAATGAAGCGCCCGCGGAACAACCAGTTCCGGGGGCGTTTTCTTTTGCATCGCATCCATTCGATGCAATGATCGGCGAATGAATGCGACCCTGACGACAGAGCCGACGCTCGACGACGCTGTGGCGCGGGTGCGTGCCGACCTGAAACGCGGCGAGTATCTCGCGGCATACGATCTGGCCTCCGAATTTCTGGCGCGATGGCCCGATGACTCCGACCTGAAGCATGCGCTGGTCCTGACACTGGCACGCACCGGTGCGGTCGCGCAGGCACTGGCGAAGTTCGACGATCTGGGGCTCCATCTCGTACGGAACAGCGAGACCCTGAGCCTGAAGGCCCGCCTGTCCAAGGATCTTGCCCTGCCCGGCGGCGGCGTGATTGTCGCGCGCCATCTGGCGGATTCCATCAGCGCCTACAAGGAAGCCTATGCGGTCGATCCCGGTTATTATCCCGCGATCAATGTCGCGACACTCTGCAGCCTTTCGAACGCGCTGGACGATACCCGCGAATGGGCCACCCGTGCACTGCGCGAGGCCGTTGGGAAACGCGACTCGGATGGGTACTACGCCGAGGCGACCCGGGCTGAAGCGCTGTTGCTGTTGCGGCGGATCGATGACGCGCGCGAGGCCATCGTGCATGCGGCAGCGATGGAGGATGCGGGCTACGGACCGCTCTCGACAACACGCAAGCAACTGCGCCTGATCTGTGAGACGCAAGGTATCGACAGCGGGATCCTCGCCCCGCTCACCCTGCCCGCCATCCTGCATTTCAGCGGCCACATCATCGCTGCCGAAGGCAAGGCGGGCCGGTTTGCCGCCGATCAGGAGCAGGAAGTCGCCGAAAGCCTGAGAGATCTGTTCGGTACTCGGCGTTTCAGCCGCGCCATCGGCAGCCTGGCGGCCGGTGCCGATATCCTGGCCGCCGAGGCGGCCCTGGCCGCCGGGGTCGAACTGGTGATCGTCCTGCCCTTTGGAAAGGAGGAGTTTCTGGACATTTCCGTGCGCCCTTCCGGACCGCAATGGGAACGCCGCTTTCATGCCTGCCTTGAGCGGGCGCAGGATGTTCACTTCGTAACGCAGGACGAATGGCTGGAAGATGACGAACTGTTCGGCTATGCGACCGAATATGCGCTGGGCCTGGCGCGACTGCGCGCGCAGTGGCTGGATACCGAAGCCTGTCAGGTAAGCGTCTGGGACGGTCGCTCCGGAACCTCCGCCAGCGCGGGAACGACCCATGACATGCAAATCGGAGAAGCCGCCGCGTTCAGGCAGGTTGTCATTCCGGTGCGATCCAGCCTTCCCTGCAAACCGGCGGAGCCGCCCCCGCTCCCCGATCCCGTCCGGCCGTTCCGGCGCGAACGGCGTTCCATGATCTTCGGTGATCTCAAGGGGTTCAGTAAACTCACCGACAGACAGCTTCCCGTTTATATCGATCAGGTTCTCGGCACGATCGCAGAGGTCCTGAAAGCGCAGCAGGGAAGTCTGCGGTTCTCCAACACCTGGGGTGACGGGATCTTTCTGGTGTTCGACGATCTGGGCGCGGCGGCGGACTGCGCCTTTGCCCTGCAGGATGCCGTCTCTGCCATCGACAGGGCTGCACACGGCCTGCCGGACACGCTGGGCCTGCGGCTCGGCTTCCATTACGGTCCGGTCTACATCGCCCGGGATCCGGTGCTCGACCGGATGAACTGCTTCGGTTTCCACGTCAGCCGCGCGGCCCGCATCGAGCCGATCACGCCGGAAGGATCGGTCTATGTCACCGAACAGACGGCCGCGGCGCTCGCGATCGCCTGCCCGGACGACTACCGGTGCGATTATGTCGGCCAGCAGCCGCTGGCCAAGGGGTATGGCAGTTTTCCGATGTATCATCTGCAGCGGCTGGTGAACGGATGACCGAGGCCCTGATCCCGGACGATCAACTTCCCGACGATACGGCGAAGGTCTTCCTGTCCTACTCGCGCAAGGATCGCGAGCGCGCGCAATCCATCGCCGACGTCCTCAGGGAACGGCACTTCGGCGTTTTCAAGGACACCGACGACATCCTGCCGACCGAGGAATGGCGCGGTCGTCTTGAGCAGTTGATCCAGGAAGCGGACACGATCGTGTTCTTGCTCAGTCCGCATTCGGTCGCTTCCGAGGTATGCGCCTGGGAAGTCGAATACGCCACGTCGCTGAACAAGCGCGTCGCGCCGATTGTCATCGAGGAAGTCGAGAGCGGAGAGATCCCGCCGCTGCTGGCGCGCCTCAATTTCATCTTCTGTACCGAGCGGGACCGCTTCCAGGACGCCGTTGACAACCTCGTCTCGGCGTTGAACACGGACATCGACTGGGTCAGGGAGCACACAAGGCTTGCCGGGCTGGCCCAACGCTGGTCGGCGGCCGGACGCCCGGCCCGTCTGCTGCTGAGAGGGCAGGATATTTCAGATGCCGAGCGCTGGCGCGACACGCGTCCGGCGGATGCACCTGATGTCACCGGCTTACAGGCAGCCTATCTGGGCGAAAGCCGTCGTGCCGCCACGCGCAGACAGCGGCTGACCGTCACGTTCTCGCTCGTCGGGCTGGTTGCGGCCATGGCTCTGGCGGGCTTTGCCTATCTGCAACGCGAGACCGCGCTGGAAAACGAGCGAAGAGCCGTCGAGAATGAACAGCAGGCGCTGACGGCCCGTGCCCAGGCTGAAACGGCACGCCAGCAGGCGATCGAGCAGCGAGACAGCGCCCAGAAGAACCAGTCCCTTCTGCTGACCCAGCTTGCCGAGGCGCAGATCGAAACCGACCGTCCGGTTGAGGCGGCCCTGCTGGCGCTGGAGGCCCTGCCCGACAGCCGCAGCATCGAGCCGCTGCGCCGTGACCGTCCGCTGGTCGACGAACCCCTGCTGGCCCTGGCAGAGGCCGACCGGGCCTTGAAGGAGATCGATATCCTGCTGACCGGCAGCGCGCACATGCGCGGAGCGCTGTCGCCCGACGAACGCTATCTCGCGGTCCATTCGTCCGAGAGCGGCGAGGTGAAACTCTATGACCTGCGCGAGATGCGCCTGATCCGCACTGTCACCAGCACGGCAAGAAACCGCGCGCCGCTGGCACCCGCCTTTCGCGCCGACAGCCAGATGGTTCTTGCCACCGGCGAACGGGGCGAACTGCTGGTCGTTCCGGTCGATGAAACCCTTGAGGTGCGGAGACTGGTCGTGTCGGAGAACGGTCTGACGGGAATGGGCTTTGTCGGTGACGACAGCACCGTCGCGGTGACCGATCGCGAACGCGGTGCCAGCGTCTTCACGCTCCCCGATGCGAAACTTCTCACCCGGAGTTCCGCGAAGACCATGGCGGTGACCCGGGATGGCAGCCGGTTCGCCCTGGCAGAAGACGGTTTTGTCATGCTGTACGACGGCAGGACGCGGCGCGTGATCGGCAATTCCGGACGGGAGTTCAAGGGGCCGCTGAAACATCCCGACACTTTGAAATTCAGTCCCGATGGCAAGTGGCTGGCCGCCGCATCGGAGCACAAGACCTGGATCATGAATGGCGAAACGGCAGCATTCTACGGTGCGACGCCAAACCGTGACATCTCGCAACTGCGGATCGGCTTCAGTCCGGATTCGAGGTGGTATTTCATCACCGGCGCAGACGGCCGGACATTGATCTACGATCTGGACGGCAAGACGACGGCTGCCAGTCATGCCGGGCCCGAAGGCTGGGTCTTCGACGCCGCCATCGCACCGGACAGGAACACGGTCGTGACAGCCGGAAGTACGGGCGAGTTGCAGGTCTGGAATCCGCAAACGAATGAAGTACGCGCGCGTCTGCTTGGACATGAAACGGTCGTCCAGCAGGTCTGGCTGATCGAGAACGGCACGAAGGCGCTGTCCCTGTCGGAAGACGGCACGGTGCGTCTCTGGGCATTGCCTGCCGCGATGCGGCCCGACGGGGACTCCCTGATTGATGGCTACCAGGGGGAACCGGTCTACTCACGGGATTCCAGGCTTCTTGCCCTGAGCGAGGCCGGGATTTTCGGCGTCCGCGACGGTCATCTGCACTACCGCGCGGGCGACGGCCCCATCCACGTCTACGAGAAATTCTCCGACGATGCCGGATTGGTGCTCGCCAGAATGCAGGATCGGAGAACGGGAGACAGACCCGACGTGTGCCTGATCGATACCGCCGATGGATCGGTGACCCGATGCATGCTGAACCGGGCGGAGGGCAACATCTGGAGCGTCGATATGGACGGTGCTGTCACCACCGTCGCCGCGCACGTCGTCACCGACAAGAAGTCATCCATCCAGACCTTCGATGCCCGATCCGGTGCGCGCATCGGACATCGCCCCTTTCAACCGTGGAGCCCGACCGAAGGAGAGCTTGGCGATCTTTCCGAGCCCCGGGTGTCGCCGGATGGGCAACGCATCATCGTCCAGCAGAATCGCAGCACGCTGACCATGTTCGACCGAAGCCTTTCAGAAGTTCTCTGGACGCACGAAACGCCCCTTGCCGATGCGCGGATCGCAGTGTCGCCGGACGCCGATTTCGCGCTGTTCTACAGTCCGGAAGAGCAGAAGGCGGTGTATTGGGATCTGGAACGGCGTGCAAAAGCAGCCGAGTACGCGCTGCCGCTTTCGAAACTGACGCAGCCGAATTTCTCCGCCTCGGGGCGTTTTCTGGTCACGCGCGGGGACGACGGCAATCTGAACGTCATCGAAGCGCGAACCGGGCGTGTCAGCCTCCAGCCGCGATATCCGGGACGGGCGGGCCTCAGGCAGCCGAGATTCGCCGCGAACGACACGCTGTTTCTGGCCAGCGCCGATGCCGTTACGGTTGTCTGGGACGTCGGGACAGGCCGCAAGCTGGCCGATTTCACGATGGATTTCGGCGACTATGCCCCGACTGTCTTCGCCAAGGCCGTATTCGATGATGGCCAGACACTGGTGACCTGGGGCTGGCAGGGACCGCAGGAATGGCGACTGAACACGGACGCCGACGCCTATGTCGCCGCGATGCAGGATCGCATGCCCCGCTGCCTGAGCCTCAAGCAGCGCCGCACCTTTTTCCTGCCGCCGGAACCGCCGCGATGGTGCATCACCGGTGCGGGACGCGAGCGCGAATCCAGCCCGGCGGAATGGCGACCAAAATGGCCCTTTCACACCACCGAATGGGCGGAATGGCTGGTGGCGCGTGACCGGGGCGAGGAAGTTACACCACCCGAATAACCCCTGAATCGCAGGGCTGGTCTCCATACGAATGGCCACCGCCTGCCATGTGTACCCGGACCAGCCATCCCGTTTAGGCTTTTGGCTTTGCGTGCAGGTGGTGCATCCTTGGCGCGCGCCCGGGGAGAAATCGCACACGATGGCAGCGTCGGCAGTGGCCGTACGGTCGTGGCGATTCGGGCGGATGGAGGAGAACATGTCGTCTGAACTTGAGAATTCAACGGCACCCGATTGTGATGTCATCGTCGTCGGGGCCGGGTTCGCGGGAATCTACGCGCTCTGGAAAGCCCGCCAGTGCGGCCTGGATGTGCGCGGCTTCGAGCGGGGATCGGACGTCGGCGGCACATGGTACTGGAACGCCTACCCGGGCGCGCGCTGCGACGTCGCCAGCTACAATTACGCCTATTTCTTCGACAGCGAGATCGTGCGCGCGTGGGACTGGTCCGACGTCTGCGCCGGACAGAACGAGATCCAGCGCTATCTGCGGTTCGTTGCCGAACGGTGCGACGTACTGGGATCCGTGACGTTCGACACGACGGTCGTTTCAGCGACATATGCAAAGGAAACCGGGCTGTGGACCGTCCGGACGTCGAACGGTGAAAGCACCGTCTGCCGGTATCTTGTACTCGCCGTCGGCGCGCTGTCCGAACCGAAGGCACCCGATATCGAGGGCGTGGACGATTTTGCCGGAAAGGCCTATTTCACCTCAAGCTGGCCGCGGGACGAGGACGTCGACCTGAAAGGCAAACGCGTGGGCGTGATCGGTACCGGGTCATCCGGTGTGCAGGCGATCCCCGAAATCGCGAAGGTGGCCAGCGACGTGTTCGTGTTCCAGCGGACGGCCAATTATGTGACACCCACCAGCGGCGGACCGATGGACCCGGACATCGTTGCGGCACTGCGTGCAGATCCGCAGGCCGTGCGCAGCGAACTGCGCGAGACCTTCGGCGGCAACCAGCCCCTGTATGTCGGTGAGGAGCGGTTCCACGATCTTGACGAGACCGGACGCGAGCGCGCCCTCTGGCAGGCGTGGGACGCGAGAGAAGTCCCGCTGGCATTCCGGGATGCCCATCTGCCCGAAGCCAATGCCGCGATTTCGGAATTCATCCGCAAACGCATGCATGAACAGGTCGAGGATCCCTGGACCGCCGATCAGATCGTGCCGTGGGACCATCCCTATGGCGGCAAGCGACCGTGCATGAGCGATGTCTACCTGCAGACCTACAACCTGCCGCATGTCCGGCTGATCTCGCTGAAGGAAACACCCATCGAGCGCATCATCCCGGAAGGCATCGTCACATCGGCCGAGACCATCCCGCTCGACGTCATCGTCTACGCCACCGGCTTCGATGCGATTTCGGGGCCGGTGCGCGCCATGAACATCACCGGCATCGACGGGGTCGCGATGAACGACGTCTGGCAGAACGGTCCGGTCAATTACATGGGTACGATGGTGCATCGGTTTCCGAACCTGTTCCTGCCCTCCAGCGCGATGTCCCCCTCGGTCCTGTCGAACATGGCGACACTTGCCGAACAGCAGATCGATTTCATCTTCGACAAGATCATGTGGCTGGAGGCAAACGGACGGCCCGGCCTGCATCCGTCAGAGGAATCCCAGATTCACTGGCAGAAGGAAAACCTCCGCTTCGCAGAACGCATCCCCGGCGCGCTGGACACCGACAGCTGGTACAATGGTGCCAACGTGCCGGGCAAACCGCGCCAGTACATGGTCTATCGCGGCGGCTTCAAGCGGTATCACGACGCCTGCTATGCCGAACTCGAAAGCGATTTCCCGGGCTATGAACTGGTCAGGAAGACAGAAGCGAACCGGGCGTCATAGCTGAGGCTTCAACTGAAGCCCCGTTCATCGTCTTTCGACTGACTAACCCATTGAAGATATTGGTCGGGGAGAGAGGATTTGAACCTCCGGCCCCCGCCTCCCGAAGACGGTGCTCTACCAGGCTGAGCTACTCCCCGACCGATGCCTGCACATCCGAAGACGCGCGGGAGGCGAGCGGTGTATAGCCGCTGGTGCCGGGGGCTGCAAGGATCAAAAGGCGCATGTGCCGGAAAGTGGAGCGCTGCATCCGCCCGACCGGTCGAAACCGCTCAATAGGCACGCTCGATGGTGAAGGCGACCGC
Source organism: Minwuia sp. (assembly GCF_048263705.1). Lineage (GTDB taxonomy): Bacteria > Pseudomonadota > Alphaproteobacteria > Minwuiales > Minwuiaceae > Minwuia. The sequence continues at coordinate 102,097 of NZ_JBLXDV010000008.1, read as the reverse complement.
CTCGTTCAACGCGGTTTTCAGATCGCTGTCGGGGAACAGTTCCAGCGCGTCGCGCGCCTTGGCGCCGTAATGGCGGGCGCGCTCGATCGTGTCGTCCAGCGCGCGGTGGCGTTCCATCAGTTCGATGGCGACTTCCAGATCGCCGTCACGCTGGTCGAGGTCTTCCAGGCAGCGCCGCCAGAAATTGCGTTCGTCCTCGGACCCGCGACGGAAAGCCAGCACGATCGGCAGGGTGATCTTGCCTTCCTTGAAATCGTCTCCGATGGATTTACCCAGCGTCGCCTCGCGTGAGGAATAGTCCAGCGCATCGTCCACCAGCTGGAAGGCCACTCCCAGATTACGACCGTAGGAATCGAGTGCTTCGATCTCGGGCCTGGGTGCCTCGGCGACGACTCCGCCGACCCTGCAGGCCGCCGCAAAAAGCGCTGCCGTCTTGGAGGAAATGACGTCCAGATAGGCGTCTTCCGTCGTCTCGGTGTCATTCGTCGTGATGAGCTGCATCACTTCGCCCTCGGCAATGACGGCCGACGCGCGGGACAGGATCGCGAGCACTTCCAGCGAGCCATCCGCTACCATCAGCTCGAACGCCCGGCTGAACAGAAAATCACCGACCAGCACGCTGGCCTGATTTCCAAAGACCGCGTTGGCCGTCGCGTTGCCGCGGCGCAGATCGCTTTCATCGACGACATCGTCATGCAGCAGGGTCGCCGTGTGGATGAACTCGACACAGGCCGCCAGCGCCACATGCCGGTTTCCCCGATAGTTGCACAACTGGGCCGCGGAGAGCGTCAGCATCGGTCGCAGCCGCTTCCCCCCAGCGGCGATGATGTGACTGGCGAGTTGCGGGATAAGCGCGACGTCGGACTGCATCTTGTCGATGATCACCGCGTTGACCTCGGCCATGCCCTTCTCGACGTGCGCATTCAGTGCAGCAAGTCCGTTCGGCACGCTCGCCTTGTCGCTCTTCAGTGGAATCACGTTCGACAAATCGGTTACTCCAGTGGATCGGCGGCCCCGGGGGATGAAGGCGACCCCGACAATAGATCGGGCACCTATCCGGTCAAGCGCCGCCACCGGGACCAGTTGTCGCTTGCCGTGCGGCACAGTATGTCATCGGGATGGTCGAACTTTTCCGCAGCAACGATCCCGTCCTGATCTCATTCGCCGAAGCCGTCCTCAAGGCGGAGGGCATCGGTTCGATGGTTCTGGATCAGCACATGAGCGTACTGGAAGGGTCTATCGGCATCCTGCCACGCCGCATGATGGTGGCCGACGACGACGCAAAGGTGGCCAGACAGTTGCTGATCGACGCCGAGGTGATCGGTTCTTGAAGCCGCCGTGGACCGACGATCGACTGCTCGGCGGCCGGGTCCTGCTGCGACAGCCACGAACCGGTTTCCGCAGCGGGTCGGATGCCGTGCTGCTGGCGGCAGCATGCGATCCGCCCTGGCGCGCCAGTGTGCTCGAACTGGGATGCGGGACCGGCGCGCCGATGCTTGCGCTTGCGGCGCGCCGGCGCGACATCAGCTTCACCGGTCTCGAACGGGATCCGGAAACGGCAGCGCTGGCGGCCTGCAACATCGTCCGCAACGGGTTCCGCAGACGGGGCCAGGTGATGACCGGCGACGTGAATGCCCTGCCCTGCCCTGATTCCGCCTTCGATCTGGTACTCGCGAACCCGCCCTATTTCGTCGAGGGGCGTCATCGGATCTCGCCCGATCCGGACAGAAACCGGGGCCGCGCAGAAACCAGCGCGACCCTGGCGCAATGGATCCGGACGGCCCTGTCGGCGGCCACACCGTCCGGCACGAGCGTCTTCATCATGCGGATGGAACGGCTCGACGATGCCCTGACGGCGCTGCCGCCGACGCACGGGGCCGACATGCTGCCGATCCTCGGAAACCCCCAGAAGCCGCCCAAGCGTGTTCTGTTGCGGATCAGGCGCGGGCAGGAAACCCGGTCCCTGAACCCGATCCGCCTGCACCATCCGGACGGAGAGGAAACCATGCTGGCCCGGTCGGTCTTCAGACATGCGGCGCCGATATTTTGGCGCTGATCTTGTAAGCGGGGATCGCCTCGATAAATAACGGTGATGACTGACAAACCGAAGATCTACAAGGATCCGCGCGGCTGGTGGCGTCACCGTCGCGAACGCCCGATCGTGACCGTGCTGCGCCTGGAAGGCGTCATCTCCCCGGGGCGCGGCGGACCGCTCCGGCCGGGCGCACTGAACATGCAGGGCCTCTACAACCAGATCGACCAGGCCTTCAAGCCGGCGCGCCTGTCAGCCGTGGTGCTGCAGATCAACAGCCCCGGCGGCTCGCCAGTTCAATCGGCCCTGATTTCCGATGCGATCAGGGCGCGCGCCGCTGAAAAGAAGGTGCCCGTCCTCGCCTTCGCCGAGGATGTCGCCGCCTCAGGGGGGTACTGGCTGCTCAGCACCGGAGACGAGATCTTCGCGCACGGCGCGTCCATCATCGGTTCCATCGGGGTGATCTCGGCCTCGTTCGGTTTCCCCGAACTGCTCGCGCGTTACGGGATCGAACGCCGCGTGCATACGGCGGGCGAGAACAAGATGATGATGGACCCCTTCAGCCCCGAGAAGGAAGAGGACATCGCGCGGCTGAAGGATATCCAGAAGAAGATCCACGATCAGTTCATCGATCACGTCAAAGCGCGGCGCGGCGACAAGCTGAACCGGCGGCGCTACAAGGAAATGTTCTCGGGCGAGATTTTCCTGGGCGAAGAAGCCCTGCGTCTTGGTCTGATCGACCATATCGGTGAAATGGATTCCGTCATCCGTGAACGGTATGGCAAGGACACCGTGATCAAACGGCTGACCGTCAAGACGTCGCCCCTGAAGCGACTGGTCGCCGGTCAGTCGCCGGATCTTGCGGCCGCTGCGGCGGCAGAAGTCGAATCCCGCGTGTCGTGGGGCCGCTTCGGGCTGTAGCCGGTTCAATACCCCCGCACAGGACTGTCACCCTCTTCCCGAGCCGGAAAGATCAGCGTGACAGATGTGCCTTCGCCGGGCTTCGAGGTCAGCCTCACCTTGCCGCCGTGGGCCGCAACCATTTTTCGCACAAGAGTCAGCCCCAGACCGAGGCCTTCGTAGGAGCGGTTGAGATCGTTGTCGGTCTGCGTGAAAGCCTCGAAGACCTCATTGTGCATCTTCGCATCAATGCCGATCCCGTTGTCGGTCACGCGCACCTCGGCACCGCCATCCCGACGGCGCGTCAGGTGGACGGCAACCCTTCCGCCGGGCGGCGTGAACTTCACGGCGTTCGATAGAAGCTCGTCCATCATGTGTGAAACCATCCAGGTATCGGCACTGATGACGCATGGCTGCGCGCCGGGCTCGAAATCGAGATCAACCTTCTGCAGATCGGCGCGCTGGGCGTACCGGTTGACCAGCCTGGACAGCACCGACACAAGATCAACGTTCTCCGGGTTGGCGATCAACGGCTGATCGTTGCCGGTCGCGACGGTCAGCACATTCTCGACCAGCCTGTGCAACTGATGAGCGCTTTGACCGATATCCCTCATGTAATCCTGCAGTTTCTCGCCCTGTACCTCGTTCTTCAGCTTCAGCTTTGAAATCTCGGCATAGCCGATAATCGCGTTCAGCGGCGTTCGAAACTCATGTCCGACCATCGCAACGAAGCGTGACTTGGCGTCCGATGCCGCATTGGCGGCACGGGCCAGTCGCTGCGCATTGTATTTGCCGAAACGTTCGACCTGCACGGCGCGATAGTTCCGCCGGATCAGCACATCCTTGGCGTAGGCGGTCGCGATGCCGGACACCGTCAGCCCGAGCAGCAGCATGGTCTGAACGGAGATCGCCGGCCAGCCCTGTCCGGCATTCAGCCAGACATACCAGAAGGTCACGAACGACATCGCCGTCCCGATCCCGACGACCGTCATGATCGGCCGGAACAGGGCCGGAAAATAGGACATCGAACAGACGAAGAGCGCAGCCATTTCATACAGAAACAGCAGGCTGTCGCTGTCGGTAGTCACCGCGTAGCAATAGCAGGCGTTGCCGAAACTGGTGCATGTCACCAGCAGGTATATCAGGTCGAATATCCGTGGCGAGGTGGTCCGCCGCATCGCCAGAACCAGTGCGACGACGAAGAGGGGCAGACAGACCGCGAAGCGGAACCAGTGGAGTTCCAGAAAATCCGTCTGCGATGCATAGAGGATCAGGGTCGAATAGAACCCGTAGAGCAGGGTCCCCGCCCCGATCCAGAGCACCCGGATGGTCAGCGTGGCCTTCAGCCAGCTCTGGCGGAATGCCCGTTCGACCCCTGGATTTCTGAAGCGCAGCCCGAACCGGTCAAGCTCGTAGATCGCGGAATCATCGTCTGTCAGCATCCGCGTGTACGCCTCAATCCCGATAGCTCAACCCGGCATTCACACAACCGCACCGATGTCTTCAACTTTGCTTTGCGGATGCTTGCAGTGCAACACCCAGCCCCTAGACTGTAGCCATGAACGACAATGAAATCATCAGTCAGGGCTACGAGAACTATACCCCCGAGGAGCACGAGACCTGGCGTATCCTGTTCAATCGTCAGGCGGAAATGCTGCCCGGGCGTGCGGCACCGGAGTTTGTCGACGGTCTGGAGGCGCTGGGCGTCGAAGCCAACGGCATCCCCGACTTCGAGAAGCTGTCAGACCGGCTTGAGGCAAAAACGGGCTGGCGCATCGTGGCGGTCCGGGGGCTGATTGATGACGATGTCTTTTTCGGGCTGCTGGCCGATCGCCGCTTTCCCGTGACCCACTGGATCAGGAAACGCGCGCAGCTGGACTATCTGCAGGAACCGGACTGCTTCCATGACTGTTTCGGCCATGTGCCGATGCTGTTCAACCCGGTGTTCGCCGACTATATGGCGGCCTACGGACGGGGCGGCCTCAAGGCGCTGAAGCATGACGCGCTGACGTATCTGGCGCGGCTGTACTGGTACACGGTGGAGTTCGGCCTGATCGACACGCCGGACGGTCTTCGGATCTACGGCGCGGGCATCGTCTCGTCTAAGGGTGAATCGCTGTACGCTCTGGATGACCCGGCACCGAACCGGCTGGAATTCGACCTGATGCGGATCATGCAGACCGACTACATCATCGATCATTTCCAGCAGACCTATTTCGTGATCGATTCATACGATCAGTTGTTCAGAGCGACACGCCCCGATTTCGTGCCGTACTATCGGCAGTTGAAGACCCTGCCGGAACTGGCTGCGGATGCGGTTCGCGATACTGACCGGCGCATCGAGATCGACCGGAAAGCTCAGGGAGGGGCGAAAAAATGATCAAGTCGGTTCTGACGTTCAAGCGCAGGCAGGGCATGCCCCTGGACGAATTTCAGGATTACTGGCTGAACGAGCATCCCAAGGCCGTGCTGCAACTGGACGGCCTGCAGCGATACGTCCAGGATCACCCGCTGATTTCCGGTTATGCGAAGCGCGACCTGCCGGTCGATGGCATTGCCGAAACCTGGTGGCCGGACACCGAGACCATGAAACGCAACGGCACCGGGCCTGTCTGGGACATGCTGATCGAGGACGAGGCGAAGTTTGTCGACCGATCGACCATGCAGCTGCTGCTGGTCGAGGAGCACGTCATGAAAGACGAGCCTGTGGCCGAAGACGGCTTCAAGATCGTCGAGATCGTGCACCGCAGGCCGGACCTGACGGTGGAAGCCTATCAGCAGCACTGGCGGTACACACACGGGCCGATGGGCGCCTCCATTCCCGCCGTGCGGCGCTACGTGCAAAATCACCCCCGCGCCTCCGCCTATGGCGGCGGACGAACACCCTGCTGTGACGGCTATGCGATGGTCTGGTTCGACTCCATGGCGGCGATGCGCGCCTCGCCCGACAGCCTGGAGTACAAGCGGACGATCGCGGACGAGGCGAATTTCATCGACCACAGCCGGCTGGATTTCGTGATCACGAAAGAACACATCATCAAGGCCTGATACGCGCCGGATGATTACGCGGTATTAACCGCTCTGATGCAGAGTGGGATCATGCCTCGATCCACCAGATCACTGTCCTTGAGCGGCCGGAAGCGTCTCAGCTACCGGCTGCGCGCGATTCCGCCGCGGTTCGTGGACCCCGACGTCGAGGCGACCTATCGGCAGAAGTGGACAGAGGCGACACGCCTGACACACAAGTTCTGGGCACTGGCATCGACAATTGCATACATTCTGATCAGCCTGCTGATCGGGCTGGCTGCCGAACCCGGCTTCGTCGAATTCCAGTGGTTCCGGCTGCTGGTCTGCATCCCGCTCCAACTGCTCGCCCTCCAGGTGGTTCTGCGTGGCGACCTGAATGAACGGTTCTACCAGCCGCTTTTCCTGATCAAGAGCGTGGCGATCTATGGCAATGCCATCATCAGTTATGCTTTTGCCGAAGCTGCGGATGTCCGGTTGTATCTTTTCGAGTGCGCCGTGCTTTTCGTGTTCATTCAGAGTTTCTATCCCGTACGCTGGAACGTGATCACGCTTTTCACGATCTGCGGAACCATCGGCGCCACGGTGTTTCTCATCCTCGCCGACGCGGGCCCGGCCGGCGAGATCGTCCCCCTTGAGATCACCCTTCTGGTGACCTGGGGATTGGCCTTGACCTGCAATTTCGCTCATTATTCGAAAGAAATACTCTCCCGGCGCAACTTCCGGCAGATACAGATTCTGCGGATACGCGCCGAACATGCAGAAGATCTTGCGCAGGAAGCCTCCCGGGCCGCGAGCTCAAAGGCCCGTTTCCTGGCGGTGGCCGCCCATGAACTTCGTACGCCGCTGAATGCCATGATCGGGTTCGCCGGGCTTGTGGAAGCGATGCGCGACAGTTCCAAACCGCGTTCAGCGCAGGAAACACGCTTCGCAATCATCGAACGCGAGGCGAAACACATCGAGCAGCTTGTCGAAGCCGCATTGATTGTGACGAAAGACGGTATTGGCAATCTTGCCGGACCCGCCGGGTACTTTCACCTCGAAGCGCTGCTTGCCGAAGCAGCCGACAGCTACGGTGCGTCGGCCAGCGCCGTGCCCGTCCGGCTCGACCGGGAACCGGGGCAGCCCGAACATGAACTTGCCGGAGATATGAACATCTATCGCACGCTGGTCGACGGCCTGATTCGCCAGATTCAGGCTTCTCATTCTCCAGTCTCCGGCATTGTTCTGGGGTTCGGGAAAACGCGCGCGGACTCCTATGCGATCCATGTACGCCGTGACGAAACGGTCGTACCGGCACATCCCTGCCGGCCTGACCGCGCCATCACGGATGTCGGACCTGCGGCTCAGGGCAGCATTGCCACTGCATCGCCGCTGGGCCTGCTGAAGACGCTGGCGCACTCTCAGAACGCCGTGATCGAAGGGGTCGCCGCGACCGGCTGCAGCACCGGCCTGTCTCTTGTCGTGCCTTCATCCCTTGTCAGGTTTTGCAGGACCAGTCCCGTCCTGCGAGACGAGAGAGAAGCGGTTTGAGTGAGTCGGCGACAGAGGGACCAGCAGACCAGTGGCGCGCAGGTGCCCGGATGCATCCGGTGTGGCTGCGTTTCGGTCAAGGTGAACTCGAACGGAATTTCATCAGAAACTGGCGAAGCGCTTCCCGTGCCACCAACCGGATATGGTCGGGGTGCGCGCTGTGCTTCTATTTCCTCTTCCTTGTCGCGCTCTACCGGCTGGATCCGGATTACGCGGTCAATGACCAACCGTTCCGGCTCTACGTCTGCCTGCCCGTGCTGATCGTGGAATTCGGGTTCGCGCTGTGGATGAACGGAAGGACACGCATCTACGATGCGATGTATCTGATCGCCAGCCTCACGTGCTTTGCGAACGCCCTGGTGAGCTATGGTCTCGCACCGGAGCATCTGCGGTTCTTCTTCCTGATGGAGATGACGCTGATCTTCGTTTTCTGCGGAAGCTATTTTCGGGCGAGCTATTTCCGGGTACTGATTTTCACCGTGGTTTCGCTGGGCGCGGCGACGCCGGTCATACTCGCCGTTCATGTGGCCGCCGGAACGGGTCCCATGCAGCTTGCGGCGGAAATGTTCATGGTCCTGTGCCTGACGGCGACGGTGGTTCTGACCGCCTACCATCGGGAGCTCCTGGCACGACGGAATTTCAGGGATATCCTGGTCGCGCGCCAGGAAGAGGCCCGCACGGAGCAGCTGGCCGGGCTGGCCACCGCAGACTCGGAAGCCAAGTCGCAGTTTCTGGCGGCGGTCGGGTCCGAGTTCGAACTGGTGATCCGCAACATCACCGACCAGTCGACACGATCCGGAGATGGCCCGCAGAACGAGCGTCTGGACCGCTACATGACAGACATTCATGACAGCGCGCAGCGACTGCAGAAAACCGTGCAGCAGATCATCGCGGTTTCGGGGTCGTCCGAACTGAATCGCAGTACCGACACCAGGACGTTCTCGCTTCTTGAAGCGACGAAGCATGCGCTGACGCATCACCCGGCCCTGAACGGGCATCCCGTGCCGCTGCTCGTGAACCCGGGCGGCGATCCCGGGATGCAGATCGTTGCAAACGCCGACGACGTTTCGGAACTGCTCGACGAACTGATCGCCAACGCCGTGCGCCATGGCCGGGAAACGGATGGCATAAGGTGCGAACTGACAGCAATTGCAGGCGGTCCGATCGAACTGAGAATGTTCAATCCCTGTCAGGGCCTGGAAGGGATGGATCTGGAAAGGGTGTTCGAGCCGTTCGTGCTGATGGACGATCGGCTCGAACGTTCCAGCGAAGGGCTGGGCCTTGGGCTGCCCCTCGCGCGAAACCTGGCCCGTTCGAACGGCGGCAGCCTGATGCTTGAACTGGCCGCATCGGGCAATGTCGTGGCGGTCCTCAACCTGCCTGCTGCGGGCGAGGCCGCCTGAAGCGGCGAAGTCTCCTTGACTAAGCCCGCTGCCGACATAAAGTCCGCCCGCCGCATCCTTGCGGCTGCTTTCACCTTCAGGAGACCAGTTCAATGACCGTCCAGAACCCAGCGCCCGTCACCGTCACCTTGCCGGATGGCAAGCAGATGACGTTCGACGCGACGCCGACCGGTCTGGATGTCGCCAGCGCCATCGGGCCCGGCCTCGCGAAGGCTGCCCTGGCGGTCAAGGTCGATGGCGTGATGAAGGACCTGAAAGGCCCCATCGACCGGGACGCCGACGTCGAGATCGTGACGCTGAAGTCCGACGATGAAACCGTGCTGCCGCTGCTGCGCCACGATGCGGCGCATGTGCTCGCCCAGGCAGCGCAGGAGCTGTTTCCCGGCACGCAGGTCACCATCGGTCCGGCGATCGAGAACGGCTTCTATTACGACTTCGCCCGCGACGAACCCTTCACGCCAGAGGATGTGGCCGCGATGGAGCAGCGGATGCACGAGATCGTGGACCGCGACCTGCCCTTCGATCGCCATGTCATGGACCGCAACGATGCCATCGAGGAATTCCGGGGGATGGGTGAGATCTACAAGGCGGAGATCATCTCCGACCTGCCGGAAGACGAGGAAATCTCGATCTATACCCAGGGAGACTGGAAGGACCTGTGCATCGGCCCCCATCTGCCCTCGACCAGAAAACTGGGGCACGCGTTCAAGCTGACCAAGCTGGCCGGCGCCTACTGGCGCGGCGATGCGCAGAACGCCCAGTTGCAGCGCGTCTACGGCACCGCCTGGCGCAACGAGAAGGAACTGAAAGCCTACCTGACCATGCTGGAGGAGGCAGAGAAGCGGGACCACCGGCGGATCGGCCGTGAAATGGACCTGTTTCACATGCAGGAAGAAGCCCCCGGCATGGCCTTCTGGCATCCCAAGGGCTGGCAGTTCTATCTGCAGCTTGAGGCCTACATGCGCCGCCGTCTCGACGCCGCTGGCTACCGGGAAATCAAGACGCCGCAATTGATCGACCGCAAGCTCTGGGAAGAATCCGGACACTGGGAGAAATTTCAGGAGCACATGTTCATCTCCGAGGCCGACGAGCGGAATTACGCGCTGAAGCCCATGAACTGCCCCGGTCACGTGCAGGTCTTCCGTCAGGGCCTCAAGAGCTACCGAGATCTGCCGCTGCGGTTTGCCGAAATGGGATCGTGTCACCGCTACGAGCCCTCGGGTGCCCTGCACGGGTTGATGCGGGTGCGCAACTTCACGCAGGACGATGCCCACATCTTCTGCGAGGAGAGCCAGATCAATGCGGAAAGCGAACGCTTCTGCAACCTGCTGATGTCGATCTACAAGGACTTCGGGTTCGAGGATGTCGTGGTGAAGTTCTCCGACCGACCGCCCGTCCGCGCCGGCTCCGACGCCGTCTGGGATCGCGCGGAAGCCGCGCTTCGGGAAGCCATCGAGGTGGTCGGCCTGCCCTACGAGATGAATCCCGGCGAGGGCGCGTTCTACGGCCCGAAGCTGGAGTTCGTGCTGCGCGATGCCATCGGGCGCGACTGGCAGTGCGGTACGCTGCAGGTCGATTTCGTCATGCCCGAGCGGCTGGACGCGACCTATGTCGGCGAGGACGGCAACCGGCACCGGCCCGTGATGCTGCACCGCGCGATCCTGGGGTCGTTCGAACGGTTCGCCGGCATACTGATCGAGGAACACGCAGGCCGGTTCCCGCTCTGGCTGGCGCCTGTGCAGGCCGTGGTCACGACCATCACCTCCGACGCCGACGATTTTGCCAGGGCAGTCTCGGAGGCCGCCACCGCGGCCGGTCTGCGTGTCGAAACCGATCTGCGGAACGAGAAAATCAACTACAAGGTCCGCGAACACAGCCTTGCCAAGGTGCCGGTGATGCTCGTGGTCGGCAAACGCGAGGCAGAGGAAGGCAAGGTTTCGATCCGACGGCTTGGCGAGAAACAGCAACAAGTTCTTGCTCTGGAAGAAGCGCTTGCTATCCTAGTGGATGAAGGCACACCGCCTGATCAGAAGTGATCGGGCCTTGACCTTCCGACGTGGAATTAACAGATAACCTTAAGTAACAGAGTGCAAAGGGGAAACTCATAGCTCGTCCGCAAGTCAATTCGGCACCCGTCCGCGAAGGACCGCGCGCCAACGAATTCATCGATGTCCGTGAAATCCGGCTGATCGATCATGAAGGCAACAATCACGGCGTGGTGGCGACCGTCGATGCGCTGCGTGCGGCGCAGACGATCGGCCTCGATCTCGTCGAAGTATCGCCCAACATGAAGCCGCCCGTCTGCAAGCTGATGGACCTCGGAAAGTACAAGTACGAGGAGCAGAAGAAAGCCAACGCGGCGCGCAAGCGGCAGAAAACGGTCGAGGTCAAGGAAATCAAGATGCGTCCGAACATCGACGATCATGACTATGAGACCAAGATGAAGAAGGTCGTCCAGTTCATCGAGGAGGGCGACAAGGTGAAGGTCACCATGCGCTTCCGCGGTCGCGAAATGGCGCATCAGGATCTGGGCATGAACGTGATGCGCCGGGTCCAGTCGGAGATGGCGGAGACGACCAAGATCGAATCCCATCCCCGCACCGAAGGCCGGCAGATGACGATGGTGCTCGCACCGAAATAGGGCCGACGCGGCGCAAGAACATGAAAGGCCCGTCCGGGACATCCGGGCGGGCCTTTTTCATTGGACTGCTTCAATTGGACGTCCGAAGAATACGGCCCCGTCCGAGGATGGCTCTCAGCCCTCGAAGGGATGCCGGACGACGATCGTGTCGTCCCGCTCGGGACTGGTCGAGAGCAGTGAGACCGGCGCACCGATCAGTTCCTCGATGGCGCGGACGTACTTCACCGCCTGCGCCGGAAGCTGGTTCCACGACCGCGCGCCATAGGACGAATCCGACCAGCCCTCGAAACTCTCGTAGACTGGCCGAACCCGGGCCTGCTCGGCCTTGTTGGCGGGGAAATAGTCTATCCGCTGACCGTCGATCTCGTAGGCCACACAGACCTTCAGTTCCTCGAAACCGTCCAGCACATCCAGCTTGGTCAGGGCAACGCCGTCGATGCCGCCGGTCAGCATCGCCTGCCTGACCATCACCGCATCGAACCAGCCGCAGCGCCGTGCACGGCCGGTATTGGTGCCGAATTCATGCCCGCGTTCGCCCATCCGCTGACCGATGGCGTCCTCCAGTTCGGTCGGGAACGGTCCGGCGCCGACGCGCGTGGTGTAGGCCTTCACGATGCCCAGCACGAAATCGATGGTCCGGGGACCTGTACCCGATCCCGTCGCAGCCTGCCCCGCCACCGTGTTGGAGGACGTGACGAACGGGTAGGTTCCGTGGTCGATGTCCAGCATCGCGCCCTGTGCGCCTTCGAAGAGGATGCGCTTGCCCCGGCGGCGGGCGTCTTCCAGCACCCGCCACACATGGTCGGCGAACGGCATGATCCGGTCGGCGATCTCGTCCAGTTCGGCCAGCACGTCGGCGTGGGCGATCTCCGGCTGGTTCAGCCCGCGACGCAGGGCATTGTGATGCACCAGCAGGCGCTCGATCATGTCGTCCAGCGTGGCGCGATCCCCAAGATCGGCAACCCGGATCGCCCGTCGGGCAACCTTGTCTTCATAGGCCGGACCGATACCACGGCGCGTGGTGCCGATCTGTCCACGGCCCGCAGCTTCCTCGCGCATGGCATCAAGATCGCGGTGCAAGCTCAGGATAAGACAGGCATTCGCGGCAATCTTCAGGTTCCCTGGCGTGACGGCAACGCCCTGTTCGCTCAGGCGGCCGACCTCATCAAGAAACGCATGCGGGTCCAGCACGACGCCGTTGCCTATGATCGACAGCTTGTCCTGGCGTACGATCCCCGAGGGCAGCAGGGCCAGCTTGTAGGTCACGCCGTCAATGACCAGCGTGTGCCCGGCATTGTGCCCGCCCTGATATCGCACGACGACATCGGCTTTCTCGGACAGCCAGTCGACGATCTTGCCTTTGCCTTCGTCGCCCCACTGGGCGCCCACGACAACAACATTGGTCATGGCAGAAATCCTGTGTTTCGGGGTTCAGCCCAGCCTGACGGCCTGGCCTTCCTTGATGATGTGATCGCAGCCCAGACGACGGGCCTCGGCTTCCGCATCGGATTTGGGTTCCAGTCCGCTGACCACCGTGTGTCCGGCGGCACGCACGGCATCGATCTCGACTTCCGCGGTCCCGTAGGGTGCGTAGGTCGCCGTCCAGCCAGTCGGGTCCGGCAGTCCGCGCCCCACGGCGTCCAGATAGACAGTGGCACCGACGGCGGTCTCCCCGGCGTCCGTCTCGTACCGCCCGCCACGCGCGATCTCGCCGCGCACGCCGCCGGCGAAGATGGCGAAGGCGATCCCGCTCTGATATTCGAACCCGCGATATTCACCGGGATCGACGGTCAGCGCGAGATCGGGATCGACCCGGTTGATCAGATCGACCAGATCCGAGAGCCGGGCGATCAATTGACCTGCCTGCCCCGACACTTCCAGCTTCGCGAGCCGGGCAACGGCCTGATCGGCCATGCCGACCGCTTCCAGCAGGGCAAACGCCGCCCTGTCATCGCCGATCTGTGTCTTCAGTTCGCCCGCGTCCTTCGCATCCAGCGCCCGGCGCGCCGCGCGTACGGTCGCCTCATCGAATCCCCGGCCCCGCAGCAGCATCGGCGCCAGCGCGGGCACGGTCAGATCGACGGTCAGGTTCCTGAGGCCGGCCTGATGGAGTGCGTCGACCACCAGCGTGATCACTTCGGCCTCCGCCGCGATGGCGTCGCTGCCCAGCAGTTCGATTCCCGCCTGGGTAAACTGGCGTTCGGGGCGCAGCTGATCGCCACGAACGCGCAGAACCTGTCCGGCATAGCGCAGCCTGAGCGGCCGTGGCGCATCCGCCAGCCGGGTTGCCGACAGGCGGGCGATCTGGGGGGTCATGTCCGCGCGCAGGCCCATCATGCGCTGCGAGATCGGATCCATCAGGCGAAAGACCTGCGACGTCAGGCCCGCCCCCGGCCCGGTCAGCAGGTTTTCCTCGAATTCCAGCAACGGCGGCTTCACGGCGCGGTATCCCCTGCCCCGGAACGCGTCCATCAGACAGCGGACGGCATCGAGTTCAGCCTCGGCCTGTTCAGGGAGCGCGTCTGTCAGCCCGGTGGGCAGCAGCGCCTTGTGCATGGCATCGTTCATAGCGGGGCTTCTGGTATCCAAGTCGGGCGCACGTGGCAACGGAGAAACCCGCATCGCGACAATTGGGAACGGCCCGCCAGGCAGCCGGCGGGGCGGGCGATTCGCATGATTTTGAGGTGTTGTCATGAAACCGCCACACTATATCGCGCTGTAGACCGCAGAAATACTGGACCATGCGCGATGACACTTGCACCAGCATCCGGGCGATCCGACACTTCAGGCATGAGCTTTGAAGGTTCTTCATCGCTGCGCGGTCATACGGTCGCCCTGCTGGGGCCGACCAATACCGGCAAGACGCACCTCGCCATCCAGACCATGCTGACTCACGCCAGCGGAATCATCGGGTTTCCGCTGCGCCTGCTGGCGCGCGAGGTCTATGACCGGGTGTGCAACGAGGTCGGTCGGTCCAACGTGGCCCTGGTCACGGGCGAAGAGAAGATCATTCCCGCCAATCCCCATTACTTCCTGTGCACGGTCGAGGCCATGCCCATGGGCCGGTCGTTCGATTTCGTCGGCGTTGACGAGATCCAGCTGGCGGCGGACCCGGAACGCGGCCATGTCTTCACCGACCGGCTGATGAACGCGCGCGGCGTCGAGACCACGATGTTCATGGGATCGGAAACCGCCCGTCCCCTAATCCAGCGCATGCTGCCCGACGCCATGATGACCGGACGGCCCCGCCTGTCGAAACTGTCCTATGTCGGCAAGTCCAAGCTTTCCCGCCTGCCGCGCCGCAGCGCCGTCGTCGCCTTCTCCGCGACCGATGTCTATGCCATCGCCGAGTTGATGCGCCGCCAGCGTGGCGGGGCCGCGGTGGTGCTGGGCGCACTCAGCCCGCGCACGCGCAACGCGCAGGTCGAGATGTATCAGGCGGGCGAGGTTGATTTCCTGGTCGCGACGGATGCCATCGGCATGGGCCTGAACATGGACATCGACCATGTCGCCTTCGCCGGTGCACGCAAGTTCGACGGTGCCCGGCGGCGCGGCCTGTCGACCGGGGAGATGGGACAGATCGCCGGACGCGCGGGCCGTTTCATGACCGATGGCACGTTCGGTGTGACCGGCGAAGTCGAGGAGTTCGACGAGGAACTGGTGACGGCGATCGAGAATCATCAGTTCGAGACCCTGACCCAGTTCCGCTGGCGCTCGGCGCGGCTGAACTATGACAGCCCGCGGGAACTGCTCCGCTCGCTGGAATCGCCTGCGCCGTTTCCCTGGCTCGCACCGCCGCGCCAGCCGGAAGACCTGCGCACCCTGAAAGCCCTGCTGAAGGACGCGGAGATCAAGGCGCTCGCCGAAGCGAACCGCGAGCACCTGATCCAGCTGTGGGATGTCTGTCAGATCCCCGACTTCCGCAAGACCATGCACGACAGCCACGTCCGCCTGCTGAGCCGCATCTACGACCAGCTGACCGGCGGCGGGGTCATCGCGCGCGACTGGATGGCGCGCCAGCTTGAGCATCTCGACCGCGTGGACGGCGATCTGGATACCCTGCAGTCCCGCCTGTCCCACGTGCGCACCTGGACCTACATCTCGCACCGCGGTGCCTGGCTGGACGACCCTGTCGAATGGCAGGAGCGTGCGCGGGTCATCGAGGACAAGCTGTCCGATGCGTTGCACGGCAAGCTGACACAGCGGTTTGTGGACCGGCGTACCGCGTCGCTGGTGAAGAGACTGAGGGATGCGGAAACCGTGAATGCCGCGATCGACAATGACGGTGCGGTGTCCGTTGATGGCGCCTTCGTCGGACAGCTTGAGGGTCTGCGCTTCGTCGCCGACCGGTCCGTGCTGAACAACAAGGCCATGAAGGCCGCCGTCAATCAGGTTCTGGCCGGCGCGCTTTCGGCACGCGCACGCAAGATCATCGGATCCGACGACGCCGCGTTCACCCTGAACGACGATGCCAGCATCGGCTGGAACGGCCAGTCCATCGCCCGGATATCGAAGGGTCCGCACGTGCTCAGACCGACTGCCACGCTGATTTCGGGGGATCAACTGAACGAACGCGATCTGGAGGCGCTGACGGGCCGCCTGCAGACATGGCTGGACGGGCAGATCAAGCGTCTCCTCAGGCCGCTGATCGGGCTGGAAGACGGCCCCTTCAGCCCCTCGGCACGCGGCGTCGCCTATCAGCTGGTGGAAAATCTCGGCGTGCTGCGCCGGGATCGTGTTGCCGACCACATCAGGCAGTTCGACGCCAAGGACTATGGCCGCTTCAAGTATCGGGGAATCCAGCTTGGGCACAACACGATCTTCTGCCCCGCCCTTCTGAAGCCCGAACCGACGCGATGGCGGCAGATCCTCTTCGACTGCGACGCGCCCGGCAAGGTGCCGCTGGATCACGCGGGCCTGGTCTCCTTCGAGGTGGACCGGAAGGCGGATACATCCCGGCTGCTACGGGCGGGCTATCGCGTCATGGGCTCCGTCGCGGTCCGTGTCGACATGCTGGAACGCATCTCCGCCATGGCTCACAAGGCGGCCCGCAAGGGGGAGGCCGAAGCGACGCACGAACTGTTGTCACTGCTCGGCGGCGGAACGGAGCGGCTTTTGCCCGTCCTCGCGGGGCTGGGATATGTGACCGAACGCTCGACCGACGACTCACCGATGAAGTACAGGCCACGGCGCACGCGCGATGCGCAGAAGTCATCCGCCGCCCGCAAACCGCCGCCACAGCGCAAACGCAAACCCGCCGTCAGGGTCGACCCTGACTCGCCCTTCGCAGCCCTGATGGAATTGAGAACCAAATGACAGAAAGCGCGATCCGCATCGATCTCTGGCTCTGGCACGCCCGTTTCTTCAAGAGCCGCACACTGGCGGTCAAGGCAATCAAGGGCAGCCGTTTCAGGATCAACAGGCGGATCGTCAGCAAGCCCAGTCAGGTGGTGCGGCCAGGTGACGTGCTGACCTTCCCGCGATCCCAGAACGTGCGCGTGATCGAGGTTACCGCAATTGCGGAGCGTCGTGGCTCCGCCTCCGAGGCCCAGATGCTCTATCGCGACCTGGAGACGGCGGACGAAAAATGAGCCACCTGGCCGATGAGGTCATCGGCATCTACCGGCGCCGCGCCGATACATTTGACAGGCTCCGCAACCGCAGTCTGTTCGAGAAAGTCTGGCTGGACCGCTTTCTGGCCGAACTGCCATCCAACAGGCCGCATGTGCTGGATCTCGGGTGCGGGATGGGCGAGCCGATTGCGTGCTACCTGATCGAACATGGATGCCGGATCACGGGCGTCGACACCTCATCCGGACTGCTCGATATGGCGCGGCAACGGTTCCCGGCGCAGGACTGGCGCGAAGGCGACATGCGCACGCTGAATCTGGCGCAGACTTTCGACGGTATCATCGCCTTCGGAAGTCTTTTTCTCCTCAGGCATGACGACCAGAGGTCGATGTTTCCGATTTTCAGGCGGCATGCCCATGCCGGAACGGCCCTGCTGATGGCGACAGGACCAGAAGCGGGCGAGACCGCAGGTGCCATGGAAGACGAAAGGATCTATGCGGCCAGCCTGTCGCCTGCCGAATATGCTCGCCTGCTTGAGGACAACGGCTTCCTGCTGCGCCGCTATGTCGCCGAGGATCCCGAATGCGATCAGCACTCGATATGGCTGGCGAAAAGCCGAGCAGGCAGTTGAGCCTGATGGGAATCTGGACGTGGACGCCCTGTTTTTGCATTCGTGGCCGCTTGAGAAAGCCGAAGAGGCCTATCGGCTGTTCAACACCCAGACCACCGGCAAGGGGTTCATCGTTCCCGCCTGACCATCCTTTTGCATCGCGGAACGCTTTGGCCTAAGGCTGGTACGAAAGGTCGGCAATCCGCCGGCCACCGCCGAGAATGCGAGGGCCGTTCATGCGTATCGCCACCTGGAACGTCAATTCGATCAAGGCCCGCCTGCCGCGCGTGACAGGCTGGCTGAGTGCCTTCAAGCCTGACGTCGTGTGCCTTCAGGAACTGAAGTGCATCGACGAGAACTTCCCCGCAGCCGAGATCGAAGAACTTGGGTATCACGTCGCGGTACACGGTCAGAAGACCTACAACGGGGTCGCGATCCTGTCGCAGCACCCGATGGAGGATGTGACAACCGGTCTGCCCGGCGACGACACGGACGAGCAGGCCCGCTACATCGAGGCGACGATCCGGGGCATACGCGTCTGCGGGCTCTATCTGCCCAACGGCAATCCTGCGCCGGGCCCCAAGTTCGACTACAAGCTGCAATGGATGGACCGCCTGATCGCACGCGCGAAAGACCTGCTGGCGGATGAAACGCCGTTCCTGATGGCCGGCGACTACAATGTCTGCCCGACGGATGGAGATGTGTTCGATCCAGAAGGCTTCGCCGACGATGCGCTGTGCCGTCCGGAAAGCCGCAACCGCTATCGCCAACTTATCAACCTGGGGCTGACCGATGCGGTCCATCTGCACAACCCGCAGGATCGCTTCTATACCTATTGGGACTATACCGCCGGTGCCTGGCCGAAGGACAACGGGCTGCGCATCGACCATCTTCTGCTCTCTCCGCAAGTGACGGACCGGCTGGTGACCAGCGGCGTGGATCGCGATCCACGCGGCGAGGAACGCCCGTCCGATCACACGCCGGCCTGGATCGAGATCGACTGATCCGGCCCGTCAGCCCTCAGGACCGTTGATCGGCCTGTTCTTCGTCCAGTCGAACGTGCCCTGATCCCGTTCGCGGACCGCCTGTTTCCAGCCAACGTCCTCAGACCGCGCCTTGAAGTTCAGCCCCTCGGGCGAATGGCGGGTGATCCCGTCGAAAATGGTTGCGAGGCGCTGTGTGCTGGTGATGCCCGCCTGCTCGATGGCCTGATTGATGACCATCTTGTGCATGGCCAGCTGATTGACCGGAACAGTGGCCATGCGACCGGCCAGGGCCTCGACTTCCGCATCCAGGTCGGCGGCTGGCACGGCCTTCAGCACGAGACCCATGTCCGCGGCCTCGCGGCCGGTGATCCTGTCGCCGGTGAACATCATCCGCTTGGCCTTCTCCGGGCCTATCCGATAGACCCACATGGCCGTCGTCGGACATCCCCAGACGCGGGCGGGCATGTAACCGATCTCCGCATCCTCGGCCATGATCACCAGATCCGCGCACAGCGCGATGTCCGAGCCACCCGCCACCGCGAAACCGTGCACCTTGCAGATCACGGGCTTCAACGCGCGAAACAGCGACATGAAGTGCTGCGTGTTCGCCCACATGAACTGATAGTCCCTGACCGGATCCCAGGGCATTTCCTGCGTCACCTCGTTGGTGCCGTTGCCCTCGGCATAGTGGGTCAGGTCATAGCCGGCGCAGAAGGCCGGTCCGTTTCCGGACAGGACCATCACGTGAATCTCCGGGTCGGCATCTGCCCGGGCGACAGCCTCGGACAGTTCACGCGGCAGATCATCGTCGATCGCGTTCATCACGTCGGGGCGGTTGAGGGTGATTCGGCCGATGCGGCCATCCTTCTCGAACGATACTTTTGCCATCAGATGTCTCCGAAGTCGCCGCCGCGGCCCTTGCCGGCAGCGAACCGGGCGGCCCCCTTCACGCCTTCCGCGCCGACCATGGGCGCGCTCCAGGTAAACTCCTGATGCAGGGCGGCACGTTCGGCCAGGCCGTGCTGTGCGCGGGCGGAAGCCCGGTCGGCCCGCATGCACATCTGCGGGAAACGGGAGATAGCGGCCGCGAGTTCTTCTGCCTTCCCGCGTGCGCCGCCATCCTCGACCACATACTCGCAGAGCCCGATGCGCAGACATTCGTCGGCCATGACCTGCCGTCCGGTCAGGATCAGGTCCATCGCGCGGCCCTCGCCGACCAGCCTCGGCAAGCGCACGGTTCCGCCATCGATCAGCGGCACGCCCCACCGGCGGCAATAGACCCCCATGTAGGCGCTTTCGCCCATCACACGCATGTCGGCCCACATCGCCAGCTCCATGCCGCCCGCGACGGCGGGGCCTTCGATCGCCGCAATAACGGGCTTGGAAAGTTCCAGACGGCTTGGCCCCATGGGACCGGCAACATGCCCCGGTTCATCGGCGGAGAACTCAAGCTCTGCCAACCGTTCCCCGCCCTGCAGGCTGGCCGCATGTTTCAGATCCCAGCCCGCGCAGAACGCCCCGCCCTCGCCCCAGAACACGGCGACGCTGGCGCTGTCGTCGGCATCGAACGCGACGAAGGCGTCATAGAGCGCTTTCCCGCTTTCCGGATCCATCGCGTTCCGCGCTTCGGCGCGCGCGTGGATGATCGTCCACACAGATCCGTTCTTTTCCGTTCGGACAGTCAAGTCACCCTCCCCCAAATTCCGGCAAGCCATTTGCATCTTAGGCTAGCCGACGCTACTTCGATGTTCCAATTGTCTCCCTATCTGCGGGAATGCGCCTGAATATGAAAAACCTGTCCCATCTCGACCGCCTCGAGTCCGAGAGCATCCACATCATCCGGGAAGTCGCGGCGGAGTTTCGCAATCCCGTCATGCTCTATTCCATCGGCAAGGATTCGGCGGTGATGCTGCACCTGGCGATCAAGGCGTTCGCCCCGGGCAAGCTGCCCTTCCCGCTGCTGCACGTGGACACGACCTGGAAGTTCCGCGAGATGATCGAGTTCCGCGACAGGCTGGCCGAAGACCTGGGGCTGGAACTGATGGTGCACATCAATCAGGAAGGCGTCGCACAGGGCGTCGGCCCCTTCACCCACGGGTCGAAGCTGCATACCGACATCATGAAGACCGAGGCCCTGAAGCAGGCCCTGAACCATCACAGGTTCGACGCGGCCTTCGGCGGGGCACGTCGAGACGAGGAGAAGTCCCGCGCCAAGGAACGCGTCTTCTCCTTCCGCTCGAAGGCGCACCGCTGGGACCCCAAGGCGCAGCGGCCGGAGCTCTGGAATCTCTACAATACGCGTGTCGCACCCGGCGAAAGCGTCCGCGTGTTCCCGCTGTCCAACTGGACCGAGCTGGACATCTGGCAGTACATCCAGCGCGAGGACATCCCGCTCGTCCCGCTGTATTTCGCCAAGGAACGGCCCGTCGTCGAGCGCGACGGCATGCTGATCATGGTCGATGACGAGCGCATGCCGCTGGAACCCGGCGAGAAACCGGCAATGAAGAAGGTCCGGTTCCGCACGCTGGGCTGCTACCCGCTGACCGGGGCCGTCGAATCCGACGCCGAGGATGTCTCCGGCATCATTCTGGAACTGCTGCAGTCGCGCGCGTCGGAACGTCAGGGCCGCGCCATCGACAAGGACCAGATCGGCTCGATGGAGAAGAAGAAGCAGGAAGGATACTTCTGATGGCCGACACGACCGCCCCCATCGATATCGACGCCTTCCTGGCCGCGCAGGAAGCCAAGGATCAGCTGCGCTTCATCACCTGCGGATCGGTGGATGACGGCAAGTCCACGCTGCTCGGCCGTCTGCTCTATGATTCGAAGACCGTGTTCGAGGACCAGCTTTCGGCCACCGAAACCGAAAGCCGCAAGTACGGCACCCAGGGCGAGCAGGTCGATCTGGCCCTGCTGGTCGACGGGCTGCAGGCCGAACGCGAACAGGGCATCACCATCGACGTCGCCTATCGCTATTTCGAAACCGACAAGCGCAAGTTCATCGCCGCCGACACGCCCGGTCACGAACAGTACACGCGCAACATGGCCACCGGGGCCTCGACCGCGGACCTGGCCATCATCCTGATCGACGCGCGCAAGGGCGTGCTGACGCAGACCCGCCGTCACAGTTTCATCGTGTCCCTGCTGGGCATCCGGCATGTGGTTCTGGCGGTCAACAAGATGGATCTGGTGGACTACGATCAGGCGACCTTCGACCGGATCGTTGCCGACTATCACGACTTCGCTGCCCAGTTGGAAATTCCCGACATAAGGGCCATTCCGCTGTCCGCCCTGACCGGCGCCAATGTCTTCGAGAAACAGGACCACACGCCCTGGTATGACGGCCCGACCCTGATGAGCCTGCTCGAAAACATCGAGGTTCATCACGACGAGGTCGAGAAACCGTTCCGTCTGCCGGTCCAGTGGGTGAACCGTCCGAACCTGGATTTCCGCGGCTTTGCGGGGACGATCATCTCCGGCAGCATCCGGACGGGCGACCCGGTCGCCGCCGCCCTGTCGGGCCGTCAATCGACCGTGAAACGCATCGTCGGCCCGTCGGGCGACCTTGACGAGGCGCAGGCGGGTCAGGCGGTCACGATCACGCTTTCCGACGAGATCGACATCAGCCGGGGCGACGTGCTGACCAAACCGGATCAGGCACCGGACGTCGCCGATCAGTTTGCCGCCCATATCGTCTGGATGGATTCGGAAGCGATGCTGCCGGAACGGACCTATGCGATCCGTTTTGCGACCGCCCAGGCGACGGCGCAGATCACCGACCTGACCCACAAGATCGACGTGAACACGCTGGGCCACAGCGCCGGCAAGGTGCTGGAGCTGAACGAGGTCGGCTACTGCAAGCTGGCGCTGGACCGCGCGGTCGCTTTCGATCCCTACAAGCAGAATCGCGACAGCGGCGCATTCGTCCTGATCGACCGGTTCAGCAACCGCACCGTCGGCGCGGGCGTCGTCGAGTTCGGCCTGCGCCGTGCCAGCAACGTCAAGTGGCACGAGATGAAGATCGACAAGACGGTGCGCGCCGAAGCATTCGGCCAGAAGCCCCGCGTGCTCTGGTTCACCGGGTTTTCGGGCTCGGGCAAGTCCACGGTGGCCGACGTTCTGGAGCAGAAGCTGCACGCCATGGGCAAGCGCACCTATCTGCTGGACGGCGACAACGTCCGCCACGGGCTGAACAAGGACCTAGGCTTCACCGACACCGACCGCGTCGAGAACATCCGCCGCGTCGCCGAGGTGGCGCACCTGATGGTCGATGCCGGCCTGATCGTGCTGTCGTCGTTCATCTCTCCATTCCGGTCCGAGCGTCAGATGGCGCGTGACCTGATGGAAGACGGCGAGTTCGTCGAGGTCTTCGTCGATACCCCGCTTGAGATCTGCGAACAGCGGGATCCGAAGGGTCTCTACAAGAAGGCCCGTGCCGGTGAGTTGAAGAACTTCACCGGCATCGATTCCGACTATGAGGTGCCGCAGAACGCAGAGATCGTCCTGAAGGGCGGCGAACACACGCCCGAGGAGATGGCGGACCAGATCATCGAATGGCTTTCGCGCAACGGTTAGACCTCAAACCTCCCGGACATCGCCCGTCACCAGACCATCCCAGTTGCGTATGTCGGGACGGCAATGCGGCCGCAGGGCCATTTCGACCTGGCCATCGAGCATGCCCAGCCGCTCCAGCACCGACCAGACCGCGGCCGTCGAGGCACGTGATGCGCCATCTTCGGCCTTCAGCGCCACGCCAAGATTCTGTTCGGGCAGGTACAGCATGTAAAAGCCTTCCGCGCCGGTCTTGCTCAACACCCGTCCGTTGAAGGCGCGGATCAGGTCGGTGTCGAAGCGCCCCGTTCCCCCGATCATCTCGGGCGCCTGCAGCATCGCATCCAGAAAACGGCGGCAGGCCATGGCCCGAACGGCCCCCACGCGCGCCGGTGCCGCCTCGGCATAGCGCGCGGCGGCGACGGCGAGCGAAGCCAGCGGCAGTGCCGGGTTCGGAGCCGAGCAGCCGTCAACGCCGACGGGCGCACCCGAAAGGCTTTGACCCGACAGCGCCTCGACCGCTTCGAAGATTCGTTTCTGCACGTTGTGCGAAACCGTCACATAGTCATCCGGATCTTCCTCCAGATGCCGCAGGGTCGTCAGCATGCCGCTGTGCTTGCCGGAGCAGTTGTTGTGCACCCTGCCCGGCAGCTCTTCGGCACGGATCATGGTGGCCTTGTCTTCCTCCAGCCGCGGCCACTGCGGTCCGCAGGCCAGCGCATCCTGATCCATCTCCAGCCGCACCAGCCAGTTCTTGACGGTCAGCGTGTGGATCGCCTCGCCCTCGTGGCTGGCGCACGCCAGCGCCAGTTCCTGTGGCGTGCACTGGAAATGATCCGCGGCACCGGTCTCGATCAGCGGCAAGGCCTGGATGGCCTTCAGCGAAGAGCGCGGGAAGACCACGCGGTCCGGATCGCCGAAAACGTGAGTCGCATCGCCGTCCGGTCCGGCGACAACGGCGTGAACGCGGTGCACGCTCTCGATGGCCCCGCCGCGCGTCGCCGCGATCTCGATCGGTCCGCTGCTGCTTGTCATTCACCCTCTCCCGGTCCATAGCTTCGCCAGGGCGACTATGGAGCATGAATCGGTGCGCGGCTATTTCGGGATCGGGGTGTGGCGGTTTTCCAAACCGATGAACGCAGGCAATCTGTTCCGCACCGCACATGCGTTCGGCGCCAGTTTCGTCTTCACGATCGACGCGACCTACCGGGTGCGGAAAGCCAAGTCGGACACGTCGGCTGCGCCCCGCAACATACCCTGGTACGAATACGACAGCCCGGCCGACTTCCAGTTGCCCAACGACTGCAAGCTGGTCGGGGTCGAACTGACCGACGACGCCATCGACCTGCCCCGCTTCCATCACCCCAAGGCCGCCGCCTACGTGCTGGGCCCGGAACGCGGTTCCATCGAAGGTGAGTTGCTGGAAAAATGCGACCATATCGTCCGCATTCCGACCAAGTTCTGCATCAATGTGGCCACGGCAGGGGCCATCGTGATGTACGACCGGGTGATGACACACGGGCAGTTCGGCGTCCGTCCGCTCACCAACGCAACCACTCCGGGCGAACTGCCGCAGCACCGGCACGGCGGACCGGTCCGACGCCATCAGGGAAAATGAGACCGATCACCTGATCAGATCATCCGGCCCAGTTCTTCAGCGACCATGGGCCTGCCGTAGAGATAGCCCTGGGCGAAATCACACCCGACACCGATCAGGAAGCGGCGCTGGGCTTCGGTCTCCACACCCTCGGCAACGACCTCCATGCCCAGATCATGCGCCAGTTGCACGACAGACGTGACAATGACCCGCGCCTCGCGAACATCGGGCAGATCGCTGACGAAGGAGCGGTCGATCTTCAGTGTCCTGAAGGGCAGCTTGTGGACATAGGCCAGGGATGAAAACCCGGTGCCGAAGTCGTCGATGGCCAGGCGGAAGCCTGCCCGGTGCAACGCCTCGATCTGCCCGACCGCGCCGTCCAGCGTGACCGGCGAACTCTCGGTCAGTTCCAGATGCAGATCGGTCCGCGACAGACCGCTGTCGGCCAGCATCCGTTCGCAATCGCGGGCGAAATCGCCGGTGGAAAGCTGCGCCGGCGAAAGATTGACGGCAACGAACAGATCGTCGGCCCGGCGGACATGCCTGCGCCAGCCGACCAGTGCCGCAAGCGCCTGCCCCACCATCCAGGCCCCCGGGGCGATGATCGAACCGTCGCGCTCGCTCATGGGAATGAAATGATCGGGCTCAACCCGGCCATGCACGGGATGGGACCAGCGCATCAGCGCTTCGACACCCGCCATCCGGCCTGTGTCCAAAGCGTGGATCGGCTGGAAGACGGGCGAGAGCTCTTCCCGTTCCAGCGCCATCCGGAAATCGCGGGTCAGATCGGCGGACATCGGTCTTCCTCTCCAACCATGGAAATGGCCTGCGCCTGTCTGGCGCGTCCCGCGCCAGCGTGTCAGATCATACCGGGATCACCCGTAGCGGGCGAGTATCGAAAGCGCCTTTTCGTCACCCTGCTCGGACAGGGGACGCAACACCTCCCGCACCTGCGATTCGGTGCCGCCGTTGCGGATATACAGGACGGCCAGCCTGTAGCGCGCGGTCTTGTCGTCCGCCTCGATCGCCTTCCGGTAATAGGTCTCCGCCAGCGGCACATCCTGCGCGCGACCGTCCAGAGCATACATCTCGGCCAGCGTCAGGTGCGCCCGCGCGGTGCCGACGGTGTCCAGCAACCTGCGCGCCCTTTCAGGATCGAATACCGGCGATTCAGGATCCGAATGGTAGATGCCCTGTATCAGCATCGCCCGCTTGTTGCCCTGATCGACCAGCGGCTGCAAGGCCTCCACCGCGATCCGGGGCTGACGGGGAACGCCTTCTACGCTGCCCGAAACCAGATGGTTGATGAGGAACCCTGTGGTCGCTTCTCCCTTTGCCATCGACGCGCGGTAATGGCTGAGCGCGCGTTCGGGATCGAACTCCGGATAGGCCGGATCGCTGTAGAGTTTGCCGATCTCGGCATCCATGCGTTTCGCGCCCAGCGCTTCGGCCTTGCGAAATTCGGCAGTCGCTTTCCGGACGTCGCGCGGCGTGCCGAAACCATTGGCATAGAAGCGCCCCAGATTGGCATGACTGCCGGTTGAGGGGTGCTGTCTGTTCGCCAGTTCCAGCACCTGAAAGACCTGCTCCCTGGTGTAGCCACCGTGGTCGTCCAGATCGCGGGCCGCCAGCGCCAGCCCCAGATTGGCGCGGCTTTCGCCCCCCTGACTCGCAACCAGATACCAGTCGAAGGCCTTCCGGGTGTCAACGTCGCCCCCATAGCCGCGGCTGTACAGATTGCCGGCCAGGAAGGCTGCCGGGATATGCCCCTGCTCCGCCAGCGTCACTGTCCGGCGCAGGATCTCCGCCTCCTCCGCCGGATCGGTCGCCTGCTGATAGCGCGCGATGATCCGGTCGTATTCCGCCTGTTGCGGATCGACCTGCGCCTGTTGGTCGGCAGGGGCATTCTGCAGGGTCACCGGTTGCGGCTGTTGTTCGGGACCGCCACCCAGCATTCCGCAGCCCGCCAGGGCACCGAAAGCGATGCCGGACAGGATGACGACGGACAGATTGTGGATCATTGAAATACCCCGGGGCGCGCTACGTATGACAGTGTGGCGGACCCTAACAAAGGGTCCTGCGGTCTGCAACGCAGCGGGCGGTAGCGACGACAGGAATGCGGGGAAATGGTGAGCCCGACAGGATTCGAACCTGTGACCCGCTGATTAAAAGTCTTACAGGCGATGTTACTGCGGATTTCTCTCGCGTTCTCAGATCAGAAAAAAATCACTAAAATACATGATGTTAAGGCCAATATTCCGAAGTTACCGTTCGATGTAACACTTGTCGTTTCGATATGAAAAGCTTACCTTCTGCTTACCCATTCCGCCAATAGGTAGGAAGCTGCCTTGCCCAAGTTGAAGCTCTCAAAATCGGTCGTTGAAAAAATCGCTGCCCGAGATGTGGAGATTGTTCATTGGGATGAAGCTCTGCGGGGCTTTGGTCTGCGTGTGAAGCCCAACGGGACCAAGAGCTACATCATCCAGTACCGCAGCCGGAAAACCGGTCGCTCGAAGCGTCAGACTATCGGACAGGTGGGGCCTCTGATTTCCTTTGCGGCAGCCCGCAAAGAAGCGATGCGCTTGCTGAGTGAGGCGGCACAGGGCGGCGACCCCGTCGCAGAAAAGCAAACAGCACGCCAAGGCAAGACGGTCTCCGACCTCGCAAGCCAATACCTGTCGCACCACGCGCGCCCGAAGAAGCGCCCGAAAAGTGTCGCAAATGATATCTCAATGTTGAATGGGATAATCCTTCCCTGCATGAGTACTCGACTGGTAGCGGAAATCGGCCACAGTGACGTTCAGGCCTTGCACAACGGCCTTGCAGATACGCCCTACCGGGCCAACAGAACCCTTGCCCTGTTATCCAAGATGTTCGAACTGTCGATCCGCTGGGGCTGGCGGTCGGACAACCCGGCCAAGGGAGTGGAGCGTTTCCCTGAAGAGAAGCGCCATCGTTGGCTTTCCGAAGATGAGCTTTCTCGTTTGACCAGGGCACTGGATGAGCACCCAAACCAGACAGCAGCCAGCGCAATTCGATTGCAGTTGCTCACCGGTGCTCGGATCGGCGAGGTCCTGACTGCAAAGTGGCAAGATTTCGACCTAAACAGGGGTTTCTGGATCAAACCCTCACATCACACGAAACAAAAGCGAACGGAACACTTGCCCCTTTCCGGTACGGCTCTGGCATTGTTGTCTTCAATCAAGGCCGGCATGGATGCGGACGATGAGCTTGTGTTCCCCGGACGTGTTGCAGGACAGCCCATCAAGGATCTCAAACGCTTCTGGAAAGCTGTTTTGAGAGAGGCTGGAATTACCAATTATCGTATCCACGACAACCGTCACACACATGCTTCGCATCTGGTTTCAAGTGGCTTGAGCCTGCCCATTGTCGGACGGCTTCTTGGGCATACAAACCCTCTCACGACGCAGCGGTATGCCCACCTAGCTGACAACCCCTTGAGGGAAGCTGCGGAAGTCATGGCGAGTAAATTGGCTCGCTGAACTATGGTGTCAGACGGTTTCAGGCAACCAGTTCGCTGAAATGATGTCAACTCGACCATTGAGCTGCATCTCAGATAGGCCTTCGATTTGAGGTTACCCTGTCCCTAGAATGAGGAGACAGATGATGAAGAAGAGTCGTTTCAGCGGGGCTGGTCCGTTTTTGCAACACCGGTGAGGTAAGCCGATCGGGACGAAAGTCGGAACTGGTTACTGATATTCAAGTGCACCAGTTCCAGAGTCTCGAAGACATCACGCACAATTCAATGATCCTCAGGCTGAACGCGGTCCGAAGATGATGATCAGTGCCCCGAGAAGGCAAAGACTGGCACCGGAGACATCCCAGAGATCAGGTTGCTGGTCTTCGATGACCCAAAGCCACAACAGGGCGGAGCCGATATAGACACCGCCATAGGCCGCATAGGCGCGACCGGCATATTCACTATCAACCAAGGTTAACAGAACGGCGAACAGGATCAGGCTTGCAATGCCGGGGAACAACCACAGCACCGAGCGATCCATTCGTATCCATGCCCAGAATGCAAAACATCCGGCGATCTCCGCGACGGCGGCTCCAAGGAAAAGAAACGAGGTTTGCATCGCCTCAGTCGGTGCCGATGCCGTCTTCGGCAAACAGTGCATCTATGATGGGGCATTCTGGAATTTCACCGCCTTCGCATTGCGCGGACATACTCGCCAGCGTCTGCTCCAAGCGCAGTAAATCGTCGATTTTGGCACGAACGCTCTCAAGATGCTGGACAGTGAGCGTCTGTATCTGACCGCAGCTGTACCCGCCCTCATCCACCAAACTGAGCAGGCTCTTCAATTCTTCTATCCTGAATCCAAGTTCTCGCCCCCGGAGAATGAACTTCAACCGCCGATGTGCGGGCGCGCCATATAGGCGGTAGCCATTCTCACCGCGCCTGGGCTCGGGCATCAACCCGATATTTTCGTAGTAGCGGATGGTCTCAATGTTGGTCCTGGTGGCAGCCGCCAAGCCGCTTCTGGTCACATATTCGGGAGTGGATGAGGTATCAGCGCACATTTTCCTTGAGCCTGTAGTTACTACAGACCGTAGCATGGAACGATGAACACAACAAGAAGCGAGCGATAGATGACCAGCAGACAGGAACATATTCGATCAAACGGCGACGATGGCAACATCGCCGATCCGAAGGATCGTCGCGGCGGCCTGTTGGCCGGGGCAGGAATGTTCGGCGCATTGTTGGCTTCATCATGCTGCATAGTCCCCTTGGCGTTTGTCATGCTCGGAATCGGCGGTGCCTGGATGAGCCATCTCACCGCTTTGGAGCCCTACAAGCCCTACTTCATTGGCGTGACGTTGGTGATGCTCGGGGCGGGTTTCTGGCATGTCTATATCCGGCCAAGGCGGGCCTGCGAGGTCGGTTCGTATTGCGCCGACCCGAGATCGGGCCGGATTTCCAAGACACTTCTGTGGGTGGCAACACTCATCGTGCTCTTGTCCGCCACACTCAATTATTGGGCACCGCTGCTCTACTAGGAGAATTGAATATGAAACACTTCACTGTAACCCTTGCCGTCCTGTGCTTTGTGGCCATTGCCGGAGTAAGCGGCGTTATCAGCCTGCCGAGTGGAGGCAAGGCCTATGCCGCCGAAAGCGGGAGCGCAACCAGCCAAAACAGCGTCTTTGCCGTGAAGAACATGACCTGTGCGCTGTGCCCACTTACCGTGAAGACCGCGATGGAAGCGGTGGAAGGCGTCGAGACTGTGAAGATCGACTTCGAGGCGAAGACCGCTTCCGTAATCTTCGATCCGTCCAAAACCACATCCGAGCACATTGCCGAGGCGTCGACGAAAGCTGGCTATCCCGCAAGTCCGCTCGCTGAGGAAAGTTAGGATGAAGGACCGCACGATCATGTGGACCGGGGTTGCAGGAACTGTAATTGCCGCGCTGTGTTGCTTCACACCGGTCCTTGTTGTTTTGCTCGGTGTGACAGGCCTGTCAGCCTGGCTTGGCTGGCTGGACTATGTGCTGCTTCCGGCCCTCGCGGTATTCATGGCCATCACGATCTATGCCTTGTGGCGCAAATTTCGGCGCGAAGACGATTCCTGTTGCGAGACCGATACGCCAAAGGCGGCAAGGCAAGGTGTGGAATGAATAAGGTCCTCAGCTCAAAGCTCGTTGAGCCTATCAACACAGAATATGATTTGCTGGTTATCGGTGCCGGATCGGCGGGCTTCTCAGCGGCGATTACGGCGGCGGAAGCCGGAGCCCGTGTAGCTCTCGTCGGGCATGGCACGGTTGGTGGAACTTGCGTGAATGTCGGCTGTGTGCCGTCGAAGACACTGATCCGCGCGATGGAAAGTGTCCACAATGGCGGCGTGGGGCGGTTTTCCGGCATCGAAGGCAAAGCGTCGGTGCGTGACTGGGCGGCGATCATCGCGGAAAAAGACGGCCTTGTTGAGTCATTGCGCCAGTCCAAATACGCCGACTTGTTGCCGGAATATGAAGGTATCACCTACATTGAAGGGCGGGCGCATATTGTTGGTGGCGGTGTCGATGTAGACGGCCTCCGCTTGAACGCTAGCAAGATCATTGTCGCAACCGGTGCCCGGCCACTGATTCCCGACATTCCGGGCCTCGACACTGTTCCGTATCTGACCAGCACGACGGCGTTTGAACTGACCAACCTTCCCGAATCTTTGCTGGTTGTCGGCGGCGGATATATCGGCGTTGAGATCGCACAGATGTTTGCGCGGGCCGGTGTTCAGGTCACGATTGTCTGTCGCAGCCGCATCCTGCCAGAGGCTGAACCCGAGATCGGAGAGGCTCTGACCGGTTATCTCCGGGACGAAGATCTGACGATCCTGACAGGGGTCGAGTATCAGGACATTTCGGCCTTGGAAGACCATGTCCGATTGAGGACCACGGTCGATGGCAATGAAACTGATCTGCAAGGCGAGCGAGTCCTGATTGCAACTGGTCGTCAACCAAACTCGGATGGGATGGGTTTGGAGGAACAAGGAGTCACTCTGGATCATCGCGGCGGTATCGTCGTGGATGACCAGATGCAAAGCTCAATCGCCGGGATCTTCGCGGTCGGCGACGTGACCGGGCGCGACCAGTTCGTATATATGGCGGCCTATGGTGCGAAGCTGGCGGCGAGAAATGCCATCAAGAGCGCAGAGCAGCACTACGACGCTTCGGTGATGCCTTCTGTCGTGTTCACCGATCCACAGGTCGCCAGTGTCGGATTGACCGAAAAGGCGGCTGCGTCCAGCGGCTTTGAAGTGCGGACCTCGGTGCTACCCTTGGAGCACGTACCACGGGCGCTGACCGCCAGAGACACACGAGGCTTGATCAAGCTTGTCGCAGACGCAGACACAAACCGGATTCTGGGTGCGCATATCCTGGCTCCGGAAGGCGGCGAGAGCATCCAGACAGCGGCTCTTGCGATCCAGCATGGCATGACGGTTTCGGCCTTGGCAGATACGATTTTTCCGTATCTGACAACAGTTGAGGGGCTGAAACTGGCGGCACAAACCTTCGACAAAGATGTTGCGAAGCTGTCTTGCTGCGCCGGGTGAGGAGGTTTTCGGATGGCAAAAAGGTTGAGGACGAAGAATGACTGGTCGAACCAGATCATCGGGTTCGTGATTGCCTGGGGCTTTCCGAGCGCCGCGATGCTGCTGGCAATCGGTATGGATAGCTTGCCCAAGACGCTGATCTGGGTGGCGGCGCTCGGCTGGATGGGTATGGCCTGCCTGATGAACGCTCGCAGATGTGGCCGCACTCACTGCTACTTCACCGGACCATTCTTTCTTCTGATGATGGTTCCGGTCGCGTTTCACGGATTTTCGGTGGTTTCGTTGGGGCCAGATGGCTGGCGCTGGCTCGGCATGACAATCGGAATAGGCGGCGGAAGCTTGTGGTGTCTGACAGAGTCTGTTCTTGGAAAATTTCGGCGACCCTGATTCAGGACTCAAGTTGACGGCATCATTGCTCTGGCCTGATACCGTCATGAAGGAAATGATGTGCTCCCCGTGATCAGCAACACGAAGGGGCTTTCAATGCATGTCCTCCGATATGAGATTGTCAGCCAACAGCCAAGATCCTTCCAATAAGGGTTTGGTCAAACGAAGCGAGGTACAGCCCGGCCCGATGTTCAGCCCAGTTGTCAAAGACTGCACCGGCGTTTTTGCCATTGACTGAATTTCCACGACGGCCGTTGCGTCCAAAATCAACGCTCTCTGTTCGCATTCAAATCGTGAGCAAATATCCGGCGATTGATTGTTCTGAAAGCAAACCATCCCGCTATCAGAAAAATTGCCAGAAGGACGACACTGGCTGTACCCCACCAACTCTCGGCAGCCTCTGCCAACTGATCACCAAGGAAGAAACCCAGACCAACGAGAACGCCACTCCACAAGGCGGCTGAGGCTGCGTTGAGTAACGTGAACCGCATCCAAGAGATTTCGCTCAAACCGAGGGGTAGCGCACCAATCGTCCGCATTCCCTTCGGATATCGATACAGAAACACATAGGCTGTTCCATACCGTTCCATCACTTGAGCTGCCCGCTCGACATAGGCTCGCCATCTTGGCCTGGAGGCGAAGAGTTTGTCGCCATAGCGCCGGGCAACGAAGAAACGCATCTCATCGCCGATATACCCCCCAAGAAAGGAGGCAGCGAGTACAGGAACCACGTCCAACGCGCCAGAATGCGCAAGCACGCCCGCCAACAAGGGAAGCGCCCCGCTTTTCAGGGCGCAGTATCCAAACAGGAGGATGTAGACCAAACTCTGATTGATCTCGATCCAGTCCAACAGAGTTTCCAACGGTCAACCTATCGAAATGTGGGCCACAAGATTACTGGATACGGGCTCAAGGCCTGACAGGTTCACATAGTCGCCGAACTGGTTCGGGCAGATATCGATTGGTCTCTTTCGCGACGTGTTAAAGGATGTTGGTTCGATCAGTTGGTGGCCTCAAATGCAGTAGGATGTCGAGTTTGAATCAACTGCATGATAGTTTGGCGCCCATGATCGTCTGGTTGGAGATTGCTGAATGTTTGATCGAACGGCCATCGCACCGATTAAGAAAAGCGATCATGACCTTGCGCATTGTGAGCAAGGTGCAGGATGACGATTACGGAACTTTCGATCGGACAAATTGCGGCTTTGACCGAATGCAAGCCTGCCACCATCCGGTACTATGAAAAAATTGGACTGCTCCCGGAACCAAGGCGGTCGCCAGGTAACACACGGATCTATGACCAGACACATCTCGGTTTGCTTCGGTTTATCAGGAACAGCCGCGAGATGGGATTTTCGCAGAAGGATGTGCGGGAACTGCTGGATATTGCCGGGCAAACCCATCATCCCTGTGCAGATGTCACCAAAATCGCCAAGGCACATCTTGAGAAAATTGATCTCAGGATTGCGCGTATGTCAGCCCTGAGGTCTGAACTTGAAGAGACAATCCAGGCCTGTGATGGCGAATTGGTCGCCAACTGCCGCATCGTTGAAGCTCTGGCCAACTCTCCCCAGAAGTTCTGACCGGTAATCGCGACAAGCTGAGCCGACGTCGGATTTTTCGCTTGAATCTCTAGTTACTCGAACCTGCATATTCAGGCCTTGGAGCATGCCGAACCGAATTGAGTAACGGTGTGCCGAGGGCAGGGAGTGGCAGCATGTCAGGATCAAACGGTTTGGCGCACCGCGTGGTCGCGTTGGCGGGGAACATCGCAGCATTTGTCTTTCTTCCGGGGCTGGCGCTCACCTCAATATTCGATATTGCGACGCGACGATTCCTTCAACTCGGCTCGACACCTTTGCAGGAACTGACCTGGCATTTCTTTTTTGCCTGCGTGATGTTCGGAATAGGGTTTACCTATTTGATCGACAAGCATGTGCGCGTCGATGTCATTCGGCAACGTCTTACGCCAATCTGGCGTGAGAGGACCGAACGCACCCTGCTTATCGTCCTTCTGATTCCACTTGCGCTCACCATTCTCTGGTTCGGCTCGCGCATGGCCTGGATATCATTTGTGCAGGATGAAGGCTCGAGGGCGGCATTGGGCTTGTCCTCCCGCTGGATCATAAAGGCCGCACTGCCGGCCGGGGCGCTGTTTCTCTTACTCGCCGCTTGCGTTCGTCTTGCGGGAACTGTCAGGCGAGACGGGAGTGAACCGAAATGATCCTGGTCGATCATCTTCCCATATTGATGCTGGTCACGCTTGCGCTGCTGTTGTTCAGCGGCTTTCCGGTGGGTGGCGTTCTGGCCGGGGTTGGAATCGGTTTCGCGGTCCTGGGACTGGCAATCGATGAATTTCCGATCCAATCGTTCTTTCTGATCCCGTATCGCATCTACAGCGCGATCGGAGAGAACCTTGTTTATCCAGCCGTGCCGCTGCTGTTGTTCATGGGGGTGGCGCTGGAGATGAGCGGGGCTGCGCGCGAGCTTCTGCTTTGTTTGCAGAAGCTGATCTCCAAGATTCCCGGCAACATGTGCGTTTCGGTTATCATCATCGGCCTTCTGCTGGCGCCGATGGCAGGTGTTGTCGGAGCATCGGTGGCGACGATTACGTTGGCTGCGTTGCCGACAATGCTGGAGCAGCGTTACCGACCAGAGATTGCGACGGGAGCCATCGCGGCAGCCGGGACGCTCGGCGTGATCGCGCCCCCGGCCATCATGCTGTTTTTCCTTTCTGACGCGCTCGAAGCAACAATCGCATCAGTGTTCCTCGCGCCTATTGTTCCGGTGCTCATCCTCGCTCTGGTATTTGCGACGTACTTTGTCGTCATGGACATTCTGAGGCCGCGAGCTGCCTCTGTGACCGGTGACGAAGAGTCGGACATTTCCATCGCCAGATACGTTCTGCGTGGCTTCGTGTTGCCGGTGGGTTTGATCCTGCTGGTTCTTGCCGCAATCATTTCCGGCATCGTTGCACCTTCTGAGGCGGCGGCGGTTGGCGCCATCGGCGCCGCCGGACTGATTTTCGTCTATCGCGGCCCGGATTTCTCACTTCTGAAGCAGGCGCTTCATCGCACAATGATCCTGACGGCAATGGTGTTCTTTGTCGTGCTGGGGGCCAGTATCTTCTCCCTGGTGTTTCGTTTTTATGGTGGCGACGATATTGCGGAGGGGTTGTTTGACGGGCTGGCAATATCGGATTTTCAGATCCTGCTGATCATCCTGTTGATCCTGTTCGTCCTCGGATTCTTTATCGATTGGATCGAGATCATTCTGGTGTCTCTGCCAATCCTGTATCCCGTCATCAGAGACCTGGATTTCGCTGCCTATGTGGGGTCAGCACCATTGGCGAAAGTATGGATCGCAGCGCTGATCGCGCTTGTGCTGCAGACCTCTTTCCTGACGCCGCCCTTCGGGTTCTCGCTGTTTTTTCTGAAAGGTGCGGCGCCGCCGGAAATCAATATCATGCAGATTTACAGAGGTGTTGTGCCCTTGGTGGCCATGCAGCTAATGGTCATTGGGTTCGTGCTTTTCATGCCCCAGATCGTGATCTGGCTGCCCACCGCCTTGCTCAATTAGAGATCGGGACATGATGGTTGAAACGAGTCGAAAGTCGAGAATTGCAGTCATCGTCATGGTGATCGTGTCGGTCATCGTCGTTGATCAAGCTTCCAAGTACGCGGCTATCGTCCTCATCGCCAGCCGTGCTGTGGAAATTCAGGTCACCTCGTTCTTTTCGTTTGTCTTGAGTTTCAACAGCGGTGTCAGCTTTGGTCTTTTGACAGACACGTTGGGCAATCAGCAAGTTGTCCTCGCCTCGGTGTTGCTCGCTGTAACGATGGGGATTGCGGCGTTTGCATTCCGGCCAAACTCATTCTTTCCCCCTCACGGTGCTGCGCTGATTGTCGGCGGGTCTTTGGGCAACATCATTGACCGGTTTCGCCAGGGCGCTGTTACCGATTTCATCCTTCTTCACTATGAAAGCTGGGCGTGGCCTGTTTTCAATCTGGCGGACAGCGCTATCTTTCTGGGCTGCGTTCTGATCATTTTCTCCAGATCAGAAGCCGTGAAAGCACCCGGAAAAAGCGGGAGTGCCTAAGATCATATTTGGCGAGCACCGTTATCCCACAGCCGTCATGCGGCTGTGGGAGTGTGAGCATTTTCCTCGCGGCGTTCTTCAAGCGCCTGGCGAATGATCTGTACGGAAGATGACAGGAACAATCCGGCCATGATCGAGGCGACAATCAGGTCAGGCCATCCTGTGGTCGTTCCCCAAACGCCCAGCGCGGCAATCATGACGGCAATGTTGCCAATCGCATCATTTCTGGAGCACAGCCAGACTGATCGGACATTGGAGTCACCGTCCTTGTAAGCCATCAGGATGAACACGCTGGCGAGGTTGGCCATGAGGGCCATCAAGCCGATTACACCCATGATCCCGGCTTCTGGTACGCCGGTGTAGAAAACACGATACATGGTCGAACCGAACACCCATGCGCCCATCAGCATAAGGCTGATGCCCTTGGCCAAAGCGGCGTTTGTACGAATGCGCACAGACGCGCCAATGACCGCAAGTGAGATCCCGTATGTCAGCGTGTCGCCCAGGAAGTCGAGCGCATCGGCCTGCAACGCCTGTGACTCCGCGTATTGCCCGGCAATCATTTCGATTGTGAACATCACGGCGTTGATCGCGATGACGATCCAAAGCCTGCGTTTGTAATCATCCGAGACGCCATCAAACTTGGCATCATTTCCACAACAATTAGCCATGTCGTTTCTCCAGCATCAGAGCCAGCGTCGCACGCGCTGCGTGTACCGCAAATAGTCGTCGCCAAAATTGTCCTGCAACGCGCTTTCTTCCGCTTTGATTTGCAGGTGGTTCATGGACAACACGAACAAGGGTATCGCCAGAAACGCGATCAAGTCCCCGAGGTAGAGACACCACCCCAAGAGCAAGAACGCCAAACCGACATACATCGGATTGCGGGTTATGCGGTAAATTCCTGACACAACCAGTTTCTGAGCCTTGGACGGGTTCAGGGGATCAAAGGTCGTCTTGTGAATGCGGAAGATGTTGAGCGCGACGGCCAGAAATCCAGCACCCACAATACAGGCGATCCAGGCCCCAACGGTCACCAATGTGCCGTCGAACTGCCAGACTGGCAGGCGCTCACGCAGGCCCCAAGCCAGGGCTCCTGCAACAAGAACTTGAACAACTGGTGGGACCTTCATCGAACCGCTCCTCTTTTGACGATGACGGCAATGTAATTGCTCTAGTGACTATAGGTTCAAGAGAAAAAGTGAAGCCTCCGCGTATCAGCAATCATCTGCGAGTTCCAATGCACACGGAGTAGCTCGGCAGTCCAGGGTTCAGCCGTTCGGATCCTGATGATCAGTAAGGCATTCCGAGTGATCACGAAGCACTTCGAGGACCCTGCAATCGCTTGTATGACCGCCGCTGCATTCCCGCACCATGCGTTTCAACTCCGTGCGCAAGGCATTCAGGCGCGACAGTCGCTGTTCGACTTGTTTGAGCTGTCGGCGCGCGATGGCATCGGCCTCGTCGCAAGGCCGGTCGGGGTTGTCGCTGAGGTCCAGAAGCTCCCGAATGGCGTCCAGCGAAAAC
The DNA here is from genome assembly GCF_048263705.1 of Minwuia sp. GTDB lineage: Bacteria > Pseudomonadota > Alphaproteobacteria > Minwuiales > Minwuiaceae > Minwuia. Next base: position 64,166 of record NZ_JBLXDV010000008.1, on the reverse strand, counting down.
CCAAGTTGCCGCGAGTGACGGATGAATGCGAGGCGATCAAGCTCGGCGTCCCCGTAGCGTCTTTGGCCACCTTCCGTCCTTCCCGGTTCCGGCATCAGTTCAATCTGCTCGTAATAGCGGATGGTCTGAACCTTGGTTCCGGTCTTCTTTGCAAGTTTCCCGATAGTGAGCATTATTGGCCTCCTGATATCTATAGCTACTATAGAGATGTGCGCTGGAGAAGCCGTACCAATTTTCGGCTTGACCCTCTAGCTGCTAGAGCCTTTACCCAAGCATCAAATTGCGGACCGGGTTCGGGCATATGGGTATGCGACTTTCAATATTTCGAAGGGTTCTTTGGGTTCTGGTGGGCGCCGCCCTCCTGACCTTCGTTGCTCTCCAATGGGTAACAAGTGGGCAGGGTGAGAAAGGTGAAGAAGCGGCTGAAACGGCTTTTCGCGCAGCATTTGAACTGACCGATCATCAAGGTATCGTTCGAACGGAGAAGGATTATCAGGGGCGCTGGATGCTGGTGTTTTTCGGCTTCGCCAATTGCCCCGATATCTGCCCGACAACCTTGGCCGAAGTTGCTGCGGTCATGAAAAGTCTGGGAGATCAGTCTTCCCATGTGCAGCCAATCTTCATATCGATCGACCCCGAGCGGGACACGCCGGAAGCCCTGGCTGAGTTTATGCCCTTGTTCGGGGCCGGCATTGTTGGGCTCACAGGTACGCCGGATCAGATTGCCAGCACCGCCGAGACATTCCCGATCTTCTACGAGAAGATTGAAGAGGCTTCTGCACCGGACGGCTACATGATGAGTCATACATCGCACCTTCTGTTGTTTGATCCTCAGGCGGGGTTTGCAGATTCCTGGCCGTATGGCACGGCGGCCGAGGAAATTCTTGCCGATCTGAAAGCGAGGCTCTGACACTCATGCGCCGAATTTCGGGAGAAACCGCACTCGTTCTAGCCTGGATCGTCGCGCTGGCTGCTTCTCTGTCAGTGCTTTTCATTGGTGAAGTCCTGGGGCAGACACCGTGCAATCTGTGCTGGTTCCAGCGGGCCTTCATGTTTCCTCTGGCGATTGTCCTTGGACTTGGCCTCTGGTGGCGAGATCCCCGTATCGGGCGTTACGGGATTATTCTGGCAATCGGCGGTGGCGCGGTGGCGCTCTGGCATCTGGGCCTGTACGTCGGCGTTATCCCGGAAAGCATCAAGCCCTGCACCGCTTCCGGCCCATCATGCACCGATGACAACCAAGTCGTATTCGGGATCCCGATTCCACTTCTGGCGCTTGTTGCTTTTGCTTTGATAGCGCTGCTGTCCACTTTCTCGCTCAAGGAGAGAACTGAATGAACCGCCGCACACTGATACTGTCTGTTCTTGCCGTGGGCGCTGCCGGTTTTGGCGGCGCAGCGTGGTACGCTACCAGGCCCGCACCAACAGCTAAAGCGCCCGCAGTCGATTCAACATTCGCTCAGGCACTCATCCGGCCGCATTCGCCAATCCTTGGTCCGAAAGATGCGCCAGTAACTATCGTGGAATTTTTCGACCCGGCTTGTGAGGCGTGCCGCGCCTTTCATCCTATCGTCAAAGATATCATGAAGGAGCACGGCGATGCCGTCCGTGTCGTCATACGGTACACGCCGTTTCATGGCGAAACATCTGAAGTGGCTGTCCGCATCCTTGAAGCGGCGCGCGCTCAGGGCAAGTTCGAGCAAATTCTGAATTATATCCTGTGGGGCCAGCCGCAATGGGCAGCGCACGGCAAGATGCAACCGGATGTTCTCTACAAGATGGCCGTTTCGGCGGGTCTTGATCATGAGGCGGCAGGGGCGCAGATGCAGGCTCCCCAGACGACACGTATCCTTCAACAGGATCTTGCTGATGTGAATACAGTCGGTGTCCAGAAGACGCCGACCTTCTTCGTCAATGGGAAGCCGCTTGAACGCTTCGGGGAAGCAGAGTTGAGGGCGCTGGTCGCAACGGAAGTCGCCGCAGTGAAGGGATGATCGGAGATCATGGCATGCTGTCCCGGATCATTGAAGGAGATCAGGTGGATTTCCCTGATGCTCCTTTTCGTGTTCTCGAGCGCTCCGGCCTTTGCCGGTTCGGACGATGTGGTCGTCGAGAACGCGTGGTCGCGCGCCTCCATCGGCACCAAGAGGCCCGGCGTCGCCTATATGACGATCCGCAACAATGGGGACGACGTGCTCACGCTTGGCACCGTCAGTACAGATCTGGCAGCAATCTTGGAGATTCATCGGACATCAACAAACGACCGTGGTGTGAGTTCCATGGCGAGGGTGGCTGATCTTGAGATTCCGCCCAACGGCACGATCGCACTTGAGCCGGGTGGACTACATCTCATGCTTATGAGGCTTCAGCGGCCCATGGTTGAAGGCGAAAGCTATGTCCTGTCTCTGGACTTCGGCGATCATGGGAGCGTGATCGTTCGTGTGCCGATACTGGGGTTTACCTCTCGCGGACCTGGGAACTGATGACCAGAGCAAAGCCCCTGGCATACGGGGCGGGATTGTTTGTCGTGCTCAGCCTCACGCTTTTCGTCGGGTGGTGGCAGGTCGATGGGCCCGGCGCACGGGACCCGCGTGGACAACGGCCAATGGCCCTGTCTGCCATGGATTTCAGCCTGATAGACCACGAAGGCAATGCGGTTGGCCCCGATACAATTATGGACAATGCCTCCCTCGTTTTCTTTGGCTTCACCTACTGCCCGGATGTTTGTCCCGCTACTCTGATTCACATTGCTGGTTGGCTGGAGGAGATCGAGAACAGATCCAGGCGACTGAATGCCATATTCATAACGGTTGACCCGGAACGTGACACACCGAAAGTGCTCGCGGAGTATGTAACGAACTTTCATCCCGCCATCCGGGGTTGGACAGGCTCACCGGATCAAATACGACGTGCTGCGGAGGGCTTCCGCGCGTCTTTCGAAAAGGTCTCGACCGGTTCCGATGGTTACCTGATGAACCACACTGCAAGCGTTTTCCTGTTCACCTCGAACGGCAGGTTTATCAGTACGATTGACGCTCACGAACCGAAAGAGTTCGCCATTCCGAAAATTCTCCGTGCGCTTGAATCGGATCAGAACCAGAAATGATTGAGCAAATTGCATTTCTGGTATCGCTGTTATCCGTGATCAGCATCTTTGCACTGAGCGCTGTTTCCATGAAGGTGGAAGGATTCCAGTTCTTTCCACCTCCTTCCAAGGGAAGCTGGCAGCACCGGACCTTCAAGTTGCTCTTTCGTGGGTTCGTATATCCGCTTATCGTACTGACCATTCTTGCCTTCGAGTTCTCAACAGCGCCCTTTCCAATAGCTCGATATGTTTTTGGGACCGGTTTGCTGATCATCGGATTTGGACTGGCTTTCAGGATCACCTTCAGCATGGGATGGCGAAACGCGTTCGGCGAAAAGCAGGGATTGAAAACAAAAGGCTGGTTCGCAAGTAGCCGTAATCCTGTCTATGTGGCGACCTGGATTGGTATCGCAGGTTGGGGGCTGATCTCTTTCCAGACCTCCGTTGCGATCCTCCTGTCAGCCTGGGCGCTGATGTATCTTCTGGCACCGATCGTCGAAGAACCATGGCTGGAAATGCAATACGGACAGGAATACAGAGATTACAAATCCGAAGTTCCGCGTTTCTTTTGATTGGACTAGCGATGTCGCGACTGACTTTGCGGGAACCTGGCAGCCGGAACGGACTTAAAGCAGGACCACGTTCAGGTAAACAACCGGGTTGGTCTGCGTGAGATAAAGGACGAGGCCGAAAATGATTCAGAATTTGCTACCCAGAAGATCTTTCATCCTTGCCGCCGCCTTGACGCTCGTGATGTTGCCGACATCACAAGCGCTTGCCGAAGCGATTACGATTGACGTGGCCAAGACGCGTGGTTGCGGTTGCTGCATCCTGTGGATCAAGCATCTAGAGCAAAACGGTTTTGCAACAACAAGCGAGGATATGCTTCCGGGAATGCTAATTCGGCACAAGCTGGACAGCGGCGTGCCCCAGGAAATGATCTCCTGTCACACCGGCATGGTCGAAGGATATATGATCGAAGGCCATGTACCAGCAGCGGATATTCGACGGCTTCTCAGCGAGCGTCCTGACGCAATTGGCCTTGCTGTTCCGGGAATGCCCTATGGCTCGCCGGGGATGGGGCCGGAGGATGAGCGTGAAGCCTACGACGTTTTCCTGATCCTGAAGGATGGCACCACGGAGATCTACTCGAGCTACTCGGGAACTTGACAGAAGTTCAATCCTTCGGTGGTCAAGTGACTTGCCGAGCTGTGTGTTTGCGTAAGTTCGAACGAATGGTCCGATGATGCGATGACCAGCATTGAACTCGCGTGCATTCTTGGTGATTGACATTCCAGTTGATGGAACCTTCAGGATGCCACAATGATGTGGTTTGTCCGAATGCGGCGCCTGATTGCGGGTATGACATTGGCAATGCTGATGATGCCTGCGGCTGTCATGGCTGCGGGGTCATTTATCGACTTGCGGTCCCACGAGCACATGCACAGCGGCAACCATGCAGGGCCGGACCAGTCGATGGCCGGAGACAAGGCGAGCCACGACAAGCTGCTTTGTTCGATCGTTGTCCCCTGCGAGCACGGATTTTGTGCTGGGCTGGGGATGATTCAGCTTGAGCAAGCGGAAAAGGTTCCAGGAGAAGCTTGGGACAGCTCCATTGCGCGCGCAGTCTTTCCGGCCTGTCCTGAATGTCGTTCGCCCCCACCAAAGACCTATTCCTGAGTCACACAGTCAACTGATCGGTCGAACGGCCGATCCTCAATCGAACTGGTGCGTCTGATCCCTTGGTGAAGGGCGCATGATCAGGAGAAATATCAATGAAATCTCTCGCAAGCGTGCGGGGTCTGTTCATGACCCTGTCGTCGGCAACCATCGTTGCCATGAGCCAACCTGTCCTTGCAGCCGGCAGCCATGACGGCGGGCATGGCCACAAGAAATCCGAAAAATCAGAAATCGGTTATCCGGGAAAGGCGTCTGCCACGACCCGCTCGATCACCGTCGAAATGTATGACACCTACTACAAGCCCGAGAAGCTTGAGATCAAGGAAGGCGAGACAGTCCGTTTCGTTGTCGTGAACAAGGGTGAACTTGTTCACGAGTTCAATATCGGAACTCCCAAATCTCATGCGGAACACCAGCCGCAGATGATGGAGATGATGGAGAAGGGTGTGCTGGAGATTGACAGGATCCGTCACGACAAGATGCAGCACGGAGAGGGCGGCATGAGCCACGATCATGCCAACAGCGCGTTGCTGGAGCCCGGGCAGTCAGCGGAGGTTGTCTGGACGTTCGACACAGAGGCGAAGCTCGAGTTCGCCTGTAACGTCCCAGGCCATTATCAGTCCGGCATGGTCGGACCGATCAAGCTCAACCACTGACAGGTCGAATGGAGGCATGAACATGCGTATTCGCAATCTGACTGCCGCCATTGTGGCGCTGGGGCTTTCAGCCCCGGCGCTCGCTGGCGAGTACAATCTCACGGTTGATCGTGTGGAGATCGACACCGGGAACTTCACCAAGACGGGCATCGGCTACAACGGGGCAACGCCTGGTCCAGTTCTGCGGTTCAAGGAAGGTGAAGATGTCACGATCAACGTGACAAACAACCTGTCCGAGGACACGTCTGTCCACTGGCACGGCCTGATCCTGCCTTATCAACAGGACGGTGTACCTGGGATCAGCTATCCGGGTATCGCGCCGGGTGAAACTTTCACCTACCGCTTTCCCATCGTGCAGAACGGCACCTACTGGTTCCACAGCCATTCAGGCTTTCAGGAGCCGGACGGAGCCTATGGCGCCCTTGTCATCGAACCAAAGGAGCGCGAACCCTACAGCTATGACCGCGAGTACGTTGTCCAGTTGACGGATGCGCACCCGCATTCGGGCGACCGCATCATGCGCAACCTCAAGATGATGCCGGACTACTACAATCGAAAGCAGCGCACGTTGCTCGATTTCTTCGATGACGCCGGAGAAAAGGGCCTCGACAAGGCACTCTCGGACCGGGGCGACTGGGGCGAGATGCGTATGATGCCGACCGACATCGAGGATGTTCACGGCTACACGCCGCTGATCAACGGCAAGGGGCCGGATCAGAACTGGACCGGTATGTTCAAGCCTGGCGAGCGTGTGCGCCTTCGCTTCATCAATTCCTCGGCAATGACCTACTTCGATCTCCGCATTCCGGGTCTGAAAATGACGGTGGTACAAGCGGATGGTCAGAATGTTCAGCCCGTGGTTGTCGATGAGCTTCGTATCGCTGTCGCCGAGACTTACGATGTGATTGTCCAGCCGACCGAGGACAGGGCTTACACCATATTCGGTGAATCGATGGGGCGCACCGCTTATGCCCGCGGAACGCTTGCCTCCCGCGAAGGCCTGACAGCAGAAGTGCCGGAGATGCGCAAGGATCCGTTGCTGACCATGGCGGACATGGGGATGTCCGGAATGGATATGTCGGGTATGGACATGTCTGATGGGGGTGGACACGGCGGCCATGGCTCTGGCGGTCACGACACCCTGGCTGCCATTACCGGCGAAAGCATGGACCATTCCAAGATGGGCCATGCCCTGCCGAAGGAGGATGGCGGGATGGACCATTCCAAGATGGGCCATGCCATGCCGAAGAAGGACGGTGAAATGGACCATTCCAAGATGGGCCATGCCATGCCGAAGGAGGATGGCGGGATGGACCATTCCAAGATGGGCCATGCCATGCCGAAGAAGGATGGCGGGATGGACCATTCCAAGATGGGCCATGCCATGCCGAAGAAGGACGGTGAAATGGACCATGGCGCAATGGCCAAGGGTGCTGACCCGTTCTACGCGCCAGGCAGCGGTCTGGCGCCGGAAGCTGCGAATGGTGGCAAGTTCCTGTCCTACGCAGATCTCAAGGCACAGAACCCGCTCTACGCGGATCGTCCCCCCACTCGAGAGATCAAACTGGAACTGACGGGCAATATGGAGCGATACATGTGGTCGCTGAACGACGTGAAATATGAGGATGCCGACCCAATCGTATTGCAGTATGGCGAACGCGTGCGTTTCAAGTTCATCAATACGACGATGATGACTCATCCGATGCATCTGCATGGCATGTGGTCAATTCTCGACGTCGGCGCCGGCAAATGGAATCCGATCAAGCATGTCGTCAGCGTCGCGCCAGGCACCACAGTCTATATGGAGACAGAAGTCGATGCGCCGGGTGAGTGGGCCTTCCATTGCCATCTCTCCTACCACGCAGATACCGGCATGTTCCGGAAAGTGATCGTCGAAGGTGGCCCATCAGAAAAGCAATCTTCCGCGGATAATGCGTCCAGCGAAGAGAAGGGCTGACAGATGCGTAAATTGATGGGACTTGGGGTCGGGGCGTTCTTCGCCTCGGCCTATCTCTTCGCGCCTGTGGCCTCGGCTGAATCCGTTGTCTGGGGCATCCAGGTAGAGCAGGCGGAGTACCGGGTTGGTGAAGGCTCGGACATTCTTGCCTGGGACCTGGATGCTTCCGTGGGCAAGGACGAGCTGAAGTTCGTCCTGCGAAGCGAGGCAGAATACGCCACCGGCGAAGACAGTTTCGAAACCCTGGAAAATCAGTTCCGGCTGCAAACTCCGGTTACCGATTTCTTTGACGCCGTGGTCGGCGTGCGGCTGGACACACCGGAAGGCCCAGATCGCATCCATGGCGTGATTGGTCTGCATGGTCTGACCAGACAATGGTTCGAAGTCGATGCCGATCTGTTCATCTCGGAGAATCCGTCTGCGCGGTTCGAAGTTGAGTATGAAGGTCTGATCACGAACCGGATCATCTTCGTGCCCAGCATCGAACTGGATATTCCGTTCACGGACGATCCGGCAGTTGGCAACGGTGCGTTCGGTCCGACGCTCGAAGTGGGCGGACGGCTGAGCTACGACCTCGTAGACCGTCTGATCTCACCCTATGTCGGTGTTCACTATGAGCGGAAGTTCGGCGAGACAGCGGATCTGGCCCGGGCCGGAGGTGAGGATGCTGGTGCCGTCTTCTTTGTGATTGGTGCGCGGTTCATCTTCTGATCTGTGCAGCCCGGCAGTGCCCATCTGCTGCCGGGCTGGACAGTTCGCTGGATGCCTACATCCGTTACAATGTAAATTTTGAAGCTGTTGCATGAGCAATCTTGATGATGTTCTGCATTGGGCGATGACATTCATCGGGCTTCAGCTTGGTGATGGATCCCCAGTGCTGAACGGTCCGGATAGCGGCCGACAGCGTCAAACATGATGTGCCACCGACCAAGTAAATCTGGTGGGCCAGGTCTGCAGCTTGATCCCCTACAAGACACCCTCACCGAAGAAGTCGCACAAATCCAGTATTGTTCAATGCCAGAAGCCGGCACCAATCTGGTTTGGAAACTGGAGTGTGCGATGCTTTCTGATGTTTGCGTCACAACTTTGATCGTTGAACCAAGTAGAGTCAGATACTTACAGGCGCATTAGGTCACACCTTCCTTGTGTGGTGTCCACATATTTGGACGGCATCGAAGTTCATATTGATCTCCACAAGCAGGCAGTACTGACACGGTATGCCTCGTAGATCCGATGGAGGTTTCGATGGCGAAGCTCACACAATCTCAACTCGCAATGCGCTGGCATATGTCTCCGCGAACGCTGGAACAATGGCGTTGGCTCGGAAAGGGGCCGAAGTTCCTGAAGATTGGAGCTCGGGTTCTCTATGACGAGACGGAGGTTGAGGCATACGAGGCGGCGCAGCTTTGTCAGAACACGCATGGTCCGATTGGCGCAGGAGACGTGTGATGGCCAGGAATTTTCCTGTTAACAGGCTTAAGACTCATCGCGTCTACACCGTCTGGGAAGTCTCCGACACGCTGGGTTGCCACAAGCAGACCGTAACCCGCTGGATAAAGTTGAATGGCCTGCCAGCCGACACAGGTCAGAAGCCGTGGCTCATCGACGGACGTGATCTGAAGGCGTTCCTCGGAATGCGTGTTCGCAAGGCGCGATGTAAGCTGGCGCTGCATCACTGCTTCTGTCTGGGCTGCAAGGCACCAAGGCAGCCTGATGGCAAGATCGCCGATTACGTCCAGCAAACAGCTGACAGCGGACGTCTGACAGGCCTCTGCCCGGCCTGTGGAGCCCTGATGCACAAGGTCGTGCGACGAACCGATCTGGAGAAGATCAAGGCGAAGATCGAGGTGACGGTTCAGAGGGCTCCCCCAAGACTAGTGTCCCGTATCGATCCCCATTCAAATGTCACTTTCGCAAGGGAGCGCCAGAACCATGGCAAAGCGCAACAGCGATAATCAGCGGATCAAGCGCAAATACCTTGTCTGGCTAAGGGATGCTCGGGGTCTTTCGGAAACTTCCATCGACAAGGCCGCCGCCGCGATTACACAATACGATGATTGGCTTGCCGGGAAGGATTTTCGGGCATTCCATTCCGAGCGCGCCCGGTCCTTCAAAAGGCACTTGAACGGGTTGTGCAACGCGCGGACGGGCGCATCGCTTGCTGCATCGACCACCAACGGGATACTGCGCGAACTGAAGGGCTTTTTCTACTGGCTGGCGGATCAGACCGGATACAAGTCAAGGATCAGCCGCGCTGATGCCGATTATCTGACACCAGATCGCAAGTCCGAGAATGCGCGGCGGGGATCGCTGTGGAAGCCCCATCCGTCGCCGGACCAGGCCAGGCACGTCATCGCCCGCATGCCGACCAGATCGGTTATCGAGCGCCGGGATCGTGCGCTCCTTGCATTTCTGTTTCTTACAGCGTCCCGTGAAGGCGCGGCAATCTCACTGCGCCTTGGCCACGTGGACATCCCGAACCGATGCGTCCAGTTCAATGGTCGTCAGGTCAACACCAAGTTCGGCAGTTCCTTCACGACAGCATTCTACCCGATGGGCGAGGAGCTCGAGAGGATTCTGACCGATTGGATATCAGAGCTGAAGCGAGACCATCTGTTCAGCACAAGTGACCCGCTGTTCCCGAAGACCCATGTCCATGTCGGGCCATCTCGCAGGTTCGAAGCCATGGGTATTCTCCGGGAACCTTGGGCCAGTGCATCGAGCGCATCGAAAATATTCAAGCAAGCATTCGTCGATGCGGGGTTTCCTCCGTTCTCGCCGCACCGCGTTCGGGACACCATCGCAGAGCTGGCAAAGGATCATTGCCGAACGCCAGAGGACTACAAAGCCTGGTCACAAAACATGGGCCACGAGGATGTACTTACGACTTTCCGGTCCTACGGATCAGTTGCGCCCGGACGCCAGATGGAGTTGATGAGCCGGTATCGCCAGCGAGGGCCGCTTGTGGACGATTTCAAGACTATCGAATGAGATTTATTTTCCGGGCCTATGCCTGCGCACGGTCACCATCTCCGGAGTCAGTCGATATCCATGCCACGGCAGGTTTTCTATCAACCGGCCTCCCAGATCCGGATCGAGACCAGCGGAGTCAAAGGCCGCCTCTAGCTGCTTTCTCGCGCGGTTGACTCTGCGTCGTACAGCCTCCTCACTTCCCAGCCCAAGACGCTGTGCCAGGTCCCGCGCCCTAATCAGTGGGAAGTCCAAGGGAGGCAGGCCCTCGCCAGCTCCGGCGAGCCATTCTTCAGCCAGTTCGGTCAGCAACGCTGCTGTCGCCGGGCCTCTCAGGGACACGGGGGGATCGAAGCTGACCGCGCCGTCACCCTTGCCGATCTGTATGACAAGGTGATCCGGTTTCCTGGCCTCAGGCTGTGTTGCAGGCGTTTTCACCGTCGGCAGGATTGCTGGTCGTTGTACATCGCCAAACAGCCTTGGCAGACTTCCCGGCGGAAAACTCTCACTGACTTGCTTCGACAGCGTTTGGCGCATGACCTGAGCGACACCGGCGCCATGCCGGTTCAAGAGGCTGGCAATCATTTCAAGTGCAGTTGGCGCAGGCTTGTCCAGATGGTTGACCGCGTCCAGCACTGCCGGAAAGGCGCACTCAAGGTCCGTCGGCCGCATGTGTTCAAAAGCCAACGCATTGCGCAGGTAGGACAAAGCAATCTCCCGGTCGATGGCGCCATGACGTGGGTCATCCATCAGGGACATACGATATGCCTCACCTGGATCGAATCTCTCCATTCCAGCAGACAGCAAAGCAAAGCGACGGTCGATGCACTGAGAGCAGCGTCCGCAGTGCGGGTGTTGTTTGGTTTGATTATGGACATCTGCGCAGCTCCGTGTATCCGCGATTTCATCGGCCATTCCGAGCCGCGCCACGGTCTCGACCACATCCTTTTTTGTACGCCAGAAGAACGGGTTGTCTACGTTCATGCCTGCGTCGAAAACCCGCCGCAGCAGACGGGTAAACCGGGTAAGTGTTTGTGGGTGTGTCGTGCGCGTCGCGCGTGTTCCAAGCACATTGCCGACGGGTGGCAAGTTCAAGCTGACAACGCCGTTTTCATGGAAAGACACTCGGTCGAGGCGGAATGCCTGGGCAGTAATGGCGCCCAGAACCGCAAACAGAAAAGATCTGCTTCGATGGGTGCCCTCTTTCATTGAGCCCGCAGTCATCTGAACCTGAACCGGGACGTGGCGGCAGGAGTCCGGACCGAATCTATCGAGAAGTGTACTCTGAAGTTTCCGCTGGACCGGTGCGATCTTCGAGGCAGAGAAATGGCTGACCAGGGCTACACGCTGACCGTGTTCAGCGACCTCTTCCAATGCGCCGGCGAAGGAATCCAGGCCACCGGAGAACATCAACACGCGGGTCGCCTGCCATGCGCTGTCTGGATCAAATTTGAAAAACCGCGTCTGATCGGCCCCCAGATCGTCCTTCTGTGAGAACGCAAACACGAACCTGTCGCCGGAGAGGAACATCAGCATTTCCTCCAACGCGGCGCGGACATCATCGCGAACCCAGAAAGTCTGATCCCTGACCGGCATCTCCACGACAAAGCGGCGGTGCCATTTCGCCCCCATCTGCTGGTCTGCGCTACCGCCACGGCGGATGGTTGCGTCCACGCCGTAGACCAGAGCCGCGATTTCCAGCAAATCATGCGCGCGCTTTGGCAGCTCAGCCACAAGTTGTCGCGTCAATCGGCTGATGCGTAGTTTCACGCCGGCCGGTGCGCCGTCGATCTCGAAGCGCAACTCCTCGTCGCTCCGGCCCTGGCCGGATGGAGGCGAGCATTGGACGCGATGCTCAGGCGGTATCGCGGCGGCGCCCAAGTTCCGACCTCATCTTCTTGAATGCGTACCGCGAAAATTGATCGATGGCGTCTTGATCCAGGGCATTCCTTTGCCAGACGGTCTTGCCGTACCAGCCGCCGGAAAATTCCTGGATTATTCGCGATACCTCGAAGGTGTGTTGTGCGAGTGCTTGTTGAAAATCCATTCGCTGCGTGTCGTCAGCGAACCGTCGCTCTTCGCCAGTATGCCTGGCAAACTCGCGACTGAGATAATAGTCGAGCGAACGATAGGTGAGACGCGCATAGAAACTGCGGGCGAGACTTGCGAACTCCTTCCCGGAAGCAAAACTGCCCAAAGCAGCGCGGATTTCCTGAGCGGTTGGGTCGAACAGCGTCGGCAATCGGTCACGCATCTGCACAGAAAGCGTTTCGAGCAATGCCGCCTTCGCCAGTTCCCCCGCATCGGAAGAACTCCCGGCAACAAAGCTTTGGCGATCAATCGCCCGCTCCAGACCGGCCAGTAGTCCGGTAACAGACGAGAGCGCATTCTCTCCGGCTCCGAGATCTCTCAAGGCATCTTCAAAGCCTGGTGCTCTGGCCAACATTGGCAACCGAACCAGTAGAGAGGTGACAAATTGGAATCTTGGATCTGCACTGGCACGCGCAAGATCGCGTTCGGAGGCCTTTGCAGCCGCCTCCGCTATGGCATCAACCGATGCTCCTGCCTCAAGCATTCCGACGACATCACGCCACTTCTTTGATTGTGGCAAGGTGCCGAGCCTAATATGGCCCATGGTGCACTCCCCGATGTAACAAGGCTGACGCACGCAAGAGCGTGATGCAAAGGAAAACAAAGAGGCAAATGCTTACCCTGCGCTTACCCATCAGGTGCGCAAAGGTTGGAAAAATTCTGCAAGTTATTGAAATTAATGGTGAGCCCGACAGGATTCGAACCTGTGACCCGCTGATTAAAAGTCAGCTGCTCTACCAACTGAGCTACGGGCCCACGCGGGGCGGAACTTAGGTGCAGCGGGTCAGGTGGTCAAGCATTCCGCCACGCAAACCGGACGCAATCCTCCGGGTCGTCCGCGGTTCGCAAACGGCGGCTGCCGGGAACAGGATTTCAAAGCCCCAGAATGGCCTTGGCGACGATGTTGCGCTGGACCTCGGACGATCCGCCCGCGATCGTTTTCATGCGGTTCGACAGGCAGGTCGGCACCAGCGGCACCGCGATCTCCGGCCCGACCGGCGCCCGGTTCACGCCCGGCTCCAGCGCCTCTGGCTGCCAGGGTGCCGCGAAGTAGCCGCAGGCTTCCACGCCAAGCTCGTCGGCACGCTGGGCGGTCTCCGCGCTCAGGATATTGACGAAAGACGAGGCCGGGCCGGGCGAATGACCTGCGCTGAGACTGGCCATCACGCGCTGTTCCGTGGCTTCCAGCGCCTGATTCGCGGTGCGAAGCTGGCTCAGGCTGGCCGCGAAGGCCGGATCGTCGGCCAGCGTGGCCGCACCGACCGGGGTGATCCGCGCCAGCTTCGCCACCTTGTCGAGCGTGCGGTGGATTTCGATGGATCCCATCGAGAACCGCTCGAACTGCAGCAGATATTTCGCGACGGTCCAGCCGCCGTTCTCCGGGCCGACGCGGTTCGCCTTCGGGACGCGAACGTCGTCGAAGAAGACCTGGTTGAGCTCATGCGCCCCGGCCATATTGATGATCGGCTTCACGGTGATACCCGGCGAGGTCATGTCGATCAGCAGAAACGAAATGCCTTCCTGCTGCTTGCCTTCCGTCGAGGTCCGGACCAGCGCAAACATCATGTTGGCGTGCTGGGCATAGCTGGTCCAGATCTTGGTCCCGGTGACGATGTAGTCATCGCCGTCCCCGACCGCCATCGTCCGCAGCGAGGCGAGATCGGACCCCGCCCCCGGTTCCGAATAGCCCTGACACCAGATGTCCTCACCGCTGAGAATACGGGGCAGATAGTGAGCCTTCTGTTCATCCGTACCGTGCCCGATCAGCATCGGACCGCACATCTTCAGGCTCATCGGGATCAGGGCGGGCGTCTCGGCCCGGATGCATTCCTGTGCGAAGATGTAGCGCTGAATGATCGTCCAGCCGGTACCGCCGTATGCCTCAGGCCAGTCGGGCGCGGCCCAGCCCTGTTGGTGGAGAATGCGCTGCCACGCCATCGCGGTATCGATGTCCTGCCAGAGGCTCGTGCGCTTCCGGGCGCTGTCGCGCAGATCTTCGGTCAGCGCCCCCTCCAGCCAGGTGCGGACCATTTGCCGGAAAGCCTCGTCTTCCGCGGAAAGGCGTATGTCCATGCTGATCGCTCTCCTTCGGCACACGTGCCGGTCTACAGCGGCGGGATATCCCCGGCGCGTTGCGCGCTCGCGAAGCTTTCCGCGAAATCGGGCAGCGTGTCCCCGAGAATGGCCGCCCGCATGCCCCGCATCAACTGCTGATAGTAGTGCAGATTGTGCCAGCTCATCAGCATGGCGGCGAGTATCTCCTTCGCCTTGATGAGATGATGCAGATAGGCCCGGCTGTAGTCCGTGCACGCCGGACAGGCGCATTCATCGTCCAGCGGCCTCGGGTCATCGCGATGGCGCGCGTTGCGCAGGTTCACCGTGCCCCGGCGCGTGAAGCACTGGCCGTTGCGGCCGGAGCGCGTGGGCGCCACACAATCGAACATGTCGACGCCGCGCATCACCGCACCGACCAGATCGCCCGGTTTTCCGACTCCCATCAGATATCGGGGCCGATCAGCAGGCAGCATCGGTGTCGTGAAATCCAGTGCCTGGAACATCTCGTCCTGCCCCTCGCCCACAGCCAGCCCGCCGATGGCATAGCCTTCGAAACCGATACCGGTCAGGGCTTCCGCCGATTCCTGACGCAGGTCCTCGAACGTGCTGCCCTGGACGATGCCGAACTGGCCATAACCCGCACGCGCCCGGAAGGCATTGCGCGAGCGCTCGGCCCATCGCATCGACAGTCGCATGGACTCAGCGGCCTTCTGGTGGGGCGCGGGATATTCCGTGCATTCATCGAAGGCCATGGTGATCGTCGCGTCCAGCAGGTCCTGGATCTCCGTCGAGCTTTCCGGCGTCAGTTTCACTTTCTGTCCGTCGATATGGCTCGCGAATGTGACGCCATCCTCATCCAGCCTGCGCAGCCCCGCCAGTGACATGACCTGAAAACCGCCCGAATCCGTCAGGATCGGGCCCGGCCAGTTCATGAACCGGTGCAGCCCGCCCAGCGAGGCCACACGCTCCGCGCCGGGGCGGAGCATCAGATGATAGGTGTTCCCGAGGATGATCGATGCGCCCGTGGCCTTCACCGAGCCCGGCAGCATGGCCTTCACCGTTCCGGCGGTGCCGACGGGCATGAACACAGGCGTCTCGATCTCGCCATGCGCGGTCGAGACCCGTCCCGCCCGCGCAGCCCCCGAGGTCGCCTCAACCTGAAATCCGAAAGCCGTCATGGGTCCACCCGGTGCAACAGACACGCATCGCCATAGGAATAGAAGCGATAGTCGTGCCCGATAGCATGGGCGTAGGCGGCGCGCATCCTCTCAAGCCCGGAAAAGGCCGACACCAGCATGAACAGGGTGGACCGCGGCAGGTGGAAGTTGGTCAGCAGCACGTCGACGGCACGGAACCTGTAGCCGGGCGTGATGAAGATGTCGGTCGCATCCGCATAGGGCTGCAACCGCCCGTCCGGACGCACCGCCGTCTCCAGCAGGCGAAGGGAGGTGGTGCCGATCGAGACGATCCGTCCGCCGCGTTCCCGCGTCCGGTTGAACGCCGACGCCGCTTCCGCGCCGACTTCACCGATCTCGGCATGCATCCGATGATCCTCGGTGTCGTCAACCTTGACCGGCAGGAAGGTGCCCGCGCCGACATGCAGCGTCACTCGGGCCAGTTCGATGCCCGCCCCTTTCAGACGCGCGATAAGGTCTGGCGTCAGGTGAAGCCCCGCCGTCGGTGCGGCGACCGCGCCCGGCTGGTCGGCCAGCACGGTCTGATAGTCGTCCAGATCCTGCGCGTCGGTCGCGCGCTTCGATGCGATGTAGGGCGGCAGCGGCATCTCGCCCGCACCATGCAGCGCCGCCATCAGATCGGCGTCGCCCCGGTTGAAGCGCAGAACGACCTCACCGCCGTCACGCTTCTCTTCAACCCGCGCGGTGAAATCATCCGCGAACACAATGGTATCGCCGGGTTTCAGGCGCTTCCCCGGCCGCGCGAACGCGGCCCAGCAGTCACCGGCGAGCCGCATGTGCAGCGTCGCCTCGATCTTCACCGCACCGCGCAGCCCGCGCAACCGCGCCGGGATCACCTTCGTATCGTTCGCGACCAGCAGGTCTCCCGGTCGCAGCAGGCCCGGCAGATCGCCGATCAGATGATCCGAAGTCCGGTCCGGTCCGACCTGCAACAGTTTCGCACTCTCCCGGGGCACGGCAGGCCGCAGCGCGATCCGTTCCTCGGGCAGCTCGAAATCAAACAGATCGACTTTCAATGGATGGAATCAACCCCGTTCGGCGACCTTCGCCAGCAACCGGTCCGCGACCGTCGCCGAGAGGAACGGTTTGATGTTGCCGTCCAGGATCGCGATCTCCTTGACCAGTTTCGAGGCAATGAACTGGTGACTGTCCGATGCCATCAGGAAGACGGTCTCGATGTCGGCGTTCAGCCTGACGTTCATGCCCACCATCTGCATTTCATATTCGAAGTCCGAGACCGCGCGCAGTCCGCGAATGATGGCGCGTGCGCCGCATTCCTCGGCGAAATGCATCAGCAGGCCCTCGAACGGGCGCACCTCGACCTGCCCCTCGAACGAGGCCACCTCGTGTTCGACCATCTCCACACGCTCTTCCAGCGTGAACAGCGGCCCCTTCCCCGCATTGATGGCAACGCCGATCACCAGACGGTCCACCAGTCGCGCGGCGCGCCGGATGATATCGAAATGTCCCAGATGAATGGGATCGAATGTACCGGGATATAACCCGACGATCTCACGTGACATGTATTGCGTTCCCTCCCCAGCGAATGCAATTGCGGTCAGTCTTCCGGACCGCCCTCACTCTCCTCGCCACCGTCATCAGTGCCGGTGACATCCAAAACTTCCTCGTCGTCATCGGCATCCGAAAGGCGGGTCACCGAAACGACGCGTTCGCCTTCACCCACACTGAACAGGGTCACGCCCTGCGTATTCCGCCCCGCGATCCGGATTTCGTCAACCCGGATACGGATCAGCTTGCCGCCGTCGGTCACCAGCATCAGGTGATCGCCGTCCTCGACCGGCCCGGACGAGATGACATTCCCGTTGCGCGCGCTGGTCACGATATTGACGATGCCCTGACCGCCTCGACCGGTTACACGGTACTCGAAGGCAGAGCTGCGCTTGCCGTATCCGTTCTCGGTGATCGAGACGATGAACTGCTCCGCGGCCCCCAGTTCTGCAATGCGTTCTGCACTGAGCACCAGATCCTCGCCCCCCGCCTCTTCATCAGCAATCTCAACGGGTTCCGATTCGCTGTTCTGTCCGCGCTTGAGCATTGCCGCATGCTTCAGATAGGCGCGCGCCTCGGCCGGGTCGCGATCCACATGGCGCAGGATCGACATGGAGATGACGCGGTCGCCCGGCGCGACACGGATGCCCCGCACGCCCGTCGAATCGCGCCCCTTGAAGATGCGCACGTCGTCGGCGCGGAAGCGAATGCACTTGCCGCCGGCCAGCGCCAGCAGCACATCGTCATCGCCGGTACAGATGCGGACATTGACGATGCTGTCGCCTTCATCGAGCTTCATCGCGATCTTGCCGTTCGACATGACGTTGCCGAAATCCGACAGCAGATTGCGCCGCACATTGCCCGAGCGGGTGGCGAACATGAGCTGATAATTGCCCCATTCGGCCTCGTCCTCGGGCAGCGGCAGCAAGGTGTTGATCACCTCGTCCTGCTCCAGCGGCAGCAGGTTCTGCATCGCCCTGCCCCGTCCGTTCGGCTGCGCCAGCGGAATGCGATAAGTCTTCATCTTGTAGACCTTGCCCGCCGACGAGAAGAACAGCACCGGTGTGTGCGTATTCACGACATAGACCTTGGCGACGAAATCCTCGTCGCGCGTCGACATGCCCGACCGGCCCTTGCCGCCGCGGCGCTGCACGCGATAGGTCGACAGCGGCACACGCTTCACATAGCCGTTGTGGCTGACGGTCACGACCATGTCCTCACGCGGGATCAGGTCTTCCTCGTCATGCTCGAACTCGACGTCCTCGATGGTCGTCCGGCGGGGTGTCGCGAACTTCTCGCGCACTTCGGTCAGTTCGGTCCGCAGGATTTCGACCAGGCGTGAGCGGCTCGACAGGATATCCAGATAGTCGGCGATCTTGACGCCCAGACCTTCCAGTTCATTGCCGATCTCGTCCATGCCCAGCGCGGTCAGGCGGTGCAGGCGCAGGTCCAGAATCGCACGCGCCTGCCCGTCCGACAGGCGGTAGCGGCCGTCCACGACCCGGTGTCCCGGATCGTCGATCAGGTTCACCAGCGCCTCGACCTCGCCCGCAGGCCAGTCGCGTTCGATGATCTGCTGCCGTGCGGTTGCCGGGTCGGGCGCGGAGCGGATGATCCGGATCATCTCGTCGATGTTGGCGACGGCGATGGCCAGACCGACCAGCACATGTGCGCGATCGCGTGCCTTGCCCAGCAGGTGCCGGGTCCGCCGGGTGATCACAACTTCGCGGAACTTCACGAACGCGTCGATCATGTCCCGCAGGTTCATGACCTCGGGCCGCCCGCCCAGCAGCGCCAGGCTGTTCACGGCAAACGAGGTCTGCAACTGCGAGAAACGATAGAGCTGGTGCAGCACGACCTCGGGCACCGCGTCGCGCTTCAGTTCGATCACGACGCGCACACCGTCGCGGTCGGATTCGTCGCGCATCTCGGAGATACCCTCGATACGCTTCGCCTTGACCGCTTCGGAAATGCGCTCCTGCATCGCGGCCTTGTTCACCTGATAGGGCACTTCGTGGATGACGATGGCGAAGCGGTCCTTGCGCACTTCCTCGATCGAGGTCTTGCCGCGCATGATGACCGAGCCCTTGCCGGTCAGCAGCGCCGAGCGCGCACCCGCACGGCCCAGAATCGTTGCGCCCGTCGGGAAGTCCGGTCCGTGCACGAATTCCATCAGGTCTTCGGCGGTCAGCGCCGGATTGTCCAGCAGCGCCAGGCAGGCATCCAGCACCTCGCCCAGGTTGTGCGGTGGAATGTTCGTCGCCATGCCGACGGCGATGCCGCCCGCGCCATTCACCAGCAGGTTCGGAATGCGCGACGGCAGAACCGTCGGTTCGCGCGTTGTGTTGTCGTAGTTTTCCTGGAAATCGACCGTATCCAGATCGATGTCTTCCAGCATTGCCTCGCCGGCCTTGTCGAGCCGGATTTCCGTGTAGCGCATGGCCGCAGGCGGATCATTGTCCATCGAGCCGAAGTTGCCCTGGCCGTCCAGCAGCGGCAGGCGCATGGAGAAGTCCTGCGCCATCCGGACCATCGCGTCATAGATCGCGCTGTCGCCGTGCGGATGATATTTACCCATCACGTCGCCGACCACGCGTGCCGACTTGCGGTACGCCTTGTCGGACGTGTAGCCGCTCTCGTTCATCGAGAACAGGATGCGCCGATGCACGGGCTTCAGGCCGTCGCGCGCGTCGGGCAGCGCCCGCGAGACGATCACGCTCATCGCGTAGTCCAGATAGGACTGGCGCATCTCTTCGACGATGCCGATGGGAGCGACGTCCCCGGCGGGGATGGGCGGTTTCTGGTCGTCTTCGCTGGCCAAGTGGCAGGGCCTCCAGTGATCCGCAGTCCGCGTCTTCTACGCCGAGAGAACAGCCAGAAACGAAAATGTCCCGACCGTCATGAAACCGCAGAGAATCAGTGAGATAGATAAGGGTTTTTAATAGCCCGCCTGACAGCAGACGGCAAGCGCTAGCAGGCCTTTGCGGCCACCGGTTCGGTTGCGCCGGAGGCGGGCTTCGCCGGTAACTCCAGCGCGTCCATCAGCGCGCGCAGTTCCTGGCGCGCGGCGACGTGAGAAAGGCTGAGTTCAACACCGCCGTCGGGGCGTTTTCCGGCATCGATCACATCCAGCAGGGTCAGCCCGTCCAGGAACAGCTCCCGATAGATCACCCGTTCCGAAAGGCCCGGCGCGGAGCGGAACCCGATGCGATCCTTCAGACGCTCCAGCACCTCGCCGACCCGGCGCTTGTTCTTGGCGTCAAGCTGGCTCAGGCGGTTGCGCAGCACGATCCAGTCGACGGACCCGCGATCCCGCAGCATCCGCCGCTTGCGTTCCTCCCAGACCGTCTCGGCGTAGCGGCTGGGCTTGCGTATGTCGAAGGTCTCCGGATCGACATCCGCCAGATTGTCGAGGTCGACGAAACTGTCGTTCAGCGGCGTGATCAGCGTGTCCGCGAAATTGTGTGCCAGGCGGCTCAGCGAATTGTCATGGCCGGGACAGTCCATCACGACGTAGTCCAGCCGTGGCGCAAAATCACCCAGGATCGCGAACAGCTTTTCCCGATCAGCCTCGGGATCGTCGGAGACCATCACCGCCGCCCGCTCCGGCATGGGCAGCGGCATCCTGCGACGGTGCGCCGTCGCCTCGCGGTTGGCGAAATAGCGGCTCAGCGTGCCCTGGCGCGCATCCAGGTCGATGGCACCGACTGTGAAACCGTCCTTCAGCAGGGACACGATCACATGCATTGCAGTCGTCGATTTGCCCGTACCACCCTTTTCGTTGCCGACGACGATGGCGTGTGCGGAGGTGTTCATTGTTGCGTCGATTCCCAGCAGATGAGCCGCCTGCATAGTCGGAAATCAGCCACCGAGGCAACTGATGGATGGCGCAACGCGGCCTGAAACCCGTACGGCCGGGCCGCGCGGCTGACGGGCTTGCGTGGACGCGGTCCGGCAACCATGTCAGAACACCGCATCGTTCGTATCGCAACAACATTCACGTCAGGGATGGAGGTCGGCATGATCAGGGCATTCTGGAAGCGTCTGCGTATCGCGGCAGCCGCGCTGTTCCTGTGCCTCCCGGCAACCGTGGCACCGGCCCAGGACGAGGAGATCGAGATCGTCCGGGTGGCCGAAGTCGGCATCTGGCAGATCATCGCGATCATCGAGAAGGACGGCCCGCTGCAGCAATGCATGGCGACGGTGCTGTATGAAAACGGACAGCGGATCTCGTTCAACGCCCAGCCCGATGGGGCATGGGCGTTCCAGGTGTTCGATCCGAACTGGCCGCCCCGGTTCTCCGACAGCATGATGTCCGTACAGGTCTCCGTCGGCGACCAGCGACTGGAGGAGGTAAAGGCCGAGTATGTGGGCAAGAGCCTGTTCCTGCGGCTGCACAACGCCGAGCTCTATCTGATGCAGCAGGACGGCGTGCTGCAGATCCAGACGCCGACGGATCCGGTTTCCTTCATCCTGGTCGAGCCGAAGCCTGCGATCGGCGCAACCGCCATCTGCCGCGATGCCCAGAAGAACGGGTGAGCCCTATTCCGGCAGGTGATGGATCGGCGAGTCCGGGTAGAATGCATGGTAGGCAAATGCGAAGTCGATCCCGTGCACGATATCGACTTCCTTGCCATCGACCGTTCTGGTGACGGTGACATTTCCGACGTCGCGGCTCTGGGCGATCACATTCTCATCCAGTGCCGAATACTGGCCGGGTTCCCAGCGGATGACGCGCCCCTCGCCCACGTCGATCTCCTTCTTGTCCTGCACAAGGGCCATGCTCCACGCCCCCTCCTCGCCCAGCGAGACGACGCGCATCAGCGGCGGTACGTTGGTCGGCATGTCGCCGCGGTACATGAAAGGCTTGGCAAGCGAGTCGTAGCCGACATAGGGGTTCTGGCCGTAGTTGCGCGTGTAGCGGCCCGAAGGCACCATGACCTGACCTTCCGGCGCACGTGCCTTGAATCTTGCGAAGGACTCCAGCCGTGACGGGATGACGTCGAGGCGTTTGCCGGTCAGTTCACCGATGATCGCCTCACCCAGAAACTGCTGCCACCAGCTCTCGGTCTGGCGATCCCACATGATCAGGTCCGAATTGCGCAGCCGGCCCGTCGTGCCGAAATCCAGCACCCGACCATCCAGCCGCCGGTCGAACACGATCGCCGCGTTACAGAGCGGACAGAAGGTCACGCTGATCGGCACGCCGCCAAGTTCGTCATTGGCGATCTCGTGCCACATCAGGACGCTGAGCGGATACGCCTTGGCTTCGCCATTGATGACGACACCGATGACGGGCTGATTGTCTTCCAGCCCCTCCGCCTCGGCCACGGGCACGAAGGCAGGTTCGTCGATCGGCGGGATCCCGTCCCTCGGCGGTCCGCCATGGAGGATCTCGTCGAAATCCACGGATTTCTTCGTGAAGTCCGTCTTCGGCCACTCCGACTTCCAGTACTGGATGTATTGCTCGTCGGTCTGGGCCAGCACCGCCATCGGCAGCAGCGCCAGCATGAACCCCAGCATTGCGATCCGCTTCATCGACATCTCCCGGTCCGTTTGCGCCAATCTACTGCAGCGCAACTGCACGGACGACACACAACGCCGTGACGAATTTCCGCAATATTGCAGCGCACATGGTTTTGCTGCACAGCAAAAATCACGAAATAATATTACGTGTTCGAGAAGTAATCCGATCGACACATGATGCGGGACCGATGCGATACAGATCAATCTGTCAAAATCTGCCGCTCACCTGATTGGTCATTGAAAAACCGTGCGATTGTGTTGAATTCATAGCAACAAGCACAGCCAGTATCGGGACGATGACATGCCTGTATTCAGCTCAGCCCACTTCGACAATCACGAAGAAGTCGTGTTCTGCCGCGACGCGGAGAGCGGGTTGAACGCGATCATCGCCATCCACGACACCACACTGGGCGCGGGACTCGGCGGATGCCGCTTCTGGCCCTACGCGGACGAGGAAGAAGCGCTGACCGATGCCCTGCGCCTTTCCCGCGGGATGACCTACAAGGCGGCACTTGCCGGCACGGGGCGCGGCGGCGGCAAGTCGGTGATCATGGGCAGTCCCCGTGACATCGCCTCGCCGGACCTGTTCCGCGCGCTGGGCCGGTTCGTCGACAGCCTCGGCGGACGGTATGTCATCGCCGAGGATGTCGGCACGTCACCGGCCGACATGGCCCATGTGCGCGAAAGCACACGGTTTGTCGCCGGACTGGCCGGCGGATCAGGCGATCCCTCGCCCGCCACCGCGCTCGGTACGTTCGTCGGCATCCGGGCCGCCCTGAAACATCGTCGCGGAAGCAGCGATCTGAAGGGAGTGCGCGTCGCCGTGCAGGGTCTCGGTCATGTCGGCTGGGATCTCTGCCGTCAGCTTCACGCGGCGGGCGCACATCTGACCGTGGCGGACATCCGTGATGACGTCGTGGAGAGGGCCGTCAGCCAATTCGGTGCGTCGGCGACCGACAGCCGGGAAATCCATGCGGCTGACGTGGACGTCTTCGCGCCGTGCGCCCTGGGCGCGGTCATCAACGACCGGACCGTCGACGCGCTGAAGGCGGGTATCGTGGCCGGCTCGGCCAACAATCAACTGGCCGAGGATTGGCACGGCGACGCCCTCGCCGCACGCGGCGTTCTCTACGCGCCGGATTACGTGATCAATGCCGGCGGGATCATCAACATCGCGCACGAAGGCCCCGGCTATGACCAGGCAAAGGCATTCAGACACGTCGAAGAGATCGGACGCACACTGACGGACCTGTTCCGACGTTCGGATTCCGAGGGTCTGGCCCCGCATACCATGGCTGATCGCATGGCAGGGGAAGTGATCGCCAGGGCGAAGGACGCAAAGCGCCGCCTGGCCGCCTAGAGGGTCTGTATCAGACTGATCCCGGCGTCGTGCATGTCGTCGATGGCCTGATCCAGCGAGCCGTCAAGATCGATGGCGCGGCAGCCTTCCAGCACGACGGTCACGTCGAATCCCAGACGCCGGGCATCCAGTGCCGACCACGCCACGCAGAAGTCGGTTGCCAGCCCCAGCATGACGATGTGGCCGAATCCGCGTTCGGTGCAGTAACCGCCCAGCCCCGTCGGTGTCTTCTGATCGTTTTCGAAGAAGGCCGAGTAACTGTCGAGCGAGGGGCGGAAGCCTTTCCGGATCACCATCTCGGCGGGCGTGGTCCGCAGGTCGCGGTGAAAGGCCGCGCCTTCAGTGCCCTGGACGCAATGATCCGGCCACAGGGTCTGATCGCCATAGTCGGCCTTGATCAGATCGTAAGGGTTCCTGTCCTCATGGCTCGAAGCAAAGGAGGCATGTCCGGCGGGATGCCAGTCCTGCGTCAGGACCACATGATCAAACCGGTCCATCAGCCGGTTTGCGACAGGCACCACGGCATCGCCGTCGGCCACCGCCAGCGCACCACCGGGACAGAAATCGTTCTGGATATCGATCAACACCAACAGATCGTTCGAGAAATCGACTGTCATGTCAGGACCTTACGCGAAGGCCTTGAAGGTGATCGTCGTAAACGTGTCCTTGATGCCCGGCAGGCTCTGGATCGACTCTCCGACGAAATGGCCGATGTCCTCACCGTCGGACAGGAAGCATTTCATCAGCAGATCCCACTCACCCGACACCGAATGCACTTCGGACACCTGCTCGACGCTTTCCACCGCTTCAGCCGCGACGCGGTAGGTCTCGCCCAGTTCGCATTTGACCCAGATGAAGATGGTCTGCATCGCTTGCCCTCCGGATCAGGCCTGCTTTTCACGCAGCGGCTTCAGCAGGAAGGCCGGAACATGATCGCCCAGACCCTGCGGCGTGCCGTCCCCCTTGTTCTGGCGTCCGCCCGAGCGGTTCGCGGCCGGTTTCCGGGCCTCACGCGTATCTCCGTCACCGTTCGGGAGCTGTTTCGGCTCTTCCTTGGCATCGTCTGCCTTCTTCGCGGACGCACGCTTGCGCGCCGGCTTCTTCGCCGGTTTCTCAGCGTCATCAGCAGCAGCATCCTTGGAGGCGGCTTCCTTGGGGGCGGCTTCCTTCTTCGCCGCAGCCCGGCGACGCGTCGGTTTCTTCTCGGCAGGTGCTTCGTCCGAATCCGCAGCAGGCTGTGCCGCTTCCTTCTCTTCCACCGGCTTCGTCGTGTCATCCGTTTCGGCGGTTTCGGCGGTTTCGGCCTTGGGCTTGCGCGGACGTCGGGCCCGCTTCGGCTTCTCGTCGGAAGGCGGTTCGTCGGAGGTTTCCTGCTTTTCCTGCCTGGCCTCCGCTTTTGACTCTTCCATATCGACGCCCATGCCGTCGACTTCCGGAATTTCCTTGCGGATAAGGGCATGGATCGCGGCGAGCTGCTTTTCCTCACGCGCCGTGAACAGCATGAACGCCTTGCCCTGCATGCCCGCGCGTCCCGTCCGTCCGATACGGTGGACGTAGTCGTCGGCATTGAACGGCACGTCGAAATTGAAGACGTGGCTCAGGCCCTGAATATCGATGCCACGGGCTGCGACGTCGGAGCAGACCATGAACCTGACCTGGTTCGTCTTGAATTTCTCCAGCGTCGCCATCCGGTCGCGCTGATCCATGTCGCCATGCAGCGCCACGGCGTCATAGCCGTGCGACAGCATCGATTTCAGCAACATCTTCACGTCGGTCTTCCGGTTGCAGAAGATCAGCGCGTTCTTGACGTTCTCGGCGTCGATCAGCTTGCGCAGGGCGGCCCGCTTGGCCGAGGCATCGCCCTTTACCAGCAGCCGGTGCTGCTCAACGGTTTCCGCAGGCGAGGCGGGCGGCGCGACTTCGGCTTCCTTCGGATCGGTGAGGAACTTGTCGGCCAGCCGGCGAATCGGCTTCGGCATGGTCGCCGAGAAGAACAGCGTCTGACGCGACTTCGGCAACAGCGACACGATCTTCTCGACATCGGGGATGAAACCCATGTCCATCATGCGGTCGGCTTCGTCGATGACCAGGAACTGCACGCCACGCAGCATCATCATGCCGCGTTCGAACATGTCCAGCAGCCGACCGGGCGTCGCGATGATGATATCGCAGATGCCGTCCAGATCCGCTTCCTGCTCCCTGGCGCCCAGTCCGCCGATGACCAGCGCGTGCGAGAGCTTCTGATGTTCGGCGTAGATCTTGAAGCTGTCGGCCACCTGGGCGGCAAGCTCTCGCGTCGGTTCAAGCACCAGGGCCCTTGGCATCCGGGGCTTGGAAACCCCCTGCGCCATCACATCGATCATCGGCAGCAGGAACGCCGCTGTCTTGCCGGTGCCCGTCTGCGCGGTGCCAAGAATATCCTTCCCCATCAGAACATGAGGAATCGATTTCTGCTGGATGGGCGTCGCGGTCTTGTAACCGGCGGCTTCAACCGCGCGGCATACCTCGTCGCTGAGACCAAGCTCTCTGAACGTCATTGCTGTGCTAATGCCGAAATCTCCTTCGGGCGCGTCCCGCGCGAAATGGCGCGGTCGCTGTCGGTTTATCACATATAAACCGTATTGCTGACGACGTAATAAAGCCGCTATCCCTTGTCAATCGCGGAATGAAGGGCGGAACGCCACATGACCAGACAAAACCTGCTGCTGATCCCGGGGCTTCTGTGTACCGGACGTCTCTGGCGCGACCAGTCCGCTGCCCTTGCCGACCTCGCCGACATTCAGATCGGCGAACACCATCTGGATGACAACCTGTCCGATATCGCCGCACGAATCCTGCGGTCCGCGCCTGATCGCTTCGCCCTGGCGGGACTGTCCATGGGCGGTTATGTCGCCTTCGAAATCTGGCGTCAGGCACCCGAGCGAGTCCAGCGTATCGCCCTGCTCGACACGCGTGCCACGACCGACACCCCCGCTGAGACCCAGCGTCGTAAGGACCTGATCGCACTGGCCCGAAAAGGCCGGTTTACAGGCATTCACGAACGCCTGATGCCCCTGTTCATCCACCATGACCGCCTGGACGACCGCGAACTGACAGGCGCTGTCGCCGAGATGGCCGAGGCGACGGGCCGCGATGGTTTCATCAATCAGACCAAGGCATTGATGACCCGCCCGGACGCGCGCCCGGCCTGCGCGACGATCGATGTGCCGGCGCTGGTGCTGTGCGGCAGGCAGGATGCGCTGACGCCCGTTGCCATGCATCAGGAAATGGCGGACCTGATAGCCGATGCCGATCTGAAGATCATCGAGGACTGCGGTCACCTTTCGACCATGGAACGGCCCGAGGCGGTCAATGAAGCCATGCGCGAGTGGCTGCAAGGCTGACAGGCAACGGACGCCCCTCAGCGGCCCTCGCGCCGCCATGCCGTCATCGCGAGCGCCAGGAAAAGCAGCACGGCAAGAAGCGGCGGTGTCAGCGGCACCCGTTTCAGGCTGGTGACGTCATACGACTCATTGGCGACAAGTCCGATCCAGTCCCGGCCGGACAGTCGCGCATCCGCGTCGATGCGGCGCACGTCAGGTTCGAGCGTGTCTTCCAGTCGCAGGATGCCGCCGCGCGTCGCTGCGACGTGCCCTTTCAGGCGTGCAGGCGTCGAAACCAGTTCAGAGAATTCCAGCGGATTGAGGCTGCCCAGAACGGCGACGGATGCGAGATCGCCGTCAACGACCCGATAGAGGCCCGCCACGTCGACTTCCTTCCGGGCGAACGCACGGCCATTCCGGCCTTCGTTCAGCACGACGGTCTCGGTGCGGCCGCCGGGTCCGATCAGTTGCACCGGACCACCCGCCGACTTCAGCGAGCGTCGTTCGATCTTCAACTGACGCCCCTCGATCTCGACATTCAGGCTCTCTTCCTCCAGCGCCGGCTCCTTCATCAGCCAGTGCGCTGTCCGCCGGAAGATTTCCGCCTGAGGACCGCCGCCCTCGAATCCGCGTGCCCAGAGCCAGGCCTGATCCGACAGCAGCTGGGCCACGCGCCCCTCCCCGACCCGGTCCAGCACCAACAGCGGCCTGGCACCCGCCCCGGTCATCAGGACGTCCGCGTCGGGTGCTTCGATATCGACCTGCCGGAACCATCGGCCCCATGGCCGGGCCTGCGGCCCCGGCTGCAGTCCGGACGTCACGGGATGACGCAGACCGACATCGGACACAGCGGGCCGGAAGCCCTCGACGGTAACCTCGCCGGTGGGCGCACCCGGCAGGATTTTCGACAGGGGCGAACGATACAGGCTGGCCGGACCCGCGAACGACGGCCCCGCCGCATCCAGCAGTGCCCCGCCCTCCCTGACATAGCTCGCGATATTGTTCAGATAGGCGAAATGCAGCACGCCGCGCCGCCAGAACCGGTCGAAGATGATCAGATCGAAATCCTTGATCTTGATCTCGAACAGTTCCCGGATCGGAAAGGCGATCAGTGCGAGTTCGTGGATCGGCGTGGCGTCCTGCTTCTGCGGCGGCCGCAGGATGGTGAAATGCACCAGATCGACGGCGGGGTCGGCTTTCAGAAGGTTCCGCCAGGACCGTTCGCCTGAATAGGGTTCGCCGGACACCAGCAGGACTCTCAGGCGATCCCGCACGCCGTTGATCGACGCCACGGCCCTGTTGTTCTCCAGCGTCAGTTCGTCCGGACCTTCGTCGGCGATGAATTCGAAGACATTCCTGCCGCCGTGGTCCAGTTCCAGCGGGATCTCTGTCTCCACGCCCGCCGGAATCAGGCGCGTTTCCAGCCGGATCCCGTCGCGGCGAATCTCGACGCGCACCAGTTCGCCGGTCGCCTCCCGATCGTGCACGATCAGCGATGCCTGCACCTGCTGGTTCACGATGGCGAAGGCCGGGACCGACGCGATCTCGATACGGCGATCCCGTTCATTGAGCGTGCCGGTCAGCAGAACATGCAGCGGTGCACCGAACAGATCGCTGTCCATCTCGTCGGGCAGGTCATGGACCAGCCCGTCGGTGACCAGTACCACGCCCGCCAGCCGGTTCTTGGGTATGCCTTCCAGCGCCTGCCGGGCTGCGGCGATCAGCATGGAGCCATCGGCAGGCCCGCCGGCACGCGGGCCCGCGTCGATATATCTGACTTCCAGATTCCCGGCATCGGCGGTTGCCGCGCGCAAGGCGGCAAGCGCTGCATCGGTCTGTGCTGTGCGGTCGCCGATCTCCTGGCTGAGGCTGCGGTCCGCCACGACCAGCGCGACATCCTTGTGATAGCGCCGCTCTTCCTCGATCAGGGTAGGCCCCGCAAGGAACATCAGCAGACCGGCAAACAGCAGCAGCCGGACGAGGCCGCCCCGCGCGCGCCTGAGCAGCGCATAGACCACCACCAGTCCGGCGACTGCCGTCAGTCCGAGCAGCAGCGAAAGCGGGATCAGCGGTTCAAACAGGATCTGACTGTTGCCGAGCATGGCTATTGCCCCAGCCGTTCGAGGATCGCCGGGACGTGGACCTGATCGGCCTTGTAGTTCCCGGTCAGCGCATACATCACCAGATTGACGCCGAAGCGGTAGGCCATTTCACGCTGCCGCTCGCCGCCGCCACGCAGGGCGGCAATCGGCCTGCCGGACCGGTCCATCGCCCACGCCGCGGCCCAGTCCGCGCCGCCGATGATCAGCGGCGACACGCCGTCGTTGGCCGACGAGTCGAGACGCTCGGCCCAGATCCGCCCGCCGCGGAACCGGCCGGGAAAAACGTCCATCAGATAGAACGAACGGGTCAGCACATGCCCGTCGCCGACCGGGTCGAGAGGTCCGATATCGATTCTGGACAGCAACTGCCGCAGTCGCATCGTCCCCGGCCCCGCCGAGCGGCCGCTGCCGAGCGGGCTGCCATCATCGCGTGTGTCGAACAGCACGACGCCGCCCGTACGCAGATAGGCGGCCAGACGCCGGATCGCCGGATCGCTCAGCGCGGGCTGCTCCCGCGTCATCGGCCAGTAGATCACGGGATAGAAGATCAGCTCGTCCGATTCGATATCCAGCGCTTTCGGTGATTCCGGTTCGACGGATGTCCGCGCCAGCATGATCTCGGTCAGACCGAACATCCCTGCGGCGGACATGCTGTCGACCGCATCGTTCCCCGTCAGCACATAGGCCAGCCGGGTATCCAGCGCCGCCGCGACAACCGACTTGTTCACCGGCTCCTCCTGTGCGGCAGCGGGATCGCCCGGAACGCCCATCAGCAGCACCAGTGCCCCGGCTGCCAGTCCGCCGCGTGGCAGGCGCAGCAGCCCGCGCAGCATCAGTGCAAGCAGCAGATCGATGATCAGCAGTGCCACCGCAGCCGTCAGAAGCGCAGGACCCAGGTTCGTCTCCGGCTGGCCGCCGATCACATTGCGCCTGATACTGTCGGGAAGACCTGTCAGCGGCGCGAGTTCGGGCGCGCGCGCGCCGATGTTCATCGCGCGGGCAATCGCGGGTTCGCCGTAAAGGCCGGGCGGATGACGCGGTCCGACCGGCGTGTTGGCGATCTCCGCCTCGTTCACGGGGCGCACGCTCGGCCCCGGTTCGGTGGAGCGGCCAAAACCGTCCAGAACCCGCACGGGCGCGAGATTGCGATCCCGCGCCTCCTCCTCAATCCCGATCGACAGCGCGCTGATCCGGCGCAGCATTTCGACAAACAGGCCAGACAGGGCAAGGTTGGACCATGCCGTGTTGGCGGATGTATGCACCAGAACCAGCCAGCCTTCGCCGCGCGCTTCCGCGGTGACCAGCGGGGTGCCGTCCTCAAGCCGCGCCCATGTCTTCTCGGGCAGATCGAGGGTCGGTTCCGCCAGCACCTGACGGCTGACGCTTATATCGCGCGAGACCGTCAGGCCCCGGAACGGACTGTTCTCGGGGAAGGGTGCCAGCCGTGCCGGCTGCGACCAGCTCATCGCGCCCTGCAGGGTGCGGTCCCCCTGCCGGATCGTCACCGGCAGCAGATCGGCCTCACCTTCCGCCAGGCGCGGCCCGGCAAACCTCAGCAGCACACCGCCCCGCTCGATCCAGTCGGCCAGGCGCAGCCGATCCCCTTCGACAATCTGTCCCACGTCGGCCAGCACCAGCATGGACAGCGGCCGATCGAGCAATTGCGCGACCTCGCCTTCCACAATCTCGGCAAACGGCCCCAGAGCGCGTTTCAGGTAGTAGACGTCGGACAGAAGCGGTTGCGCGCGTTCGGGCTCCAGCGTTCCGGTCAGACCGACACGATCGCGCCGCAGCCCGGAATCCACGAGGGCCATCGCGCCGGGACTGTCGCGCCCCTCGATGCTGACGCGCGCGACCTGGTTCAGGGCTTCGACGGGCAGGGTTTCCGACAGTTCGAGCCGGGTCTCGCCAGATGCGAATTCCAGATCCCGGCGCATCAGAATACGCCCGTCGTCCGCCGAGAACGTCACGGTCGCGGTTTCGGGCAAGGATGGCGCATCCCTTTCGATGATGGCACGCACCGTCGCGCCTTCGCCGTCGACCGATCGCACGAGCATCACCGACTGACCGGCTGCGCGATCGATTACCGTCAGACTGCCGAGCCTGCGCGCCGTGCGGGCGAGGTCAGCCGCCCCATCAAGCTCAATACCCGACGTCAGCCAGAAGATGTTCGATGCCCGATCCAGATCGGCATTCTCCAGCGCCGAGACGGTTGCCGCATAATCGGGTGCCCAGGGGCGCGGAACGATGGCACGCACGACGTTCCGCGCCTGTATGGCCGACATGACCTCCAGTTTCGGGGCCACGCCATCGGGATCGGGGGTCGTCCGAAGAAGCGCAACGGCACGTTCCTCACGGTCCGCCCGGTTGGTCAGATCGACCAGGGTCGCGACCCGGTCCTGCCAGCTCTGGGCCGCGGCCCATCCGTCGTCCACGATCAGCAGCACCGGACCCGACGTCGAGAAAGCCCCGCCGGGGTTGAGAACGGGTCGCGCCAGCCCGAACACCAGCAGCGCGGCGATCAGCAACCGGAGCAGAAGCAGCCACCACGGCGTCCGGTGCGGTGTCTCCTCCCGGCGTACCATCTCGAAGATCAGCCGCGCGGGTGGAAACACGATCCGTTCCGGTGCAGGAGGTGTCGCCTTCAACAGCCACCAGATCACCGGCAGCGACAGCAGTCCCAGCAGGATCAGGGGTTGCCCGAACGTGAACCCGGCGAGAAGCGCGCTCATCGCTGGCTCCCGGCGATAGCCTGATAGAGTGCGAGCAGCGCCGTCTGAGCGGGCTGGTCGGTATGATGCGTTGCGAAGGTCCAGCCGGCGGACCGTGCGATGTCCTGCAGGTCGTCACGGCGCTGATCGACGCGCTGGCCATAGGCGTCGTGAATGCCTTCGGCATGTCCGATCAGCACCTCTCCCTCGCCCTCCGGCCCGGCAAAGACGACGCGGCCCTGATAGGGCAGACGGTGTTCTGCCGGGTCCATCACCTGCATCAGATGCCCGGCAACACCATCCGCCGAGAAGCCCCGAAGAAACGCGGAGACATCTTCCAGCGGCGTGAGAAAATCACCGATCAGGACAACCTGCGCGAAACGCGGCAGATCCGCAGGGGGCGGCAGGCTGTGATGGTCCTCCACCAGTCCGCGCTCCAGCGCCAGCGCATAATCCTCAAGCAGCGCGCGTGACGATCCGGGCGGATGATCCAGACCCATGAACGCGATGCGCTCCCCGCCACGCAGCAGCAGCGACCCCAGCGCCAGCGTCAGCAGCGTGGCACGCCGCAGTTTCGAGGTCGTGCCCAGGTGGGACTGAAACGTCATCGATTCCGAACCGTCGCGCCACAGCCAGACGGCCTGGGCCGCTTCCCATTCGTTCTGGCGGACATAGGTCGGCACCCGCTTGGCGGACTGCCGCCAGTCGATCGACGTGGCCGGATCCCCTTGCTGATACCGCCGGAACTGCCAGAAGCTTTCGCCCTCGCCCACGCGCCGGCGGCCATGCACGCCCTGACTGACCGTCTGGGCCACACGCTCGGCCTCGACCAGCAGCGGCGGCATGGAATCGGCCAGATGATCGGCGCGCTTCCTGAGCCGCTGATCGATCCTTCCGCGCTGGGGCGATTGTGCCATGAATGCCTTTAGAGCCTTTCGACCAGGCGGGCGACGATCTGCTCGACGGAGACACCGTCGGCGCGCGCGGCGAAGTTCACCGCCATGCGGTGGCGCAGGATCGGCGGCGCAAGCGCGGCCACATCGTCAACGGAAGGTGCGAACCGCCCATCCAGCAGGGCACGTGCGCGCACGCCAAGCATCAGCGCCTGCGAGGCACGCGGCCCCGGACCCCAGGCGACATGCTTGCGCACATCCGCGTCATCGGTCTCTTCAGGCCGACCGCCGCGCACCAGCGAAAGGATCGCCTCCACGACGCTCTCGCCGACGGGCAGCCGCCGGACCAGCCGCTGCGCATGCTGCAATTCGCCCGATGTCAGGACCGGCACCGCCTCCTCCTCGTCGGCACCGGTGGTCGCCAGCAACATCCGCCGCTCCGCCTCCATGTCCGGATAGGGCACGTTCACCTGCATGAAAAACCGGTCAAGCTGGGCTTCCGGCAGCGGATAGGTGCCTTCCTGCTCCAACGGGTTCTGCGTGGCCAGCACATGGAACGGGCGGGGCAGATCGTGACGCTCGCCCGCCACCGAGACGTGATATTCCTGCATCGCCTGCAGCAGCGCCGACTGCGTTCTGGGGCTCGCGCGGTTGATTTCATCCGCCATCAGCAACTGGCAGAACACCGGCCCCCTGATGAAGCGGAAGGAGCGACGGCCGGCATCCGATTCTTCCAGCACCTCCGACCCCAGAATGTCGGCGGGCATCACATCGGGTGTGAACTGGACCCGCCGGCTGTCCAGCGACAGCACGTGCCCCAGCGTGGCGACCAGCTTGGTTTTCGCCAGACCGGGCACACCGATCAGCAGCACATGACCGCCGGACAGGATCGTGATCAGCGTCTCGTCGATGGCCGACTGCTGACCGAAGATCACCCGGCCGATCGATTCACGGATGCGCCCGGCTTTTTCGCCCAACGCTTCCACATCCTGGGCGAGATTTTCGCCCGCTTCACTGACGTTTTGCATGCGCATGATTATATGGAGCGAAATCAGGGTTGCGAGACTAATCGCGGTGCGCGCGATCAATTTCCGCTCAACATCGAAACAGACAGGGAATGCGGGAGATGACATGACCGATAAAAGCTATCTGGATATCGAGAAACTGGCAGAATCGATCGAAGGTTCGGGCGAACGCGCCTATCCGCCCGTCGACAAGTGGAATCCGGATCGTGTCGGCGAGATCGACATCCGGATCGCCAGCGACGGCACGTGGTATCACGAAGGCGATCCGATCCTGCGTCACGCCCTGGTCAAGCTGTTCTCGACGGTGCTGAGGCGGGACGAGGACGGCAAGCATTACCTGGTGACGCCCGTCGAGCGACTGGCCATTCAGGTCGATGTGGCGCCGCTCTACGTCAGCGAGATGTTCGTGGAGAATCCGGGGCCTGACCAGACCATCACCTTCAAGACCCACACGGACGATATCGCGGTACTGGACACGGATCACCCGCTGACCGTCGACGTCGATCCCGCTTCGGGTGAACCCACGCCGCTGGTACTGGTCCGCGCCCGGCTTCAGGGCCTGCTGGCGCGCAGCGTGTTTTACGATCTGGTCGAACTGTCCGAGGAGCGCACGATGGACGGTGTCGCCGTGCAGGGCGTCATGAGCGCAGGCACCTTTCATGTCATTGGACGGACCGACGGGAAAGCTTTAGATCAGTAGGCATGACACCCGATGAGATCAAAGACCGACTGGGTCGCGCGGCAGAGCCAAGCTGGGGTCATTCCGATTATGATCTCACACCCGATGCCAGGCCGGGCGAGGCACCGTTGCGCGATGCGGCCGTACTGGTGCCGATCGTCAACCGGCCCGAGGGACTGACCGTGCTGCTGACCCGGCGTACCGCGCATCTGAGTTCGCATGCGGGCCAGATCAGCTTTCCGGGCGGCCGCAAGGAAGCGCACGACCCCTCACCCGAGGCGACCGCCCTGCGCGAGACCGAGGAGGAAGTCGGGATTCACCGCCAGAAGGTCGAACTGGTCGGCATGCTCGACATCTATCGAACGGTAACCAACTACGCGGTCACGCCGGTCGTCGGCATCGTCGAACCCGATTTCGATCCCAGACCGGACCCCTACGAGGTCGCGGAAGTGTTCGAGACCCCGCTGGAGTTCCTGCTGGACCCGAGCAATCACCACCGCCACACCGGCTGGTTCAACGGCGTGCCGCGAAAATGGTGGGCCATGCCCTATGGCGACTATTACATCTGGGGTGCAACAGCAGGCATGTTAATGAACCTGCATGAGAGGTTAAGCGACTAGAATGCTGAAAAAGCTCCTTTTCTACGTCGTTCCCTTCCTGACACCGTTCATTCTCTTCGGCCTGTACTGGCTGCTGGCGAAACGGCGGGCCGGACAGGGCAAGACCATGGTGCCGTGGCTCTGGCTGGTCGTCTGCGGCATCGTGCTGAGCATCGGCACGGCCACCGTTCTCGCCTTCGTCGACGGTCATGAACCCGGCATGGAATACATCCCGCCCCGTGTGGAAGACGGCGTGCTGAAACCGGGCGAATACCGGCCCAGACCATGACATCGCCGCCCTGGTCCCGGGATACGACGCTGGCGGACATTGTCGCGGCACTGTCGAGCGCGGGTGCCACCACCAGGCTGGTCGGCGGCTGTGTCCGTGACTGGCTTCTGGACCGTCCGGTGGGCGATCTGGATCTGGCGACGACGCTTGCCCCGCGAACGGCTGCGAAGGCCCTGAAAAAGCAGGGATTCCGGGTGATTCCCACCGGCATCGATCATGGCACCATCACCGTCGCCGCGGCGGGCGAAGGCTACGAGATCACTACCCTCCGAAAGGATGTGGCGACGGACGGGCGGCATGCCACGGTGGCCTTTTCCGACGACTGGACCGAGGACGCCGCGCGCCGCGATTTCACGATCAATGCGCTGTATGCCGACCTGGATGGCACCGTGCATGATCCGCTGGGCACCGGTCTTTCGGATATCCAGGCACGACAGCTTCGGTTTGCAGGCGATCCGCAGGAACGTATCCGGGAGGACTATCTGCGCATTCTCCGCTTCTTCCGTTTTCAGTCCGTGCTGGATGTCCGCGCAAGCCAGGCCGGACTGGCCGCCTGCGCCGCGCAGCGCGAGGGACTGCGCGGCCTTTCGGTCGAGCGGATCTGGCAGGAGATGCGCAAACTGCTGGCCGGACCCAACCGCGATGCGGTTATCCGTGTGATGCGTCAGACTGAAATTCTGGAGGTGATTCTGCCGGAAGCGCGCGCCGCTTATGCCGCGCGTTTCTCAGCGCTCGCCGATCCGGACCCCGTGCTGGCGCTGGCTGCCCTTCTCGATCACGAGGATGCACGTCCGGTTGCAGTGCGCTGGAAACTGTCGGGAGCCGATCGCAAACGCCTCATCGCTGCGACAGCGCCCCTGCAGACCGGGGGCGATCCTGGGCCCGAAACCTTGCGGAAGCTCGCCTACCGGGACGGAAAGGTTGCCGTCAGGGACCGGCTTCTGCTGGCCCGCGCCGACGGTGCGGTCGTACCCGACGCGCAGATCGCGGTTCTGGAGACCTGGGAGCGGCCTTCGTTTCCCCTGCAGGGAGAAGACGTTCTGGCGCTGGACATACCGCCCGGCCGCCAGGTCGGTGCGTTGCTGTCGGCAGTCGAGGACTGGTGGATCGAAAAGGGTTTCCAACCCGATCGCGCGGCATGCCTGACAGAGCTGCATCGGCTCAGCACACGTGAGGAAAACCCATGATCCAGCCTTCCTCCGTCTCGACGGCATGCAGTTCGGCGGGCGTCAGATCCGGTGGCCTGCCAAGCAGGGGCGTCAGGTCGCCCGTGATGTTCGCGTGGGAGATCAGATCGCGGCTCGCCGCTACCTGCTGCGCGTCCCGGATCGGGTGATCGATGTGATCGAAGGGGATCATGCTCGGCCAGCATTCAACGTGGATGACGCCGTCCAGATCATGGTCCCAGCCCGTATCGAACGGCCAGAACCGGCAGGGCCGCGCCGGACGCAGCGCGCGATTGAGCCGTTCGATGGCAGCCAGTCCCACGATGGCCTGACCGCCGACCGATCCGGTCGTGAACAGCTTCCAGACACTCTGGATCGAGCGGTGACCCGCGCGGCGGACCCGCTCCTCCACGATGCGGAACTCGGAGAAATCATGGTGACCGAAGTCCGGCTTCTTCTCGCCGACGTCCGGGGTTTGCACAGTCGCCGGGCGGCCCCAGAACGGTCCGGGCAGGCTGCCGATCTGCCGGTTCAGAACATCCGCGACCAGAAACCGGTTGTTGGTATCGTCGGGTCCGTCCTCGACCATGTCGAAGAGGCGCGAGGCCACGTCCTGCCCGCCGCCCATACCGCTGCCCGAGGGGTAGCCGAAGGGAAAATCCCAGGCGATCAGGGCGTTGGTGCGGACGTTGGAGAGCATCGCGCGCAATGCGTCCAGCAATTCGGCCCGGGTCCGGAAGTAGAGCGGCGGGATCGGCTCTCCCATCATCGTCGCGGCCAGCCAGCACCGGTCTTTCGACGGTTTTCGGGGGCCCGGCTTCGTCGCCGCCGAGAAATCAACGACCGCGACGAGATCGAACTGCGGTCTACTGAGCAAACTTGATCAGCTTCCCGCGTGCCGAGCGGACGGGTTCGGAATCGACCGTGCGCGTGAAGTCGAGCTGCATGCCGAGATCCGTGAGCGTCCGACGGTAGATCTGCAGTTCTGCGGAACCGTCCTCGGCGACACCGATGCCATAGATCGTCAATGTCTGCCCTTCCAGCCGCGCCCAGTTGAAGCCGTTCTCGCCCATCGGATCGCCCTGATCGGCGGCGCGCCAGACCTTCTGCCGTGTCGCATCGGGCAGGAAGGTGACCCGCGCTTCCTTCAGAACTTCGGCAGGCGCGTTCGGATCGCCCTTCTGGCGCAGCACCGTGGCCCAGTTGATCATGAAGCCCCCTGGTTCGACCGGACGAATCTCGACGTCCAGATCGCGGGCGGTGACCCGGAAATGCGTACTGATGTTGCTTTCCGAAAGGGCGTTGCCGCGCCACACGCCATAGAAAGCCGAAATCGAAACGTCCTGCTGCGCAAGAGCGGCAGTCTGAAACTGGGTCAGCAGGACCAGAAGACTGCCTGCCACCACGAAAAACCGACGAACCATCACCACACTCCACCCCCGGGGGACCAATCAGGCGCGAAGTCTAACCGCAGGCCAGCCAATGGCAACGGCCATGCCTGATCATTCTGACGGTTCGGACGGGTCTGACGCCTCGGCGATCGCCCGGAAGGGCATCATCACGCAGGTATGGCGGTTCAGGTGCGGCTGCATGGGCTCAAAGACAGCGAAGCCCTCGGGCGCGTCCCCCTGCCCCGCCAGATAGTTCTGAACGGCCTGCCCGACCGCCGCGATGTCCGAAACCGACCTTCCGGGCATCTGACCGGCGACGATCGAGGTGGCGGCCTGACAGACCAGGCAGGCGCGAATCTCGTACCCGATCTCGGAAAGGGTTTCGCCGTCCAGCCGCACGTCCATGGTCAGCCGGTCACCGCAGAACGGGTTCCTGACCTTCGCGGTGCCATCGGGCTCGTCCAGACGTCCGGCACCGGTTGCGCGCGCCGCGAGTTTCAGCAGCTCGGTTTCGGATATTTCGCTCATGTCAGCCTCGAAAGCGCTTCGGGCGTATCGACGTCCAGAAAAATCGCGTCATCATCAATCGGCACTTCGGCCACCAGATCCTCATGCAGCCCGATCAGATGACGCGCACCAACATCGCCGCCGATCCCCAGAACCTCGGCGAAAAACCGGCGGTCGAACAACACCGGGTTGCCACGCTTACCGTGCCGGGTCGGCACGCAGATCGCCCTGCCCTCGACCGGATTGTAGGCACTGATCAGCCGGTCGATCATCGTCGAGGTGATGCGCGGCATGTCCCCCAGACAGACGACCACCGCTTCGCAATCGGCGGGCACGGCCAGCAATCCGGCCCCCAGTGACGTGCTCAATCCCTCGGCATGCAAGGCGTTGTGCGCGAAGATGACATCTGTGCCGGAAAGCACATCGCGCACCTTCTCCTGCTCATGTCCGGTCACCACAATCACCGGCTCGGCCGTGCTGTGACGGATGGCGTCGTAGGCGTGCCGGATCATGGGCTGCCCCTGCACGTCGGTCAGCAGCTTGTTGATCTCGCCCATGCGCCGGGACTGGCCCGCAGCCAGCAGGATGGCGGCGACCCTCGGCATGCGCTGGGCGCCGCTGTTTCGCTGGTCGCGCGGTGCGCCGCGCTGGCCCGTATCGACCAGCAGGCCGCCGACCCCCATGGCCATCACATCGGCCGGCGACACCTCGATATCCGCGCACAGCCGCTGGAAGACCCAGTCGAAACCGTTCTCCTTCGGACTGCGCGCACAGCCCGGCGCGCCGATGATCCTGACCGCGTCCCGATGGCCCAGCAGCATCAGGTTTCCCGGATCCACCGGCATGCCGTAGTGATCGATCTTGCCGCCAATCGCCTCAATCCCCGCCGGTATGACATCCCTGCGATCGGAAATCGCCGAAGCGGAGAAAATGACCACAATATCGTGCGGTCCGGGTGTCAGCTTCGCCAGCGCCTCGGCCACGGCACGCTCATGATGCTCGACCGTCACTGTCTCCCCGACCGTGCCTTCACAGCGCTCGGTGCGCCGCCGCATCAGTTCGACGCCTTTTCCGATGACGCTTTCCTTGGTCTCGGGCAGGCGTGTCGAGAGAATGCCGACCCGCTTGCCGCCGAAAGGCGATACGGAAATCGCGGCACTCATCTGATCAACCGCCCGGGCGAGGACGGCATCCGGGACGGCAAACGGGATGATCTTCACCGTCGCCAGCATCTGCCCCTTCTCGACCAGTTCGAAAGGCCTGAGCGTGGCAATGGTGATCGATTCGTCGATCGCGTTTGTCCGGTCTATCAGATCCGCATTTATCTCAACGATACCAGAATGTTGCGCATAGATATTGCAGCGCCCTGTGAACGGCGCGTTGACCGTGCACCCGTGTCCCCGTGCGGCACGGGCGAGCGCTTCCGCCGCCGCATCCTCGCCGGTTTCACGGGCCTCGATCCTGGTGGCAAGGATCGTCTCCCGCCCCTCGGCATTCAGCAGTTCTATGTCTGCGCCGGTGAGCACATGCCCCTTCTTCAGACGCGTGCCCCCGACGGTCAGACCATGGGCCAGAATGGCCCCTTCAGCCTCCGCCAGCGGCAGCCTGCCGAAGATCACGCCGCACCCCTGAGCGTTGCAGTCACCTGTGCCATCACCGAGATCGCGATCTCCGCGGGAGACTTGGCACCGATATCAAGCCCGACCGGCGCATGGATGCGCGCAATCTGTTCCGGCGTGAACCCGGCCTCGGCCAGGCGATCCACCCGTTTTGCGTGGGTCCGCTTCGAACCCAGCGAACCGATATAGAAGGCGTCCGAACCCAGCACCGCGTTCAGCGCCGGATCATCCAGCTTGGGATCGTGGGTCAGCGTGACGACGGCGGTGCGATGATCCGGCTTCAGGTCGGCCATCGCGTCGTCAGGCCATTCGTCGATAATCCTCACGCCCGGAAACCGGTCGGGCGTTGCCCAGGCCTCGCGCGGATCGATCAGGGCGACTTCGTACCCGGCCATTTCGGCCATCGGTGTCAGGAACTGCGCGATGTGCACCGCACCGATGATCAGCATGCGAAGCGGCGGATTGAAGATGTTGAGAAAGACCTTCCCGTCTTCGGTCTCAATCGTCGCCGGCTTGTCCGAACGGATCGCGGCCTCTGCTTCCGTCTGCAGGGGATCGTTGCCGCCCGCATAGATCAGGTGCTGTCTGCCGCTGTCGAGATGCGTCGCCAGAACGACGGACCGGTGCGCGGCGCGGTCAGCCTGCAGTTGGTCCAGCAGCGCGCGATCCATCTCAGTTCACCTTCTCGACATAGACGGCGATCCGGCCACCGCAGGCCAGCCCGACCTCCCAGGCGGCATCGTCAGAAACGCCGAATTCCAGAAGCTTCGGCGTGTCGGACTTCATGATCTGCAGCGCTTCAGCCACCACCGCGCCTTCGACGCATCCTCCGGACACCGAACCCACGAAATCGCCGCTGTCGGAGATCGCAAGCTGACTGCCCGCCGGTCGTGGTGCCGAACCCCAGGTGGAGACGACGGTCGCCAGGGCCACCTGGTGGCCCGCATCCTGCCAGCCGATGGCCGTTTCCAGAATATCGCTGCGTTCGGTGCTCATGGCATCTGCTCCGCCAGTTGATCCATTGTCTGTGGCTGTATCCGCCGCGGACCGCTCAGATCGCTCAGGGCCTCGGAAAGCGCGCTGAGACTCTGAAGATTGTGGACCGGCAGGAATTCGTCAACATGGGGCAGGATG
Organism: Minwuia sp.; assembly: GCF_048263705.1. Taxonomy (GTDB): domain Bacteria; phylum Pseudomonadota; class Alphaproteobacteria; order Minwuiales; family Minwuiaceae; genus Minwuia. The sequence continues at coordinate 22,604 of NZ_JBLXDV010000008.1, read as the reverse complement.
GCGCGAATGCCCCGCGCCTTCGGCTGGAAGCTGTCATAGCGCAACAGCGGATTCAGCCAGACCAGACGGCGGCAGGACTTGCGCAACCGCTCGATCTCCTTCTCAAGCCCCTCGCCCGCGTCCCGGTCAAGACCGTCCGTGATCATCAGCACGACCGCGCCCTGCCCCAGAACCCGGCGCGACCAGTTCAGGTTGAAGTCCTGCAACGTCGCGCCGATGCGCGTGCCGCCCGACCAGTCCTCGACCTGTGCGCCCACCTTGTCCAGCGCGATATCGATGTCGCGGTGACGAAGATGGCGGCTGATGTTGCTGAGACGGGTGCCGAAGACAAAGCTGTGCACGCGATCCCGGTCGCTGGTTACCGCATGCATGAAATGCAGCATCATGCGCGAATAACGCTCCATCGACCCGGAGATGTCGCACAGGATCACCAGCGGCGGATGACGCCGCACACGCGCCCGGTGCTCCAGGCTGACGATATCACCGCCGGATTTCAGCGTGGACCGGAACGAGCGGCGCATGTCGACGCGCCGGCCATGCGCCTTCGGTGCAAAGCGCCGCGTCTTGATCTCGGCCAGCGGCAGGCGCATGCGCTGTATGGCCCGGCGTGCCTCATCGATCTCGGCCGCCGACATCTCCTCGAAATCCTTCGACTGCAGCTTTTCTTCGTCCGAGAAGGTCAGCGTCGCATCGACCTCGATTTCCTTCTCTTCGCTCGCCTGCGGTTCGTTCTGCCGGGCCGATGCCAGCGCCTCCGCCACCCGGCGCATCGTCTTCTTTGCGTCGGGATCGGGTTGCTGCTCCACGTCCGGATGCATGACCGGCAGCAGCAGCGACATCATCTTTTCCAGCAGTTCCGGGTTGCGCCAGAAGATCTGGAACGCCTGATCGAAGAGCTCTTTCTGATCGCGGCGGTTCACGAAGACCGCATGCAGCGTCCAGTAGAAATCGTCGCGGCGGCGGATGCCGGCGGTCTCGACCGCTCGAACCGCCTCCAGCATCTTGCCGGGCCCCACGGGCAGCCCCGCGACCCGCAGCGCACGTGCGAAATGCATGATGTTCTCGGCGAAGCGCCCGCCTTCCCGCGTTTCTTCTGCGAAATGCGGCCTGGCGTCGATCATCCGGTTGCCGCCGCAGCTTCCGCCCGGACCTGCTGGATGATGCGTGAGGCCTCGCTGCCCTGCATCTTGGCGATATCGTCCTGGTATTTCAGGATCACGCCCAGGGTGTTGTTGACCACATCCGGGTCCAGCGCGACCACATCCAGTTCGGTCAGCGCGCGGGTCCAGTCGATGGTTTCCGCCACGCCGGGCAGCTTGAACAGATCCGCGTTGCGCAACTCCTGGATGAAGCCGACGATCTCGCGCGTCAGCCGTTCCGGCGCACCCGGTGCCTTGCGACGCAGGATCTCCAGTTCGCGCGCGGCGTCGGGATACCCGACCCAGTGATACAGGCACCGGCGTTTCAGGGCGTCGTGAATCTCCCGCGTCCGGTTCGACGTGATCACGACAATCGGCGGCTCGGCGGCGGCGATCGTTCCGATCTCAGGGATCGTGATCTGGAAATCCGAGAGGACCTCCAGCAAGTAGGCCTCGAAGGGTTCGTCCGTCCGGTCCAGTTCATCGATCAGCAGCACCGGCGCGCGACCGGGCTCGCCTTCCAACGACTGCAGCAGCGGGCGGCGGATCAGGAATTCTTCCGTGAAGATGCCCTTCGACAGTTTCTCGCGATCGGTTTCGCCGGCGGCCTCTGCCAGCCGGATTTCCAGCATCTGCCGCGCGTAGTTCCATTCATAGACCGCCGAGGCCGTGTCCAGTCCCTCATAACACTGCAGCCGGACCAGCGGACGGCCCAGGGTCTCCGACAGTACTTTCGCGATCTCGGTCTTGCCGACCCCGGCCTCCCCCTCCAGGAACAGGGGCCGCCCCATCTTCATCGACAGATAGGCCACGGTCGCCATGCTGCGATCCGACACGTAATCGGCTTCGGTCAGCAGTTGAACCGTCTCGTCAATCGAGTCAGGCAGGCCACGTGGCGCATCGGTCATAAGCGGAACTCCGGGTTGGGCAATGCGTTGGAACTATGCAGGCGGCAAGATCACGTCAACCCGGAGACAAACCGGGTGAGCAGAATGGCAATCACGATCAGAAGAACCGCCCAGATCTTGGGCTTGAGACTGCTCCGCGCCCGGCTTTCGATGGCGGCGCGTTCGGCTGCATCCATGCCCTGCCGGACGAGGTCATAGTCCACCGACTCCCGCTGTTCCGTCTGATCCTGCTTTTTCTCGTCAGTCATAATCGCGCTGAAGCATCCGGAGACGACGGATCAGGCTGGACGTATCCCAGCGCCCCCCGCCCATCGCCTGGACGTCGCCATAGAACTGGTCCACCAGCCCGGCGACCGGAAGTGTCACACCGATGCTCCTGGCCTGGTTGAGGCAAATGCCCAGATCCTTGCGCATCCAGTCGACCGCAAAACCGAAGTCCATCTTGTCATCGATCATGGTCTCGTAGCGGTTTTCCATCTGCCACGACTGCGCCGCACCCTTGGAGATCACGTCAATCACGGCCCGGCCGTCGAGCCCGGCCTTCTCGGCGAAATGCAGCGCTTCGGAAAGGCCCTGAACCAGTCCGGCAATGCAGATCTGGTTGACCATCTTGGTCAGCTGTCCGGCACCCACATCGCCCAGCCGTTCGCAGGCCCGCGCGTAGCTGTCGATCGCCGGGCGGGCCCTGGCAAAGTCGTCCTCGCTGCCCCCGCACATCACGGTCAGGACACCGTTCTCGGCGCCGGCCTGCCCGCCGGATACCGGCCCGTCGACAAAACCGAACCCCTTCTCCGCGGCGACGGCAGCCAGTTCGCGCGCGACATCGGCGGAAGCGGTCGTGTGATCGACCATGACGGCCCCGGCCTTCATGCCCGCGAAAGCGCCGTCCTCACCCAGCACGACACTGCGCAGATCGTCGTCGTTGCCGACACAGACCATGACGAAGTCGGCACCCTCGGCGGCTTCCCGCGGGGTCGCTGCTGCACTTCCGCCGTATTTGGCGGCCCATTGGTCAGCTTTGGAAGCAGTGCGGTTGTAGACGCAGGTCTCGTACCCCTTCTGCTGCAGGAAACCGGCCATCGGAAAACCCATGACCCCCAATCCGATGAATGCCGCGCGTTCAGCCATGATCCCTCGTACCCCCGGAAATCCGAAATTGTTCCGTCATTTCCTACAACGACTTGCCCGGCAGCGCAAAGAAGCAGTCCGAAAGCAGCTTCACGGTTGAGACGAATCGCAATCGGCGACATGCTCAATGCATGCACACCACCCTTCACATCCTGAAGCCCCTGCCATGAAATGGATCTGGCGCGGCCTGATGACGCTCGTGGTCTTCGCGGCGATCGGGATCATCGGGCTGTTCATCGTCGGCAAGATGACGCTGCCCACCCTGGACGGCGAGGTCGTGCTGGATGGACCGGAAGCCGAGATCCGCATCGTTCGCGACAGGTTCGCCGTTCCCCACATATACACGGAGAACCGCAGCGACGCCCTGTTCGCGCTCGGCTATGTCCATGCGCAGGACCGCCTGTGGCAGATGGAGTTCCAGCGCCGCGTGGGTCAAGGCCGGCTGTCCGAGTTCGCGGGCGAAGCCACGCTGCAGACCGATATCTTCCTCAGGACCATGGGCTTCTATCGCGCGGCGGAGGCCACGCTGGGCAAGCTCGACGCGACCACCGTCGCCGAACTGGAGCGATATGCAGCGGGGGTCAACGCCTGGATCGACGGTCGTGAGGGCCTGCTGCCGCCGGAGTTCCTGATCCTCGGCATCGAACCGGAGCCATGGAAACCGGCGGATACGCTGGTGTGGCTGAAGATGATGGCGCTCAACCTCTCGGGCAACTGGACGTCAGAGGCCCTGCGCGCCCGTGCGGCGGCGGCATTGGGCGACGAAAAGATGCGCCAGCTCTGGCCGGCCTATCCCGAAGATGCGCCCGTCGCGATCGATCGGCAGGCAGCCAACCTCTGGGAAAGCGAGGGACTGCAGGACGCGCTGCGCGCTTGGCCGCAGGGACCGCGCGGACTGGGATCGAACAACTGGGTGATCAGCGGCGCATTGAGCGCGACCGGCAAACCGCTGCTGGCCAACGATCCGCACCTGGGGCTGCAGGCGCCATCGGTATGGTACATGGCGCATGTCGACGACGGCACGGACGCCCAGATCGGCGCGACGCTGCCGGGTGTGCCGTTCGTGGTGCTGGGGCGGAACAGGCATATCGCCTGGGGTTTCACCAACACCGCGCCGGACGTGCAGGACCTGATCGTCGAGCAGGTCAATCCTCAGAATCCGGATGAATATCAGACCGAAACCGGCTGGCAACGCTTCAAGATGCGCGAGGAAATCATACGCATCAGCGACGGAGGCGAGCGCCGGATCACGGTCCGCGAGTCGCGCCATGGCCCGATCCTGTTCGATACCGAGAACGGCCGTCACGGCGAGGGCTTCCTGAAACCCGACCAGGCCGTGGCCATCCGCTGGCACGTTCTGGACGATGACGAGATGTCCGTTCGCGCCGGGCTGAACGCGGGCCGCGCGCGGGATGTCGCCGGCTTCATCGATGTCATGCGGGACTTTCACGGCGCGCAACAGAACATGGTTGTCGCGGATATCAACGGCGATATCGGGTTCGTTGCCGCCGGCCGGGTCCCGGTCCGCGCCGATCGTTCGGACTGGCAGGGGATGCTACCTCGCGCCGGATCCAGCTATCTGGCGCGGCGCAAGGGGTTCATTCCCTATGAGGACCTGCCGCAGGTGATCAATCCCGCGCGCGGCTATGTCGTCACCGCCAACAACCGTATCGTCGGAGACTCCTATCCGCATTTCCTGACCAACGAGTGGGCCGATCCCTATCGCGCACAGCGGATCACCGATCTGCTGACCGAACGTGACGCCCACACCATCGACAGCTTCAAGGCCATCCAGGCCGACCAGGTCTCGCTGATGGCCCGGGAGTTCCTGCCCCTGATGCTGCGTTTCGAACCGTCGTCCGATGCGCAGCGCGACATCCTTGCCGACCTGAAGCTGTGGAACGGCGACATGTCGCCGGACCGGACCGAGCCCACCATATTCAATGCCTGGTACCGCGAGTTCGTGCGCCAGGCCCTGATCGACGAAAGCGGCGAGCTGTTTGACGATCTGTGGGCACCGCGCATCGGTTTTTTCCGGAACGTGCTGACCGGCCAGGGCGGGGCCGAAAGCTGGTGCGATGATATCGCCAGCGACCAGACCGAGACCTGCGCCGACCTGCTGAAACGATCATTCGAACTCGCCATCGCCAATCTGGAAGAGCGGTTCGGCAGCGACCGCGATGCCTGGGTGTGGGGCCCGATCCACGAGGCGCATCACGACCACAATCCGTTCACCAACGTCGACTTCCTGCGGAATCTGTTCGACATTCGCGTGCCCGTCGGTGGCGACAGCTACACCGTCAACGTCGCGCATGGCCGGATGAGAGATCGCGACGATCCCTACACCACGCGCAGCGGTGCATCCCTCCGGGCAATCTACGATCTGGATGATCTCAACAGGTCCATCTACATCAACACCACGGGCCAGTCCGGCAACCCGCTCTCCCCGCACTACAGCGACATGGTCGAACGGTGGCGCAGGGTCGACTACATCCCGATGTCGATGCGTCCGGAGGATATCGAGGCAGGCTCCATCGGGACGTTGCGGCTCAGGCCCGCTTCATGAACCGCCAGTCCGGGATGGGTGCGATGGTGACCGCGGCTCACCCGGTGCGTGGCGCGCTGGCGAGACGCGCGCCCGCAACGGCACCGAGGCGCTCTCCGACTTCCGGATAGCGGTCGATCAGCGCGTTCAGGTCGCTCAGCTCCAGCGACAGAAGCAGGCAGGGCGATGCCGCAATGGCCAGCAGGTTCTCCTCCGCGCGCCTGATCAGGACGGTCTCGCCGAAGAAGTCGCCGTCCGAGAGGTGAAACAGGCGGTCCTCGATCTCCAGCTCGACTTCACCGCCTGCCAGAATGTGAAGTGCATCGACCGGATCGCCGCGTCGTACGATCACCCGGCCCGTGTCGTGACGGGCCGCGCGCATCAGGCGGGTCAGACGCATGATCTCGCCGGGCGGCAGATCCTCGAACAGCGCCAGGCGGCCCACCATCGTTTGGGTCACCACGAACTCCCGCCGGTGCACTTCCTGTGTGAACCCGGTCGCCAGAATGCCGATCGGCAGCGCAAACATGCCAAGCCCCAGCAGCATGACGATGCCGCCGATCACCTTGCCGGCCAGTGTCACCGGCACCAGATCCCCGTACCCGACCGTGGTGAGCGTGGTCAGCCCCCACCACATGGCAGCCGGAATCGACCCGAAACCATCGGGTTGTGCGTGCCGTTCCGCGTAATAGATGGCCGTCGAAGCGATGATCAGCAGGCCCAGCATGATCAGCAGCGCCCCGAGCAGGGCGCGACGTTCGTTGTACAGCACCCGCTGCATGGTCATCATCGCCGAAGAGTAACGGAGCAGCTTCAGGAACCGCAGCAGCCTGAGGACGCGCAGGACACGCAGATCCGCGCCGAATATGGCCGCCAGATAGAACGGCAGAATGGCCGCCAGATCGATCAGTGCGCTGAAGCTCACCGCATAGCGCAGACGGCTGCGAACGGGACCCAGCCGCTTCAGCGATGGGTGTTCGGGCGCTTCCCACAGGCGCGCCGCGTATTCGATCGTGAAGATGACGACCGAGACGACTTCGAAGATGAACAGTTCGGCACCATAGGCGGCACGGATCGACGGGACGGTTTCCAGAACCACCGCCGCGATGTTCAGCGAGATGAGCGTGATCAGGAAGTAATCGAAAACAGCGCTGGCGGTATCGCCCGGCGTGGATTCCTCGACGATCTCGAAGACGCGGCGTCTGATCGATACATCCCTCCGCGCCCCCGTCAGCATCATCCTGTCCCGTGGCTATCCGGCAAGCGCCGTCTCGACGGCCGACAGCGCGTCATGCGCGGCCGCCCCGTCAGGGCCGCCGCCCTGCGCCATGTCGGGCCGGCCACCGCCGCCTTTGCCGCCGATCGCACCCACGCCCGCGCGCACCAGATCGACAGCGTTGGTCCGGTCCAGCAGTTCCTCGGAGACGCCGATCACCAGCGCGGCCTTGCCGTCGTTCACCCCCACCAGCGCGTAGACCCCGGGCCCGCCGGATGTGCGCATGTCATCGATCATGCCCTTCAGCTGTTTGGGCGGCACGTCTTCGGCAACCTGCCCGACAAACCGGATACCGTTTATCTGCTTGGCCGCCGGTCCATCGCTGGCGCCGCCGCCCATCGCCGCCTTCCGGCGCGCCTCGGCGAGGTCCTTCTCCAGCTTGCGGCGTTCTTCCAGCAACTGGGCGACGCGTCCCGGCGCATCCTGAACGGTCGTCTTCAGCGCGCCCGCGACCTGGCGCAGCGCGTTTTCCTGGGACGCCAGATGTTCGATCGCGGCCTCGCCGGTCAGGGCCTCGATCCGCCGCACACCCGCCGCCACGGCGCCTTCGCTGACGATGTGGAAGGCTCCGATATCGCCGGTACGCCTGACATGCGTGCCGCCGCACAGTTCGGTCGACCAGTTGGGATCTTCCAGACCGCCCATCGAGACGACACGCACCTCGTCACCGTATTTCTCGCCGAACAGCGCCAGCGCGCCCGCCTTCACCGCCTCGTCCGGTGCCATCAGGCGCGTCGATACCTCGCCGTTGCCCCGGATCATGGCGTTGACGTCGGCATCGACCTGGCGGATCTCCTCGACAGTCAGCCCCTTGGGATGGGAGATATCGAACCGTAGCCGGTCGGACGACACCAGTGACCCCTTCTGCACCACATGATCGCCAAGCCGGATCCGCAGCGCGCGATGCAACAGGTGCGTCGCCGAATGGTTGGCGCGCAACCGGTCGCGGTAGTCCGTATCGATCCGGGCCGTCACCGTGTCGCCCACCTGCAGTGCGCCGCCGGTCAGCCTGCCCATGTGGACGTGGACGTCACCCACGCGCTTCTGCGTATCCGATACATCGACCACCGCGCCACCTTCGGCGCGGATTGTGCCGATGTCGCCCATCTGGCCGCCGGATTCGCCGTAGAACGGTGTCTGGTTCAAAATGACCGCCACCTCGTCACCGTCAGCCGCCGCGTCGACCGGCTTGCCGTCGACCAGAATCGCCGCGACGACCGCCTCGGCGACATCGGATGTGTATCCCAGAAACTCGCTGGCACCGGCTTTCTCGCGCACGTCGAACCAGACCGCATCGGTGGCGAGTTCGCCCGAGCCCGACCAGTTCTTCCGCGCCTCGGCCCGCTGCCTGTCCATGGCGGCATCAAAGCCGTCGGTATCGACCGAACGGCCCTGACCGCGCAAGATGTCCTGCGTCAGATCCAGCGGAAACCCGTAGGTGTCATACAGCCGGAAAGCCACATCGCCGGCGAGAGGCTCTGCGTCACCCAGCCTGGAGGTTTCGTCTTCCAGCAGCTTGAGCCCCCGTTCCAGCGTCTGCTTGAACCGGCCTTCCTCAAGCTTGAGGGTTTCCGTGATCAGCGCCTCGGCCCGGCCGAGCTCTTCGAAGGTGGGGCCCATCATCCGGACCAGTTCCGGCACCAAGCGGAACATCATCGGTTCGCGGCAACCGAGCATGTGCGCGTGACGCATGCCGCGCCGCATGATCCGGCGCAGCACATAGCCCCGCCCCTCGTTGGACGGCAGCACGCCGTCGGCAATCAGGAACGCGCTCGCGCGCAGGTGATCCGCGATGACGCGGTGATGCACTGCCCCCGGCCCGTCGGGATCGGAATTGGAGAAATGGGCGGACTGTTCGATCAGGTTGCGCAGCAGGTCGGTCGCATAATTGTCATGCGTCCCGTTCAGCGTGGCAGTGATGCGTTCCAGCCCCATGCCCGTGTCGATCGACGGGCGCGGCAGGTCGAGCCGGTCGCCCGGTCCGCGCTGCTCGTACTGCATGAAGACGAGGTTCCATATCTCGATGAAGCGGTCGCCGTCCTCGTCAGGACTGCCCGGCGGCCCACCGGGAATGTGCTCGCCATGATCGTAGAAAATCTCGGAACAGGGGCCGCAGGGGCCGGTGTCACCCATCGACCAGAAATTGTCCGACGTCGCGATGCGGATGATGCGCTCGTCCGGCAGGCCGGCAATCTTCTTCCAGAGCCCGGCCGCCTGTTCGTCTTCGGAATAGACCGTGACCAGCAGCTTCTCCCTGGGCAGGCCGAACTCCTTCGTGACCAGGTTCCAGGCCAGTTCGATCGCCTGATCCTTGAAATAGTCGCCGAACGAGAAATTGCCGAGCATCTCGAAAAACGTGTGATGACGGGCCGTATAGCCGACGTTGTCCAGATCGTTGTGCTTGCCGCCCGCGCGCACGCATTTCTGCGATGTCACAGCCCGCGCGTAGTCGCGCTTTTCCTGTCCGGTGAAGACGTTCTTGAATTGCACCATGCCCGCGTTGGTGAACATCAGGGTCGGATCCTGATGCGGCACCAGGGGCGACGACGGGACGTGGGTATGTCCGTTCGACTGGAAATAGTCGATGAATGTCTTGCGGATTTCATTGCCGCCGGGCACGTGACACCTCTTTGAAAGACTTGGCCGGGGCCGGTAAATCCACACCCGTTCCGAGCGGCCAATCTGAGGTCAGCGCCCCGCAGTGTCAAGAACGGCCCGGACGCGCCTGACCGGTCCCCGGTTAACGGTCGGTTAGCCCTGTTCGCCTAGGGTGTCGGACATTCTGGAACAGAAGCCTCAGAGACGGAGCGACATGCCCGGGCCCAAGCTGAAAACGCGCCTGAAAGCCTGGTGGGAAGGATATGACGTCCCGCCTGATCGGGATCGTGGCCGCCAGCCCCCGGAAGGACGGATCAGGGCCACGATACGGTGCGAATTCTCGCCGGAGATCGACACGATGCACATGATCTTCGGGCGCGGCCGGACATTGCCGCTGCCGACCGATCCGATCGCCGATCTGACCGATCCGATCTCAACGCCGTCCGGCATGGCGACACTGATCGTCGGTGCCGAGACCGGCGGCCCGCCACTTCATCTGGCGCAGGCCTACGGCATGCAGATCACCGCCCTTGAGCCCGACCGGACATGGGCCAGCATCGGCGACGGCATCGCGCGCGCGGTCGATTTCGAAGGCACCTTCCGCATCGGCCCGGTGGATCTGCCGAATGTGGAGCTCAGCAAGAACCGCTACCACCTGGTGATATCGCGCCTGCTGCTGCACGCCTGTCACAACCGCGAGCAGTTCTATCGCAAGGTCGAGCGATCCCTGCGACGCGACGGGGAGATGATCCTGACCCACTATGTGCTGACCGAAAAGGTCGACCGGGAGGCCATCGAGACGGCCATGATATCATCCCGGGAGCCGGATCCGCCCGCCCTGCGCACCCAGTCGGAGGAAGTACGCATGCTGACCGAATCAGGGCTTCGCGTGGGCATCGTCGAGGACAGGACCGGCCCGGTACTGGCGCGCCTGACCGAGCAGTTCGGGCAGTGGCAGCGGCTGGTCGAGAAAATCCAGCAGTACGATCAGCAGCCGGCGATGCTGCAGGCCCTGCTTGGACATGTCGAGCACTGGCAGTCCCGCATCAGCCTGATGAAATCGGGCGACCTGCTGATCAACCGGTTCCGGGCACAGAAGCGTCAGAACGAATTGCTCTGACGCCTGCAGTCCGCTGCAGCCGATCAGGCGGGCACGGCCTCGTCATCATCGTCGTCATCGGCTTCGGGTCCCGTCGTCATCGCGTCGGAAAGCAGGCCCGCGTTCTTCCGGATCTCGGCCTCGATCGCGTCGGCAACATCCGGATTGTCCGCCAGAAACTGCCGGGCCGCCTCACGTCCCTGCCCCACGCGCTGGTCGCCGTAGGAAAACCAGGAGCCGGCCTTGTCGACAACACCGATCTTCACGCCATGGTCCAGCAACTCACCCGTCTTCGAGATGCCCTCGCCGTACATGATGTCAAACTCGACGACCTTGAACGGCGGCGCGACCTTGTTCTTGACCACCTTCACGCGGGTCTGGTTGCCGACCACATCGTCCTTGTTCTTGATCGCGCCGATCCGGCGGATGTCCAGACGGACCGAGGCGTAGAATTTCAGCGCGTTGCCGCCGGACGTGGTCTCGGGGCTGCCGAACATGACGCCGATCTTCAGGCGGATCTGGTTGATGAAGATCACCATGCAGCCGGAGCGGGAGATCGAGGCCGTCAGCTTGCGCAGCGCCTGACTCATCAGCCGGGCCTGCAGGCCGACGTGGGAATCACCCATCTCGCCTTCCAGCTCGGCCTGCGGCACCAGCGCGGCGACGGAATCGATCACCACCACATCGATCGCCCCCGAGCGCACCAGCGTGTCGGCGATCTCCAGCGCCTGCTCACCGGTATCGGGCTGTGAAATGATCAGGTCATCGATGTTGACGCCCAGCTTCTTCGCATATCCCGGATCCAGCGCGTGCTCGGCGTCGACGAAGGCGCAGACGCCGCCTTTTTTCTGGGCTTCTGCGATCACGTGCAGGGTCAAGGTCGTCTTGCCGGAGCTTTCGGGACCGTAGATCTCGACCACCCGTCCCTTGGGCAGGCCGCCGATGCCCAGTCCGATATCCAGGCCGAGCGAACCGGTCGAGATCGATTCAACATTCATCGCTTCCTGCTGGCCCAGCCGCATGACCGAGCCCTTGCCGAATGCGCGTTCAATCTGAGCGAGAGCGGCGTCAAGCGCCTTGGTTTTTTCCACCACGTCCGGAGATCCCTTTTCAATAAGGCGTAAAGCTGATTGCGACATGCCGTTCTCCCATCATTCACCGCCAGCGCACCCTGTGCAACACGCTGAATGTACGTAATTTGTTCTCAACATGCAAGCAAATCGCATCGCATTGTTAACATTGGGAAATTCAGAAATATTCCAGAAATGTTCCGAGAATTTCCGGCGCATGACGTCTCGAATCAGCGTTCGAGTTGTTCCTTCACCTTGGCCGCCAGCTGCTTCAGGCTGAACGGCTTGGGCAAGAGATCGATATCGCCCAGATCGTCGCCGAGACTCCTGCGAAAGGCCTCTTCGGCATAGCCGGATATGAACACCGCGCGCATGTCGGGCCGCAGTTCCCGCGCGCGGCGGATCAGCGTCGGGCCATCCATGTTCGGCATGACCACATCGGAGATCATCAGATCGATCTCCTGGCTGCGTTCCTCGATGATGGCGAGCGCGACTTCTCCGCTCTCCGCCTCGATCAGTTGATAACCCTTGTTGCGCAGGGCCCGCGCCGCGAACAGGCGCACGGCGTCCTCATCCTCGACCAGCAGCACCGTGCCCGATCCGGTGAGGTCCACGGCGTTCCTGCGATCGCGCGCATTGTCGACCGTCGCATCCTGTTCGACCTGCGGCAGCAGGATGCGGAAGGTCGTCCCCTCCCCGACCCGGCTGTCGACATCGACGTAGCCGCCCGTCTGCCTGACGATGCCATAGACGGTGGCCAACCCGAGTCCCGTTCCGTGGCCGATGGCCTTGGTCGTGAAGAACGGCTCGAAGATCTTGGCCAGGTTCTCCTCGGTGATCCCGTGGCCGGTGTCCGCGACCGCGATTTCCACATAGTCTCCGGCGGGAATATTCTCGTCGCCGACACGCTGTTCGTTCTCGAAACGCACGTTTCCGGTGGTGATCGTCACCGTTCCGCCCGCATCCATCGCATCGCGGGCATTGACCACCAGGTTGGTCACGACCTGCTCGATCTGTCCCTGATCCACCTTCACAAGCCCCAGATCGCGCTCGTGCACGATCCGGATGTTCAGATGCTCACCGATCAGCCGCCGGAGAAGATCGGAGATGTCCGTCAGCACATCCGTCAGGTTCAGCACCTTGGGACGCAGCGTCTGCCGCCGCGAGAAGGCCAGAAGCTGCCGGACCAGCGCGGCGGCGCGATTGGCGTTCTGTTTGATGTGGACGATGTCGGCATAGGACGGATCGCCAGGCGGGTGCCGCATCAGCAGCAGGTCGGCAAAGCCGATCATGGCCGTCAGCAGATTGTTGAAATCGTGCGCAACGCCGCCCGCAAGCTGACCGACCGCCTGCATCCGCTGTCCCTGTGCGAACTGCGCTTCCAGATTCCGCTGCTCGGTGGCATCCACAAGATAGAACACGGCCTGGGGCTCGGTACCGCCGTCGGCCAGCAGGCCGCCATTCACCAGCGCCACCCGGTCGCCGCCGCCCCGAAGCTTCAAATCCGCAACCGGCAGGTCCGTGTTTCCGGCGAAGGTCGCCGCGAAACAGTTCTGGACAGCCGCCCGTACCGACGCGTCGAACACATCGACGAACTGTCTGCCGACAAGCGTGTCGTCCGCATCGATCATACGCCCGACGGTGCCGTTGGCACGCTTGATGGTGCCGGAGCTGTCCACCACCACGAGACCGATGGGCGCGAAGGCGATGAGTTCTTCGAGAAAACTGTCCGAGCGCACGAGATCGCGCCTCAGTGCCTCGATTTCCCGCGCATGGCCGTCTTGTGCGACGTTCGCGGGCTGTTCCGGTTCAGGTGATCCCGCGTCTTCGCGATCGGGCGCGACCGCGGATGACGGGTCCTGCAGCTGTGTCCGATCCGAACGGGCACGGCGCATCAGGGAAAAACCGATCAGAAACGCGGCCAGCAATCCGGCCAGGCCCACAAGCACGCCCTGATGCGCTGGCAGGATCCCGAGCAGGGAGGCCATCGAGATCGCCACAACGATCAGGAGACCGGCGATCGTACCGATCCCCAGGGCCATTTTTCCGGACTCCTTCCCGCACGTCGCGGTGACAGCCGATGCGATCCCGGTCTGCTGGCTCATCCTGTTCCTGCTCCACCGGCGCTAAAACGGTTCTTCAACTGCATGACGTAACTGATGATTTCAGCGACAGCCCGATAGTGCTCGACCGGGATGGGTTCGTCCAGTTCGACCGTTGCATACAGGGCCCGGGCCAGGGGCGGATTCTCGATCACGGGCACCTCGGCGGCTTCGCCCGCCTCCCTGATGCGCAGGGCCACCGCGTCGACGCCCTTCGCGACACATGCCGGCGCAGCCATCGTATCGATGTCGTACTTCAGCGCGACAGCGAAATGCGTGGGATTGGCAATGATGACGTCCGCCGTCGGAACTGCAGCCATCATACGGCGGCGGGCGCGTTCCATGCGCAGTTGCCGGATGCGCTGCTTGATCAACGGATCGCCGTCGGACTGTTTCTGCTCGTCCTTGATGTCCTTGCGGGACATCCGCAGTTCCTGATTGTTCTTCCACTTCTGGTAGACGAAGTCCGCGGCCGCGATGACGGTCATGACCGCCATGACTCCCGCCACCATGGTGATGGATTCATTGCGGACGAATTCCATGACACCCAGCGGATCGACCTGCATCAGCTGCGGCAAGGCGTCCATGTCCGGCCAGATCAGCGAAAAGGCGACAAACGCGACGATCACCAGCTTCGCGATGCCCTTGGCGAACTCCATCAGGGACTGGGACGAGAACAGCCGTTTCGCACCGGCGATGGGGGAGATTTTCGAAAGCTGCGGTTTCAGCTTTTCCGTGGTGAAGATGAACGGGTGCTGGATCAGCGTGCCGACGGCCGCGACGAGTGCCAGCATCAGCATGATCGGCAGCACACCGACGGCCAGATCGTTCACGATGCCTGACAGCAGACCCTGCATGGCACCGGGCGACACGTCGATCCGGTCCGGGCTGGCGATGAAGGTCCGCATACTGCGTGCCATGGTCGCCGCGGCGTGGCTGATCAGGATCAGCAGCAGGCCCGCGATGCCCAGCATCATGAACCAGTGGCCGACTTCCTGGGACTTGGCGACCTGGCCCTTCTTCAGCGCATCGGCACGCCGCTTGTCGGTCGGTTCCTCGGTTTTTTGCGAGGGATCCTGGTCTGAGTCAGCCATGCCCGATCACCCGCCAACCAGGAACTGCGTGGTCCCCGCTTCGAAATGCTCCAGAAACCAGACGCCCATCGCGCCCAGCGTGATCATGAAGAACAGCAGCGCCAGCAGGATCTGCATCGGCATGACGATGAAGAAGACCTGCATCTGGGGCATCAGGCGGTTCACCAGCCCCATGCCGATATACAGGATCAGGGCATAGGCAATGAAAGGCGCGGAAATCTGGATACCGACCAGAAAACTGTTGGCCACGGCTTCCGCCGCCATCTCGGCGAAGCCATCCACCGGCGGTGCCTGCGCGGCGGGAAAGAGAATGTAGCTGTCGGTCACGGCCCGCAGCATCAGGTGATGCAGGTCGGCCATGAAGATCAGGGTCATGCCCATGATGGTCAGAAAACTGCCCAGCAGGGCCCCCTGCGCTCCCTGCGCCGGATCGAAGAACTGCGCAAAGCCGAGGCTGGACTGAAACGAGATCACGATGCCCGCGACATGCAGCGCGGACACCAGCAGCCGGATCGCACCGCCGATGAAGATGCCGATGATGATCTCGCCGCCAAGCAGGGGCAGCAGCGTCACCGGCTGCAGCGGCATATCCGGCAGGCCGGCCGCCACCACCGGCTGCACCACGATGCTGAGTCCCAGCGCGATCACCAGCCGCACGCGCGGCGAGATATAGGGCTCCCCGAAACCGGGAAGAACCATCAGGATCGCGCCCACGCGCGCGAAGACCAGCAGAAACGAGAATGTCAGGGCGGGCAGCAGGTCCGCGAGCATGATCCGTCAGCTTCCGTTCGGACCGAGGTCCGCGATGCGCAGGGACACGATCTCCATGAAACCGGTCAGCTCGCCGATCATGTAGGGGGCCAGAACGATCAGGGCGATGAAGATGGCGATGATCTTGGGCACGAAGGCCAGAGTCATTTCCTGCATCTGCGTCAGCGCCTGGAACAGCGAAACGGTCAGGCCGACGCCCAGGGCGATCAGCATGACCGGCGCGGCCACCTTCAGCAGCACCCAGATCGCATCGCGCGCGACATCGACGACTTCGACGGGGGTCATGGCGGAACCCTCCGGTCAGATCGGCATGCGGATGATCTGCTGATAGGCATCGACCACACGGTCACGGACGGCCACCACCGTCTGCAGTGCGATCTCTGCATTGTTGACGGCCTGCACCACGTCGGTGATATCGACCTTGCCCGCATTCGACTGTACCGAGACCTGCTCGGAACGTTCCATCGCACCGGCGATGTTCTCGCCGGCTGCCTTGACCATGTCGGCGAACGCCGATCCTTCAGCGCCGGCCGCGCCGATCTCGCCCGAAGGAAGCGCGTCACCGGCTTCCCCACCCCGGCCAACAGCCTTGCCATAGGCCATCGCCGCATTCTGCAGCGTCACGTCCATTTCAGGATCTCCATATCAGGTAGGGAACACATCAGCGAAGCAGGTCCACCGTGCGTGAAATCATGTGCTTGGCGGTCTCGATGACAGTCAGGTTGGCCTTGTACGTCCGCTGGGCCTCTTTCATGTCGACCATCTCGATCAGCGAATTGACGTTGGGCAGCTTCACATACCCCTGCCCGTCAGCCGACGGATTGCCCGGATCATACTTCTGACGGAACGGCGTCTTGTCCGTCATGATCTTGTCCACCCGCACGGTCTGGGTGCCATTGGCCTGATCGAAGGCCTGGGCGAAGGTCATCACCTTGCGACGGTACGGATCGGCACCCGGCGTCGTGGAACTGGAATTCGCGTTGGCGATGTTCTCGGCGATCAGGCGCATGCGGGCGGTCTGGGCCCGCAGCCCCGACGCCGACGTCATCATTGCTTTCTCAAGATCCATTCAGCAGGCTCCTTTCGTGGCGTCCATCATCAGCCGCCACGTCCGCCGATGGCAGTCTTCAGCATCTGGGTGTGCTTGCGGTACAGGGAGGCCGCGAGATCGAAGGCCATACGCGCGTCGTTGACCTTCAGGATTTCATCTTCCAGCACGACCGTGTTCTTGTTCGGCGTCGAGTCCGGTGCCTCGATGCGGCTTTCCGCAAAGCGACCGTCGGAGGCACCCGGCGGCGTCATGTGCCCCGTCGAGGTTTTTGCCATCTTCATGCCCTGATGCGGCTTGTGCAGCAGTTCCCGGAAGCTGAGTTCCTTGAGGTCCCGCGCCTCATAGCCGGGCGTATCGGCGTTGGCGATGTTCTGGGACAGCACCTTCTGGCGCGCGGACAGCCATTCCATGTTGCGCGCCAGAGAGGAGAATACCGAAATGTCCTTCAGAAACATGTGCCACCGGTTCCGTTCGCAGGCGGATTCCTGATCCGCAGAGAAGCCGGATGGTCGTCCGAAATGATTAATAATTCGTAATGTCCGAAACCTGCCGCCGGCTGCCGGGCGCATTATCGGATCGTTAACCAAGACGCGCCAGAATCCGCCCATCGCGGGAGAGAATCTCCCTGATCGGGAAAACCATTCGGCAGAAGGCCAGCGCACCCTTGGAAACTTTCGAATATCTTCGCTTTCTGGCCGCCCTCGTTCTGGTGGTCGGTCTCATCGCGGGCGCCGCCTGGGCCGCGCGCCGCTTCGGACTGGCGCCGCGTGTGACGTCCAGCGGCTCCGGACGGCTCGCCGTCGTTTCCGTCCAGGCCATCGACACACGTCGCAAACTGGTTCTGGTCCGGCGCGACGATCGCGAACACCTGATCATCGTCAGCCCCACGGCAGAGACCGTCATCGAGACGGGCATTCAGGCGGTGGAGACGGCGCAATGAACGGCGGCATGATCCGACGCACGCTGCCAGCGATCCTGCCCCTGTTGCTGCTCATGTCCGGCAACGCGCTGGCGCAGGAAGTGAACATCGACCTTGGCGAAGGCGGCAGCTTCACAGGGCGCGTGCTGCAGCTCGTCGCCCTGCTGACCGTCCTCAGCCTTGCACCGGCGATTCTGGTGGTCGTCACGTCCTTCACGCGGATCGTGATCGTGCTGTCGCTGCTGCGCTCGGCCATGGGCGTGCAGACCACGCCGCCCAACGTGGTGATCATCTCGCTGGCGCTGTTCCTGACCGCCTTCATCATGGCACCGACCTTCGAGGCGGCGTGGGAACAGGGTATCGAACCCCTGCTGAACGAGGAGATCGAGGAACGCGAGGCCTTCATCCGCGCCACCGGCCCGGTACGTGATTTCATGCTGGTGCACGTGCGGGAGAAGGATCTGGCCCTGTTTCTGGATCTGGGCCAGACCAGCACCGACGGCCTGCAGCCGGAGGATACGCCGCTGCAGGCACTGATCCCGGCCTTCATGATCTCGGAACTGCGGCGCGCCTTCGAGATCGGGTTTCTGCTGTTCATCCCGTTTCTGGTGATCGACATGGTGGTGGCCAGCGTCCTGATGTCGATGGGCATGATGATGCTGCCGCCGATCATCATCTCCCTGCCTTTCAAGCTGATCTTCTTCGTCATCGTGGACGGCTGGAATCTTGTGGCCGTCAGCCTGGTCCGGAGTTTCACCGGTGGCGGCTAGGGCGGGACAGGCCCGGTCGAGACACATGGCGTCTCAGGCTGATGATTCGGTGACGCTTGCCGGGCTTTCTGAATCGGTGTCCAATCTTTCCCGACAGGAGCAGGTTCACCGATGGACATTGAAAGATACCGTGCGCAACTGATCGCGCGGCGCGACGCACTCGACGATCTGCGCAGCATGTCGGCTGAATCGCGAAAGGCCGTCGAACTGGATCAGTCGAAGGTTGGTCGCCTCTCCCGCATGGACGCGCTGCAGCAGCAGGAGATGGCCAAGGCGTCGGAACAGCAGCGGCTGTTCGCATTGAAGCGGATCCATTCCGCACTCGCCCGTTGCGACGACGGGGAGTTCGGCTATTGCATCGAATGCGGCGAAGAGATTTCCGCGCCGCGTCTGGATATCGATCCGGCCACACCGCGCTGCATCGACTGCGCCGATATCCGTTAAGCGCGCAGGTCAGCCCTTTTCTGCGAAATTGATGGTGGTGATCTGAAATCACCGCGATATGGTCCGCGCCATGACTGCCGCCACGCCCGAGAAACTGTCCCCGACCGTCAAGCGGAACGTGATCCTGCTGGCCCTGTGCCAGGGTCTCGGCGTATCGACCTTTTCCATCATGATCGCCATCGGTCCGCTGATCGGCTACTCGCTGGCCATCGACAAGGCGTTGTCGACCCTGCCGGTGACCGCCGTTGTGACCGGCACCGCCATCGCCACCATACCGGCGGCCATGTTCATGGGCCGTTTCGGCAGACGGCCCGGATTTCTGGTCGGCGCGGGCCTGGGTCTGGCCGGCAGCGCCGTCGGCGCCTACGCGCTGATCGAAGCCAGCTTCTGGCTCTACTGCATTGCGACGGCCCTCGTCGGGATGTTCTCGGCCTTCGTGCAGCAGTACCGCCACGCCGCGGTCGATGTCTCACCGGTCTATTTTCGCCCCCGTGCCGTCTCGTATGTCATGGCCGGGGGACTGCTTGCGGGGTTCCTGGGCCCGGAGATCGCCAAGCACACCGAGGACCTGATACCGACAGCCCTGTTCCTGGGCTGCTTCGTGGGTACGGCAGGTCTGGCCGCGATCACGGCGTTGGTGGTCATCTTCCTGGATATTCCGCCGCTGGCGCGTCAGACGAGGGAAACCCGCGGCCGGCCGATGCGCGAGATCATGAAGAACCCGGTCTTCTGGGTTGCCGTCTTCTCCGGGATGATCGGATTCGGCGTGATGAGCCTGATCATGACCGCCACGCCGCTGGCCATGAAGCTCTGCGGGTTCTCGTTCGAGGATTCGACGACGGTCATCCAGTGGCATGTCGTCGGCATGTATCTGCCCGCCTTCTTCACCGGCAGCCTGATCATCCGGTTCGGCGTCCTGCGGATCATCGTCGTCGGTGCCATACTGAACCTCATCTGCGTCGGCTTTGCGATAACCGGCATCGAGATGCTGAATTTCTGGACGGCACTCGTCCTGCTCGGCGTCGGCTGGAATTTCATGTTCGTCGGCGGCACGACATTGCTCGCTGAATGCTATACACCTGCCGAGGCGCCGCGCGTGCAGGGCATGAACGACTTCCTCGTTTTCGGTGTGGTTGCCCTGTCGTCGCTCAGTTCGGGACAGTTGCTGGACCGCATCGGCTGGGACGCCGTTGCCCTGACCGCCGTACCTCTTGTCAGCATCGCGATGATGGGCGCGCTCTGGCTGATGTTTTCGCGTTTCAAGCCACAACGCGCCTGATAATGCATGCCTGATCTGCGTTAAATTTGCGCACCTGTTGCGCTGCAGCGCGGCATTTGGCATATAGCCGCCACTTTGAACCCGGTGCGGGACTTCGAATCCGGAGGGGATTCCCTGGACAGCACCGATCGTTCCTTAACCCAGGGGAATACGAATTATGGATACCACCTTGTTGCTGGTGCTCGTCGCCGGCGCACTCGCCATCGTTTATGGCGTGGTGACTGCCATGCAGGTGCTTGGCGCACCCGCTGGCAATGCGCGGATGCAGGAGATCGCAGCCGCCATTCAGGAAGGCGCACGTGCCTATCTGAACCGTCAGTACATGACCATCGGCGTCGTCGGCATCGTCGTCGCGATCATTCTCTATCTGCTGCTGGGCGGTCTCGTCGCCCTCGGCTTCGTGATCGGCGCCGTTCTTTCGGGCGCGGCCGGTTACATCGGCATGAACGTGTCGGTCCGCGCGAATGTGCGCACGACCGAGGGTGCCCGCCAGGGTCTGGCTGAAGGCCTCAAGATCGCGTTCCGCGCCGGTGCCGTCACCGGCATGCTGGTCGCCGGCCTGGCGCTGCTGGGTGTCGCGGGCTACTACGCCGTGCTGCTGGGCATGAACGTCGAGGGCCGCGGCCTGATCGACCCGCTGGTCGCGCTGGGCTTCGGTGCGTCGCTGATTTCCATCTTCGCCCGCCTGGGTGGCGGTATCTTCACCAAGGGTGCCGACGTCGGTGCCGACCTGGTGGGCAAGGTCGAGGCCGGTATCCCGGAAGACGACCCCCGCAACCCCGCCGTGATCGCCGACAATGTGGGCGACAATGTCGGTGACTGTGCCGGCATGGCCGCCGACCTGTTCGAAACCTACGCCGTGTCCGTGGTTGCCACGATGGTGCTGGCTTCGATCCTGTTCGTCGGCGATCTGGCCGCTTCGATGATGATGTATCCGCTGGCCATCGGCGGCGTCTGCATCGTGACCTCGATCATCGGCACCTACTTCGTGCGCCTCGGTTCGTCGCAGAACATCATGGGCGCGCTCTACAAGGGCTTCATCGTCTCGGCAGTGCTCTCGGCCGTCGCGATCTATTTCGTGACCGAGTTCGTGGTCGGCAGCGGTGCCATCGCCGGGTCGAACTTCAGCGGCCTGGATCTGTTCTTCTGCGCGATCGCGGGTCTGGTCGTGACCGGTCTGCTGATCTGGGTGACTGAGTATTACACCTCGACCGAATACAGGCCGGTGCGCTCGGTTGCTGAAGCCTCCAACACGGGCCACGCCACGAACATCATCCAGGGTCTGGCCATCGGCATGCAGTCGACGGCAATCCCGGCCCTGATCATCTGTGCCGGTATCATCGTGACCTTCTCGCTGGCAGGCCTGTTCGGCATCGCCATCGCGGTCACCGCCATGCTGGCGCTGGCCGGCATGGTCGTCGCGCTGGACGCCTACGGCCCCGTCACCGACAATGCCGGCGGCATTGCCGAGATGGCCGAGCTGGACGAGTCGGTGCGCAACACCACGGACGCGCTGGACGCGGTCGGCAACACCACCAAGGCCGTGACCAAGGGCTATGCCATCGGTTCCGCAGGTCTGGGTGCCCTGGTGCTGTTCGCAGCCTACACGCAGGACCTGCGCTTCTTCGCCGCCAACCCCGAGCAGTATCCGTACTTCGCCGGTGTGGTCGTCGATTTCGCCCTGTCCAACCCGTATGTGGTCGTCGGCCTGATCTTCGGCGGCCTGCTGCCGTTCCTGTTCGGAGCCATGTCCATGACCGCTGTCGGCCGCGCTGCCGGTTCGGTGGTCGAGGAAGTCCGCCGCCAGTTCCGCGAAGACAAGGGCATCATGGCCGGCACGTCCAAGCCGGATTACAGCCGCGCCGTCGACATGCTGACGAAGTCCGCGATCAAGGAAATGATCGTGCCTTCGATGCTGCCGGTTCTGGCCCCGATCGTCCTGTACTTCGTGATCTTCTGGGTCACGGGTGACAAGGGCTCGGCGCTGGCGACCGTCGGTGCGATGCTGATGGGCGTGATCGTCACCGGCCTGTATGTCGCGGTCTCCATGACCGTCGGCGGCGGTGCCTGGGACAACGCCAAGAAGTACATCGAAGACGGCAACCATGGTGGCAAGGGCTCGGAAGCGCACAAGGCTTCGGTGACCGGCGACACCGTCGGCGATCCCTACAAGGACACCGCCGGCCCCGCCGTGAACCCGATGATCAAGATCACCAACATCATCGCGCTGCTGCTGCTGGCCGTTCTGGCTCACTAGGCTTCGGTATATCGATGAACGGATCAACCCCGCGGAGGTTTTCCTCCGCGGGGTTTTTCTTGTTCTGGCCCCGGCTTCTAGAGCGTCCCCATATTTGATTGAATCGATTTAGGATTCCCAAATCAGTCTGGTTCTGATTCAACATGCTGGCTGG
>NZ_JBLXDV010000007.1:0-229021 GCF_048263705.1 Minwuia sp. | reverse complement strand
TGCCGGGTGACAATGTCGCGATGGTGGTTGACCTGATCAACCCGATCGCGATGGACGAGGGCCTGCGCTTCGCCATCCGCGAAGGCGGACGCACCGTCGGCGCCGGCGTCGTCGCCGCAATCATCGAGTAACAGTCGAAACATGATCGCCGCCGGATCCTCCGGCGGCGGTCGTTTCCTTCAAGGTTTAAAGGGAAGGGCGGCATGGACAGTCAAAATATCCGGATCAGGCTCAAGGCCTTCGATCATCGGGTGCTGGACCAGTCGACGAGCGAGATCGTCAACACGGCCAAGCGCACAGGCGCTCAGGTGCGTGGACCCATCCCGCTGCCGACACGCATCGAGAAATACACGGTGTTGCGCTCGCCGCACATCGACAAGAAATCTCGGGAACAGTTCGAGATTCGTACACACAAGCGGCTGCTCGATATCGTCGAGCCGACCCCCCAGACCGTGGACGCGCTGATGAAGCTCGACCTCGCTGCGGGCGTCGACGTCGAAATCAAGCTCTGAGGCGGGAGTAGAGTTCGATGAGAACTGGACTGATCGCACGCAAGCTGGGCATGACCCGCGTCTTCGGAGACGCCGGTGAGCATGTGCCGGTGACGGTGCTGCAGATTGACGGCTGCCAGGTGGTTGCTCACCGCACGGCCGACAGGGATGGCTATACGGCGCTCCAGCTCGGTGCTGGCACCGCCAAGGTCAAGAATGTGAACAAGCCGACGCGGGGTCACTTCGCGAAGGCCGAGGTCGAGCCGAAGATGAAGCTGGCCGAGTTCCGCATCGAGGACGACGGGTTCGTCGATGTCGGTGCCGAACTTCTGCCGTCGCATTTCGTGCCCGGCCAGCGGGTCGACGTTGTCGGCACCTCGATCGGCAAGGGCTTTGCGGGTGCCATGAAGCGGCACAATTTCGCCGGTCTGCGCGCCACGCACGGTGTCTCGATCTCGCATCGCAGCCACGGTTCGACCGGGCAGTGCCAGGATCCGGGCCGTGTGTTCAAGGGCAAGAAGATGGCCGGACACATGGGTGACGAACGGGTGACCGTGCAGAACCTGACCGTCGTCCGCACGGACGACGATCGCGGTCTGGTGCTGGTCGAAGGCGGTGTGCCCGGTGCCAAGGGTGCCTGGATCCTGCTGAAGGATGCCGTCAAGAAGGCGCGCGCCGAGGATGCACCCTATCCCGCAGCGGTTCGCCAGACCGACGCCCCGGTCGAGGAAGCCGCGCCCGAAGAGGCCGCAGCCGAGACGCCCGAAGCGACCGAGACGGAGGAGAATTGACCATGAAGACCAAGGTCATGAACCTCGACAATGCCGAGGCCGGTGATATCGAACTGAGCGACGCGATCTTCGGACTGAAGCCGCGCGCCGATATCCTGCACCGCATGGTGACGTACCAGCTGGCCAAGCGCCGCGCCGGCACGCACAAGGTCAAGGGCCGGGGCGAGATTGCACGCACCGGCGCCAAGCCCTTCAACCAGAAGGGCACGGGCCGCGCCCGTCAGGGTACCTGGAAGGCGCCGAACCACCGTGGTGGTGGCGTCGCACACGGCCCGGTCGTGCGCAGTCATGCCATCGACCTGCCGAAGAAGGTGCGCCGCCTGGCGATGCTGCACGCGCTGTCGTCGAAGGTCGCCGATTCCAAGCTGATCGTGCTGGACGATACCGCGGTCGAGGAAGCCAAGACCGGCAAGCTGGCGAAGCGTCTGAAGGAGATGGGCCTGAACTCGGCCCTGATCGTGGACGGGTCCGAGGTGAACGAGAACTTCGCCCGCGCAGCCCGGAACATTCCGATGATCGACGTGCTGCCGCAGCAGGGCGCAAACGTTTACGACATCCTGCGCCGTGAGCACCTGGTGCTGACGCGCGCGGCCGTAGAAGCGCTGGAGGCGCGCCTCGCATGAGCCTGGAACGTCATTACAACATCATCCTGAGCCCGGTGATCACCGAGAAATCGACCATGCTGTCGGAGTACAACCAGGTCGTCTTCAAGGTGGCCACGGACGCCACCAAGCCGGAGATCAAGGCTGCCGTCGAAACGCTGTTCAAGGTCGAGGTCTCGGCCGTGAACACGATGATGGTGAAGGGCAAGAAGAAGATGTTCCGCGGGCGGCCCGGCCGCCGGCCGGATACCAAGAAGGCCATCGTCACGCTGGGCGAGGGCCACTCCATTGATGTGACCACGGGGCTGTAAAAACCATGGCGCTGAAGAAATACAATCCGACGACACCGTCGCAGCGAAACCTGGTCACGGTCGACCGGTCGCACCTCTACAAGGGCGGCCCGGTCAAATCGCTGACCGAAGGTCTCACGAAAAGCGGTGGCCGCAACAACACCGGTCGCATCACGGCCCGCCGCATCGGCGGTGGCCACAAGCGCAAGTACCGCATGGTCGATTTCAAGCGTCGCAAGTTCGACGTGCCGGCCACGGTCACGCGTCTGGAATACGATCCGAACCGGACCGCGTTCATCGCCCTGATCGAATATGAGGACGGCGAACTGAGCTACATCCTGGCGCCGCAGCGTCTGGCGGTCGGCGACAAGGTGCTGGCGTCCGAACGGTGCGACATCAAGCCGGGCAACGCGATGCCCCTGCGCAACATGCCGGTCGGCACCATCGTCCACAATGTGGAGATGAAGCAGGGCAAGGGCGGGCAGATCGCCCGTTCCGCCGGGACCTACGCGCAGCTGATCGGCAAGGACTCGGGCTACGCCCAGGTGCGCTTGTCGTCGGGCGAGCAGCGCCTGATCCGGGGCGAATGCATGGCGACCGTCGGGGCCGTCAGCAACCCGGACCAGGGCAACATCAAGCTGGGCAAGGCCGGGCGCAAGCGCTGGCTGGGCAAGCGTCCGTCGGTGCGTGGCGTGGCCATGAACCCGGTCGATCACCCGCATGGCGGCGGTGAAGGCCGCACTTCGGGCGGTCGTCATCCGGTGACGCCGTGGGGCAAGCCGACCAAGGGTGCCCGCACGCGGCGCAACAAGACCGGCGACAAGTGGATCATGCGCAGCCGCCACAAGCGGTAACTGTCGCAGGTTTGGAATTGAAGACGCTGGCCCAGGGGCTGGCGGCAACTGGAAGGGAAACATCGAACCGTGTCACGTTCAGTTTGGAAGGGGCCGTTTGTCGACGGCTATCTGCTGAAGAAGGCCGAGACGGCGCGGGAGTCGGGGCGCAAGGACGTGATCAGGATCTGGTCCCGTCGTTCGACCATCCTGCCGCAGTTCGTGGGCCTGACGTTCGGCGTCTATAACGGTCAGAAGCACATTCCCGTGCTGGTGTCGGAAGAAATGGTTGGTCACAAGTTCGGCGAGTTCTCGCCGTCGCGGACCTATTACGGCCATGCAGCCGACAAGAAGGCCAAGAGGAGATAAGCAGTGGGCAAGGAAGCGAGAGAACGCGTCCTCGGCGATAACGAGGCAAAGGCCGTCGCCCGCAACCTGCGTGTCAGCCCTCAGAAGCTGAACCTGGTCGCTCAGACGATCCGCGGCAAGAAGGCGGAAGACGCGCTGGTCAGCCTGACCTTCAACAACCGGCGCATCGCGCAGGACGTGAAGAAGGCCCTGCAGAGCGCGATCGCCAACGCCGAGAACAACCATCAGCTGGATCCCGATCTGCTGGTGGTCAAGGAAGCGTATGTCGGCAAGGGTCTGGTGATGAAGCGCTGGCGCGCCCGTGCGCGCGGCCGGATTGGCCGGATCATGAAACCCTTCAGCCATCTGACGGTTGTCGTCGCTGAAGTCGAGGAGGCCAACTGATGGGCCAGAAGGTAAATCCGATCGGTCTGCGTCTGGGTATCAACCGGACCTGGGACTCGCGCTGGTACGCCGAGGGCGGCAACTATGCGGACATGCTGGAAGAGGATCTGAAGATCCGCGACCACCTGTTCAAGAAGCTGTCCGGTGCCGGTGTCTCGAAGATCATCATCGAACGTCCGGCCAAGAAGGCGCGGATCACCATTCATTCGGCACGTCCGGGTGTGGTGATTGGCAAGAAGGGCCAGGACATCGAGAAGCTGCGCCGCGAGATCGGCACGATGACGGGTTCGGAAGTGTCCGTGAACATCGTCGAGATTCGCAAGCCGGAGATCGATGCCAAGCTGGTGGCCGACAATATCGCACAGCAGCTGGAGCGCCGCGTCGCGTTCCGCCGCGCGATGAAGCGGTCGGTGCAGAATGCGATGCGCCTGGGTGCCCAGGGCATCCGCATCAACTGCGGCGGCCGGCTGGGTGGCGCGGAAATCGCGCGCACGGAATGGTATCGGGAAGGCCGTGTGCCGCTGCACACGCTGCGTGCGGATATCGACTACGGCACGGCGACCGCCAAGACCGCCTACGGCGCGATCGGCATCAAGGTCTGGATCTTCAAGGGCGAGATCATGGCCCACGATCCGATGGCCGTCGACAAGCGCGCGCAGGAGCAGCAAGGCTCCGGCGGCGGTCGTTCCTGATTGAAACGCTAAGTTGAGGCAAGACAATGCTGCAACCGAAACGGACTAAGTTCCGCAAGGCACACAAGGGCCGGATCCACGGCAACGCGAAGGGCGGCACGACGCTGAACTTCGGCGCCTTCGGCATGAAGGCGCAACAGCCGGGGCGTGTCACGGCCCGTCAGATCGAGGCCGCGCGTCGTGCGATCACCCGTCACATGAAGCGTGCGGGCCGCGTGTGGATTCGCATCTTCCCGGATGTCCCGGTCTCGAAGAAGCCGACCGAGGTCCGCATGGGCAAGGGCAAGGGCTCGCCGGAATTCTGGGTGTGCCGCGTGAAGCCGGGCCGGATCATGTTCGAACTGGACGGTGTCTCGCAGGAACTGGCGCAGGAAGCGTTCGAGCGCGCGGCGGCCAAGCTGCCGATCCGCGTGAAGATGGTCAGCCGTTACGGGGGAGATCAGTAAGATGGCCGCCGAGGAATTTCGCGCCAAGTCCGATGACGAACTGCAGGAAAACCTGATCGACCTGAAGAAGGAGCAGTTCAACCTGCGCTTTCAGCGGGCCACCGGCCAGGTCGAGAACACGGCCCATGTCCGCAAGCTGCGCCGCGACATCGCGCGCATCAAGACCGTGATGAACGAACGGGCGAAACAGCCCGCGAAGGGAGCCTGACGATATGCCCAAGCGTATCATGCAGGGCGTCGTTGTAAGCGACGCCAACGACAAGACCGTTGTGGTCCGGGTCGAACGCCGTGTGCGGCATCCGCTGTACAAGAAGTTCATCCGCCGCAGCAAGAAGATCCACGCGCACGATCCCGAGAACAGCTGCAAGGCTGGTCAGATGATCCGTGTGATCGAGTGCCCGCCGGTTTCGAAGCTGAAGCGGTGGGAAGTGGTCAAGGAAGCTGACTGAATTCCGTCCGGAATTCGGTCGTGGTAGCAGGACAGGAGTAGTCCGATGATTCAGATGCAAACCAACCTGGACGTCGCCGACAATTCAGGCGCGCGGCGGGTGCAGTGCATCAAGGTGCTGGGCGGTTCGAAACGCAAGGTGGCCGGTGTGGGCGACGTGATCGTCGTCTCCGTCAAGGAAGCCATCCCGCGTGGCCGCGTGAAGAAGGGCGAAGTGATGCGCGCCGTGATCGTGCGGACAGCCAAGGAAGTCAGCCGGGGCGACGGCACGTCGATCCGGTTCGACCGCAACGCGGCCGTGCTGATCAACAAGCAGAACGAGCCGATCGGCACGCGTATCTTCGGCCCGGTGACGCGCGAACTGCGCGGCAAGGGCTACATGAAGATCATCTCGCTGGCGCCGGAGGTGCTTTGAGCATGGCTGAGAAATTCAGGATCAGGAAAGGCGACAAGGTCGTCGTGCTGACCGGTCGCGACAAGGGCCGCAAGGGCGAGGTGCTGCGCGTGCTTCGCGACGAACGCCGTGTCGTGGTGTCCGGGATCAACATGATCAAGCGCCACCAGCGCCCGGGCGCCGGCAATCCCGGCGGCATCATCGAGCGTGAGGCCGCCATTCATATTTCCAACGTCGCCCACGAGGATCCGAAGGACGGCACGCCCACGCGCGTCGGCTACAAGACCCTCGAGGATGGCCGCAAGGTACGTGTTGCCAAGCGGTCCGGCGAAGTGATCGACGTCTGAGGAGGAGCGGAAAAATGGCTCAGCCAAGACTGAAAGAGCATTACGAGAGCGCGGTTGTTCCGAAGATGAAGGAACACTTCGGCTATGCCAACGTCATGCAGATGCCGAAGCTGGACAAGATTGTCCTGAACATCGGCGTCGGCGACGCGGTCAGCGACTCGAAGAAGATCAACGCGGCCTACGAAGAGCTGATGAAGATCGCGGGTCAGAAGCCGGTGATCACCAAGGCGCGCACGTCCATCGCGACGTTCAAGCTGCGTGAAGGCATGCCGATCGGCGTGAAGGTCACGCTGCGCGGTGCCCGGATGTACGAATTCCTGGATCGCCTGATCACCATCGCGCTGCCGCGCGTCCGTGACTTCCGTGGCGTGAACCCGAAAAGCTTCGACGGCAACGGCAACTATGCCATGGGCCTGAAGGAGCAGATCGTGTTCCCGGAAATCAATTATGACCAGGTCGACGAGATCCGCGGCATGGACATCATCATCTGCACGACGGCAAAGACCGACGACGAGGCACGTGAGCTTCTCGCCGGGTTCAACATGCCGTTCCAGAAGCAGGGAGACTGATCCGATGGCGAAGAAAAGCGCAATCGAGAAGAACAAGAAACGCGAGCGTCTGGTGAAGAAATATGCTGCCAAGCGCGAAGCCCTGAAGGCCATCTCCAAGGACACGTCGCTGTCCCTGGAAGAACGGTTTGCCGCCCGGCTGAAGCTGGCGGAACTGCCGCGCAACAGCGCGCCGTCCCGCGTGCACAACCGCTGCAGCGTCACCGGCCGCCCGCACGCTTACTACCGTAAGCTGGGTGTTTCCCGTATCGCCCTGCGTGAGCTGGGTTCCCAGGGGTTGATCCCCGGCCTCGTCAAGTCGAGCTGGTAAGGAGAAGAGAGCATGTCGTTTTCTGATCCCATCGGGGATATGCTGACCCGCATTCGCAACGGCCAGATGGCCCGGAAATCCGCGATCCGCACCCCGGCATCGAAGTTCCGTGCCTCGGTTCTGGAAGTGCTGAAGCGCGAGGGTTATATCCGCGACTATCATGATGACTCCAATGAGCGGGGCCATCCCGAGATCGTGATCGAGCTGAAGTATTACGAGGGAACCCCGGTCATCTCGACCATCAAGCGGGTCTCCAAGCCGGGACGCCGGGTCTATTCCAAGATCGGCGATCTGGGCAAGGTCGCGAACGGTCTCGGCATTTCGGTGCTGTCGACCCCGCGCGGCGTTCTGTCAGATGCGGAAGCCCGCGCCGAGAATGTCGGCGGCGAAGTACTCTGTGAGGTGTTCTGATCATGTCACGTATCGGCAAGAACCCGGTTCCGGTGCCCAGCGGCGTTGACGTCAAGCTGGACGGACGCGATATGACGGCCAAGGGCAAGCTGGGTGAACTCAGCATGCGCTTCGTCGATGATGTCGACGTCGATTTCTCCGATGGCCAGATCACGGTCAAGCCGGCGAACGACAGCAAGGAAGCGCGGATGATGTGGGGCATGCAGCGCACCCTCGCCGACAATCTGGTCAAGGGCGTGTCCGAGGGCTTCACCAAGGATCTGGAGATCACCGGCACGGGCTACCGTGCGCAGGTGCAGGGCAACAAGCTGAACCTTTCGCTGGGCTTCAGCCATGATGTCATCTTCGATATCCCCGAAGGCATCGACATCAAGTGCGAGCGGCCGACGGCGGTCCGCGTGTCCGGCATCGACAAGCAGAAGGTCGGCCAGGTTGCGGCTGAGATTCGTGGCTGGCGTCCGCCGGAGCCCTACAAGGGCAAGGGTGTGCGCTACGCGGACGAGTATGTCGTCCGCAAAGAAGGCAAGAAGAAGTAAGGAACGCTGGTCATGGCCTATTACAAGCGCAAGACAGGCGCCGTTCGGCGGCGCGAACGTGTCCGCTCCAAGCTGCGTCGCGTGGCCGAGGGACGTCCGCGTCTTTCGATCCATCGCAGCGGCAAGCATCTCTACGCCCAGATCATCGACGATTCGGAGGGCCGGACACTGGCTTCTGCCGCGACGGTCGAGAAATCCCTGGCAGAGACGCTGAAGTCCACCATGTCCGTGGCTGCGGCGGAAGCTGTCGGCAAGGCCGTGGCGGAACGCGCGGTCGCCGCGGGCGTGAAGACGGTCGTCTTCGACCGTGGCGCGCTGCAGTATCATGGCCGCGTCAAGGCGCTGGCCGAAGCCGCCCGTGAGGGCGGTCTGGAATTCTAGGGGAGCGGAACCTATGGCACGACGTCCCGATTTCAACGACCGCGATCGCGATAGCGAATTCGTCGATAAGCTGGTCCACATCAACCGTGTTGCCAAGGTGGTCAAGGGTGGCCGCCGGTTCGGCTTCGCCGCGCTGGTCGTCGTCGGCGACCAGAAGGGCCGCGTCGGCTTCGGCAAGGGCAAGGCCCGCGAAGTCCCCGAGGCGATCCGCAAGGCGACCGAGGTGGCCAAGAAGACCATGATCCGGGTGCCGCTGCGCGAAGGCCGGACCCTGCATCACGACATCTCGGGCCGCCACGGCGCGGGCCGGGTGATGCTGCGGGCGGCGCCTGCGGGTACCGGCATCATCGCCGGCGGTCCGATGCGCGCGGTGTTCGAGACCCTGGGTGTGCAGGATGTGGTGACCAAGTCGGTCGGCACCTCCAACCCCTACAACATGATCCGCGCGACGTTCGATGCGCTGGAGCACATGACCTCGCCGAAGCGTGTCGCCGCGAAGCGCGGACGCAAGGTGGGCGATATCGTCGGCCGCCGCGATGATGCGGCTGCGGTGCAGGAGGCGGCAGATGGCTAAAAAGAAACAGCTCAAGGTGACGCAGATCGGCAGCCCGATCGGCCGTCCGAAGGATCAGCGCGCGACCCTCGTCGGGCTCGGTCTGAACAAGATGCACCGCTCGCGGGTCCTGGAAGACACACCGTCTGTCCGGGGCATGTGCGCGAAGATCCATCACCTGGTGAAGGTGGAGGAAGTCAGCGCCTGATAGGGGCTGCTGACGGAATACAGTACAGGAAGGACGATCAGCATGCAGCTGAACGAACTCAGAGACAATCCCGGCGCACGCCGCCCGAAAAAGCGGGTCGGTCGCGGTCCCGGTTCCGGAACCGGCAAGACGTCTGCCAAGGGCATGAAGGGCCAGAAGAGCCGTTCGGGCGTCGCCATCAAGGGTTTTGAAGGCGGCCAGATGCCGATCCACATGCGTCTGCCGAAGCGGGGCTTCAACAACATCTTCCGCAAGGATTATGTGGCGGTGAACACCGGCCGCATCCAGGAAGCCATCGATGCGGGCAAGCTCGATGCGGGTGCGAAGATCGACGGTCAGGCCCTGGTGGCTGCCGGCGTGATCCGGCGGGTGCGCGACGGCGTGCGTCTGTTGGCCAAGGGCGAGCTGACTGCCAAGGCCGAATTCGAACTTGCCGGTGCTTCGGCGAAGGCCGTCGAAATGGTTGAAGGTGCCGGTGGCTCCATTGCCCAGACCGACAAGCCGACCGAGGAACAGGCCGCGGCCAAGGCCAGGAAGGCCGAGACGCGCCGGACCAAGGTCATCGGCAAGGGCCACAAAAAGAAGAAGTGATCGATGAGCGGGTGGCGGGACACTGTTCCGCGATCCAGATGAGTGCGATGAGGGATAGCAGATGGCGGTGCCCGCGGGGTGCCGCTCCCTCGTCTTTTGAGGTGATGTAATGGCGTCAGCCGCCGAACAGCTAGCCGCGAACGTGAACTGGAGCGCCTTTGCCAAGGCGACCGAGTTGCAGAAACGCCTGTGGTTCACCCTGGGCGCGCTGGTGATCTATCGGCTGGGCACCTACATCCCGGTCCCCGGCGTCGATCCGGCCATCATGGGCGATATCTTCGAGCAGAATTCCAGCGGCGTGCTGGGGCTGTTCAACGTCTTCGCCGGCGGCGCGCTGGAGCGGATGACGATCTTCGCACTGAACGTGATGCCCTATATCTCCGCTTCCATCATCATGCAGCTGATGACCACGGTCTCGCCGACCCTGGAACAGTGGAAGAAGGAAGGCGAGCAGGGCCGCAAGAAGATCAACCAGTACACCCGCTACGGCACGGTGATCCTGGCCGCGGTGCAGGCCTACGGCATCGCCGTGGGTCTGGAAAGCCTGCAGGGCAGTACGGGTACGGCCGTGTCCGATCCTGGTGCCTTTTTCCGGTTTACCACCGTGATTACCCTGACGGGCGGCACGATGTTCCTGATGTGGCTGGGTGAGCAGATCACCGCGCGCGGCGTCGGTAACGGCATTTCGCTGATCATCTTCGCCGGCATCGTGGCCGAGCTGCCAAGCGCGCTCGCCGGGACGCTGGAACTGGGCCGCCTCGGCACCCTGTCCACCGCGATCATCCTGTTCCTGATGATCATGGTCGTTGCCGTCATCGCCTTCATCGTGTTCGTCGAGCGGGCCCAGCGCCGGGTGCTGGTCCAGTATCCGAAGCGGCAGATGGGCCAGCGCATGATCGGCGGCGAGACCTCGCACCTGCCGATCAAGGTCAACACGGCCGGCGTGATCCCCGCGATCTTCGCCTCGTCGCTGCTGCTGATGCCGGTCACGGTCGCGCAGTTCAGCCAGGCCTCGGGTCCGGAATGGCTGCAGAGCGTCGTGGCGCTGCTCGGCCCGGGACAGCCGCTCTATCTGGCGCTCTATATCGGCGGCGTGGTCTTCTTCTGCTTCTTCTACACCACCGTTGTCTTCAATCCGCAGGACACGGCCGAGAACCTTAAGAAGAACGGCGGCTTCATTCCCGGCATCCGTCCGGGCCAGCGCACGGCTGAATATCTCGATTACGTGCTGACCCGCCTGACGGTCATCGGCGCGGCCTATCTCGCCGCCGTCTGCCTGCTGCCGGAACTGATCCGCGGCCAGTGGAACGTACCCTTCTACTTCGGCGGCACCTCGCTGCTGATCGTCGTTTCGGTCACCATGGATACGGTCGGCCAGATCCAGTCCCACTTGCTGGCGCACCAGTACGAAGGGCTGATCAAGAAATC
Source organism: Minwuia sp. (assembly GCF_048263705.1). Taxonomy (GTDB): domain Bacteria; phylum Pseudomonadota; class Alphaproteobacteria; order Minwuiales; family Minwuiaceae; genus Minwuia. Next base: position 217,947 of record NZ_JBLXDV010000007.1, on the reverse strand, counting down.
GAAGCTGCGCGGCAACAGGGGGGGGATGCGGCGTTGAACCTGATACTTTTCGGACCGCCTGGTGCCGGCAAGGGCACGCAGGCCCAGTTCATCATGGACCGCTACAATGTGGTCCAGCTCTCGACCGGTGACATGCTGCGTGCGGCTGTCGCTGCGGGCACCGAACTCGGCCGGAAGGCGAAGTCGGTCATGGACGCGGGCGAACTGGTTGCCGACGACCTGATCATCGGCATCATCGGCGACCGCATCGGCGAAGCCGACTGCGCCAACGGCTTCATCCTGGACGGGTTCCCGCGCACGCTGGCGCAGGCCGAGGGGCTGGATGTCCTGCTGGCGGAGAAGGGGCTGACCCTGGACGCCGTGGTCGAGATCCGCGTTCCGGACGAGGCGCTTTTCGCCCGCATCGAGAAGCGCGCCGCCGAGACCGGCGGCACGCGTGCCGACGACAACGCCGAGACTTTGAAGAACCGTCTGGCCGTCTATCACGAACAGACGGCACCGGTTCTGGGCTACTACGAGAAGAAGGGTCTGGTCGACACGGTCGATGGTCTGCAAGGGATCGAGGACGTGACGGCCGACATTACAAGGGTTCTGGACGGGAAGAGGTAATCAGGGGCGGTTGACGGCATCGCGCGCATTCGTATAATCGCGCGCCTTCATCGATCAACGGGTCCTGTGGCGGTTTTGGCCGACCTCTGACTGCTGCGTTTTTAAGGAGAACAGCGTGGCGCGTATTGCTGGTGTGAACATCCCGAGCGGGAAGCGAGTGGAAATAGGCCTGACCTATATCCACGGTATTGGCTCGACCAAATCGAAAGAGATCTGCGAGAAGATCGGGATTCCGCGGGAGCGCCGTGTCAACGACCTGACCGACGCCGAAGTGATCCAGATCCGCGAGACGATCGAAAGCGACTACCTGGTGGAGGGCGACCTGCGCCGTGAAGTCGCCATGAACATCAAGCGTCTGATGGACCTGAAATGCTACCGGGGCCTCCGTCACCGCCGTAACCTGCCGGTCCGCGGTCAGCGCACCCACACCAACGCCCGCACCCGGAAGGGTCCGGCGAAGGCGATTGCCGGCAAGAAGAAGTAGGAACAGATGGCCAAGAAAGAAACACGCGTCCGCCGTCGCGAACGCAAGAACATCACGAACGGCGTCGCCCACGTACAGGCGTCGTTCAACAATACGCTGATCGCCATCACCGATGTGCAGGGCAACGCGATTTCCTGGTCGTCGGCCGGGATGATGGGCTTCAAGGGCTCACGCAAATCGACGCCCTATGCCGCGCAGATGGCGGCCGAGGACGCCGGCAAGAAGGCGCAGGAACACGGCGTGCGCACGCTGGAAGTGCGTGTGAAGGGTCCGGGGTCGGGACGTGAATCTGCCCTGCGCGCGCTTCAGGCGACCGGGTTCGAGGTCACCTCGATCCGTGACGTGACGCCGATCGCGCACAACGGCTGCCGTCCGCGCAAGCGCCGTCGCGTCTGATCATTCTTTCGGCACGGTTCACCGTTGCCGGTCCGTTTTTTGGGCGGCGCGCAGGCCTTGGTTCTGCCGCTGCCGCCCGGTTTTGACATGAGGTTTGCCAAGTGATCCAGCGTAACTGGAAGGAACTGATCAAGCCGAACAAGCTCGAGTTCCAGGGCGGAGACGACCTGTCGCGCCGCGCGACCGTGGTTGCCGAACCGCTCGAACGGGGCTTCGGCCTGACGCTCGGCAACGCGCTGCGCCGTGTGCTGCTGTCCAGCCTGCAGGGTGCCGCCGTGACGGCCATCCACATGGACAACGTGCTGCACGAGTTCTCGTCGATCGAAGGTGTCCGTGAAGACGTCACCGACATCGTGCTGAACGTGAAGCAGCTTGCCCTGAACATGCACGGCGACGGCCCGAAGCGCATTTCGCTGCGCGCCGACGGCCCGGGTCCGGTGACGGCGGGGCAGATCGATGCCGGCCACGATATCGATGTGCTGAATCCGGAACTGGTGCTGATGCATCTGGATGACGGCGCGTCGATCAGCATGGAAATGACGGTCGATATGGGCGCGGGCTTCGTTGCGGCGTCGGACAACCGTCCGGAAGACGCGCCGATCGGCCTGATCCCGGTCGATTCGCTGTTCTCGCCGATCAAGAAGGTCGCCTACCGGGTGGAGAACACCCGCGAGGGCCAGGTGCTGGACTATGACAAGCTGTCGATGGACATCGTCACCAACGGCGCGCTGAGCCCCGAAGACGCCGTGGCGTTCGCCGCGCGCATTCTGCAGGATCAGCTTCAGCTGTTCATCAACTTCGAGGAGCCGCAGCGCGAGGTCGTCGAGGAAACCAGCAGCGAGCCGGAGATCAACCGCAACCTGCTGCGCAAGGTCGACGAACTGGAACTGTCGGTCCGTTCGGCCAACTGCCTGAAGAACGACAACATCGTCTACATCGGCGACCTGATCCAGAAGACCGAGGCGGAGATGCTCCGGACCCCGAACTTCGGACGCAAGTCGCTGAACGAGATCAAGGAAGTGCTGTCCCAGATGGGCCTGCGTCTCGGCATGGAAGTGCCGGGCTGGCCGCCGGACAATATCGACGATCTGGCCAAGAAGCTGGAAGACAATTTCTAGGATCTGACGATCCGAAGGCCGGTCACGGCCCCCGAACAAGAAGGTAACGTCACCATGCGTCATCGCAAAAAAGGACGGAAGTTCAGCCGCACTGCCTCGCACCGCAAGGCAATGTTCGCCAATATGGCCAATGCGCTGATCAAGCATGAGCAGATCACCACGACCCTGCCCAAGGCCAAGGATCTGCGCCCTGTGGTCGAGAAGCTGGTCACGCTGGCGAAGCGTGGCGGGCTGCACGCCCGTCGGCAGGCCTATGCCCAGCTGCCCGAGGAAGCCATGGTGCGGAAGCTGTTCGATGTGCTGGCCGAGCGCTACGCTGACAGGCCCGGCGGCTATACCCGTATCGTCAAGGCGGGTTTCCGCTATGGCGACGCGGCGCCGATGGCCATCATCGAATTCATCGACCGTGACGAGGATGCCAAGGGCACCGATTCCGGCCCGGTACCGGGTGAAGATGACGATGACCTGGAAGACGCGGCCTGACCACGGCGTCCAGACACGCTAGATTCTGGGGCGGGCCGGCGACGGCTCGCCCTTTTTCGTTCCGGAGAGTCTCATGGCAATGATCCTGCCGCGTTTTCTGCTCACGCTGCTCCTGATGGCGGGCACGGTGCCCGCGCTGGCCCAGTCCGACCGCCGGGTGCCATCGTCGGCCGCCGAGATCTCGCTGTCCTTCGCGGCGGTGGTCGAGCGTACCGCGCCGGCTGTCGTGAACATCTATGCCAAGCGCATGGTGCGCGCACGGGCCAACCCCCTGCTGGATGATCCGTTCTTTCAGCGCTTCTTCGGCGACGTGCTGGGGGGACGCAACCGTCAGCGCGAGGTGCCGTCGCTGGGATCGGGGGTGATCGTGGACGGGGCCGGCCTGATCGTCACCAACGCGCACGTAATCGCCGATGCGGATGACATCACTGTGGTCCTGAACGACCGGCGCGAGTTCGATGCGCGTGTTGAGCTGACCGACGAGGACACGGATCTGGCGGTGCTTCGCATCGATACCGCCGGCGCGCGATTGCCCGCGCTGGCGTTCGGGGATGCCGACCGGCTGCGGGTCGGGGACCTGGTGCTTGCCATCGGCAACCCGTTCGGGGTCGGCCAGACCGTGACCAGCGGCATTGTCTCCGGGCTGGCACGCAGCCGCGTGACCCCCCAGGGCGGTCCGCAGAGCTTCATCCAGACCGATGCCGCCATCAATCCGGGCAATTCCGGCGGCGCGCTCGTCACCCTCGACGGGCGCCTCGCCGGGATCAACACCGCCATCTTCACCCGCTCCGGCGGCAGCCACGGTGTGGGTTTCGCGATCCCGTCGAACCTGGTTCAGGCCGTCGTGCAGGGCGCGCGCAGCGGCAAGGGCATCGTGCGGGCCTGGATCGGGATGACAGGGCAGGACCTGACGGCGGACATCGCGGACGGGCTGGGCCTCGCGAAACCCGGCGGGGTGCTGGTCTCGGAGATCTATCCGGGTGGTCCGGCGGAACGGGCCGGCATCCGGGTCAGCGACGTGATCGTCAGTTTCGATGGCCGCCCGGTCCGCTCGCCCGCCGAATTCCAGTTCCGCCTCGCGACCCGCAATGTCGGCGAAAGCGTCGCGCTGGGTCTCCTGCGCCGCAACAAGCCGGTTTCGGTCACGCTGCCGCTGGAAGCCGCGCCCGAGGTACCGCCGCGCAATGTCACGGAACTGAAGGGGCTCCATCCCTTGCAGGGCACGCGCGTTGCCAACATCTCTCCGGCCCTGATCGAGGAACTCGGCATTCGCGGTGCGGATCGGGGTGTCGTGCTGCTGGGCGTCGCGCGCGGCTCGCAGGCGCAGAGGTTCGGTGCCCGGCCCGGCGACATCATCGTTGACGTGAACGGACAGAAGGTATCGCGCGTGCGCGATGTGGAGCCCGCCCTGCTGGGCGTCAGCGAATCCTGGGAGATCACCATGCGGCGCGGACAGAGCCTGTACCAGATCAAGGCGCGCCGGGGCTGATGGCACCCAGTCTCTTCGAGCAGGCCGGTCTGGAGAACGAGGCATCGCGTCCACTGGCGGACCGACTGCGGCCTTCGACGCTGGCTGAGGTGGTGGGCCAGACGCATCTCACCGGTCCCGATGCACCGATCGGGCGGATGGCGGCGCAGGGCCGGCCCGGGTCAATCATCCTCTGGGGACCGCCGGGCACGGGCAAGACGACCATCGCCCGCCTGATGGCCGAGAGCATCGATCTGGAGTTCGTGCAGCTCTCCGCGGTCTTTTCCGGCGTGGCCGACCTGCGCAAGGCATTCGAGGCGGCACGCACGCGGCGGCGCGACGGTCAGGGTACGCTGCTGTTTGTCGACGAGATCCACCGCTTCAACCGGGCCCAGCAGGATGGTTTCCTGCCCGTGGTCGAGGATGGCACCATCGTCCTGATCGGGGCGACGACGGAGAATCCCTCGTTCGAACTGAACCCGGCGCTGCTGTCGCGCTGCCAGGTGCTGGTGCTGCGCCGGCACGACGACGACTCGCTGGAGGAACTGCTGGCACGTGCCGAGAAGATCGAGGGCACGCCCCTGCCGGTCACGGCGGAAGGCCGCCAGGCCCTGAAAGCGATGGCCGACGGCGACGGGCGCTACATGCTGAACCTGGCCGAGGAACTGTACCGCGTCGCACCGCACCAGCCGCTGGACCCCGCCGGGCTCGCGGAAGTGCTGCAACGTCGCGCGCCCCTCTACGACAAGGCGCAGGAAAGCCACTACAATCTGATCAGCGCCCTGCACAAGTCGCTGCGGGGCTCCGACGCGGATGCGGCCCTGTACTGGATGGCGCGGATGCTGGCGGGTGGCGAAGATCCCCTGTACATCGCCCGCCGGTTGGTGCGCTTCGCGTCCGAGGATATCGGTCTCGCGGATCCCGAGGCGCTGCGGCAGGCGCTGGCTGCCAAGGAAGCCTACGATTTCCTGGGCAGTCCGGAAGGCGAACTGGCGCTCGCGCAAGCCGCGCTGTATCTCGCCACCGCGCCGAAGTCGAACGCGGCCTACACCGCCTTCAAGGCGGCGAACCGGTCCGCGAAGGAAACGGGATCACTGAACCCGCCCCTGCACATTCTCAACGCGCCGACCGGCATGATGAAGGATCTGGGCTATGGCAAGGGCTACGCCTACGACCATGATGCCGAAGACGGGTTTTCTGGGCAGAACTACTTTCCCGATGACATGCCGAGGCAGCGCTTCTATCAACCGGTCGAGCGCGGCTTCGAGCGGGACATCGCCAGGCGGCTGGCCTACTGGGACAAACTGAGGGCGAAGCGGATGGACGACGCATGAATGCGATACTGGCAGTTGCGGCAGGCGGCGCGCTCGGCGCCGTCGGACGGTTTGGCGTTCAGATCGTGATGATCCGCGCTTTCGGTGCAGGATTTCCGCTTGGAACGCTTGTCGTGAACGTGATTGGCAGCCTGATGATGGGTTTTCTGGCACACTGGTTCCTGTCGCGGGGCGTCTCGCCGGAGCTGCGCAATTTCGTGCTGATCGGCTGTCTGGGTGCGCTGACGACCTTCTCCACCTTCTCGCTGGATGCGGTGACGCTTTACCAGCGCGGTGAGATCGGCGCGGCGGCGCTGTATGTGATCCTCTCGGTGGTTCTTTCCATCGGTGCGCTGTTCGCCGGTCTCGCCCTGTCGCGGATGATGTTCGCATGAGCGGCGTCAGCAAGCAGACCGTCAGCGCGGACGAGGATGGCATGCGCCTCGACCGCTGGTTCCGCAGCCGGTATCCGGACCTGACACAGGGCCGCCTGCAGAAGATGCTGCGCAAGGGCGACGTCCGTCTGGACGGCGGGCGCGTGAAGGCCGACCAGCGGATCGCGGCGGGCCAGATCGTGCGGGTGCCCCCGATGCCGGAACCGGGCAGCGCTGCGGCGCGTCCGAAGCCAAACCGCATATCGGATGCGGATCGTCAGCTGATCGAGGATCTGGTGATCTTCCGCGATCCCGAGGTGCTGGTGCTGAACAAGGTGCCGGGGCTGGCCGTGCAGGGCGGGACGAAGGTGGTCCGTCATGTGGACGGGCTGCTGCCCGCGCTGACCTTCGGGCTGGATGAACCGCCGCGGCTGGTGCACCGGCTGGACAAGGACACATCCGGCGTTCTGGTGCTGGGCCGGACGCGGCAGGCGGCGCAGTGGCTGACCCGCGCGTTCCGCGAACGCAACACCGAAAAGACCTACTGGGCGCTGGTCGCGGGCGTGCCCCGGCCGCACCAGGGCACCATCAATCTGCGCCTGTCGAAGGAAGAGGGCCTGTTCGGCGACCGGATCGAACCCGTCGACGAAGGCGGCCAGCGTGCCGTCAGCCACTACAGCGTGATTTCGAACGCGGGCCAGCGGGCGGCCTGGCTGGCCATGCGCCCGGTCACCGGACGAACGCACCAGTTGCGTGTGCACGCGGCGGCGATCGGCTGCCCGATCATCGGCGACATGAAATACGGCGACGAGAAGGCCCATGAAGGCGGCTTCGAAAAAGGCCTGTTCCTGCACGCGCGCCGGATCGTTCTGCGACGGCCCGACGGCCGGTCGCTGGACGTGACCGCCGATCCGCCCCGGTCGTTCCTGGAGGGGATGGAACAGCTCGGCTTCGATCCCAACGATCCCGACGCCGAGGTGGACTGGTCCGAGGCCGGTTAGCGCCGCCCGCTGTTCGACTGGACCGCCGGTTTCCGGACCGTCATCCCTCGCTTGTCCGGGGGCAGAGGATCTTCATCCCCGTGCAAACGACTGTCACCCCCGGCTTGTCCGGGGGCGGGTGCGTGAGTTGTTCCGAAGGTGCAGGATGTCCGCCCCGGCCCCCGCATTCCGCTGCGCTCCAGCGGGGGTGACAGTTTGTGCGGGCGGAGAAGCCGGGGCAGAGAACCTTCATCCCCGTGCAAACGACTGTCACCCTCGGCTTGTCCGGGGGCGGGTGCGTGAATTGCTCCGAAGGTGCGGGATGTTCGCCCCGGCCCCCGCATTCCACTGCGCTCCAGCGGGGGTGACAGTTTGTGCGGGTGGAGAAGCCGGGGCAGAGGATTCTCATCCCCGTGCAAAGGACAGTCACCCCCGGCTTGTTCGGGGGGCGGATGCGTGAGTTGCTCCGAAAGTGCAGGATGTCCGCCCCGGCCCCCGCATTCCGCTGCGCTTCAGCGGGGGTGACAGTTTGTGCGGGTGGAGAAGCCGGGGCAGAGGATTTTCATCCCTCGCAGAAGACTGTCACCCCCGGCCTGTCCGGGGGCGGGTCGGTCATGGCGTGCTTCCGCAGGTCTCTAGAAGAACGCCTGTATGCCGGTGATGGCGCGGCCCAGGATCAGGCCGTGCACGTCGTGCGTGCCTTCGTAGGTGTTCACGGTTTCCAGGTTAATCATGTGGCGCATCACGTGATATTCCTCGTGGATGCCGTTGCCGCCGTGCATGTCGCGGGCGACCCGGGCGATCTCCAGCGCCTTGCCGCAGGAATTGCGCTTGATGATGGAGATGGTCTCCGGCGGGCAGATCCCGGCATCCTTCATGCGGCCCGCAGCCAGACAGGCCTGCAGCCCGATGGAAATCTCCGTCTGCATGTTGGCAAGCTTGAGCTGCACCAGCTGGTTCGCGGCCAGCGGCCGGTCGAACTGCTTGCGGTCCAGCGTGTATTCGCGCGCGGCGTGCCAGCAGAACTCCGCCGCACCCAGCGCACCCCAGGCGATGCCGTAGCGGGCGTTGTTGAGGCAGGAGAACGGGCCCTTGAGGCCGACCACGTTGGGCAGCAGGTGATCTTCCGAGACCTCGACATTGTCCATGACGATCTCGCCCGTGGTGGAGGCGCGCAGCGACAGCTTGCCCTCGATCTTCGGCGCGGAGAGGCCCTTCATGCCCTTCTCCAGCACGAAGCCGCGGATCTTGCCGTCATCGGTCTTCGCCCAGACCACGAAGACATCGGCGAAGGGCGCGTTGGAAATCCACATCTTCGACCCGCTGAGGCTGTAGCCGCCGTCGATGGTCTTGGCGCGGGTCTTCATGCCGCCCGGATCGGAGCCGTGATCCGGCTCGGTCAGGCCGAAACAGCCGACCCATTCACCGGTCGCCAGCTTGGGCAGATATTTCTCCCGCTGCGTTTCGGTGCCGAAGGCGTGGATCGGATGCATCACCAGCGAGGACTGCACCGACATCATCGAGCGATAGCCGGAGTCCACCGCCTCGACCTCGCGCGCGATCAGGCCGTAGGTCGTGTAGTTGGTGCCCGCGCAGCCATAGCCGTCGATGGTGGAACCCAGCAGACCCAGTTCGCCCATCTCGTTGAAGATGTTGCGGTCGGTCTTTTCCTCGCGATAGGCTTCGATCACGCGGGGCAGCAGTTTTTCGCGGGCGTAGGCACGGGCCATGTCGCGGACCATGCGTTCGTCTTCGGAAAGCTGGCTGTCCAGATCGAACGGGTCTTCCCAGTTGAAGCTGGCCTGTATCTGTTTGGAACCTGCGGTGTCCGCGTTCATGGCGTGTCCTCCTGACTCGTTCCGTTGTCCGGCACGACGGCCGTTGTCTCGATTTCGATCTTGGCACGGTCTTCCATCAGCGCGGTGACCTCGACGACCGCCATCGCCGGGAAGCTGCGCCCGAAGACCTCGCGGTAGGCGGCACCGACTTCACGCGCCTGATCCAGATATTCCGCCTTGCTGGTGATGTACCAGGTCTGGCGCACCATGTGTTCGGGCGCGGCACCGGCTTCGTCCAGAACCGCCTTCGTGTTCAGGAAGGTCTGGCGCGCCTGATCGGCGAAAGTGTCGGATTCGAAGTTGCCTTCGGGCGTCCAGCCGATCTGGCCTGCCACGAAAACCATGGTGCCGCGCGCGGCGACACCGTTCGCGTAACCTTTCGGCCGGGGCCACCCGGCAGGCTGTAGAACCTTGCTCATGGTCTGTTTGTAGCGGGTCGCGGAAGGCCCGGCAATTGCGCTCTCAGGTCGCGCGCTGAACCTGTTCGGACAGGGCCAGGGCGACCCGTTCGCCTTCATGGGGGTCCATGAACTGAAGTGCGGTCCCCTGATCGCGGTGGCCGACGACGATCGTCATGACGCCCGAGGCCAGAACCCCGATGTCGATCGCGACCACCGCGCCGATGGCGGGTCCGTCGACGGTCGGCCGGATCAGCAGACCGCCCGTCGAGAAATTGCGTGTCATGTGCGCGGTGCTCGTGCCGCTGAAATGCACCATCACCGGCAGCTTCACCGGAAACCGGGCCGCTGCACGCCGCTCCACATGCCGAAGCACATTCTGCTGAACCAACTGAACTGTCATCTGTCTTCCGTTCCCGCCAAACCCCGACTGTCCTGAGTGCCTTGATACCCCGGGTTGCGTTAACAAACCCCCAAGGTCCCGCAAGACGTGTCAGCGGAACTGGGCAGGCAGCCAGACGGCGATGTCGGGGAACAGCACCAGAAAGGCCAGCACCAGAAGTTCCAGCGCGATGAACGGCATGGCGGCGGCATAGATTTCCGTCAGGCGGATATGCGGCGGCGCGACGCCCTTCATGATGTAGAGCAGCAGACCGAAGGGCGGGGTCAGCAGGCTGATCTCCATGGCGATCAGCATCATCACCATCAGCCAGATCGGATCCAGCGCCAGGCTTTCGGCGATCGGCAGGAAGAACGGCAGGGTCAGCAGCGCCATGCTGACCTGATCCATGAAGGCGCCCAGAAACAGCAGGATCAGCATCATCAGCGCCATGGCGGTGACGGGCGTCAGATCGAACGCGCCGACCAGGGCCAGCAGCCCGCTGGTCGCGCCGGAGATCTGCAGGATCTGGCTGAAGGTCAGGGAACCCGCGATGATGAACAGGATCATCACGTTGATCTTCGCGGTCTCCGTCAGGGCCTTCATCAGCCGGGCCAGGGTCAGTTCCCGGTAGCAGGCGCAGACCAGAACGGCGGCGACGCACCCCAGCGCCGCCGCTTCCTCGGGCGCCGCGATGCGAAAGAAGATCGACCCGACCACGACGACGAAGATCGTGAACAGGGGCAGCACGTCGCGGATGAACGGCCCCCAGCGTGCCCAGCCGCGCGCGACCTGCAGGTCCTCATCGACAGGTGCCAGCGACGGATTGATCCGGCATCGCACCATCACGTAGATCACGAATAGCAGCGCCATCATGACGCCGGGCAGGATGCCGGCGATCAGCAGGTCCTTGATCGAATGCTCGGCCAGGCTGGCCAGCAGCACCGCCAGCGCCGACGGCGGGATCAGCATGGCGATGCCGCCGACCGCCATGATCGGTCCCATGGCCAGCTTCGGCTGATAACCGCGCTTCAGCATGTCGGGCAGCATCACGCTGCCCAGGATCGCGGTGTTGGCAATGGTCGAACCCGACAGCGACGAGAACACGGTGCCGCCCGCGATGGACACGACCGTCAGGCGGCCAGGCACGCGGGCGATCATGCGGTCGATGGCGCGGATGGCGCGGAAGGCGACGCCGGTCTGGAACAGGATCTCGCCCATCAGGATGAACAGGGCGACCGGCACCAGCGAGAATTTCGCGATGGAGAAGACATATTCGATCGGCATGATCGACAGGCCGATCTCCCCGCGCATGAAGATGAAGACGCCGACGATGTTGGCGGCGAAGAAGGCGAAGACCACGGGCAGGCCCAGGAACATCAGCCCGATGACAATGCCCAGCATCAGGCCGAGCGCCCAGTACCATTCCATGTCAGAAACCGCCGCCGGTGCTGGCGGTCCCCTCCGGCGGCGCACCCGACCGGAGCAGGCGGAACAGGAACTCGACCGCCAGCATGACGAAACAGGCGACGAAGCCCGACAGCAATATCCATTCGGGCATCTGGAAGTAATTGTGCTGCATCGACTGGAACATCCAGGCACTGGTCAGGTTGGCCCAGCCGAACCAGAGCAGGGTCAGGCAGATCGCCAGCCCCAGAAGGTCGAGCGCGCGTTCCATCACGCGTCCCACCGCCGGCGGGACGTTGCCGACGATCAGGTCGACGCGGACATGGGCGTTCAGCCGCAGCACCCACGGCGCGGCGAGGAACACGCTGGCGAACAGCAGATACTGGATCACCTCCTGCAGGCCGGGGATGTTGCCCCATGCCAGCAGGCGGAGGCCCAGATCGATCGAGATCGCCAGCGCGAAGCCGCCGATGGTGATGCCCACCAGCGCCCCGATCAGCGCATAGAACCGCCCCGCCGCCCTGTCGAGTTTTTCAAACGGGGTCATGGACAGGGCGGTCTCCGGGTGTCGACGACCTATTCCTTCGCGAACAGGTTGCGCAGTTTGGGTCCGTTCTCGGGGCTGTTGGCGATCACGCCTTCCCAGCCCGCGTCGCGTGCGGTGCTGGACCATTTCTCGGTATCGGCGGCGGAAAAGGTGATGATCTCGAATTCACCGGCCTGCTTCTCGGTCGAGGCCTTCACCGCGGCCTTGTCGGCCTCGATCCCGGCCTGCTCGGCCTCCATGGCGAGATCGGTGATCAGGCCGACGGCTTTCGCGTCCAGGCTGTCCCAGCTCCGCGCGTTGACCAGCAGGTTGATGTCGGCGTCATAGAAACCGGGATCGACGCGATATTTGGTGACCTTCTCCCAGCCGGGACGCAGGCCCGTGATCGGCCAGCCATAGCCCGCCACGGTCCCGTTCTCCATCAGCGGATAGATCTGGGCCAGGTTCGAGTTCTGTGTGGTCGCGCCCAGCGCCTTGAAGAAGTTGGTGTAGATCGGCGCCACGCGCAGGTGCAGTCCCGTCAGATCGGGCTTGTCGATCTTCTTGCCTTCGGCGAGATACAGGTGAAACGGCGTGCCGTAGTGGAATCGCGAGATCGGCACCAGGTTCTTGTTGCGGTGAATGGCCTCCATCAGGTCCCATCCGCCGTTGGCGCGGGCCTCGTCCGGCGAAGCCTCCAGCAGTTTCCAGGCATCGGCCTCGGGCACCACGTTCTGATAGTAGGCACCCGTACAGCTGACGATGTCATAGACGCCCTGCGCCTGTTTCTGCACCAGCGTGAAAGGGCTGCCGATGGCCGGTGCACCGCCCTTGTAGTCGATCTGGACGACGCCCTTGCCCTTGGCGTTGACCTGCTCGACGAAGGCCTCGAAACGCTTGGAGAAGAACGACCCTTGCGGGAAGCAACTCGCACCGACCAGCGTGGTCTCTGCGCTCGCCTGCGCCGCAAATCCCAGCGCACCGGCGGTGATGGCCGCCGCGCCCAGCACGCGGCGAAGTGTCGATCCAGACATGATGCCCTCCCGTGGCAAATGTGAATGCCGGAACTATGAAGGGCGAATGGACGTCGCGCAAGCCGACCACCGGTGTGCGTCAACAAGAACGGGCGGCCACGCCGATGGCCGCCCCGTCGACCATCTTGATAAAGTGTGTGCGACTATTCCGCGGCGGCCGGCTGGTCGGTGAGGCCGTCGCTGACGAACTGCTGGGCGTCGAATTCCTCGGCGACCTTGTTGTCGGCGTCCAGCAGGGCCTCGGCGTCGATTTCCGAGAACTGGATGACGTTCATGTCCGCATAGGCCTTGCGCACGCGATTGCCCCACAGGCCGATGTCCTTCACCGTCGGCACGATGCGGGTGAACAGGCGCTGGCGGAACTGGTTCATCTGCTCGCTGTTCTCGACAGCCTCGACCAGCTGTTCGCGGCTGAAGCCCAGGTTCTCCCAGACCTCGATCTGGTTGAAGCGGTCGCGCATGTGATAGCAGGCCTCGACCACGAACTCCTCGCGTTCGTCGCGTTCGGACTCGGTCAGCTCGGGGTAGTAGTCGCGCAGGGCCAGGCGGCCGAAGGCGACGTGACGGGCCTCGTCCTGCATGACGTAGGCGTTGACCGCCTGCACCAGATCGTTGCCCGAATGATCGCGCTGGCGCTGGAAGGCGGCGAGCGCCAGACCCTCGATCAGGATCTGCATGGTCAGATAGGTCATGTCCCAGCGGCGGTCCGACAGGCCCTGCTCCAGCAGGGACTTCAGGCCGGGCGTGATCGGATAGGCCAGTTGCACCTTCTCGTGCAGCAGCCGCGAGAAGGCCTCGACGTGACGGGCCTCGTCCATCACCTGCGTCGCGGCGTAGAACTTGGAATCCGCATCCGGCACCGTGGCGACGATCTTCGAGGTCGCGATCAGCGCGCCCTGCTCGCCGTGCAGGAACTGGCTCAGCGTGGCTCCCTGCAGGTGACGGCGCAGCTCGGCGCGGTTGTCCTCGTTCATCTTGTTCCAGGTGTCGGTACCGAAGATCGGGATGCCCTCGTCCGGCAGCGACATCGGGTTGGCCCAGTCGACGTCCTGATTCCAGTTGATGCGCTCGGCGGCGTCCCACTGCTGTTTCTTGCCCTTGTCGTACAGGGCCAGCAGGGCCGCGCGTTCGTCATCATATTCCCAGGTGAAATTGATCTCGGTCGCGCCGTCGAACTCCCATCCGGTCTGCTCGACCGGCATCGCGTACAGGTGCTGTGTTGTCATTCGTCCCTCCCGTGAATTTTTCTGCATGACGTTAACGGCAATTAGTGGCGGCGAAATGACTTCGGGTCAATAGAGCGATCGCCCGTTTCCCTTAACGGTTCTTTCAGCATGACGGTGGCAAATATGGCCGCGAATCCGCAACGGCAGACAGGGTCCGCGAGTTTGGCCAGACAAGACCAGAAACCGACGATTCACCTGATCGAGGAGAAGGACGGTCTTCGCCTGGGCGACCGCTTCACCATCGACACGGCGCGTCCGCTCGGTCATCTGTCGAAGCCCGGTGCGCAGGCCTTTGCCGTGGCCGACGACATGGAAAATCCGGACGAGTATTTCTGTCTGCTGTGCGAACCGACGGTCTACATCCGTCACGCGGCGATGGAACTGCTGGCGACGAAGCAGCCGCGCCACGTGCGCCTGCCGCTCGCATCCGGCACGGTTCGCATGAACGATGGCCGGCACTTCACCGCGATCGTCTTCGACAATGCGGGGGCGCGGCCGATCCTGGAATACTATGGCAAGGACGCGATACCCGAGCGGGATCTGACCCAGAAGGTGCTGCCCGATCTGATCAATGCCCTGTCGGACATGAATCCGCATGGCCTGTGTCATCGCGGCATCCGCCCCGAGAACATCCTGATCACGCCGGACGGCCAGGTGATTCTGGACCAGTTCGTTCTGCACCTGCCGGGCGAGACGCAGCCCGCCGCCTATGAACCGGTCCTGTCCGCGTTCGCCAGCGCCGGCGGCAGGGGCGAGGGGACCGCGGCGGACGACTTCTATGCACTGGGTGTGGCGGCGCTGCATCTGGTCAGCGGCAAGCTGCCGGCCGGCAACCTGTCGCCGGAGGAGCTTCTGGCCAGCCGCGTAATGCGCGGGTCCTATGTGGCACTGCTGCAGCGCCGGAAATACACCTCGGCCCTGCAGGCGCTGTTCTCGGGTGTCTTTGCCGACGAGGCGCATCGGCGCTGGTCCATCGAGAACCTGCGGGGCTGGGCGGGCGGACACTGGGATACGGCGCGTCCGACTGCGGGCGGGCGGCGGGCCTCCCGGCCGTTCCTGTTCATGAACCGCGACTACTACTGTCCCGAGCTGCTGGCCTGGGCCTTCTTCGGCCATCAGGAAGAGGCGCGGCAGACGATCAGCGCCGGGCGTGTCGGAAAGTGGGTCCGCAACGTTCTGGAAGACAATCAGGCGGCGGATATCATCGACAACGCCTGCTCGGGGATGAAGGCGTCCGACCGCGATCCGGAACTGGAGGCGGCGGAACTGATCACACGGATCTGCTTCGCGCTGGATCCGGGCGGGCCGTTGCGCTACCGGGATCTCGTTGTGCCGCCGACCGGCATCGCCGGCGCGCTGTGGACGGCATTCATCCGGAACGATGAGGCACAGCTCGCCAGCCTGGAACAGTTGCTGTCGTCGACGCTGCTGGGCGAATGGCAGGCCACGGGCAGCCGGGTGGTCCGCGCGGCACTGCCCAATTTCGTCACCACGACCATCAAGTCGATCATGGTCGAACGGTCCAAGCCGGGTTTCGGTCTGGAACGCGTCCTTTATGAGATGCTGCCCCGCACGGCCTGCCTGGAAGAGAACGTCCGCGATGCGTTGGCCCGCAACACCGGCGAACTGATGCTGGCGCTGGACCGGATCGCGGAAAAGGATGCCGACGCGGCCCTGCGCATCGGGCGGCATGCCGCGGCCTTCATCATGGCCAAGGACAAGAACGCCGAGACCACCATCCGGGCGCTGGGGGCCCAGCACGCCACCCGGATCGAGGAACTGATCGCCATCGGCGACCTGCTGGCCTATCTGCAGCGCAACTACTACCAGCTCAGCGTGCCCAGTCTGTCGAAGGCCATGGGGACGGCGCTGACCCCCGCCGCCGACGCCATCCGCAGCCGCGTGCGCCGCATGGTGGTCAGCAAGAAGATCGAGACACTGTCGTCTGCCGGCGACATGACCGCCTTCAGCCGCGATCTGAGCATGAAGGAAACCCTGCGTCAGGACGAGAAGGAGCTGAAACAGGCCCGTCACCGGCTCGGCGCGATCGACCAGCTCATCCGCATCGCCTCGTCGAACGGACCGGCGCAGGCGATTCTGGCGCAGAAGCGCGGATACCGCTATGCGCGCCTGTTCAGCATGTCCGTGTCGTTCCTGACCGTCTTCTATTTTTCCATGGTTGAGATGCTGTGACCGATCTGACCGCCACCGAGGAAACCGAAACCGATCCCCCCAAATCATCCGGGGGTGACGGATCGCGCACGGGCATGCTGCTGTTTGCGGCGCTGCTGCTGCTGATGCCGATTGCACCGTCGACCTTTGCCGTGGTCGCGGTCTACATGGCACCGACCTGGCTGACCGCCTGTTTCCGGCCTTTTCATCTGCCCGGTGCCATCGCGACGGTGGCGGGCATGAACTTCGCGGGAACCCTGCCGGCGCTCTACTACCTCTGGACCCGGGGCAATAATTTCGAGACCGCGTTCATGCTGCTGTTCCACACCGAATTCCAGGGGATGAATCTCGCGGCGGCGGCGATGGGCATCTCGCTGTTGTGGATCGCGCCCTTCATCGCCCGGACCTGGGTCGATATCGCCAGCCAGCGTCTGCTGCACAAGGCCGAGGCCGAGCGGGAGAAGCTGATCGACGAGTGGGGCGATCACCTGTTCCAGAAACCGGATTCGACCGAAAACGGGTGACTTCCCGTCCCGTCGGCGACAGGCTGGCGGGTATGGACGATGCGAATGATCCACGGCCCGGCGTTCTGGCCATCTGGCACGCGTGCCGGGAGAGCCGGCTGGCCGCTTTCGAACACTGGTATCAGACCGAACATCTGGCTGAACGGCTGGCCGTGCCCGGGTTTCTGCGCGGTCGCCGTTACGGCGCGGCGGACTCCAGGACGCGGTTCTTCACCTGTTATGAGGTCGACAGCCCCGATGTCCTGTTTTCGGAGGCCTATCTGGCGCGCGTCAATGCACCGACCGAGCAGACCCGGCAGATCATGGCGACGGCCTTCACCGAGATGAACCGCACCGTGTGCAGGACCGTCTGGCAGTCGGGCCGCATGAGCGGTGCCTGGGCGGTGACCTGCAAGGGCGCAGTGGCGGATCGGCTTGTCGCACAGGCGCGCGCACTGGGCGCGGATGACGGCATTGCCCGCATCGCGGTCTGGCAGCGGGCCGCGGAGGGCGACGGGACCGGCAGCGTGGAACAGGACATCCGCGGGCGCGATGCCCAGATCGATGCGTGCCTGTGCGTGGAGACGCTGCGGATCGAGGATGCTGAACGCGTTGCCCGCGCGCTGACGCCGGGGGAAATGACGGCCGAGCCACCGGAGATCTTCCGCCTGCTGTGCGAACTGACGGCATGACGGACGGCGCTGCGGCCCGGGTCTGCCTCATTCAGGGGGCCAACATGGTCGCGCTGGGGCATCGGCAGCCGGCATTCTACGGACGGACGACGGCGGCTGAACTGGACGCCATGCTGCAGGACGCGGCACCTCGCTACGGGCTGAGCCTGGATATCCACTACGTCAGCCGCGAGGCCGAGGCGATCGCCCTGATCGACCGGATCGATGCGGGCGAGGCCCGGGGCCTGATCATGAACCCGGCCGGATTTCTGTACGCCGGGCGGTCGCTGGAAGCCCGCCTGAAGGTCATGGACGCGCCCTTCATCGAGGTTCACATCACCAATATCGAACAGCGCGGCAAACGCTCGGCGACCGCCGCCGCCGCGACCGGGATGATCGCCGGGCTGGGCGTGGGATCCTACATCACGGCACTGATGGCCATGGGGGCGCTGCTGGATCGTTCGCCGGGCCGCCGGAACGGGGTTTGAAGCCTTCCGTGGGCGCAGCGAATTCGCTACGAAGGACGGCATGAACGCGAAATACAAAGCGACAGGTCTCAGGCGGCAGGTTCCCAATCTGCTGACCGCCGCACGAATCGTCGTGATCCCCGTGCTGATCCTGGCCTTCTATCTCGATCCGCCGCTGTCGGACTGGCTGCCGCTGGTCCTGTTCGTGCTCGCGTCAGCCACCGACTGGTTCGACGGCAAGCTGGCGCGGGCCTGGAACGCGCGCTCGAAGCTGGGCCAGTTCATGGACCCGATCGCCGACAAGCTGCTGGTGGTGGCGGTGATCCTGATGCTGGCGGTGACCGGCGATATTTCAGGCGTTCATGTCATTCCCGCCATCGCCATCCTGTGCCGCGAGATGTTCATTTCGGGTCTGCGGGAGTTCCTGGCGTTCCGGAATGTCGAGATGCCGGTGTCCAATCTGGCGAAGTGGAAGACGACGGCGCAGATGACCGCGCTGACCATCCTGCTGGTGCCGCTCGACGCGGCGGTGGTGCCGGGGTTGGTGCTGCTCTGGGTGTCGGCGGTGCTGGCGGTGCAGACGGGGTGGGTTTACCTGTCCACTGCCATGCCGCATTTCCGGGAGGATGCGCCGTGAAAGTGCTCGGTCTCGCGGGCTGGAGCGGTGCCGGCAAGACCACGCTGATGGTTCGGCTGATCCCGGTGCTGACCGCGCGGGGCCTGCGCGTCTCGACCGTCAAGCACGCGCATCATCGCTTCGATGTCGATACGCCGGGCAAGGATTCCCATCGCCATCGCGAAGCGGGCGCGACCGAGGTCATGGTGGCGTCCGCCAACCGGTTCGCCCTGATGCATGAACTGCACGGCGCACCCGAACCGTCGCTGGACGACCTGCTCTCAAGGATGTCACCGGTCGATCTGGTGCTGGTCGAGGGCTTCAAGCGTGAGGAGCACGCGAAGATCGAGATCCATCGCGCGGCGAACGGCAAGCCTTTTTTGTTTCCCGACGACGCGGCGATCGTTGCGGTGGCCTCGGACGCTGCTCCCGACACCGGAGGGCGGCCCCTGATCCCGCTGGACGACGTGGATGCGATCGCCGATTTCGCGTCGGATTTCGCGAGGGCGGCATGAGCCAGATCACCGATGACTGCTTCGCGTTCGGCGGCCCGCTGATGCGGGCGGACGAGGCGCTGGCGATCATTGTCGAGCGGACGCCTGCCGTCACCAGCATCGAGTCGCTGGGACTGTCCGAAGCGCAGGGGTTCGTGCTGTCGAGTGACGTGCGGGCGCGGTCGTCCTCGCCACCGCACGACAATGCCGCCGTCGACGGGTACGCGCTGCTGGGCGCCGATCTGCGCACGGACGGTGAAACTGTCCTCACGGTCCGGGGCCGCGTCGCCGCCGGTCATCCGGAAGCGGCGGAACTGCAGCCCGGTGACGCGGCGCGCATCTTCACCGGCGCACCCATGCCAAGGGGCGCGGATACCGTCGTCATGCAGGAAGACGTTGCGGTGACGGGTGACCGGCTGACCATTCCGCCGGGCCTGCAGCCCGGTGCCAACCGCCGCCGCAAGGGCGAGGACATCGAATCGGGCAAGGCGCTGCTGGGCGCCGGAACGCGGATGGGGCCGGCGGAACTGGCGCTGGCCGCGGCCGGCGGGCTGGACCGTGTTCTGGTCCATCACCGGCCGCGTGTCGCCGTGCTGTCGACCGGCGACGAGATCGCGCCGGTGGGGGGCGGGCTGAATCCGGGTCAGGTCTATGACGCCAACGCGCCGCTGCTGCTCGGTCTGTTGCGGCGGATCGGCATCGATGCGTCACACCACGGCATCGTCGCCGATGACCTGTCCGCGACGATCGCCGCGCTGGAAGACGCGTCCGAGGCCGACCTGGTCATCACCTCCGGCGGAGCCTCGACGGGTGACGCCGACCACGTGCGGGCGGCGGTCCAGCATCTGGGTGCGGTGCACCTGTGGCGGCTGGCCGTCAAACCGGGCCGCCCGCTCGCCTTCGGGCATGTGAGAGGGACGGCCTTCGTCGGGCTGCCGGGCAATCCGGTGGCGGTGATGGCCTGCTTCCTGATGTTCGTCCGGCCGCTGATCGACCGGCTGGAGGGGGCTGTGCCCGTGCCGCTCAGGCGCTGGCCGGTGATCTCCGGGTTCGACATGAAGTCGAAGCCCGACCGCCTGGAATGGCTGCGCGGTACCCTGCACGAACGCGACGGTGCCCTGGTCGCGGAACGCTACCCCAGACAGGGTTCGGGCATCATCCATTCGCTGACCGAAAGCGATGGACTGATCGAGGTGCCCGAACAGGTGACCGCGATCCGGCAGGGCGATAGGCTGGGGTTCATTTCCTTCCGGGAGGCGCTGTCGTGAAACTGCTCTATTTCGCCTGGGTGCGCGAGCGGACCGGTGTGCATGAGGAGGACTACGCGCTGCCTGCAGGCGTGGCCACGGTCGCGGACCTGATGACGCACCTGAGAGGCCGCGGCGACGGGTTCGATCGCGCCTTCGCCGATCCGGACCGGATCCGCGCGGCCGTCAATCAGGAGACCGCCGCACCGGGCGACCCCGTGTGCGATGCCGATGAAGTGGCCTTCTTCCCGCCCATGACAGGGGGCTGAAATGTACGCGGGTCGGTCTATCAAAAAGTCTGGGACCGCACCGGGACTTGATCCCGGTGCCCAGTCGGCAGCTGCAGGGTTTGCTGGCTACTCAGGACTGGGTTGCGGGATCGAGTCCCGCAACGGGCAGAGACTTTATGTCGGGAGGCGTATGTCTTGACCGTCTCCGTGCAGCGCGAGGATTTCGACCCGGCGGCCGAGATGGCGGCGATGCTGGAGGGGCGTGTCGACGTCGGTGGCGTCGTCAGCTTCATCGGGCTGGTGCGCGATTTCTCCGACGGGCGCGGCGTCGGTGCGCTGACGCTGGAACACTATCCGGGCATGACCGAAAAGATGCTGGAGAAGATCGAGACTGAAGCGCACGAGCGCTTCGACGTGCAGGCCACCCGCATCGTGCACCGCTACGGACGGATGGCACCCGGCGAACGCATCGTGCTGGTGCTTGCCGCGTCGGCCCATCGCGGCGAGGCGTTCCGCGCCAGCGAGTTCCTGATCGACTGGCTGAAGACGAAAGCGCCGTTCTGGAAGGTGGAAGACACCGACAAGGGTGCCGAGTGGGTCGAGGCCCGCGATACCGACGATGCCGCGACGGAGCGCTGGGAGCGTTAGAGCGGTCCTGCATTTGATTGAAACGGTCAAACACACCGCGTGTCATCCCCGCCTCCGTGCGGGGGCAACGGACGACCCGGCAAACCCGGCGCATGTCCGTTATTCAGGAAAGGCCCCCGGATAAACCGGGGGTGACAGTCCGAGAGTCGGCGATTCAGTCAAAGCCGGGACTGCTCTAGGAAACCGCCCGGCTGGGGTTTGCTGGGTCGGTCGGGCGGACGGCTCAGGCCCTTCAGGACCTGCACTGCCGCACTGAGGGTGAAAACAGCTTTTCCGACGGAACCAATATTTGCGGCGCGTTGCGGGACTTGATCCCGCAACCCAGTCCTGAGCAGCCAGCAAACCCTGCAGCCACCACCTGCACCGGGATCAAGTCCCGGTGCGGGTGGTGGTTTCTTCACGCGAGACTTCGGAAAACGCCCTACGCGTCCACGTCGCGTTTGCTGTTGAAATCGAAGAAGTCGTTGCCCTTGTCGTCGATCACGACGAAGGCGGGGAAGTCCTTCACCTCGATCTTCCAGACCGCTTCCATGCCCAGATGTTCGAAGTCCATGACCTCGACGTTGGTGATCTGGTCCTGGCCGATGCGCGCCGCGCCCCCGCCGATGGAACCGAGGTAGAAGCCGCCGTTCTTCTTGCAGCTGTCGACCACCTGCTTGGAGCGGTTGCCCTTGGCGATGGAGACCATGGAGCCGCCGATGGCCTGGAATTCCGCCACATAGGGGTCCATGCGTGCCGCCGTGGTCGGGCCGAACGCGCCGGAAGCGCGGCCTTCCGGGGTCTTGGCGGGGCCCGCGTAATAGATCGGATGGTCCTTGAAATAGGACGGCAGTTCGCCGCCTTCGGCGATCCGCTTGGACAGTTCGGCGTGCACGATGTCGCGTGCCACCACCATGGTGCCCGACAGCATGACCGGGGTCTCCACGGGCAGCTTGGTCAGGATGCTGCGGATCTCGTCCATGGGCAGGTTCAGGTCGATCTGCACGGCCTCGCCCGCGCTCACTTCCTTTTCCGGCAGGTAGACGGACGGATCGCGGACCAGCTCTTCCATGAAGACGCCATCGCCGGTGATCTTGGCTTTCGCCTGACGGTCCGCCGAGCAGGACACACCGATGCCGATGGGCAGGGACGCACCGTGGCGCGGCAGGCGGATCACGCGCACGTCGTGGCAGAAATACTTGCCGCCGAACTGTGCGCCGATGCCGAGCCCCTGGGTCAGCTTGTGGATTTCCTGCTCCAGCCCGATGTCGCGGAAGGCGTGGCCCGAGGCGGACCCTTCGGTTGGCAGTTCGTCGTAATATTTGGTCGAGGCCATCTTGACCGTCTTCAGGTTCTGCTCGGCCGACAGGCCGCCGATGACGATGGCCAGGTGGTAGGGCGGGCAGGCCGCGGTGCCGAGCTTCGGCAGTTCGTCGCGGAAGAAGACCATCAGCCGCTCCGGGTCCAGCACGCGGCGTGTCTGCTGGAACAGGAAGGTCTTGTTGGCCGATCCGCCGCCCTTGGCCACGAACAGGAACTTGTAGTCGCTGCCGGTCGTGGCCTCGATATCGATCTGCGCGGGCAGGTTGGTGCCGGTGTTCTTCTCCTCGAACATCGAGATCGGGGCCATCTGGCTGTAGCGCAGGTTGCGGCTGCCCCAGGTGCGCTGCACGCCTTCCGACAGGGCCGCGCCGTCATCGCCTTCGGTCAGCACATACTGGCCCTTCTTGCCCGACACGATGGCCGTGCCCGTGTCCTGACAGGAGGGATATTCCATGGCGGCGGAGATGTTGGCGTTCTTGATCAGCTCCAGCGCCACGAAGCGGTCGTTGGCCGAGGCGTCGGGGTCGTCCAGGATGGCGCGCAGCTGTTCCAGATGCGCCTTGCGGAACAGGTGGCTGATGTCGCCGAAGCCGGTCTCGGCCAGATGGCTGATGGCTTCGGGCTGGATCACGGTGAAGTCGCGCCCGCCGAGCTTTTCTCTGGTGACGCCGCCGACATCCAGCCTGCGGTACTCGGTCTTGTCCTCGCCCAGCGGAAACAGCGGCTGATAGGTGCTCGTCTCGGTGCTCATGGCAGATCCCCCAATCTGTGACCGCATCATATCGGGCGCGGTCTCCGGCAAGGCTGCAGAAAACCACAGTTCCGCAGCCGTTGCAGCATTGAACTGGCGTGATCCCGAAATTGACCGGATCAGAACCTGGCAATCACGCGCACCGGGACTTGATCCCGGTGCCCGGAACGATGCGGATGCAGGGCGATTTGCCCTGGCCGGATTTTCGATGTTGAGGCCGGACCGGGTTCCGGGATCAAGTCCCGGAACAGATCAGGCGCCAGGCCTCAGCCGACGATGTCGAGGTCCGAGAAGAAGTACTTGATCTCGATCTCGGCGTTCTCCGGGCTGTCGGAACCGTGTGCCGAGTTGGCCTCGATGGATTCGGCGAAGGACTTGCGGATCGTGCCTTCGTCGGCGTCCGCCGGATTGGTCGCACCCATCACCTTGCGATAGGCGGCGATGGCGTCCTCGCCTTCCAGCACCTGCACGACGACCGGGCCCGAGGTCATGAATTCGACCAGCGAATCGAAGAAGGGGCGTTCGCGGTGCACGGCGTAGAAGCCTTCGGCGGCTTCCTTCGACAGCTTCACGCGGCGCTGGGCGACGATGCGCAGGCCGGCATCCTCGATCATGGCGTTGATCTTGCCGGTCAGGTTGCGGCGGGTGGCGTCGGGCTTGATGATGGAGAAGGTGCGCTGGATGGCCATGGTGTCTTGTCCTCGGATTTCGGTGGGGCGATGCGGGCGGTGCCGCAGCGCAACATGATTGCTGCCGGGCTTATACCCAAGCGCCGGAGCGGCGGCAATCACCGGACTTCGCGGCGATGCGCCGCGCCGCAATCCGCTACGGCTTTCGCAGTCGCGGATAGTTCCCTATAAGCCGCCTCCATGCTGGTACTGGAAGACATCACGATACGGATCGCCGGGCGATTGCTGCTGGAAAACGCCTCGGCGCGCATCCCGACGGGCAAGCGCGTGGGGCTGGTCGGTCCGAACGGTACGGGCAAGACGACCCTGCTGCGTGCGATCCTGGGCGATCAGGCGATGGAATCGGGCGATGTCCAGATTCCGCGCGGCAGCCGGATCGGCTCGGTCGCGCAGGAAGCGCCGGGCGGCACGCTGCCGGCGATCGAGGCCGTGCTGGCCGCCGACCGCGAACGCGCGGCCCTGCTGGCGGAAGCCGAGACCGCGACCGATCCGAACCGGATCGCGGAGATCCAGACCCGCCTGGTCGACATGGGCGCGCATTCCGCACCCGCACGGGCGGCAACGATCCTGGACGGTCTGGGCATCCATGCGGATCGCCAGACCATGCCCTGCAACACCTTCTCCGGCGGCTGGCGCATGCGCATCGCGCTGGCGGCGGCCCTGTTCGCCGAACCGGAAGTGCTGCTGCTGGACGAACCGACCAACCATCTGGATCTGGAATCGACGATCTGGCTGGAGGGCTTCCTGCAGAAATATCCGCACACGATGGTCATCGTCAGCCATGACCGCGACCTGCTGAACCGTGCGGTCACCGACATCCTGCATCTGGACCAGTTCAAGTTGACGCTCTATCCGGGCGGATACGACAATTTCGAGGAGCGCCGCCGCACGGCGCAGCGGCACCTGACGGAACTGGCCAACAAGCAGGCCGGCGAGCGGGCGCGCATCCAGTCGTTCGTCGACCGGTTCCGCTACAAGGCCTCCAAGGCGCGGCAGGCGCAGAGCCGCCTGAAGATGCTGGCGAAGATGCAGCCCATCGCCGCCATCGTCGATGCGCGCGCACCGCGCTTCCCCTTCGCTGAGCCGACCAAGCTGTCCCCGCCCATCGTCACGCTGGACGAGGTGGATGTGGGCTATGAACCCGGCAAGCCGGTCCTGCGCCGGATGGGGCTGCGCATCGACGAGGATGACCGGATCGCGCTTCTGGGCGCGAACGGCAACGGCAAGTCGACGCTGGTGAAGCTGATCTCGGGGCGCCTGCAGCCCGAGAAGGGCCAGATCCGCCGTTCCTCGAAGCTGAAGATCGGGTTCTTCGCTCAGCACCAGATCGACGATCTGAAACGCAACGAGAATGCGATGCAGCACCTGCGCGAGATCTGCCCCTATGACAGCGAGTCCGCGCTGCGGACCAAGCTGGACGGCTTCGGGCTGGACCACAAGCGGGTCGAGACCCCGGCGGGCGAACTGTCCGGCGGTGAGAAATCACGGCTGTCGCTGTGCCTGATGGCGCAGGCCGAACCGCACATGATCATCCTGGACGAACCGACCAACCATCTGGACATCGACAGTCGCGAGGCGCTGGTGCAGTCGCTGAACGCGTACCCCGGTGCGGTCATCCTGGTCAGCCATGACAGCCATCTGGTGGAATCCGTCGCCGACCGGCTGTGGCTGGTCAAGGACGGCGGGGTGCATCCGTTCGACGGCGACATGGACGATTACAAGCGGCTGGCGCTGGCCGACGCGGCGGATGCCGCACGCGGTCCGGCGCCGGAGAACGGCGGTCAGCCGAAGCAGAACAAGCGGCGGGAGCGCAAGCAGGCGGCCCAGGCGCGCTCCGAACTGGCCCATGTCCGCAAGGCCAAGCGCGAGGCGGAGGAGCAGATCGAACGCTTCACCGCCCAGATCGCTAAAATCGAGGCCCGACTGCAGGATCCGAAGGTCTATCGGGGAGCGCCCGACAAGATCGCCGAACTGACCAAGCTGAAATCGCTGGCGCAGTCCGCCATCGAGGCGGCCGAGGCGCGCTGGCTGGAAGCGTCGGAAAAGCTGGAAGAAGCCTGAGTTCAGACTTCGGCGACGGGCACGAAGTCGAGACCGATCAGGATCTGATCCACCCGCATGCCATCGGTCGAATAGGGCAGCGAGACCATTTCGGCGACCCGGGTCTCGCCGCGCGTGCCGATATAGGAAACGGTGCTGGCCTGGGGAAGGGCGTCCTGCGCGGTGTCTGAAAGCAGGACCCAGAAGGCCGTGCCGACGGTCTGGAAACCGATTTCGCTCGCGCGCACCCCTGTGAAGCACTGCCCGAACTGCCGATCCAGCAAGGTGCCCGTCAGGCGGTAGCGGAAATCGAGCGGCGCGCGCTCAATCTGCAGAATGGCGAGATTGGGCAGCAACGGCAGAAGCTGGTCGGGCCGCAGGGACCTGCGTCGCGGCCACAGGCCGGATCCCCGCGCGCGGGTCCAGTTCTCCAGCAATGCATGTGTGATTCCCGATGACAGCCGTCCAGCCGCGATCAGAACCGCCCGTTCCACGGCGGCCTCGCCCGAATTCGCCAACATCTCACGCCCGAGATTGATTGTTGTCAGATCACGCCCAACGACGCCCTCAACCTGACCAACACCTGAACAGGCGGCTTATTCGAAAAAAGTGTGATTGCGATCACAGGTTGAAGAAGGTTCTATCCAATCGCTGAATCGCCGTCCTGCAGGCCGGTTCCGCCGTAGATCCACTGGATGGCATCGTACCACTGGTCCACCGTCCGGGAGCGCATGTAGGCGTTGCGCAGTTCGGCGTGGGCACCGTCCGGGTGATAGACGTGATCGCCCAGCAGCCGCGACTGCAGCTGGACCCGTGCCGTCCTCAGCTTGCGGCGCGCCTGATAGGCGGGCAGGGCACGTTCGGGATTGCCGCCATGGGCTTCCATCTCGGCGGCCAGCGCGACGGAGTCCTCCATCGCCATGCAGGCCCCCTGCGCCATGTACTGCATCATCGGATGGGCGGCGTCGCCGAGCAGGGCCACGCGGCCGTCCAGCCATTTCGCAGCCGGGTCGCGGTCGCACAGCACCCACAGTTTCCAGTTCTCGCCGCGCTCGATCAGGCTGCGCGGCTGTTCGGCGATATGTTCGAAACCGCGGCGCACCTCGTCCTTGCCGACGGGCAGTCCGGCGACCGGTTCGGGCGCGTCATTGTGATAGGTGACGACCAGGTTGAACAGTTTCCAGCCCGACAGCGGGTAGTGGACGATGTGGCACTTCGGGCCCGCCCAGAGCGTCGCCGCGTTCCAGCGCAGATCCTCGGGCATCTCGTCGGCGGGAATGACCGACCGGTAGGTCGTGTGCCCCGACACCCGCGGCGCGCCGTCGCCGATCACCTGCTTGCGGATGTTGGACCAGAGCCCGTCCGCGCCGATCAGCATGCCGCCGGTCACGCGTTCGCCGTCCGTCAGGGTCGCGGTGACCGAGCCGCCGTCCTGATCGTAGCGCTCGACACCGGCATTCGTGCGCAGTTCGACCAGATCGTTTGCCACGCAGGCTTTCAGGAAAACGCCATGCAGGTCGCCCCGGTGCACCACGGCATAGGGATTGCCGAAGCGGGTGCGGAAGGCATCGTCCAGCGGGATGCGCACGATTTCGGAAGCGTCCATCGCATCCATCAGGCGCAGGCTGTCGATGTAGACCGCCATCGCACGTGCCGCGTCGCCCACGCCCAGATAGTCGAAGGCGTGAAAGGCATTGGGACCGAGCTGGATGCCCGCGCCGATCTCGCCGAGTTCCGGTGCCTTCTCCAGCACGATGGAGCGGAAGCCCTTCTGCGCCAGACCCAGCGCCGCCGTCAGTCCCCCGATGCCGCCGCCGGCGATCAGGGCAGGCTTTCTACTGATCCAATAGTCGGACATCTCTATTCTTGCAATCGTAACCAAGTGAGAGGGGCGGAGAAAACTCCGCCCCTCCAGACGGCTAAAATACACGCCCGTTAGGCTGATGCATATCCCGTCCAAGTGAGAAGAAGACGTTTGTTTCCTCGCGGATGATGCTGACAGTAGCGGGATTATCAAACGTGAAGCCGACCTTCACGCGGGTATATCCCACAAACTCATGGCACCAAGCCCCTGTTACAATACGCTTACCAGAATTTTTGCCCAAGGTGTTCTTGTACCACCACTTGAGCTTCGCTGGTGTTCCGTCATCATATTTTGCTTCGAAGCAAACCTTGCCAGCGAGATTCAGTCCTTCATAAATTTGCTGTTTTGAGTTGCCATCGACGCGGACTTCTCCGCGAGCCATCGCAGTGTTCGAAGTCGCGATAATCGCCGAGGCTGCCATGACCGCGCAAACCGACGCAATTTTCTTCATCTGTTTCATGTCTAGGGCCTTTCTGAATGGTTAGCCAACTTTTGTCGGCCATCATTCATTTGGCGATCCACAAATTGCAGTCGATAACTTTGCAGAAGCATCGCAAAAGATGTAATGATACTAGCTAGTTACGAGATTCATATTAGTATAAATCTCCGCCCGCATGAAAAGACATAATTCTTTTAAACTCTTGTTTTTATTGACTAAATTATCAAACGGTGTTTGGGCGATAATGGTGGCCGTGGAATGATTCGAACATTCAGCCTCGATCCGGGCCACACGGCGATCTGGATCGCGCTCTACCAATTGAGCTACACGGCCATTCCTCAAATTCTAAAGATCTCATCGGTTTCATCAACGCGAATATAATCGTGAATCTTTGTCACACCTTCGCCATGTTGGTAATACTGAGAAGTGACGACACTATCACTCAGTACATAGTAGATAGAAATTATTGGTATTTTTCTATCAATGAAGAGTACTGTTCCTCCAGATCTATAAAATCGCAATATTTTTTCCCATTCTTTGCCAATAAGAAGTGAAATATCAGAATTTTTGTCATATGATAATGTAATTGATCTAGGAATTTCATCTAGTATTTTTATAGGAGAGGATATGAAAAAGCTGTACGCAATTCTAGATCTGCCTTCAATACGCACTTCTTTTAATTCAATAAAAAAATTTTCAGATATTTCAATTTTTGAGTTGTAATCCCTCTTTATTTTTTGAATACTATTGGAGATGACTTGACGATCTCCGCCGGTAATATTTGATATTTCGGACACGGAAAATGCCTGTTGAATATTGCGATAAAATTTATCTGCTTTTTCATATATTTCCTGATGCGTAAGGATTAGTAACTGGGCGGCAGTTCGGTTTGTGTACGCTGTTTTGTGTGAAAAAAATCTTTGAATATTCTTTCTATCTTGAATAAAAATATCATTGACTACGGATTTCATTTTTCGTGCGGCCATGAAGACGCCATTATTATCCAACTTTTTCTTTATTTCATTTTTCTTACTAGATTTCCAATTCAAAATGATATCAGAAAAAATATAGTCTAACGATAATGCATCCAGGTCGATCTTATTCAAGTTTTTATCAGATTCTCCCATTGAATTTCTCTCTCCAAATTCTTGATGCGATTGTCAGGTTGCTCCGCCGTGGCGTCCCGCACCTTCGGCGAAACGGGCGGCACCGTCGGTCGCTTCCTGCCGCTTGGCCTGCTCCGCAAGATGCTTCTCGTTGGCGAACGCCGCAGACAGGCTGTCATGATCCCATTGCTGCAGTGCCGAAAGCCGGTCGGACTGCATGGCGATCTGAGGGAAGCGGGCGAGCTTTTCAGCCATCGAGAGGGCCGCGTTGAGCGCCATGCCTTCCGGCACGACTTCCGTTGCGAGGCCCCAGTCGTGCGCCGTATGCGCATCGACGGCCTCGCCGGTGAGCAGCATGTGAAGCGCGCGTCCCTGACCCACGATGCGTGGCAGTCGGACGGTGGTGCCGTCGCTCATGGGCACACCGAAGCGCCTGCAGAAAACGCCGAACACGGCCGTCTCGCTGGCGATGCGGATATCGCAACGCAGCGCGACACCCAGCCCGCCGGCGACCGCGTGGCCTTCTACGGCTGCGATCACCGGTTTCGACAGATGCGCCGCGCACGGGCCATCCGCATCTCCCGCCCAGGCGACATAGTCCGATGACAGGGCCTTCAGGTCGGCCCCGGCGCAGAACGCGCCGCCAGTCCCGGTCACGATCGCCACTTTCCGGCTGTCGTCGTCATCGAAGTCGGCCAGCGCCCTGCCCAGCGCCCGGGCCGTTGTATCGTCCAGCGCGTTTCGCGCGAAAGGCCGATTGATGGTCAGGATCGTGATCTCGTCCCGGTGCTCGACCAGCAATCCGTCATCCATGGCTTTGCCTTCCATTGAATCTCCCCTACGTTGCGCCCCATCATAGTGTGGGAGCGGGCAACAATGACAATCCAGATGTACGATTTGTGCGGCGCCGAGGCGGACCGGCGGTTCAGCCCGTTCTGCTGGCGAACCCGCTTCGCGCTGGCGCACAAGCGGCTGGATCACGAGACGATTCCGTGGCGGTTTCTGGAAAAGGACGTGATCGCCGCGCACGGTTCGAAGACGGTTCCGGTCATCATCGACGGAGAGACGAAGGTCTCGGATTCATGGGCGATCGCCGAATATCTGGAGGACACCTATGCCGACAGGCCGGCACTGTTCCCCAACGGGCGCGGCGAGACGCGGTTCATCAAGTCCTGGGCCGAGGCGGTGCTGACCGGTGGTATCTTCGGCATGATCGTGCATGACATCTACCGCCATCTGGATGCCGACAATCAGGCCTATTTCCGCGAAACGCGCGAACAGCGTCTGGGCACCACGCTGGAGGACTTCCAGTCCGGGCGCGAGCAGAAGGTGAAGGGCTTTCAGGCGTCGCTGGCCCCGCTGCGCCTGACGCTGAAATCCCAGCCCTTCGTTGCAGGTGACCAGCCGGCCTTTGCCGATCACCTGTGCATGTCGCCCTTCATGTTCGCCCGCGGGGTCTCGGATTTCCAGCTGCTGGAAGCCGATGACGCGGTGAACGACTGGCGCAACCGGATGCTGGATCACTATGACGGGCTGGGCCGCAGGTCGCCCGGCTATGACTGGTAAGGAAACGGACATGATCGAGGAACGGACACTCTACAGCGGCGGGCTGGTCTTTGACGGACGTCAGGCACCGAAGCCGGGCTTCGGCGTGGTGGTCGAGGACGACCGGATCGTCGAGGTCGATACGGTCGGCAACTTCGACGGTTTCACGGGCAACAGGGTCGATACGACCGGTGCGACGCTGATGCCGGGGCTGATGGATTGCCACATCCATATCTGCTACGGCGCGGAAGGTAACCCGAGCGACGCGGCCGACAAGCTGACGGCGTCGGCGCTGACCCTGAAAGCGATGGAAAACGCCCGCCGGACCCTGGAAGGCGGCGTGGTCGCCGTCCGCGATTGCGGCGGCAAGGACTACATCGACCTGGATGTCCGCGATGCGCTGAACGCCAAGCGCTTTCCCGGTCCGGTGATGCGGGCGTCGGGCCGGATGATCTGCATGACCGGCGGCCACGGCAACAAGAACGGGATCGTGGCCGACGGCTGCGACGAGGTCATCAAGGCGGTGCGCACCAACGTCCATCTGGGCGTCGATGTCATCAAGATCATGGCGACCGGCGGCGTCATGACGCCGGGTGTGAACCCGGAAGACGCGCACTATTCAGCCGAGGAAATGAAGGCCGGCATCTCCGAGGCCCGGCGCTTCCACAAGCGCACCGCCAGCCACGCGCAGGGCGCCGAGGGCATTCTGAACGCCGTGCGCGGCGGCATCCATTCCATCGAACACGGCATCTTCATGGATGACGAATGCATCCGGGAAATGATCGACGGCGGGGTCTTTCTGGTGCCCACCCTGGCAGCGGTCAAGAACATCCTGAACAACCGCGACTCCGGCATTCCGGCCTGGGCGGTGGAGAAGTCGCTCAGGGTCTATGACATCCACCTCGCCGCTTTCCGGTCCTATATCGAGGCGGGCGGGCGTGTGGCGATGGGCACGGATGCCGGCACGCCCTTCAACCAGCACGGCGAGAACGCGCAGGAACTGGCCTGGATGGTCGAGGCGGGCATGGGCGAGGTCGACGCCCTGATCGCGGGTACCTCCAATGCGGCGGAACTGATCGAACCGGGCGAGCGCGGTGTGATCGCCGGCGGCTATATCGCCGACATGCTGCTGGTCGGCGGGGATCCGTCGAAGGATATCAGCATGGCGGCGGACCGGGCCAACCACCTGAAAGTCATCAAGGACGGCCGCGTCGTGATCGAGCGCGCCCGCCCGCAGCAGGCCGCCTGAGGCACGGGCGCGCCCGTCGTGCGTCACCCCTGACCCTTGATACGCCCGCCGTGTCTCCCATGTCCGTTGCAGGCCGGTAATCGGCCCTGAAAAAGCAACAAGCGAGCAATCGCGGACATGACGGACGACCACGACAATGAAACCCGGACGGATGATCGTGCCGGTTCGAACTCGCTGACCGATCTGCTGGACCAGATCGACCGTCAGGCCGAGGACGGGTCGACCACGATCGGTGCCATCATGGACGCGCTCGACTCGCGCAGCTTCGCGCCGCTGCTGCTCGTCCCCGGACTGATCGCCCTCGGGCCGACCGGTGCCATCCCCGGCATGTCGATTGCCACCGGGTCAATCATCCTGCTGGTCAGCGTCCAGATCCTGTTCGGCAGGGACAATCCCTGGCTGCCGCAGAAGGTTCTCGATTTCGAGGTGTCGGCCGACCGCCTGGAAAAGCTCGTCGGCTATTCCCGGTCGCCGGCCGGGTTTCTGGACCGCTACCTGAAGAAGCGGCTGACGGTTTTCACCGATGGACCCGGCGGGCGGCTCGGCGCGCTGATGTGCGCGCTCATGGCGCTGACGATGTATCCGCTCGCGTTGCTGCCGTTCGGGGTCAGCCTGCCTGCCGGCTCGGTCACGGCCTACGCGATGGGCCTGGCAACCCGTGACGGTGTTCCGGTTCTGCTGGCCAATCTGCTCGGACTCGGGGCGCTCGGCCTCGCGGTCCAGGTGCTGACGGGCTGGATCTAGGGAGGTCCTGTCATGACAGGTCACACACAGGAAGCCGGCGTGGACGGCCTGCCCGGGCGGACGGCGGCGGAAGCCGAACAGGAACGCGCCGAGGAGCCGCTGACCGAAATTCTCGATCAGCTCGAGGCAGAGTGCGATGACCGGGAGAAGCTCTCGCTGGGTGAGGTCCTGCGCGGTTTCGACCGGCGCGGTTTTGCACCGATGCTGCTGGTGCCGGCCCTGATCGCGCTGGGTCCGACAGGCATGATACCGGGCATGTCGATCGCGACGGGAACGGTCATCCTGTTGATCTCGCTTCAGATTTTGGCCGGACGGCGCAGTCCCTGGCTGCCGGAGCGGGCCAAGAACTTCAGGCTTTCGACCAGAAAGCTGAAATCGCTGGTTGACCGGTCCCGCACGACGGCACGATTTCTGGACCGCCACCTGCGCGAACGCTGGCCCTTCTTCACCAGGGGCATCGCCGCGCGGCTGGGATCGCTGTTCTGTATCGTCATGGCGCTGACGATGTTCCCGCTGGCACTGGTGCCCTTCGGCGTCGCGCTGCCGGCCGCCGCCGTCAGCCTGTTCAGCATGGGGCTCGCATCAAGGGACGGTATCCTGGTGCTGATATCGAACGCACTCGGACTGGGTGCCATCGGACTGGCAGTCTGGTTTCTGGCAACCTTCGTCTGACGTCGGGTCAGCGCGGCAGCAGGGTTTCACCCATAAGGAATTCATCGACCGAGCGGGCGCACTGGCGGCCCTCGCGGATGGCCCAGACGACCAGTGACTGGCCGCGGCGCATGTCACCGCAGGCGAAGACCTTGTCGACGGATGCCTTGTAGTCCTCGGTATTGGCCAGGATATTGTTGCGCGGGTCCAGTTCAAGCTGCAGATCCTTGATCATGCCTTCCAGGATCGGGTTGGTGAAACCCATCGCCAGCAGGACCAGATCGGCCTTCAGTTCGAACTCGGTGCCGGGGATGATCTCGAAGCCCTTCTCCGGGCCCTCGCAACGGGCGCATTCGATCGCGACGACACGACCGTTCTCGCCGCGAATGCCGGTCGTGACCACCGAAAAGTCGCGCACCGCGCCCTCGGCCTGGCTGGAGGATGTCCGCATCTTCATCGGCCAGTGGGGCCACGTCAGGCCCTTGTCTTCCTTCTCGGGCGGCTTCGGCATGATCTCCAGCTGCGTGACGGACCTGGCCCCCTGCCGGAAGCTGGTGCCGATGCAGTCGGACCCCGTATCGCCGCCGCCGATCACGATGACGTCGCACTCCTTGGCCAGGATTTCCTTCTGCACGTTCAGCGGTTCGTTGCCGACGCGGCGGTTCTGCTGGGGCAGGAAGTCCATGGCGAAATGCACGCCGTCGAGATCGCGGCCGGGCACGGGCAGGTCGCGCGGCTGTTCGGCCCCGCCCGCCAGCACCACGGCGTCATAATTGTCGATCAGGTCCTGCACCGGCTTGTTCACACCGATGTGCATGCCGCCGTAGAACGAGACGCCCTCGGTCTGCATCTGCGAGACGCGGCGGTCGATCAGATCCTTCTCCATCTTGAAGTCGGGGATGCCGTAGCGCAGCAATCCGCCCATGCGGGCGTTCTTCTCGTAGACATCGACTTCGTGGCCGGCGCGCGCGAGTTGCTGCGCCGCGGCCAGTCCCGCCGGGCCGGAGCCCACGACGGCGACGGCCTTGCCGGTCCGGTGATCGGGCACCACCGGTTCGATCCAGCCTTCGGCCCAGGCCCGGTCGACGATGGCGCATTCGATGGACTTGATGGTTACCGGCACGTCGTCGATGTTCAGGGTGCAGGCCGCCTCGCAGGGCGCGGGGCAGATGCGGCCCGTGAATTCGGGGAAGTTGTTGGTCGAATGCAGGACCTCGGATGCGCCCTTGAAGTCGTCGCGATAGACCAGATCGTTCCAGTCCGGGATGATGTTGTTCACCGGACAGCCCGTGTGACAGTAGGGGATGCCGCAATCCATGCAGCGCGCACCCTGGATCTTCAGTTCGTCCTCCGGCAACGGCACGACGAACTCGCGGAAATGCTTCACCCGCTCCTCAGCCGGACGATAGACGCGGTCCTTGCGCTCGAATTCCTTGAAACCGGTGATCTTGCCCATCAGTCGTCTCCTGCCGATGCTGCTTCAAGTGCCGTCACGCTGCCCATCCGCATCTCCATCAGCGCCCGGGCATAATCGCGCGGCGTGACTTTCACGAACTTGCGGATCGTGGCGTCGAAGTCATCCAGCAATGCCTTCGCCTGGCGGCTGTTGGTGTAGTGCGCCTGCCGTTCCAGCAGCATCCGGATGCGGCTCACATCGTGCTGCAGGTGATCGCCCAGTTCCCCGTCGGGGGCGGTGTCGTCCACATCGATGGCGTCGATGTCGACCATCTCGCGGTTGCAGCGCCGCTCGAAATCGCCGTCCTCGTCCAGGACATAGGCGATGCCGCCCGACATGCCCGCGGCGAAGTTGCGCCCGGTCGGGCCGATCACCATGACGATGCCGCCGGTCATGTACTCGCAGCCGTGGTCGCCCACACCCTCGACGACCGCCGTCGCGCCGGAGTTACGCACGCAGAAGCGCTCGCCCGCAACGCCCCGGAAATAGCACTCGCCGGAAATCGCGCCGTACATCACGGTGTTGCCGACGATGATGCTGCTTTCGGGATGAATCCGGCTTTCGGGATCGGGATAGATCGCAATCCGTCCGCCCGACAGGCCCTTGCCGACGTAATCGTTGCCGTCGCCCTTCAGATCGAAGCTCACGCCCTTGGCCAGAAACGCGCCGAAGCTCTGTCCCGCAGTGCCCGTGAAGCGGAAGGAGATCGTATCCTCCGGCAGGCCCGCATGACCGTACTTCTTCGCGACCCGGCCCGACAGCATGGCACCGGCGGTGCGGTCGCTGTTCCTGATCGTCAGATCGGACTGGACGGGCGTGCCCGTCTCGATGGCATCTTCGGCGATCTCGATCAGCTTCCGGTCCAGGATGTCGTGAATGTCGTGCGACTGACGCTCGGTGCGGCGGATGCCGACGTCCGGACCCATCATCGGGCGGTAGAACAGGCGCGAGAAATCCAGCCCCTGCGCTTTCCAGTGATCGATGGCCTTCTTCTTGTCCAGCATCTCGGTCTGGCCGACCAGATCGTCGAACCGGGCGATGCCCAGATCGGCCATGATCTGCCGGACCTCCTCGGCGACGAAGAAGAAGTAGTTGATCACATGCTCCGGCGTGCCGGTGAACTTCTTGCGCAGGTCCGGATCCTGGGTGGCGATCCCGACGGGGCAGGTGTTCAGGTGGCACTTGCGCATCATGATGCATCCGGCGGCGATCAGGGGCGCGGTGGAGAAACCGAACTCGTCGGCGCCCAGCAATGCGCCGACCACCACGTCGCGGCCGGTGCGGATGCCGCCGTCGACCTGGACCGCGATACGGCTGCGCAGCCGGTTCATGACCAGCGCCTGCTGGGTCTCGGCGAGGCCGATCTCCCAGGGGCTGCCCGCGTGCTTGATCGATGTCAGCGGAGAGGCACCGGTGCCGCCCTCGTAGCCTGAGATCGTCACGTGATCGGCCTTGGCCTTGGAGACGCCGGCGGCCACGACGCCGACGCCGACTTCCGAGACCAGCTTGACCGACACGTCGCCTTCGGGATTCACGTTCTTCAGGTCGTAGATCAACTGCGCCAGATCCTCGATCGAATAGATGTCGTGGTGCGGCGGCGGCGAGATCAGGCCCACGCCGGGGGTCGAGTGCCGGACCTTCGCGATCACTTTGTCGACCTTGTGGCCGGGCAGCTGTCCACCCTCGCCGGGCTTCGCACCCTGCGCCATCTTGATCTGCATCATGTCGGAATTGACCAGATATTCGGTGGTCACACCGAACCGGCCCGATGCCACCTGCTTGATGGCCGACCGCTCGGAATCGCCGTTCGGCTTGGGCAGGAAGCGTTCCGGCTCCTCGCCGCCCTCGCCGGTGTTGGACTTGCCGCCCATCCGGTTCATGGCGACGGCCAGTGTCGCGTGCGCCTCGCGGCTGATGGAACCGAAGGACATCGCACCGGTCGAGAAACGCTTCACGATCTCGGCGGCGGGCTCCACCTGTTCCAGCGGTATCGGATCGCGCCGGGCGATGATGTCGAACAGGCCACGCGGGGTGTAGTACTGCTTGCTCTGGTCGTTCAACGCCTTGGCGAAGGCATCGTAGCGGTCCTGGGCGTTGCCGCGCACCGCGTGCTGCAGATCAGCGATCGATTCGGGGTTCCATGCATGGGCATCGCCGCGGATGCGGAAGGCATAGTCACCGCCGACCTCCAGCGCCTTGCGCAGGGTCGGCGCGTCGGACCAGGCCAGGCGGTGCCGCTCGACCGTCTCGGTCGCGATCACGTCCAGATTGACGCCTTCGATCTGCGTGCGTGTGCCGGGAAAATACTCGGCGACGAAGGCCGAGGACAGGCCGACCGCATCGAAGATCTGCGCGCCGCAATAGGACTGGTAGGTCGAGATGCCCATCTTGGACATGACCTTCAGGATGCCCTTGCCGATCGCCTTGATGTAGTTCTTGTGGATGCGCTTCTCGTCATCGGGCGAGATGCCGGGGTGCATGTCCGACAGGGTCTGGAAGGCCAGCCACGGATTGATGGCCTCGGCCCCGTATCCGGCCAGGACGCAGAAATGATGCACTTCGCGGGCCTCGCCGGTCTCCACGACCAGGCCAACGGATGTTCTCAGGCCCGTGCGCACCAGATGATGGTGCACCGCCGAGGTCGCCAGCAGGGCGGGCACCGGCACGTGGTCCGCATCCACCCGGCGGTCGGACAGGATGATGATGTTCTCGCCCCGGCGCACGCATTCCTCGGCTTCCGCCTGCAGTTCGGCGATCCGCACGCGCATGCCGTCCGCGCCTTCCGACGCGGGGTAGATCGCGTCCAGGGTCTGGGCGTGGAAGTCGTTGCTCGGCACATCCTCGATGTGCCTGATCTTCTCCAGATCCTCATTGGTCAGGATCGGCTGTTTCATCTCCAGCCGGACATGGGCGCCGCCGCCCAGTTCCAGCAGGTTGTGGCGCGGTCCGATGAAGGACAGCAGCGACATCACCAGTTCCTCGCGGATCGGATCGATCGGCGGATTGGTGACCTGCGCGAACAGCTGCTTGAAGTAGTTGTAGAGCGGCTTGCCCTTCGACGAGAGTGCCGGGATCGGCACGTCGTTGCCCATCGATCCGATGGCCTCGGCACCGGTCTCGGCCATGGGCTGCATCAGGAATTTCAGGTCTTCCTGCGTGTAGCCGAACACCTGCTGCAGATCCAGCAGGGTCTCATGGTTCGGGCGCATCGGCGCGCTGGCCGGCGGCAGGTCCCGCACGCGCAGCTGGCTGTCGGCCACCCAGTCGCCGTAGGGCTTGGCCTGCGACAGGGTCGCCTTGATCTCGTCGTCGGCGATGATGCGGCCCTGCTCGGTATCGATCAGCAGCATCTTGCCGGGCTGCAGCCGCCACTTGTGGACGATGTCCTTCTCGGCGACGGGCAGGGTGCCGGCTTCCGAGGCCAGGATGACGCGGTCGTCGGCGGTCACGATATAGCGGGCCGGGCGCAGGCCGTTGCGGTCCAGGGTCGCGCCGATCTGGCGACCGTCCGTGAAGGCGACGGCGGCGGGGCCGTCCCACGGCTCCATCAGGGCGGCATGATGTTCGTAGAACGCGCGGCGGTCCTCATCCATCAGCGGGTTGTTGTCCCAGGCTTCCGGGATCAGCATCATCATCGCGTGGCTGAGCGAGTAGCCGCCGGCCACCAGCAACTCCAGCGCGTTGTCGAAGCATGCGGAATCCGACTGGCCGTCCGGGATCAGCGGGAAGACCTTGCGCAGGTCCTCGCCCAGCAGTTCCGATTCCAGCGCCTGGCCGCGGGCCGCCATCCAGTTGACGTTGCCGCGCACCGTGTTGATCTCGCC
The DNA here is from genome assembly GCF_048263705.1 of Minwuia sp. GTDB lineage: Bacteria > Pseudomonadota > Alphaproteobacteria > Minwuiales > Minwuiaceae > Minwuia. The sequence continues at coordinate 179,206 of NZ_JBLXDV010000007.1, read as the reverse complement.
ATTGTGGCAGATCATCCGGAACGGATGCGCCAGCGGCCATGCGGGGAACGTGTTGGTCGAGAAACGCTGATGCACCAGCGCCAGCGACGAGACCACGCGGCTGTCCTGCAGGTCCAGATAATAGGTCTCGACCTGATTGGCGAGCAGCATGCCCTTGTAGCAGATCGTGCGGCTGGACGAGGACGTGACATAGAACTGCTGCGCACCGGCATGTTCGACCTTGCGGACCTCATTGGCGATCTGCTTGCGGATCACGAACAGCTTGCGCTCGAAGGCGTCCTGATCGGCCATGTTCTTGCCGCGGCCCACGAAGACCTGACGGATCACGGGCTCGACGGCCAGCACGCTGTCGCCGATGCCGTCGCGGTTCACGGGCACGTCGCGCCAGCCCAGGATGTTCTGGCCCTCGCTGACCACGAAGCGGTCGATGATGTTCTCGCACAGCACGCGCACCGCCTGCTCTTTCGGCAGGAAGCAGTTCAGCACGCCGTACTGGCCCGGCTCGGGCAGGTCGAAGTCGCAGACCTCGGTGAAATAATCGTGCGGAATCTGGATGATGATGCCCGCGCCGTCGCCTTCCAGCGGATCGGCGCCCACGGCACCGCGATGGGTCAGGTTGACCAGGATCTGCAGGCCCTGCGAGACGATGTCGTGCGATTTTCGGCCCTTGATATCAACGACAAAGCCGACGCCGCAGGCATCGTGCTCGTTGGCTGGATCATACAGGCCCTGCTTGGGCGGCAGTCCAAAGGCGCGTGGGGTCTCAGTCTTGCGCGTCATACGAACTCCATCATCTCAAATCGACTGCCGTACTCGATGGGGCCCCGTCGTACATGCATGACATCTGTCCGGCGTGCGCCGGTCCTGCCGCATGATCGAGCACGGCCGTCGTCGGTCAGACGGCGGTCGCGGCATTGCTGCCTGTTGTCGGCCGGGCGGGTTTGCCCGGTTTCTTTCGGGGACGCGTTCGGACCGATCCACGGGTTTTCTCCCGCAAGAAACCGGCTTTCCCGACCACCCCTGACCATGATCACGCTGTCGCGCGCATGGAAGCGGAATATGGCCAGCCTGCACCATTAAGGCAAGCGTCGTGTCGCCAAACCCGCCGCGCCGGTCTTTAGTTGGTTTTGACCACTTAAGTCAATAATGTTGACGCGGTTTGGCAAGATTGTTGCGGTATGGCAGGTATGTACTTGCCGGATATTTCGAATCAGGACGATACGGCGTTCGAACCCGAATGATCGGTGCGCGATGCCTGCTGCGGCACCCCGGCGTTCAGCCGTAGTCCGCGGCGTCCTGCTGGCTGGGCTTGCGGAAGCGTTCCAGATAGGCCGGCGCAACCGCCTCGATGGTGGCCGGCTTGTCGATGCCCAGCGCGTCAAAGCCCGGCACGCCGTCGCCCACGACATTGTCCGTCTCCAGCATGACCACCTGATCGCGTGTCAGCGGCGGGGACGGCAGGAACTGCGTCACTGTGCCGATGGCTTTCGCCACCGGGAACGGCAGCGGCACCAGCAGGGCCGGACGTTTGGTGACCGACAGGATGAACTCCAGGACCTCCTTGAAAGTCATGATCTTGGGTCCGCCCAGCTCGTAGGTCTGCCCCTGCGCCGCATCCATGGTCAGCGCCGCCACGATCGCATCGGCCACGTCGCCGACATAGACCGGCTGGAACCGGGTCTCTCCACCGCCGATCAGCGGCAGGAAAGGCATGATCCGCGACATGGCGCCGAACCGGTTCAGGAAATCATCTTCCGGTCCGAACAGCACCGAGGGGCGCAGGATCGTGGCGGTCGGAACGGCCTCCCGCACGGCCTTCTCGCCCGCGGCCTTGGTGCGCGCATACAGCGCGGGACTGTCCGCGCTGGCACCGATGGCCGAGACCTGAACGAACCGCGCGATGCCGAGTTCGGCGGCGGCGGTGGCGATGTTCTTCGCGCCCGCCACGTGAACGCCCGCGAAGGGCTGTGACCCTTGATCCAGCACGCCGACCAGGTTGACCACCATGTCGGCCCCCTGCAGCGCCTGCGCCACGGACTTCGGCTTGCGGACGTTGGCATAGAGCGGGGTGATCTGGCCGACATCGCCCATCGGCTTCAGGAACTGGGCACCCTGCGGGTCGCGCACGGCCACCGTGACGTTCGCGCCGGCATGGGCCAGCCGCTTGACCAGATACCGGCCGATGAAACCCGATCCGCCAAAAACCGCAACCCGGCTGCCGCGCATTGCCCATCTCCTGAAAGAAGGAATGATCCCTTGAGGCAATCGGTCTAACCTGCCCGCCGAACATTGGCAATCGCGTGATGACGGTTGCGCCAGCATGACCCAACGAACCTGACCGGAGAACATCTGACCGTGACCATCCACTTCCATCGTGACGATCTGCCCTCGGGCCTCAGCTTTGGCGACCGTGTCGCCGTCGATACCGAAACCATGGGCCTGATTCCGGGACGTGACCGCCTGTGTCTGGTGCAGCTTTCCGCCGGGGATGGCGACGCCCATCTGGTGCAGATCCGGCCGGGCGGTCCTGCCGCCACGCACCTGAAGGCGCTGCTGGCGGATACCGGGGTGCTGAAGATCTTTCACTTCGCCCGGTTCGACATCGCGTCCCTGAAAGCCGGCCTGGGCGTCGATACCGCGCCGGTCTTCTGCACCAAGATCGCCAGCAGGCTCTGCCGGACCTACACCGACCGGCACGGCCTGCGCGACATCTGCCGCGAACTGATCGGAGTCGATATCTCGAAGCAGCAGCAGTCATCGGACTGGGGGGCGGACGATCTGACCGACGCGCAGAAGGAATATGCGGCGTCGGATGTGTTGTACCTGCATCAGCTGATGGATGTGCTGGTCCCGCGACTGGAACGCGAAGGGCGCGATGGCATCGCCGACGCCTGCTTCCGTTTCCTGCCGACGCGGGCGGAACTGGATCTGGCGGGCTGGCCCGAAACGGATATTTTCGCGCATTCGTGACGCGCGTCCGTCGGCCGTTCAGGTTGCGGCAAGCTCTGCACCCTAGGTTTGCCGCGTGTCAGGCAACCTTCGTGCCATTGCAAACGGACGCGCGAGTGGCCATTATTGGCACGAATCTTGATGCTCCCGACGGAGCGCCCATCCTGCCAGGGGAGAAAACGAACCGCATGGCCGATCAGATACGGTCCACGGCATCGGACGGCACGTCCGCCATCGTCGATATCGGCAAGCAGGTCATCCGGACCGAGGCGGCGGCGCTCTCGGCCATGGCCGACGCGCTGGACGATGCGTTTGCCGAAGCCGTCGAGATCGTGCTGGCGACCCCGGGCCGCGTGATCCTGACGGGCATGGGCAAGAGCGGACATGTCGCGCGCAAGATCGCGGCGACCATGGCCTCCACCGGTACGCCCGCCTACTTCGTTCATCCGGGCGAGGCCAGTCACGGCGATCTGGGCATGGTCACCCGCCACGACACGGTGATCTGCCTCAGCAACTCCGGCGAGACCAGCGAACTGGCCGATATCATGAGCTTTGCCGCCCTGAACCAGATCAAGGTGATCGTCATGGTGGGCCGTGCAAAGAGCTCGATGGGCGACGCGGCGGACGTGGCGCTGATCGTGCCGCCGTTCGAGGAAGCCTGCCCCAACGGGCTGGCGCCGACGACATCGACGACGATGATGCTGGCGATGGGGGATGCGCTGGCGGTCGCGCTGCTGGAGAAACGCCATTTCACCGCCGATGACTTCCGGCGCTTCCATCCGGGCGGCAAGCTGGGAGCCAAGCTGCTGAAGGTGGATGACCTGATGCATCGCGGTGACGAGATGCCGGTGGTGAAGGCCGGCACCCGGATGTCGGACGCGCTGATCGTGATGACGACGAAGAGCCTCGGCTGTGCCGGAATCGTGGATGATGACGGCGCGCTGGCCGGGCTGATCACCGACGGCGACCTGCGGCGCGGGATGGAGGAACGCCAGGATCTGCTGGCGGCCACGGTCGACGACGTGATGAACCGGGCGCCCCTGACCATCGAAAGCGGGACGCTGGCCGCGGAAGCGATGGGCGAGATGAACCGCCGCAAGATCACCAGCCTGTTCGTCATGGACGGCGACAGGCCGGTCGGCCTGCTGCATCTGCACGACTGTCTCAGGACGGGCATCCAGTGAGTCATATCGAACAGGATCAGAGCCCCGCGCGCCGCTGGAACGTCGCGCCCCGCGAGGAAATGGCCGGCCAGCGGTCGACCCGGCGCAAGACGCATGTGGTTCTGCTGAAATACCTGCTGTTCGGCCTCTCGGCGCTGATGGTGCTGGCGATCATCGTCTGGCCGCAGTTCGCCGAACGGCAGAACGGGCAGGCGATCGACTTCGCGGAAGTCGCGAAGACCACGCCCTCCTCGACCATGACGAACGCGCGCTTCGTCAGCGGCGGGGACAAGAAGGTCAACGTTACCGCCGAACAGGTCGTGCAGGACGCGAATGTGCCCGAGCTGGTTCATCTGACGACGCTCGCCGGCGACACGACCACCAACAAGGGCACCTGGATGCACCTGTCGGCCAATACGGGGCAGTTCAATCGGGAATCGGCGCAACTGACACTGAACGGGGACGTCGCGCTGTTCACTGACGAGGGGAACGAGTTCCATGCGGCCGATGCGGTGATCAAGCTGAACGAAGGGGAGATCGACGGCGGCGGGCCGGTGACGGGGCATGGTCCCTTTGGCCGGTTCGAGGCCCGCCGTTTCGCCATTCGCGAGAATGGTAACGTTCTCTTATTGAGCGGTGATGTCAAATTGGTCATCGAACCGGGTGGAGTAGCGAACTGATGGTCCGGAAATTTCTGTTCATGATGCTGGTGCTGGCCCTGCCGACAGGGCTGCTGGCGCAACAGGTGCCGGGACGCGATCCCGATGCGCCGATCGAGATCGAGGCGGACAATCTGGAAGTCAGGCAGGAACAGCAACTGGCGATCTTCACGGGCAATGTCGATGCCGTGCAGGGCGGGATGACGCTCAGGACCGATGAGCTGCGCGTGACCTACCGGCAGGACGGCAAGGGCGGCGGTGCGGATGTCGGCGGTGCGATCTCGCGGCTGGAGGCGATCGGCAGCGTGGTGATCATCACGGCCAAGGAACGCGCCACCGGACGGCGCGGCCTGTACAATGTGGATGCCGGCACCATGCAGCTGGAAGGCGGGGTGCAGCTTTTCCGCGACGAGAACGTGCTGACCGGACAGACCCTGGTGATGAACCTCAATTCGGGTGTCACGACGCTGGATGCGGGGCAGCGTGGCCGGGTCAAGGGCATCTTCCGTCCCGACAAGTCGAAGAGCAACTGAGGAAGACCGACCGAACGATGGATCTGAGCGGCGACATTCCGATAGATGCCTCCGAGGAGGGGCCGCGGCTGGTCCATCGCAGCAGCGGGCTGGAAGCGCGCAACCTGGGCAAGCGCTACAAGAAGCGCCCCGTCCTGCGCGACGTCTCGCTGTATGTCGAGCGCGGCGAGGCGGTCGGCCTGCTGGGGCCGAACGGCGCGGGCAAGACCACCTGCTTCTACATCATCACCGGTCTGATCGCCGCCGATTATGGACAGATCAGCCTGGACGGCCACGACATCACGACGCTGCCCATGTATCGCCGCGCCCGGCTGGGCGTCGGATACCTGCCGCAGGAAGCCTCGATCTTCCGGGGCCTGACGGTGGAGCAGAACATCCGGGCGGTGCTGGAGGTCGTCGAGAAGGAACGCGACATCCGCGAACAGATGCTGGAAGACCTGCTGGGCGAATTCACGCTGACCCATCTGCGGCGGACGCCGTCGGTGGCGCTGTCGGGCGGCGAGCGCCGGCGTGTCGAGATCGCGCGGGCGCTGGCGTCGCGGCCATCCTTCATGCTGCTGGACGAACCGCTGGCCGGTATCGATCCCATCGCCGTGGGCGAAATCCGGGATCTGGTGTTCCATCTGAAGGACCGGGGGCTGGGCGTGCTGATCACCGATCACAACGCCCGCGAGACCTTGGACCTGATCGACCGCGCCTACATCCTGCACGACGGGCGGGTGCTGACCGAAGGCACGCCGGACGATATCGTCAACCATGATGACGTGCGCCGGGTCTATCTCGGCGAACGGTTCAGGCTGTAACTGCCATGGCAATGACTCCCAGGCTGGAGATGCGGCAGGGCCAGAGCCTTGTCATGACGCCGCAGCTGCAACAGGCGATCAAGCTGCTGCAGCTGAACAATATCGAGCTGACCTCCTTCGTGGAACAGGAACTGGAGCGCAATCCGCTGCTGCAGGATCCGGGGACCGACGGTGCGGTCGGACGCGAGAAGGCGGAACGGTCGGACGGATTCGACGACGAACCCGTGAAGGAAATGTCCATCGACGCGGCCAAGCCGGGCCAGGCCGAGGCCGATTCCGCCATGGACGCGCGCTACGAGGACATGCACGGCGAGGATGGCGTTTCCGACCGGTCGCCGCCCGCCGATACGACACCCGCATCCGCCATGGATGTGGGCGGCGGCAGTCTGGGCGCGATGGGCAACGGCGGCTCGTCGAAGTTCGAGGACATGGACCTCAGCCTGGAGAACACGCTGAGCAATGAAGCCTCGCTGCGCGATCATCTGTCGGCGCAACTGAACATCGCCGTGCTGGAACCGACGGTGCGGATCGTGGCGCAGACCATCATCGATTCGCTGGAACCGGACGGTTATTTCCGTGAAACGCTGGAGGATCTGGCAGAACGTCTGGGGTGCGATACCGAAGTTGCCGCGTCGGCGCTGGTGGCGGTGCAGGGGCTGGATCCCACAGGCGTCGGTGCCCGCGACCTGAAGGAATGCCTGCTGCTGCAGCTGCGCGAACAGGACCGCTGTGATCCGGCCATGCAGGCCATGGTCGAGCGCCTGGAACTGCTGGGCAAGCAGGATTACCCGGCGTTGATGCGCGAATGCGGCGTCGACGAGGAAGACCTGATCGACATGATCCGCGAGCTGAAGCGTCTGGATCCCCGGCCCGGCCTGCAGTTCGAAACCGAGACCGCCCACACGGCGATCCCCGATGTCCTGCTGCGTCAGACCGCCGACGGCGGCTGGTCCATCGAACTGAACCCCGAGACCCTGCCGCGCGTGCTGGTCAACAACCGCTACTACACGGAAATCAGCGCGGTCACGAAGAAGGCCGAGGACAAGACCTATCTGACCGAATGCTACAACAACGCCAACTGGCTGGTGAAATCGCTGGAACAGCGGGCCAACACGATCATGAAGGTGGCGACCGAACTGGTGCGCCAGCAGGACGGCTTCTTCGCCATGGGCGTGCAGTACCTCAGGCCGCTGAACCTGAAGACCATCGCCGACGCCATCGGCATGCACGAAAGCACCGTCAGCCGTGTGACGTCGAACAAATACATCGGCACGCCGCGTGGTATCTTCGAGATGAAGTATTTTTTCACCGCCTCGATCCCGTCGACCGGCAGCGGTGAAGCCCATTCGGCCGAGGCCGTGCGGCATCGAATCAAGAATCTGATCGACGAGGAAACACCAAAAGCGGTGTTGTCTGACGACCGGATCGTGGAGATACTGAAGGCGGACGGCGTCGATATCGCGCGCCGCACCGTGGCCAAATACAGGGAAGCCATGCGGATTCCTTCGTCGGTTCAGCGCCGTCGCGCGAAGCGCATGCAGCTTGACATGGCGCGCTGAACGGGTGTCCTCCGGGCGGGTTGACTTGCCCTGGCACCAAACCTATGGTCCGCGCCGCTTCGAGGGCCGGTGCCGCAACGCGATGCTGAACCATTCAATCCCGGCCATGAAGGGGAACCATGCATATTACAATTCAAGGCAAGCATATCGAACTGGGCGACGCGCTTCCGCAGCGCGTGACGGAGCGCCTGGAAGCTGCCGTATCAAAATATTTCGGTGATGCCATCGAAGGCAGCGCCACCTTCACCAAGGACGCGGGCGGCGTGCAGGCCGACTGCCAGATTCACGTCGGTCAGGATATCTATCTGAAAAGCCGCGGCAGTGCGGGCGACGCCCATGCGGCCTTCGACGATGCCGCCGAGAAGATCGAGAAGCAGCTGCGCCGCTACAAGCGCCGGCTGCGCGATCACCACGCCGATCAGAAGCGTGTCGGTGCCGCCGCGGCGGCGCAGGCCTATGTGCTGGCCGCCGAGCAGGCCGCGGAGCAGGAAGACGAGCCTCAGGGCGATGCGCCGACGGTGATTGCGGAGATGCGCGATTTCATTCCGGCCTGTACAGTATCCGATGCGGTCATGCGCATGGATCTGGCCGACCAGCCCGTGATGATGTTCAGGAATCTGGGCAATGACCGGCTGAATGTCGTGTACCGCCGGACGGACGGCCATATCGGCTGGATCGATCCCAGCGAAACCTGAGATCATCCTCAGGCCCGCGCGCGACGGCGTGATGTTGGAACAGACAAGGTGGCAGTAGTGGAAATCACCGATATTCTTGATCCGAAAGGGGTCGTGATCGACCTCAAGGCCGGCAGCAAGAAGCAGGTTCTGCAGGCGCTGGCCCGGCACGCGGCGACGGCGACGGGTCTGCATGAGCGGCTGATCTTCGATACGCTGCTGGAGCGCGAACGTCTGGGCACCACCGGCGTGGGCGACGGCGTGGCCATCCCGCACGGGCGGATCGGCGAGATCGAGAAGATCAGCGGCCTGTTCGTGCGCCTGAAGGAGCCGATCGATTTCGACGCGGTCGATGGCCAGCCCGTCGATCTGCTGTTTTTGCTGCTGGCACCCGCACAGGCGGGCGCCGATCACCTGAAGGCCCTGTCGAAGATTTCCCGGCTGTTGCGCGACCGCAGCAATTGCGAGAAGCTGCGCGGTGCACAGTCCGCCGATGCGGTCTACGCCCTGATTTCGGGCGGGAGCGCATCCCAGGCGGCATAGGCCGCCACAGTCTTTCGGGGTTGCATGTACATTCTGCGTAGCATCTGGGGTCTTGCAGCGCTGATCGGCAGTGTTGGCGTTGCGTCAGCGGCCGATATCTCGCTGGGTCTGCCCCTGCGCTGCGAGATGAACCAGGAATGCTTCATCCAGCAGTATGTCGATGTGGATCCCGGGCCGGGTGCCCGCGAACACACCTGCGGTCCGCTCACCTATGACGGCCACAAGGGCACGGACTTCCGGCTGCGCGACCTTCAGATGATGCGCGACGGCGTCGAGGTCGTCGCCTCGGCGGGCGGCACGGTTCTGGGCATCCGCGACGGCATGCAGGACATCGATGTGCGCGAGCTTGGCGGATCGGCGGCGCTCAAGGGCAGGGACTGCGGCAACGGTGTCCTGCTGGATCACGGAGACGGCTGGCAGACGCAATATTGCCACCTGCGGCGTGGCTCGGTTTCGGTCCGCAAGGGCCAGACGGTGGCCAAGGGCGACGTGCTCGGGTTGGTCGGCATGTCCGGTGCGGCGGCGTTCCCGCATGTGCACCTGTCGGTGCGCCGCGGCAAGCAGGTGGTCGACCCCTATCGCGGCGCCGATGCGGCGGCAGAAGCCTGCGGCGCTTCGTTTCAGGACATGTGGGATCAGGATGTGCGCGAGGCCGTGGCCTACCGACCCGGCGGGATCATCACGATCGGCCTCTATGGCGATACCGACCTGGACAGCGGCAAAATCCGGGAAGGCCGTGCGCACCTCGGCGAGATCAGCCGCAACAGCCCCGCCCTTCTCGGCTGGGTCTCGATCTACGGCATCCGCCAGGGCGACGTGGTCAGGACCCGGATCAACGGACCGGACGGCGCGGTCTTCTTCGAGAACACGGACAAGCCGCATCCGAAGAATCAGGCCCAGTCCTTCAAATGGTCGGGCAAGCGCAACCGGGGGCGTCTGACCGCCGGTACCTATCAGCTTCTGGTCGAACTGATCCGCGACGGCAAGGTGATCGACGCCTGGCAGACCAGCTCGATCGTGCGCTGACCTATTTCTTCTTCTGACCGGCCGCCACAAGACCGCTGATCGTGGTCGTCGGCGACAGCACATCCGGGTCGATGCGGATCTCGATGATGCTCGGCCCCTTCTCCGCCAGCGCCTTTTCCAGCGCCGGATAGAACTCTTCGGTCTTCTCCACCACCGCACCGAAACAGTCATAGGCCTCGGCCAGCCTGGCGAAGTTCGGGTTCTTCAGATCGGTGGCGACGATGCGTCCGGTGTATTCCCGCTCCTGATGCATCCGGATGGTGCCGTACATGCCGTTGTTCACGACGATGAAGACGATGGGCAGGTCATATTGCGCGGCGGTCGCGAACTCCTGCCCGTTCATCATGAAGCAGCCGTCGCCGGAAAAACTCAGCACATGCCGGTCGGGATGCACCAGCTTGGCGGCGACCGCCGACGGAACGCCATAGCCCATGGAACCGGAGGTCGGCGCAAGCTGGGTGCGGTAGCGCTTGTGGCGCATGAAGCGGTGCACCCAGACGGTCGCATTGCCGCCGCCGTTGGTGACGATCGTGTCCGGCGGCAGCTTCTCGGTGATGTGGTGGATGATCTCGGCCATCTGCACCGGTCCGGCCATCTCGGTCGGTTCGGTGAAGGCCATGTAGCGGTCGTGGGCGGCCCTGGCGACACCCTTGTCCGCCCGGACGGCGATATTCTCGATGGCTCCCGCGAACCCGGCCGGTGTCGCCACCAGCCCCAGATCGCACTGATAGACCCGGCCGATCTCTTCCGGGTCGGGATAGATGTGGATCAGCTTCTGCACCGGGCGGGGGATCGCCAGATAGGAATAGCGGCCTGACGTCATCTCGCCCATGCGCGCGCCGAGAACAATCACCAGATCGGCGGTCTTGATCGACTGCACCAGTTCCGGATCGGGCGCGATACCCGCGACGCCCGCATAGGCGGGACCGGTGTTGTCCACGAAATCCTGGCACCGGAACGAGGTCATCAGCGGGATGTCGTTGGCTTCGGCGAATTTCGAGACCTTGCGTCCGGTTTCTTCCGACCAGCGCCCGCCGCCGACGATCATCACCGGGCGCTTGGCCTCGGCGATCATCTGTTCGAACCTCGCCATGTCGCCTGGCGTCGGCGCGTAGTCGGGCGCGTGATAGGTGCTGCCCAGCGCGCCCTCGGCGTGGTCGGTCAGCATGTCCTCGGGCAGCGAGATCGCGACGGGGCCGGGACGGCCCGCCATGGCGGTGTGGAAGGCGTGGCTGACGAACTCGGTGGCGCGGGCGGCGTCCTCCAGTTCGCCGGTCCATTTGGTCAGCTGGCTGAGGAAGCGGCGGTAATCCAGCTCCTGAAACGCCTCGCGCTCGGTCTGGTCGCGGGCGACCTGGCCGATGAACAGGATCATGGCCGACGAATCCTGATGCGCGATATGCAGGCCGGGCGAGGCGTTGGTGGCACCGGGGCCGCGGGTCACGAAGGCGATGCCGGGCTTGCCCGTCAGCTTGTTGTAGGCGTCGGCCATCATGGTGACGCCGCCTTCCTGGCGGCAGGTGATCAGCCGGATCTGCGGTGCGTCATGCAGCGCGTCCAGCGCGGCGAGGTAGCTTTCGCCGGGCACGCAGAACGCCAGATCCGCACCGTGATGGACAAGCGAGTCCACCAGTAACTGTCCGCCCGTCCGCTGATTGCTTGCTGCCATCTCTGCCTCCCTGAATGCCGGAGACGACGCTATGGCGGCAGGCGGCGGGGCGCAAGCCCATGCGTCGCACCGAACCGAACGGACATGGCTGCCGTACCCCTCAGGCAATTGACGATATGTCAGCCGCTGGTAGGTTGCCTGCCGGGGAGTAGGGTTGTTTCGGCAATTGACCCGGATTCGGGTCAATTGCCGAAACACAACTCGCATGAACCTCACCTGTCTTGGAATCCTGCTTGAAGATTCCGTCAGACAGGATTCCGCTGTAGAAAGGACCGACCGAATGGGATTCTTCAATTTCGAGCCATTGACACTGCCGCCCGAGGCGGAAGCGCTGCGCGGTGACGTGCGTGCCTTCCTGGACGAGGCCATGGCGGACAAACGTCCGGTGGACCGGGCCTTCAACTGGATGGGCCGGGACCGGGAATTTTCGCGCAAGCTGGGCCAGCAGGGCTGGATCGGCATGACCTGGCCGAAGAAATACGGCGGCCACGAGCGCACCTTCCTGGAACGATATGTGCTGCTGGAGGAACTGCTGGCAGCGGGCGCGCCGGTGGCGTCGCACTGGGTGGCGGATCGCCAGTCCGGGCCGATGATCCTGAACATCGGCACCGAGGAGCAGCGCGAGTTCTTCCTGCCGAAGATCGCGGCGGGCGAGTTCAGCTTCTGCATCGGCATGTCCGAACCCGATTCCGGTTCCGATCTGGCCGCAACCCGCGCCAAGGCCGTGAAGGTCGACGGCGGCTGGAAGCTGTCGGGCACCAAGGTCTGGACGTCCGGCGCGCACACCGCCGACTGGATGATCGGCCTGTTCCGCAACGACAGCGATCCGGCCAGCAAGCATGAGGGGCTGACCCAGTATCTGATCGACATGAAGTCGGACGGTCTGAACATCCGCCCGATCATCAATCTGGCGGGTCAGCATCATTTCAACGAATGCGTCTTCGACGAGGTGTTCGTGCCCGATGACCGCGTGATCGGCACCGTCGGCAATGGCTGGAAGCAGGTGACGTCGGAACTGGCGTTCGAACGCAGCGGGCCGGAGCGTTACCTGTCCTGCATCCAGCTGGTGATCGAGATGCTGCGCCTGGCGAAGGACGCCGACGATCCCGCGCTGAACGAGGAACTGGGCCGCTTGACGGCGCACGTGATGACCTTGCGCCGCATGTCGCTGGCGGTCGCCGGCAAGCTGCAGCGCGGCGAGAACCCGGCGCTGGAAGCCAGCGTGGTGAAAGACGTCGGCGGCGTCTTCGAACAGGCGTTGCCCGAGATCGCACAGCGGCTGCTGGGGGACGAGCCGACCCTGAAGGACGGCACCGACTTCCAGGAAGTGCTGGCGTTCCTGATGCAGGAGGCGCCGTCGTTCAGCCTGCGCGGCGGCACGCGCGAGATCCTGCGCGGCATCATTGCACGGGGGCTGGGTCTCAGATGAGTGAACTTCGCAATATCCTGACCGACAGCGTCAACGGGCTGTTCGGCGACCGGGTGACCAAGGAACTGCTGACCGAGTTCGACCAGGGCAAGAGCGACGGCGGTCTGTGGGATGAAGTCGAGGCGCAGGGCCTCACCCGTCCGCTGGTCTCGGAAGAGAACGGCGGCGTCGGCGGCGAATGGCGCGATGCCCATGTCCTGCTGGTGGCCAGCGGCTATCACGCCGCACCGGTGCCCATCGGCGAGACCATTCTGGCGACCTGGCTGGCCGAGAAGGCCGGGTTCGGGGTGCCGGACGGTGTGTCGACGGTGATCGACGGGCGTGGTGCGCTGAAACTCGACGGGGCGAAGCTGTCGGGTACGGCGAAGCGCGTGCCCTGGGCATCGCAGGCCGGTCATGCCGTTGTCGTGGTCGAGGATGAATCCGGTGCGAAGATCGGGCTGCTGGAGATGTCGAAGGCGGCGTCGGTCTCGGACGGCGAGAATGTCGCCAGGGAACCGCGCAACGATGTGGTGCTTGATGGCGCGTCGGTCGATCTGAAGCCGCTGCCGAACGATGTGCCTGCCGACGGCATCATGCAGTACGGCGCGATGATCCGGGCGGCGCAGATCGCCGGTGCGCTGGAGAAGGTGCTGCAGCAGACCGTGCAGTACGCCAACGAGCGCACGCAGTTCGGACGGCCCATCGGCAAGTTCCAGGCGATCCAGCAGGAAATGGCACGCATGGCAGGCGAGGCGGCATCGTCCGGCGTGATCGCCGAAGCGCCGTTCGCCGCGCTGGACGAAGGCCGGAACGCCGAGTATCTGATCGCCGCTGCCAAGGCCCGTACCTCGGAAGCAGCAGGGACGGGCGCCTCGGTCGGTCACCAGACCCATGGCGCCATCGGCTTCACCTACGAACACAACCTGCATTTTGCGACGCGCAGGCTGTGGTCCTGGCGATCGGAATTCGGCAACCAGCGCTACTGGTGGAAGAAGCTCGGCGAACGCTCCGTCAGCCGGGGTGCGGACCAGTTCTGGGCGGACATCACGGGGTAGCGTTCCGTACCGGCAGGTGTCATGCCCGCCTCGCGCGGGCATCCGGCGACCAGATGACTTGCAGCAAAGCTGCACCGGACCCCCCGCACAAGGCGGGGGTGACCCGCCTGAGACAAGGATGGCGGGCGGGAGTTCCTGAGAGGTAAGAAGAACCATGACCGACTACGAATACATCCAGGTCGCGCGCGAGATGCGCAAGGGCGGCGAGATCGCGACGATCACGCTGAACCGTCCGAAGAAGCTGAACGCCATGTCCACGGCGATGAATCACGAGCTGCGCAAGGCCGCGCACGCCCTGTCGAAGGACAAGGACCTGCGCGCGGTCGTGCTGACCGGGGCGGGGGACAAGGCCTTCGTCGGCGGGGCGGACATCGACGAGATGTCCGAACTGGATGCGCCCTCGGCGCGCGAATTCATCACCAACCTGCACCGCGCGATCAACGAGGTGCGCATGCTGCCGATGCCGGTCATCGGACGCATCAACGGCTTCTGCCTGGGCGCGGGGCTTGAACTGGCGGCGGTCTGCGACATGCGCGTTGCCGAGGAAGGCACGAAGCTGGGCATGCCCGAAGTGCGCGTCGGTATGCCGAGCGTGATCGAGGCCGTGCTGCTGCCGCGCATCATGGGCTGGGGCAAGGCCGCCGAGATCCTGCTGACTGGCGACATGATCGACGCGCAGGACGCGAAACAGTGCGGTCTGATCCAGCAGGTCACCCCGAAGGGCCGGATCGACGATCAGGTTGAGGCATGGCTGGAGTCGCTGCTGGCGTCGGGCCCGCAGGCGGTGCGCATCCAGAAGCGTCTGATGCGCCAGTGGGAGAACCTGCCCATCGACGCGGCGATCCGCTCGGCCATCGACGCCTTCGAGGAAAGCCATTCGGGCCCCGAACCCAAGGCCTACCTTTCCCGTTTCACGCGGAAAGGCTGAGATGAAAACCGCGCGGCGCGGGGGCGCTGCCTAGGTGGGCGCGGTCTTTGAGGTTGTCTTTCCGGTCTTCGCGCTGATCGCCATCGGCTATGCGCTGGGCCGCTCGCCCCTGCTGGCCGGAGAGGCCGGCATCAAGGCGCTGACCAACTTCGTCTTCTATGCGGCTATCCCGGCCCTGCTGTTCCGCCTGTTCGGGCGCGGGCTGCCGGAAGGCGGCATCGAATGGTCCATCGTGCTCGGCTATTTCGCTGCGGCGCTCTGTCACTTCGCGCTGGTTATGGCGATCGGCCGCTTCATCTTCCGCAACCCGAATGTGGAACTGGGTCTGGCGGCGATGACGGCCACCTTCTCGAACACGGTGCTGATGGGCATCCCGCTGGTCTATACCGCGTTCGGCGACGAAGGCATGATCCCGCTGCTGATGATCGTGACCTTCCATCCGATGATCCTGATCCCGCTGGCGACCATCCTGACCGAGACCCTGCGCGGGGGCGATCACGGCGAACGCCAGAGCATCCTGACCATCCTGCTGAAGTCGCTGAAGAGCCTTGCCGTGCATCCGGTGATCCTGGGCATGCTGGCGGGGATTCTGTTCGGGGCCAGTGGGCTGACGCTGCCGACGACCATCGACCGGCTGATCGACATGCTGGCGGCTGCGGCGACGCCGGCGGCGCTGTGCGCGCTGGGCGCGTCGCTGACCCAGTTTTCCATCGCCGGCGACATCCGCGAAAGTGCGACGCTGGTGACGATGAAGCTGGTGACCCTGCCGCTCTTCGTCTGGTTCTTCACCGCACACGTGTTCGAGAACGATCCGCTCTGGGTGACGGTCGCGACCATCAATGCGGCGATGCCCGCCGGAATCAATGCCTTTCTGCTGGCACAGTACTACGGCACCTACACGCAGCGGTCGGCGTCGGCGATCCTGATCGGAACGGTGATGTCGGTGTTCACGGTGTCGGCCCTGTTCGCGCTGTTCGGCACGGGGTAGCCCGACTCAGACCGACAGGCGGGTCAGCGCGGCCTGGAAGTTGGCGATCTGGTTCCGCAGGAATTCCGGCGGTTGCTGCAGCAGGGCTTCCTGACGGCGCTTGGCCAGCGGATCGGTTTCCTTCTCGCTCAGGAAGTCGAACGCCTTCTCGATCTCGTTCAGCGTGAAGCCCAGATGATCGCGCGCCTTCTCGGACTGCTCGAAGTCGGTCAGGTTGATGAAGCCGCCGAAGCCCAGCGCGAAGACCGATTTGTCTTCCTCGATCTCCTTGCCGAAGATGGTGCCTTCCCGCAGGCCCAGTCCGGGCAGCGCATCGAAACCGTCCCGGCCGCCGCGCAGGGAAATCGTCGAGTCGTCCTTGGCGGTGATCTTCAGGAATTCGAAGTCGCCTTCCTTCTTGACCTCGGCCAGCCCGGCATTGCCCAGGACCCGATTGACCTTGAAGGCCAGAAACCGGATCGAATCGTCGCTGTCGATCTTGATCTGCCGCTGCGCGCCATTGTCCACCGCGATGGAGAAGGACATGCCGGGTCGGACCGCGCTGGCCGCCGCGACCGTGCGGGATCCGACATCGCCGATATCGCCATGCCCGATGCCCAGCCGGGTCAGCACGGAATCGCCGCTTTCGTCGACGATGATGCTGTTTGCGTCCGCGCGGCCGTTGATGCCGCTGAACGTCGTGGTCGAAACCTCGGCACCGATGCGCGTGACAAATCCGTCGCGGGTGCCGACCAGATTGTTGCCGTGCAGGTCGCCCTGCGTCTCGCCGGTCACATAGATGTCGCCGTTGGATGCGACCTTCACGTCGTTGACCCGGTCGGTCTCGCTGCTGCCGACATAGGCGGTCAGCCCCAGCGAGGCATCCGAGACATCGATCTGGGCCACGAAACCGTCGGTGCCGCCGCCATGAGTCAGCGAGATGGTGCCGCCGGTCGTGCCGCCGCCGGAGTCTCCGCCGCCGCCCGTGCCACCGCCTGTGTCACCCCCGCCTGTATCGCCACCGCCGGATCCGCCGCCACCGGAACCGCCACCCGTGCCGCCGCCGCCGCCCGATGTGCAGGTGCCCAGCAGAATTTCAAGCTGGGTGCATTCATGGCCGCCCGTGTCGCCACCGCCTGTATCGCCACCGCCTGTATCGCCACCACCCGTGTCACCGCCGCCCGTGTCGCCACCACCCGTATCACCACCGCCACCGGTATCGCCGGTGCCGGTCGTCTGGCCTGTGGTCGATCCGCTCAGGGTCAGGTTGGCATCCGATGTATCCCCGCCAACGAACAGATTGCCGTTGCTGTCGAAAGTAATGCTGGTGATGCGGGTTGCCTCGGTGTCGGCGCCCAGCCGGGTGTTCATGATCGCACCGGCAGACAGGTTGCCCAGGTCGTAGCTGCGTATGAAGCCCTGACCGCCGTCATTGCCGGCCACATAGGCGATGCCGTCACGCACGGTCATCGCCGTGGCGGTCTGGTTGGCCGCATCCCCGAACTGCACCTGGCCCAGGACGGCGCCGTTCACCGCCGACAACTGCTGCAGGTAAGCGTCCTGGCCGCCCTGATGGGTTTCGCCCGACAGCGGTCCGGATGTGGCACCCGCGACGACCACATTGCCGGAGGCGTCGAAGTCGACGGCGAAGGCGGCATCGACCGCCTGCGGTCCGGTGTTTCGCGTCCATTGCGCCTCGCCGCCCGAATCGTAGAGGGTGACGAAGCTGTTGATGCCATTGTCGGGCGACGTGGCCGTCAGCGGCTTGTTCACGCGGCCCGAGATCGCGATCGCGCCATCCGCGGACACGGCCAGCCCATAGCCTTCCGCCGTGTCGGTGGCGCCGACCAGCCTGCGCCAGACCTCGTTGCCCGCCGCGTCGTAGCGGGTCAGGAAGACGTCCTGTTCACCGCCCACGACCTGTCCGCCGATGTCGCCGGTGGTCGTGCCCAGCGTGAAGATCTCGCCGTTCGGCCCGCGCGCGGACGCCATCAGTTGCGAATTGCCGTCGGTCACTTCGGTCTTCACGTCATAGACCTGGGTCAGCGCCGCCGCGTCCCCGGTGAACTTGCGCAGGGAGCCCTTGGCGAATTCATCGTTGCCCGATGTGCCCGCGACATAGATCGCGGGTTCGGCATCGACCGGTGTCAGCGTCACCTGCTCCAGGATCGAGCGGGTGACCTTCAGCCCGAACCTGCCGTCGCCATCGCCGTAGGTGAAGAACCGTGTGGTGACTTCGGCGGCCTCCAGTGCACTGTTCAGGTGCTCGGAGATGGCGGCCAGGGATTTCGGCGTGTCGCCCATGTCGGCCAGGTCGACGGCCAGATCGATGTTGGTCCCGTCGCTCTTGACGACATTGATGTTGAACCTGGTGTTCGTGCCCAGTCCCGCAATTTCCTCGCTGATGCTGCCGAACAGCCGCTTGCCTTCGTATTCCGAGCGGGCGCGAGGGATGCGGGTCTCGGTTTCGGCGTTGGTTTCCAGCGGACCGGCGATCACCTTCACGCCCGAAAGCTGCTGCGCGCCGATGAACGATGCGATCTCGGCCTCATAGCGCTCGTACTGCTTCTGCAACTGGCCGCGTACCAGATCGGCGCGCTTGTCCTCGGCGGCGAAGATCGTCAGTTCATGAACCTTCTTCAGGCCCTTCCAGATGCGAAACAGCGACTCCTGGGTCTTGTCGAGGTCGGCGCGCAGGCCGGATTCGGTGCCGGCGAACAGTTTCTGCTGGGAGAGATGTTCCCCAAGCTCGTCCGGCAGGTCCAGCAGGCTGAGCGGTTTCTCCCATGGCGGCACGACATCCGGCCCGAAACGGCTGTCGCCGGTCTGGGTAATCGGTCCGGCCTGCCGCGCGGCGTTCTGTGCCAGCTTCGCATTGAACGCGCCCTGCAGCAGCGACGAATCGATCTGGAACAGCGAGATCTGTCGCGTCTGACCCTCGTTGCCGTTGCCGAAAATGCCAACCATGGCGGATGAAACTCCTCTCAATCGGACAGAAGTAGACCGCAAATTCTTTAAGGTCGCTTAAACGATCGCCGAAAATCTTTCGCAATTTCCGCCATTAACCGATGCTTAAATCGAAACCGGCATGCTCAGGGGATTGATCCAGCACCTGGGAGTGCCCTGCAGATGAAGAAGATCGTGGTTTTCGGCGCGCTGGGCGTGCTGCTGCTCGGCGGCGGCGGGGCGGCGGCTTTCATGATGATGTCCGGCAGCGAAGCGGAAGAGAAGGCCAAGGCGGAACAGGCCGCGCTGGAACAGTCGGCCAGCCGCGAACCGATCTACATGCGCATGGAAGGTCTCACCGCGCCGATCATCCGGGCCAACCGCATCCGCCACTACATCTTTCTGAACGTTTCCCTGGAGATGGTCGACAATTCCGCCCGCGAAGAGGCGATGAAGCTGCGGCCCCGCCTGCATGACGCGTTCCTGCGCGAATTCTACAGCCGCTCGGTCACCGACAAGGACGGCAAGGGCACCATCGACTTCGAATCCATCAAGCGCCGCCTGGTGAAGCAGGCCGCCAATGTGCTGGGCGAGGACAAGGTCCTCGACGTTCTGGTGACGCGGGCGATACGCGGCGCCAGCTGACGCGCGGCCGTATTTCGGCCAAACCGGTTGTCTCGCGCGGTCATTCCGACTATCTCCCGCGCATGACAGACATTCAGCCCATCCACGTCGTTGGCGGCGGTCTCGCCGGTTCCGAAGCCGCCTGGCAGATCGCCGAAGCGGGCGTTGCCGTCATCGTGCACGAGATGCGCCCCGAACGGGGCACCGATGCGCATCAGACCGACGGTCTGGCCGAACTCGTGTGCTCGAACTCCTTCCGCTCCGACGATCACGAACAGAATGCCGTGGGGCTGCTGCACGAGGAAATGCGCCGCCTGAACTCGGTCATCATGGCGTCCGCCGATCAGCACAAGCTGCCGGCAGGCGGTGCGCTGGCCGTGGACCGGGACCATTTCTCGGCTGCGGTGCAGGCGAAGCTGGAAGCGCACCCGCTGGTGACGATCGCGCGCGGCGAGGTGCCGGGCCTGCCGCCGGAGGACTGGCAGAGCGTGATCATCGCCACCGGTCCGCTGACATCGCCGGCGCTCAGCGAGGCCATCCTGGCGCTCACCGACGAGGATGCGCTGGCCTTCTTCGATGCCATCGCGCCCATCGTGACGAAGGAAAGCATCGATTTCGACATCGCCTGGTTCCAGAGCCGCTACGACAAGGCCGGGCCGGGCGGCGACGGTGCCGATTACATCAATTGCCCGCTGGATGAAGACCAGTACAACGCCTTCCTGGATGCGATTGCCGAGGGCGACAAGACCGAGTTCCGCGACTGGGAGAAATCCACGCCCTACTTCGAGGGCTGCCTGCCGATCGAGGTGATGGCGAGCCGGGGCCGGGAGACGCTGCGTTACGGTCCGATGAAGCCGGTCGGTCTGACCGATCCGCGCACCGGTGAATCGCCGTATGCCGTGGTGCAGCTGCGCCAGGACAATGCGCTGGGCACGCTCTACAACATCGTCGGTTTCCAGACGAAACTGAAGTACGGCGCGCAGCAGCGCATCTTCCGCATGATTCCGGGGCTGCAGAAAGCCGAGTTCGCGCGGCTGGGCGGCCTGCACCGCAACACCTTCATCAACAGCCCTCGCCTGCTGGACGACCAGTTGCGCATGAAGGCCATGCCGCGCCTGCGGTTCGCCGGACAGATCACCGGTGTCGAGGGCTATGTGGAAAGCTCGGCCATCGGTCTCATCGCGGGCCGCATGGCGGCTTCGGAAGCGAAGGGGGATACGATTGCGCCACCGCCCGCCGAAACCGCGCTGGGTGCGCTGCACGCCCACATCACCGGTGGCGCGGACGCGAAGACCTTCCAGCCGATGAACGTCAACTTCGGCCTGTTTCCCGACCTGGGGCAGCGGTTCAAGGGCCGCGACAAGCACCGTCTGAAACGCAAGGCGCTGTCGGATCGCGCGCTGGGCGCGCTGGCCGCCTGGTAGGGGTCAGCGGTCGCGCGCGAGGTCGATCCGCCAGAACCGGATCTCATCGGCAACGCCGCGGATCGCGGCTTTCTCGGCCACCGGATCGTGTCGTTCGGCCAGCGCCCGCACCGTCGGGTCGTGACGCACGGCGTCGGACATGACGATATCGCCGCCGCGTGACTGGTTTTCCAGACGAGCCGCAAGGTTGGCGGTCCGCCCGAAATAGTCCAGCCGTCCGTTCAGGGTGACCGCCATCGCCGGACCCGCGTGCAGGCCGATGCGCACCACCAGATCGGTGTTGTTGCGGACATTGAAGCCCTCCAGACCATCCTGAAGCGCCAGCGCGGCTTGCAGCGCGTTCTTCGGTTCGGCAAAGGCGGCCAGCACGGCATCGCCCATGGTCTTCACCACACCGCCGTCGTGATGACGGACGATCTCCGCCACATGGACGAAATGCTCGCGCACCGTGGCATAGGCTTCCGCATCGCCCTGGCGTTCGAACATGGCGGTCGAATCGCGCAGGTCCGTGAACATCAGCGTCACGTGGCTGACCCCGGCGCTGTCGCCCGGTCGCAGGCTTTCCGCCGCGCACAGGTCGCGAAAGGCCTGCAGGGTGGTGACCTCGGCGGCCGTCAGCGCGTCGGCGGCCCAGTCGCGCCGCTCGATCACCGCATAGCGCTGCCTGATGTCCCGGTTCACGAACCTCAGCTCGCCTGCAGGCGCGTCCTCGCCGCTCATCACTGCGTCCTCGGTCAGGATGAGGACGGGTGAACGGTCCGCGTCCAGATCGATCTCGACATAGGGACCGCCGCGCAGGTCGCGGGCACGGTACGGGCCTGCGGGCAACTGCCCCGGCCAGGAGCGCTCGGCATGCGGGTCAAGGCGCACCTGCGCCATCACATGCGGCGTGGTCATCGGACCGCCCAGGCAATATTCGCCGTCATAGACCGGACGCAGCGCCGCGGACGGCGTGAAGGTCAGTTCGACGTTGCGGTCGAAATCGCGCCGGTAGTCGATCCTGCAGGACGCGCAATGTGCTTCCTCGGGCAGCCGGTCAAGGCCGTCGACGAACACCTTCGCGCCGCGGCAGCGCGGGCAGAGCAGGTCCCAGCGCTGTTGCAGCAGACCCGCGCGCACCGCCTGAAGCGAGAGTTCGATGGCATGGCGCGGCGGCGCGTTCAGCGCACGGGCCAGCACCAGCGGCCGGATGCGCACCAGGTCGACCTCCTGCGCGTTCAGCACCCAGTCGACCAGCTTCCGGCCCAGACCGTGGCCGTAGTCGGTGGCCTCAAGATGGCGGACCATGTCGTCGATGCGCTGTTGCTCGGCGGGGCCGGGCCGGTGCGGTTCGACCTGATAGGGAACCTGCGAGACCCCCTCGGCCCAGTCGGCGACCTGCGCACACAGCCGCCTGAAATCCTTCTCCGCGCGGGGGAAGAATCCGGTGTTCAGGATCAGGTGCCCGAAGGCGCTGCGGGCGGTGGCGCTGACCTCATAGTGGCAGTTGCAGGCCGCGCCCTCGTCCAGTCGCTCGAACGTGACCATGGCGCCGATGGTGGCGAAGGGGCCCTTGTGGAACTCGCGCCAGTGCCAGAACCACTGGCCATAGACCCATTCGACTGGAAAATCCTCCCACGCCACCTCGACGCCCGAAAAGTTGCCCTCGGCGAACAGGCGGACGGAGCCGTCTTCCTGTTCGACTTCCTCAATCTCATGCTTGGGGAAGCCGGCCGCCTCGTTGAAGCGGGCGGTATCGGCCAGCGCCGGCCAGACGGTCTCGACCGGATGGTCGAAACGATAGGTGAAACTGCGTTTGTAGGTGCGGGCCATGATCGGAACCTACTATACCGGTTTCGCGTCTGCGGCGGTGGCGTCGATCATGTTTTCCAGTGTCTCCAGCCGATCCGCTTCCGCGGCCGGCTTGTCCCAGCGGATGCGGCTTATCCGGGGAAAGCGCATGGCGACCCCGGACTTGTGCCGTTTCGAGCGGTGAATGCCGTCGAAGGCGATCTCCAGCACCAGCTTCTGCTCGACGGCGCGCACGGGACCATAGCGGTCGATGGTGTGGGTGCGCACGAACTTGTCCAGTTCGGCGAGCTCCGCATCCGTGAACCCGAAATAGGCCTTGCCGACGGGCACCACCTCCGGGCCGTCCTGCCCCTCCCGCCAGGCACCGAAGGTGAAGTCGGAATAGAGCGACGACCGTTTGCCGTGGCCGCGCTGGGCGTACATCATCACGCAATCGACGGTGAAGGGATTGCGCTTCCACTTGAACCAGAGCCCCTTCGGCCGGCCCGCGCGATAGGGGCTGTCGCCGCGCTTCAGCATCACGCCCTCGATGGCCGGATGGGGCGGTTCACCGCGCAGTGCATCAAGCTGTTCGATGCTGTCGAAGGGCACCAGCGGCGACAGGTCCAGCCGCGCATCCCGGTGCATTGCGTACCAGCCTTCCAGCCGCTTGCGGCGCTCGTCGAACGGCAGGGCACGCAGGTCCTCGGACGCATCGAACAGGATATCGTACAGCCGCAACCCTGCCGGATAGTCGCGCATCATCCCGGCCGAGACCGTCTTGCGGTTCAGCCGCTGCTGCAGCTCGTTGAACGTGCCGACCTGCCCGTCGCGCATCACCAGCAGTTCCCCGTCGGCGACGACATCGCCGGACAGGCCGTCGAGCAGGTCCGGGAAGGCCCCGGAAATGTCGTCGCCGGTGCGCGAGAACATGCGCCGTTCGTCGCCCTTCAGCACCAGTTGCACCCGGATGCCGTCCCATTTCCATTCGGCGCGGAAATCGCGGGGATCCAGCTTCTCGCGGTCCGCGTCATCAAGCGGATGCGCCAGCATGAGCGGACGGAACACCAGTGCGTCCTCCAGCGAAGGTCGTCCGGCCCGGCCCTCGATCCAGTCGAACAGGGGCGCGTAGGGCGGTTCCAGCGCGTGCCAGACCTCCTCGATGTCATCGATGTCCGGTTCGCCGAGTTCCGCCAGCGCGGTCTTGGCCAGCCGCGCGGACACGCCCACGCGCAAGCCGCCGGTGATCAGCTTCAGCAGCGCCCAGCGCCCGTCCGCGTTCAGGCTGTCGAGCCAGCCCGCGACCAGGCCCGGCACCTCCTTGCGCCTGGCCGCGCTCAATCGTTCGACGATGTGGGACAGCGGCGGCGACTGATGCGTCTCCCCCGTGTCCGGCCAGATCAGGGCGACCGTCTCGGCCAGATCCCCGACGTAGTCATACGACAGGCGGAACAGTTCGGGATCGCTGCGCGCGGCGGCCAGTTCGCGGATCATGCCGGCCTTGGCGGTCTTCAGGTCCAGTCCGCCGGCCAGCGCTGCCAGCGCGAAGCCGCGATCCGGGTCGGGCGTGCCGGCCATGTAGTCGCGGATCAGCGCGATCTTCATGTTGCGCGAACGCACATGGGACAGGCGGTCCAGAAGATCGGCGAAGGCTTTCATGCTGTTCTCTACGTCGGCAGGCCGCCGTTGGTTCCCGTCCGGACGGCCCGATCAGACATAGCGGTCGCGGATCAGACGGGACTTCACGGCATTGAGGCTGGCCCATTCATCCCTGAAGGGGATGGCGAACCCCGGACGGTGTTCGGTGCGCGCGCGCGCATTGGCCTCGGCGGCGCGGTTCCAGACGGGCAGCGACGGCGTTTCCAGCGGGTCGTGGCTGTCGGGCAGGAGGGTGCCCAGGTGAAGCTGCCAGAGCCGCTGCCGGAAGTGTCTGACGGCGTCGGGCTGGGTCCAAAGGATCGCCGTCTCGGTATCCAGTCGGAAACTGCGTCCGTTGAGGTTGGCCGATCCCACCATGGCATGCAGATCGTCGACGATGATCGTCTTGGCATGGACATATACGCCCTTCGCGCCCAGCGCGGTGTGCTCGGGCTCGTCGTCCGGCTCTTCGTGCTGACGGCTGACCAGTGTGTAGGCCCCGAACCGCGCGCCCAGTGCCTGCTTCAATCGATCGATGCTCCGGTACTGCAGCCACTGGCCGTGTTTCGTGGCGATGCTCCAGTCACCGTCCGGTTCCAGAATTTCCGGGGCGCGCGGTACCAGAATGATCACTTCCAGCTCTGGATGCTGCTCCGCCGCCCGGATCAGCCAGTCCGCCACCAGCGGCTCGCGCAGG
This sequence comes from Minwuia sp., assembly GCF_048263705.1. Lineage (GTDB taxonomy): Bacteria > Pseudomonadota > Alphaproteobacteria > Minwuiales > Minwuiaceae > Minwuia. The sequence continues at coordinate 154,168 of NZ_JBLXDV010000007.1, read as the reverse complement.
AACTGGGTCTCGATATAGATGAATCGTTCGGCGCGCAGGATCAGGTCGCGCACGCCGTCCGGCAGATGCCCGATATCCAGATCGCCTGCCGGACCGCCCGGCCCCTCGTTCCGCGCCGACGATGCGATGACGGCGACCTCGCCGCTGCCTTGCCAGGTGGCCATGTCCGGACCGCCGCGCCGGGGGGCATCTTCCAGTTCGTGAAGGTGATCGCGCGGGAAGCCGATCGCCGGGCCGTGTTCGGGCAGCCGGTCGAGGTAGCGGTGGAAGTCGGCAAGCTCGACATTCCAGCGATCGATGAAGTGCGCGGTCAGCAGATCGACCGCCGGACCTTCCACGCGGCAGGCCAGATCGTGCCATGGAAAATCGCTGTCATGGTCCAGCGTGTCGAACCGCCGTTCCCCGATATCGAGCCCGCCGACGAAAGCCACGTCGCGATCGACGATGCACAGTTTCTCGTGATGCGATCCGGGCAGCAGTTCCGCCGGCCGAAACCATCGCCTGACCATCCGGCCATCCCGGATATCCAGATGCCGCCACATGCCGGGTACGGTCTTCAGGATGTCTTCCGGCGCGGCATTGCCTGCTGCATATTCATCGTTCAGCCGATCAACGATCGATGCGATCTCGCCGGTGGCGGCCAGGTTACCCATGATCCGCTCCGGCAGGTTCGGGCGTGCCGGGTTCTGCGAACAGATCACCTGCAGCGCACCGGCCTTGACGCCCTCGGCCCGGGCCAGTCCGGACAGGCGCCAGAAGGTCCGCCAGGCGTCGCGATGCATCGGAAAGGTGAAGACGGGATCGAAATCCGCCAGCAGAATATTGAAGCGAATGCCCCGTTGCAGGGCACCCTCCAGAAGCGCTTCCCAATCGTCCGCGCGATCCGTCACCAGATCCAGATCCGGTGCCAGCGACCAGTAGGCCATGAAGACCTCGCGTTCGGCCTCGGCGATGGCGCGTTCGATGGCGGCGTAGGTTTCCTCCGCCTCGATCAGCGGATGTACCGTATGGCCGGACTGATACTGGATGGGCGACACGGTCAAAGCCTCGGTGGCGGCGGGGATGCGATCCTGTTTACATGATCCACCCGCGCGCCGCCATCGAACAGCGTGACGCGTGTCATCGACAGATGCGCGACGTCGAACGCGATCCCGCTGGCAGGCGGTGCGCCCAGTGCGTGCACCAGTGCCGCGCGGATGACACCTGCATGGGCGACGATGCCCAGGATCTGCCCGGCATGCTCGCGGCAGAGGTCGTCGATCTCGTCGGCTGTACGGGCGCAGACGTCGGCAAAGCTCTCGCCGCCGGGCGGGCGGAACGCCGCCAGCGCCTGGGCATCGAGATCGTCGGGAAACGGGCAGTCGTCGTGCGCACGGTCCTCCCAGTCGCCGAAATCCTGTTCCACCAGTCCCGCGCGGCGTTCCGGCCGCATCTCGGGGAACAGGGCCGCCGCCGTCTGGCGCGCCCGTATCAGCGGGCTGCAGATCACCCGATCCACCTCCGACAGCGCGTCCCAGAGCGGTCCCAGCATCTCCGGCTCCGGCAGGATCGCCGGCACGTCGGTCCGTCCGATCATCCGGTCCGCGATGCCCGTCGGCGCGTGGCGGACCCAGATGAAGGTGGTCGCTGTGCTCAATCCACCAGCGCCTGATGCACCAGCGCGCGCAGCTCCTTGCGGATCGGATAGAAGCTGGAGGGCATGAGTTGCGTCATGAAGATGACCACCATGTCCTCGACCGGATCGACCCAGAAGGCCGTGCTGGCCATGCCGCCCCAGCCGAAATCGCCGGGGCTGCCCATGCTTTCGGACTTCGGCGGATCGATCATTACCGCAAACCCCAGGCCGAAGCCGATCCCGGCATAGGATACCTCGGAAAAGACCGGCTGACCGTTGGCGGCCAGATCGCCCTCCAGATGGTTCGACGCCATGAAGTCGACGGTGCGCGGACCCAGAATGCGGCCGCCGTCATATGCGCCCTTCGCGCGCAGCATCTCGGCGAATTTCCAGTAGTCGTCGATGGTTGATTGCAGGCCGCCGCCGCCGGAGAAGGTTTTCACGCCGGCCTCGCGATAGACGGTCTTCTGCGCCGTATCGACCAGTTTCAGCGAGAGGTCCTCGTTCGGCGTGTACAGTTCGGCAAAGCGGTCCAGCTTGCTGTCGGGGATGCCGAAGAACGTGTCTTCCATGCCCAGCGGGCCCAGGATGTGGTCGTTGAAGAAGCTCTGCAGGTCCTGTCCCGAGATCACCTCGACCAGGCGTCCGACGACATCGGTGGACACGCCGTAGTTCCAGCGGCTGCCGGGCTGGAACGCCAGCGGCAGTTCGGCCAGTTCCTTCACGCCCGCCTCCAGGCTCTCGCCCTTCGGCCCGAAGGCCAGCTTGCGCGCTTCGTAGGCATCGCCCAGCACGCCGCCCTGAAAGCCGTAGGTGAAGCCCGTGCGATGGGTCAGGGCGTGGGTGATCGTCATTGTGGCGGTGCACTCCTCGACATCGTCGATGGAGGTCGCGCCCTTTTTCAGCACCTTCAGGCCGGCGAGTTCGGGCAGCCATTTCGCGACCGGATCGTCGAGATGGAACAGGCCCTTCTCGTAGAGCATCATCAGCGCGACCGACGTGATCGGCTTGGACATGGAATAGGCCCGGACGATGGTGTCGGCGGTCCAGTCGGTGCCCTCGGCGACGTTGCGCTTGCCGCACCAGTCCAGGAAGGCCAGTTCGCCGCGACGGGCGATCAGGGTCACCGCGCCGGGCAGCCGGCCCGCATCGACATAGCGGCCCATCCAGTCGTTGAGGCGGTCCAGCCGTGCCGGATCGAAGCCCAGTGCCGCGCCGTTGTTCGTCCTGTCCATGATGCCTGCCCTCTGTTCCCGAAACCTCTGCATCGCGGTATATCAGCCCGCGTTGCAAACCGGCAGGGGCGAATTGATGAAACTGGGCATTCTGGAAACGGGGCGGTTGCCCGAGGCGCTGTCGGACGTACACGGCAGCTTTCCCGACATGTTCGAACGCTGGCTGGCGCCGCATCTGATGGACGTCGCGTTCACGACCTTTCCGGTGCTGGATGACCGCTGGCCTTCGGGGCCGGACGCCTGTGACGGCTGGCTGATCACCGGCTCGCGTTTCGGCGTCTATGACGATGAGCCCTGGATCCCCCCGCTGATGGCCTTCATCCGGGATGCCGCGGCGGCCCGTGTCCCGATCCTGGGCATCTGTTTCGGGCATCAGATCGTCGCCGAAGCCATGGGCGGCAAGGCGGTAAAATCGCCGAGGGGCTGGGGCGCGGGCATCCATCGCTACTGCTTCGCCATGGACGGCACGGAACGCATCCTGCCGATGCTGGTCAGCCATCAGGATCAGGTCGTCGCGGTGCCGCCCGGCGCGACCGTGCTCGGCGGCAGCGATCATTGCCCGTTCGGTGTGCTGGAATATGACGCGCCGATCCTGACGGTGCAGTTCCACCCCGAGTTCGATCCGGCACTGTCGGCGTCCATCCTGCGCGAACGGGCGGGCATCACCATCCCCGAGGCCGTCGCGACCAAAGCCCTGGATTCGCTGGGCACGCCGCCGGAGAACAGGGCCGCCGGTGCCTGGATGGGCGCATGGCTCGCCCGCCAGATGAAGGCTTGAGTCGCCGGTGCCGTCGCGACATCCTGAGGACGTCAGACAGCGGAGGAGCACACCATGCTGAAGCGCGCGATCACGGCGGACGAGATCGAGACCTATGACCGCGACGGCATCGTCTGTCTGCGCGGGCTGTTCGACACGGACACGGTCGAGATGCTGCGCACGGCGGCGGAACAGTGCATGGCCGCTGACCCGACCAGCCTGACCATGGAAGTGGCGCAGATGCGCGAGAAGGAGGGCCGCTTCTTCTTCGACACCTTCACCTGGCTGCGCAACGATCTGTGCCGGGCGTTCGTGCACGAGTCACCGGCAGGCGAGATCGCCGGTCGCATCATGGGATCGGAAAAGGCCAACATCTTCTTCGACCAGTGGCTGATCAAGGAGCCGGGCACCCCGGTCGAAACGCCCTGGCACCATGACCAGCCCTACTGGCCGGTGCTGGGGGATCAGGTCTGTACGCTCTGGCTGGCGCTGGATCCCGTCACCGCCGACAGCGGCGCGGTGGAATACATCAGGGGCAGCCACCGCTGGGGCCAGCGCCTGAAGCCGGAAAGTTTCTCAGGCCATACAAAATTCACCGAGGAACTGCCGCCCGTGCCGGACATCGAGGCCGAGCGCGAAAAACATGACATCGTGCAGTACGAACTGGAACCGGGCGACTGCACCATCCATCACGCGCTGCTGGTCCACCACGCACCGGGCAACACCCGCAGCGACCGCCGCCGCCGCGCCTTCGTCACCCGCTGGGCCGGCGACGACGCGGTGTTCCACCCTCACGAAGGCGTTCAGCACATGCCGCCTTTCCCCGACATCCCCGCCGGCGGCCCGCTCGACAGCGACCTCTGGCCGGTGGTCTGGCGATCCTAGAGCGTTTTTCGATTTCATGGAATCACCATGAAATCGAGATAACGCAACTCGCACAGATAGTTGCCATTCTTGAAAACAGTCTGAATGGAACCATTCAGACTGTTTCCGCCCTAGAAACCGCACTACAGACGGCGGGTCGTGCGTGGCTTTCCCCTGGCGAATGACAGGACGCTCCCCGTCCAAAACCACACCACTCAGTCGTATTCGTAGATCGGTCCCAGCATGACGGTGACGATGACACCATTGCGCACCCAGATTTCCGCACCAAGCGCATCGAAGTCATAGACCTGTTTCAGGTCGCCCTCGGGCATCTTCACCGTATCGCTGACGGGCGGGGTCCTGAGTCCGATCATCTCGGAGAAGGCAGCCAGCTTCATGCCGATCACGTTGCGGTCGCGCAGCATCAGGGTGCGGGCGACACGCATCGTATCGATGCCTTCCTCGTCCGGGTCATCGTCCCAGACACTCAGGCCCAGCGCCTCGTTGTCGTAGGAGACGTCTTCCTCATCACGCAGCATCTTCGTGGCCTGTTCCAGTTCGACAAAGGCGCGTGCGCGCTCGATCGTCATACCGAACTTGATCGGACCAAGGCCGATGCCCGGCTGCCAGACCATGTCTGCTTCTTTCATCGTCATACTCGCGCTGTTCGACAAATCGATGCGGACAATACCGCCCGTGCGGCAGACTTCCAGCCATTCCCGGTACCGGTCCCATGCGACATCTCCGCTGACCCGTCAGGACTCACGCGTCATCATCATAGATGCGACCGACGATGATGGTATCGACCAGCTTGTCTCCCTCATTGACCCAAACCTGGAGGCCCAGGCTGTCGAACTCGTAGACGAACTGCCGTTCGCCAGTTGCCAGTTCTATGAAATCCGTGGCACCGAGATCCGGCCATGCTGCGATGTGAGCGGCAAAGTCATTGATGTGCATCCCGATCAGGTTTTCTCTCTCAAAGAAGAGAAACTTGTGGCAGTGAATGGTGTCGATGCCAGGTTCATCCGGGTCATCGTCATAGATTGTCAGCCCAAGTGTGTTGCTCTCGAACCACCTGTCCCCGTCGCTGACTGTCGAAGCCATGGGCTGAAGCCTCAGTCGGCGCACATGAGATTCGATGGACTCGCCGAATTTAATGTTACCTGCACCCTTGTCAGGATGAAGGATGACGTCCTCAGGTTTCATTTGTTTGTCCTTCCTATTCTGCCATGTTCGGTGCCGGATGCGTCTTAATTGGTCTTCTCAATCGCTCGTTTTTTCTTCTTTTTTCAAAAATTTTGTTCCTTTTATTATTTGAACTACTAATTTTTTTCATATCCATCTTTTTTTTGGTTGCAAATTTTCTTTTGATCGACCAACGTTTCCATGTTTCTCACCTTTACTATTATCTTGCGCTTTTCTCCCCGTTCCGGATTTGCCTTCTTCCGTTCCGGGTTCGGCATCGTCGCCATCATCCGGTTTTTTGCGATGCCTGCGCGCTTCGGAAACGTTTGATCCCCTTTGCTCGCGACGTTCACGTTCCAGCCGCTCCTGGGTCGCGACGCCGTAAGCTGCCGCCCCGCCGAAGGCCAGTGCCCACAACCACGGAACGGCAGCCAACGGCGCTGCGGCCAGTTGCACGCGATTGCCGTCGCCTTCTTCGGGCAGGGCATCATCGACATGCAGCTGCAATGCCGCCTTCAGATCATCGGACCAGCCTTGCTTCTCTGTGAGTTCGTCGAGCCGGGACAGTGCTGCAGAACGCAGGACCCGGGTGTCGACCGAGGCGGGCAATGTGGCACGCCCGGGCCGACCGAAGCCTGCAATGGCAGGTTCGTGCCCCGTTCGAGGACGTGACGCTGCGACCGTGTTTTTCTACACCCCCAGGAACCGCAGCAGCGTGTCCAGACCGCCATGGTCGATGGCGGCGTCGGCGGCGTTTCTGGTGATGGGCTTGGCGCGGTAGGCGATGCCGAGGCCGGCGGCCTCGATCATGCCGATGTCGTTGGCACCGTCGCCGATGCAGACCGCCTGATCTGTTGAAATATCCAGTCGGCCGCAGATCTCGTGCAGGGCCTCGATCTTTGCCTGTCGGCCCAGGATCGGGCGGACCACGTCGCCGGTCAGCAGGCCGTCCTCGAACAGCAGCACGTTGGCGCGGTTCTCGTGGAACCCGCACATCTCGGCCACGCGTTCGGTGAAATAGGTGAAACCGCCCGAGACCAGCGCGCAGTGAATGCCGGCGTCGCGGCAGCCCTGCACCAGATCGCGCGCGCCGGGCGAGAGCTGCACCCGCTCGGCGAAACAGTCGGCCAGCGCGCCCTCGGGCAGGCCCTTCATCAACGCCACGCGCTCGGTCAGCGCGCCCTCGAAATCGATCTCGCCGCGCATGGCGCGCTCGGTGATGGCCACCACCTGATCGCGTACGCCCGCGAAGTCGGCCAGTTCGTCGATGCATTCGACGGTGATCATGGTCGAATCCATGTCGGCGATCAGCAGCTTCTTCTGCCGCATGGCGGCGGGCTGCAGGCAGAAGTCGACTGGCAGGTCGCCGAGCGCGGCTCCGATCTGCGCGCGGAGATCGGGCAGGTCATCGCAGTCGAAATGGCTGTCGTGGAAGGTCAGCCCGTCGCCCTCCTCGTGGCGCGGGTAGGGCAGCAGGGCACCCAGCCGTTGTTGCACCACCTCACCCGGCAGTTGACCTTGCGTGGTGACCAGCGTCAGAACTGTCTGCATGGATGAAACTCCGAAACCGGGTGTGCGGGGCAATGGTGTCCTGCTGATACTTGGCCCCACGGCCAGCGGCAAGTCCCGGCTGGCCATCGAGGCGGCAAAGCGCTTCGACGGGATCATCATCAATGCCGATTCCATGCAGGTCTATCGCGACCTGCGGCTGATCACGGCGCGGCCCTCGGCGGCGGATGAACGGGAGGCGCCGCACCGGTTGTACGGCTTCATGGATGCGGCGGAGACCTGTTCGGCGGCGCGCTGGGCGGCGCTGGCCAAGGCCGAAATCGACGCGGCACGCCGGGCGGGGCGGCTGCCCATCATCGTCGGCGGCTCGGGGCTCTACGTGCGGGCCCTGCTGGAAGGCTTCTCGCCGATCCCGGATGTGGGCGAGATGCACCGCCAGCAGGCGGCGGGGATGCTGAAGAAACTGGGCAATGCGGCATTCCACGCGCGGCTTGCCGAGCGCGACCCTGAGACGGCAGCGCGGCTGAACCCCGGCGACAGCCAGCGCATGGTGCGGGCCATGGAAGTCTGGTTCGCGACCGGCAGGCCGCTGTCGCATTTCCAGATGCTGCCGCCCGAGCCGCCGCTGCTCGACGGCCCCGCGCTGAAGGTCGTGCTGATGCCCGATCGTGCCGCGCTTTACGAACGCTGTGACCGGCGCTTCGAACAGATGATCCATGACGGTGCGATGGACGAGGTGATGGCCCTGGCCGCGCGCGGTCTTGATCCGGACCTGCCTGCCATGAAGGCCCTGGGCGTGAAGCAACTCATCGCCGCCGGGCGGGGCGACCTTCTGCTGGAACAGGCGGTTGCCGATGCCCAGACCGGCACCCGCAGATACGCGAAACGGCAGATGACATGGCTGCGCCATCAGATTGTTGCGGACGTGATCGATGATGCGCAAGATTTGGAAAGAATGACGGCAAATATCTTTCCGAAAGTGAGCGAATTCCGGTTGACGTCCCCCGGTGCCTGACCTATGGTCCGCGCGCCCTGCAGAAGGCCGTCCGATCGAGGCGACCGGCAGGGCGTTGTTTTTGTAATTCACCAGGACGAAAGTTGGGCAGGACCATGTCGACGAACGGAATGACCGGCGCAGAAATACTGATCAAATCTCTGGTTGATCAGGGCGTGGATACCGTATTCGGATATCCGGGCGGCGCGGTATTGCCGATCTACGACGCCCTGTTCCAGCAGAATTCCATTCGCCACATTCTGGTCCGTCAGGAAGGCGGGGCCGTGCACGCAGCGGAAGGCTATGCGCGCTCGACCGGCAAGCCCGGCGTCGTGCTGGTCACCTCCGGCCCGGGCGCGACGAACGCCGTCACCGGCCTGACCGATGCACTGATGGATTCGATCCCGGTCGTCTGCATCACCGGGCAGGTGCCGACGCACATGATCGGCAACGATGCGTTCCAGGAATGCGACACCACCGGCATCACGCGGCCCTGCACCAAGCACAATTATCTGGTGCGGGATGCGAACGATCTCAGCCGCGTCGTGCATCAGGCGTTTCACGTGGCTACCAGCGGCCGTCCCGGCCCGGTCGTCATCGACATCCCGAAGGACGTGCAGATCAATCCCGGCAAGTATGCGGGCATCGAGCAGACGCGCCACAAGACCTACCGTCCCAAGGTGAAGGGCGATCTGGAAGCCATCCGCCAGGCGGTCGAACTGATCGCCAACGCGGACCGTCCGATCCTGTATACCGGCGGCGGCGTCATCAATTCTGGCCCGAAGGCGTCGATGCTGCTGACGCAACTGGCGCACATGACCGGCTATCCGGTGACCTCGACCCTGATGGGCCTGGGCGCGTTTGCCGCCTCCGACCCGCAGTTCCTGGGCATGCTGGGCATGCACGGTGCCTATGAGGCCAACATGGCGATGCACGATTGCGACGTGATGGTCTGCATCGGCGCGCGCTTCGACGATCGTGTGACGGGGCGTCTGGACGCCTTCTCGCCGCATTCGAAGAAGATCCACATCGACATCGATCCCAGTTCGATCAACAAGAACGTCCGGGTCGATGTGCCGATCATCGGCGACGTCGCCCACGTGCTGGAAGACATGATCCGCATCTGGAAGGCGGGTGCCCGCAAGGCCGACAAGAAGCGGCTGGAACCCTGGTGGAACGACATTGCCCGCTGGCGTGCCCGCAACGGATTCGCCTATGGCGAACGTCCGGGCATCATCAAGCCGCAATATGCCATCGAACGCCTGTACGAGAAGACCAAGCACCTCGATCCGATCGTCGCGACCGAGGTCGGGCAGCATCAGATGTGGGCCGCGCAGTTCTTCAAGTTCGAAGGCCCGAACCGCTGGCTGACGTCGGGCGGACTCGGCACCATGGGCTATGGCCTGCCGGCGGCGATGGGAGCGCAGATCGCGAATCCGGGCAAGCTGTGCATGGATATCGCCGGCGAAGCCTCGATCCTGATGAACATTCAGGAGATGTCGACCCTGGCGCAGTACAAGCTGCCGGTGAAGATCTTCATCCTGAACAATCAGTGGATGGGCATGGTGCGCCAGTGGCAGGAACTGCTGCACGGCAAGCGCTATTCGGAAAGCTACACCGAAAGCCTGCCGGACTTCGTGAAGCTGGCCGACGCGTTCGGTGCCGTGGGCATGATTGCCGACAAGCCCGAGGATCTGGACGGGATGATCGACGAGATGCTGGCCACCGATAAGCCGGTGATTGCCGACGTCCGGGTGGACCGGGAAGAGAACTGCTTCCCGATGGTGCCGTCGGGTGCCGCCCACAACGAGATGATTCTGGGTGACGAGGCCAATCCGGAAGACGCGGCGCAGGTGACGAGCGACGGCTTCGCACTGGTCTGAGCGAAAAAATCTGATACACCCATCACGATTCACGAGGGGAAGCGTCCGGCCCATGACTGCCGGACCGCTGGATGCACGATGACCGACACAATGACGGATACCATAGAAACCCACACGATGGCCGCGCTGGTCGATAATGAGGCCGGCGTTCTGGCCCGTGTCGTCGGCCTGTTTTCCGGCCGCGGCTACAACATCGAAAGCCTGACCGTTTCCGAGGTCGATGCGGACAACAACCTGTCCCGCATCAACATCGTGACGTCGGGCACCCCGATGGTGATCGAGCAGATCAAGGCCCAGCTGGACCGGCTGGTGCCGGTGCACCGCGTCGCCGACCTGACGGTGGACGGTGAGCATATCGAGCGTGAACTGGCGCTGCTGAAGGTGCGCTGTTCCGGCGAGAAGCGGGTGGAGAGCCTGCGTATTGCCGACATCTTCAAGGCCAAGGCGGTGGACGCGACCGACCGCAGCTTCGTGTTCGAAATCACCGGCTCGACGTCGAAGATCAATGCCTTTGCCGAACTCATGGAGCCGCTGGGCCTGATCGACATCAGCCGCACCGGCATCGCCGCGATCAGCCGCGGCCCTGACGAGTTATAGAAACTGCCAATCCGGGGAGGGATGGGCTGGCCAGATTGGCGGCTCGGTATTTCCGAAAGGGACTGAGGAGAACTTCTTCCCCCTTGAGGGGGAAGTGGCCGCTGAAAGCGGTCGATGGGGGGTGGAGCCGCAGGCTTCCTGAACTGGCGGAACCGCTTGGTCGGCTTCGCCGATTCACCCCCTCCCTGATCCTCCCCCCTCAAGGGGGAGGAAACTACATGGCGACCATGCGGGCGGTTTGACTTGACCAGAAGCGGCCAAACCCGCATGGACCCCGCACAAATCGAATGACACCCGGAGGGAGACATACAGAATGCGCGTTTACTACGACCGCGATGCGGACCTGAACCTGATCAAATCCAAGAACGTCATGGTTGTCGGCTACGGCAGCCAGGGCCATGCCCATGCGATGAACATGCGTGACAGCGGCGTGAAGAACGTCGCCATCGGCCTGCGCGAAGGCTCGTCCACACGCAAGAAGGCCGAAGAGGCCGGCTTCAAGGTGATGACGGCCGCCGAAGGTGCCAAATGGGCCGACGTGATCATGGTTGCCACGCCTGACGAACTGCAGGGCGATCTGTATCGCGACGAGCTGGCCGACAACATGAAGGAAGGCGCGGCGATGATCTTCGCCCATGGCCTGAACATCCACTTCAACCTGATCGAGCCGCGTGCCGACCTGGACGTGTTCATGATCGCGCCCAAGGGCCCCGGCCACACGGTGCGTTCCGAATACCAGCGTGGCGGCGGTGTGCCCTGCCTGGTGGCCGTGCATCAGGATGCGTCGGGCAACGCGCTGGACGTCGGTCTCTCCTACGCATCCGCCATCGGCGGCGGCAAGGCCGGCATCATCGAGACCACCTTCCAGGAAGAATGCGAGACCGACCTGTTCGGTGAGCAGGTCGTCCTGTGCGGCGGTCTGGTCGAACTGATCCGCGCCGGGTTCGAAACCCTGGTCGAGGCGGGTTACGCGCCCGAGATGGCCTATTTCGAATGCCTGCACGAAGTGAAGCTGATCGTCGACCTGATCTATGAAGGCGGCATCGCCAACATGAACTACTCGATCTCCAACACGGCCGAGTACGGTGAATATGTCACCGGCCCGCGCATCGTGACCCCGGAGACCAAGGCCGAGATGAAGCGCGTTCTGGAGGATATCCAGTCGGGCAAGTTCACCCGCGACTGGATGCTGGAGAACAAGGTCAGCCAGACCAGCTTCAAGGCCACCCGCGCCCGCACTGCCGCCCATCCCATCGAGGAAGTCGGCGAGAAGCTGCGCGCCATGATGCCGTGGATCAGCGAGAAAGCCCTGGTCGACAAGGCCAAGAACTAGGGCGGAAACAGTCTGAATGGAACCATTCAGACTGTTTTCAAGAATGGCAACTACCTGTGCGAGTTGCGTTATTTCGATTTCATGGTGATTCCATGAAAACGAAAAACGCTCTAGATCCGTTCGCTCGGATCCGAGCAGACAGAAAAAGGGCCCGCCGGTCTGCACTGGCGGGCCCTTTTGCATGTCTCGCCTGTCTGGCGGTCAGTCGCGGGCGCGTTCCAGAATGGTGACGGAACAGGCCGCTTCCTCGAAGCCCATCACCCCGCCGCCGTTTTCGGCCAACGCGATGCGGGCATCCGGCACCTGCCGCTCTCCGGCCTCGCCGCGCAGCTGGGTTGTCAGTTCGTAGATCATCGACAGGCCGGTCGCGCCTACGGGATGGCCTTTTGAAACCAGCCCGCCGCCGGTGTTCACCGGCACCTTGCCGCCCGGCCCGGTTTCGCCCGCCTCAATGAAGCGGCCGCCTTCGCCAATGTCGCAGAAGCCCATCATCTCGACCTGCAGCACCTCGCAGAAGCTGGTGGCGTCGTGGACCTCGGCAACCTGGATGTCTTCCGGCTTCAGATCGGCCATCTTGTAAGCCTTCTGTGCTGCGGTCATGGACAGGGACGGCTCGTCCAGCTTCTTGTACTTGCCGCCCGACAGCGCATTGCCGCGGATCTTCACGGCGCGATCCTTCACGTGCTGCGGCAGACCGTTGTAATAGTCCTCCGAGCAGACGATGGCCGCCGCCGCGCCGTCTCCGATGGGCGAGCACATGGACCGGGTCAGCGGATAGCTGACCGCGCGGTCTTCCAGCACCATGTCGGTGGTCATCTCGAACTGATACTGCGCGTTCGGATTCTTGGCGCCGTAATTGTGGTTCTTGGCTGCGCCCGCCGCGATCTGGCGCTGGGTCGTGCCGTGCTTCTTCATGTGATAGCAGGCCTGCATGGCGTAGGTGTCCATGAAGACGGTCCGGTCCGGTCCGGTCTCGAAGGGCTTGCCCGCCTCGTCACCGGCCGCCGTGTAATATTCCTTCCATTCGTCGGGATCGAAATTGTCGATGCCCGCATAGAAGCTGCGCTGGATCTTCTCCGGCTCGTCGGGGATCCAGATCTTCTCGACACCCATGGCGATGCTGACATCGGTCTGGCCCGAAAGGATATCCTTCCATGCACCGTGCAGCGCCATCGATGCCGTGGCGCACGCGCCTTCGACATTCACCATGGGCACGCGGGCGGGGAACAGGCCTTCGTTCACCAGCGGCGTGAAACACACCTGGCCCCGGATCGAGCCCTGATCATTGTGCAGCCACATCCCGCAGTTGCCGAACCAGCCGAACTCGATGTCGTCGCCATTCTCCAGTCCCGCATCCGCCAGCACGCCCATGTAGGCGTCCCGGGTCAGGTCTTTGAAGCTCTTGTCCGGCCATTTCTGGAACCGGGTGGAATAGCTGCCAATGATGTAAGCGTCCTGCATGTCGGCCTCCCCGCCACTGAATTGTCACCGGATATACCCTATTTTCCAGCTTTCGCCCAATTGTCGCCGCCTTCCGGCGGGACTATGGATAGGTAAGAGATAAGCACGCGTCACACATTTCCCAGACAAGGGGAGCATCAGCACATGTTCAACAAGAAGCAGGGCGGCCAGCAGGGCAGCAACGACACGCCGGAAACCGAGGGTGAAGACAAGGTCCGCACGCCCCGGACCAGCACGCCGCGCCCGGCGGAGGACCTGCTCGCCCGCCGTCCGCGCGCGGACATTCCGCGCACGCCGATCCCCAGCGTTCCCTCGGACAGCCGCGGCCCGGCCCGGCGCGAGGACGACAGCAAGCTGCTGGTCGGCGACGGCATCACGCTGAAGGGCGAGGTGACCAACTGCGCCGAACTGATCGTCGAGGGCAAGGTCGATGCGAAGGTCGAGGCGACACGCTTCCAGGTCAGCAACTCGGGCCGTTTCTCAGGCGAATGCAACGTCGATGAAGCTGACATCGCGGGACAGTTCGACGGCATCCTGAACTGCCGTGGCAAGCTGGTCGTGCGCGGCACGGGCAAGCTGAAGGGCACGCTGCGTTACGGCGATGTCGAGATCGAGGCCGGTGGCCGCATCGCCGGCGAGATCCAGGTCTTCGGCGAGGATGAAGCCGAACAGACCGGCAGCGTCGCCAGCCTGAAGGCTGCAGGCGAGTAGTCCGCGGCCCGAATGCAGGGGCGCGGGATTATTCGGGCAAGATAACGTGATCGACCGAAGGGTGGTTTTCAGCCGCCCGGCGACCAGATTGGGCAGGTACCCACATACCTGTCCAATCGAAAGCGTCTCATCATGACTGCCATTCTCAGAACAACCGTCGTCGCGGCACTGATGCTCGGCGTGGCCGCCTGTGCGGGCATCAAGATCGAGCCCCTGCCCGACAGTGAAATCCCCGAGCGCGCCACTCCCGATCCCTGAACGCGGTCTACGGCCTCACCGGATCGGCGGCTGTCCCGCAATACCTCAGAAGCGGATGTCGGTGAGACTTTCAATGGTTCGCAGGGGCGTTCCTCCGGCAGCTTTCCCCGCGGTCGATGCCTGTTCGATTCCGATGCGTTCGGGCCTGTGCATGGCATCGGCTTTCCGATAGGCCTCGAACCCCAGGCCGGTGCGTTCTTCAAGCGCGCTGACGGCGATCTGGTAGAGCCGGAACGGTTCGAAGTCGATCGCTTCCAGACCGTGCAGAAGATCCTTCTGCGACAGGACGAACGCGGACGCGGAAAGCGCGCCGTCCGTGTGCCGGTACGCGATCAGTTTCCAGTAGGAGCGCGGGATGCGCGCGCCCCGGTAGCACGGGTCGTCCTTCTCGAAGATGGGACCGGCGAGAACCGATACCCGGATCCTTTCGGACTCGGCGTGTTCCAGGATGGTGTTTTCCAGCGCGCCCCAGATGCCCTTCAGGCTGGACCGGTTGTAGTTCTGATGCTGCGGCGCGATGTTGGTGTAGAAGAAGGAGTCGGCGTTGGCCTGCCGGGCCTCGGCGACCGTTCCCCACGCCAGGTCGGCCCGGCGTGCGATGTGTCCCCGGTCCAGCGGATTGTCTTCGTAGAGTTCGTTTCCCCACTGCAGATCCCGGTCGATGCGGGGATCGCGCCTGAAATCGACCGATTTGACCGTGACCTTGCGTTCGCCGTCGATGTTCCAGGCGACGAAGCGGGCAAGGCGGTGCCGCGCACTGAGGCAGACCGAGAAGTGCGTGTAGGGAATCGTCTGCGCCCGGCCGAAGTTCACCGCGTCGATCTTGATCGCATGGGACATGCCGGGCATGGGGGCGGGAACCTCCAGGAAGCCGGGGTCGTAGCCATGGCGCGCACCAAAGTCTTCCGGCAGCGCCCCCTCGACGGAGACGGGTTCCGGCGCGTCCAGTCTGAAGCGCAGCTTCTTCTGTACCGAGCGGGGGTAGCAGGCGATGGCGTGTTCGTCGGGGTTGTCGCCGGTTTCTCCGGCGAAATGCAGGCCGGCGAATATGTCGGTGGCCTTGCCGTCTTTCGCGATCATCCACGCGGCACCGGAATCGCCGCCCTGGCTGATCTCGTCATTCGGAGCAGGGTGTTCTTCGTCGGGTCCGATTTCGAAGCCGCCGATGACCCGGGTGCCCATGCCCGGCCCGTAGTGGATCTTGACCATCACATCCGTGCGGCGGACCTTGCCGTGGGTCACGGCGGTGGTGCGGCCCGATTTGATGATCGTGTCGTCGAGCTCGACATCCGCGAGCCGCTCTGCGGTCACACCCAGCTCCCGGGTCTTGCGGCTGAAACCGCGTCCGCTGATCCGCGCCAGCGCGCAGTCCCCGGCGGCGCCCAGATGGCTGCGCAACAGCGTGCCGCATCCGTTGTCGCGGGCATTGTTGTCGTCGGACAGGCCCGGCTGGACCACCCTGTCCCCGATCTGCCCCCGGTCGGTGTGCAGCACATGCCAGTTGCTCAGGATGCACGGTGCGCCGGTTTCCTCATCGAACACGATCAGCCCGATCGTCCCGGAGGCCCCGCGCGCGTGCGACACGCTGATTCCGGGATAGATCGGATCCTGCCAGACCTTGCGGTGGCTCGTGCCTTCGGGTTCGACCATGCGATAGGACGGTGTGTATTTCCGGGCGATCACGTCGGTCGGGACCGTGAACCCGTCGACCTCGATCTCGGTCGGCAGTTCGCGGGTGCCCAGATGTTCCAGCATCGACGTTTCGGCCTTGGTCCCGACGGTGAAGACAATGCTCAACGGACCGTCGCCGTTCTTGCGGCCGACGCCGATCGACGTGACGTTCGGGTCTTCCAGATAGTCGGCACCACGGGCGCGGATGAACTGCCTCAGGGCGTGCTGCCTGTCGGGTTTCTTCGGGCCGCGGGATTTCGCTGATTTCTTCGCCATCGGACTCTCCCGTCCTGTGCCTGCAGGTCGAATATAGCACGTTCCGCGTGTATTTTCGGCGCATGAATCTTGCGCGACCGCGCATGCGGTTCGCGAAGCTTGCCATTCGACGGTCATCTGCGATTCTGCCTGCCGGGGAAGAGACGCAGCGGGAGGACGCCATGAAATTCGGCGGCATGGTCGCGACCAACATCGGCGACTGGCAGATTTTCAGGGAACTGGAAGACCTGGAATATGACCACGGCTGGGCGCCGGACAGCCAGATGATCTGGTCGGATGCCTATGCGACCCTGTCGCTGGCCGCCTGGCATACGGAGCGGATCAGGCTCGGCACAGGCGTCGCCATCGCGGGCACGCGGCTGGCGCCGGTGACCGCGCACTCCATCGCCTCGATCAACAAGCTGGCACCGGGGCGGACCTTTCTGGGCATCGGCACGGGCCACACGGCGATGCGGATCATGGGTGCGCGTCCGATGAAGGCGAAGGCGTTTCGCGACTATCTGCGCGTGGTGCGCGGCCTGCTGCACGGCGAGGAGGTCGAACACACCCACAATGGCGAGACGAAACCGATCCGCTTCCTGGACCGCGAACTGGACAGCGTGAACACCGAACAGCCGGTGGACATCTATGTCGCCGCCAACGGGCCGAAGGCGCTGAAGGCCGCCGGTGCCTTCGGTGACGGACGCATCTGTGCGGGCAACGAGCCGCTGGGCGTGCTGGCCCGCAATCTGGACACCATCCGCGAAGGCGCGGCGGAGGCGGGCCGCAAGATCGGCGACGATTTCCATACGGCGGCGCTGACCTTCGCCTGCGTCATGCGCCCGGGTGAGACCCTGGAAAGCGAACGCGTGATCGACGAGATCGACAGCCAGGTCGTGTCCACCCTGCACTACTGGTACGAGCTGTATCAGGAATGGGGCCGCGACGACTTCGTCTCCGACCGGGTGCGCGGCACGTGGGAGGACTACAAGACCTACGTCGAGACGACCATGCCGCCCGACCGCCGCCACCAGATGCTGCACCGCGGCCACTGCGCCTTCTGCCCGCCGGAAGAACGCCGCTTCATCACGCCCGACATGATCCGCATCGCGGGCGGCCTGGTGGGCGAACCGGACGAGATCGTCGAACGGCTGGGGCAGCTTGAGAAAGCGGGCCTGAAGGAAGTCACCCTGCTGCCGCCTGTCGCGCACATGCGGTCGAACTTCACCGACTTCGCGGAACAGATCATGGCGCGGGTGCGCTGAAGCGCCAGCCCCTCACGCCAGTGCGGCGACGCAGATGATCTCGACGTCGAACCGGTTTCCGGCGAGGCGGGACTCGCCGCAGGCCCGCGCTGGCGCATGGCCCTTCGGCATCCACGCATTCCAGACGTCGTTCATGGCGTCGTAGTCATCCATGTTCGCCAGCCAGATCGTCGCGTTCAGGATGCGCGTTTTGTCGGATCCCGCCTCGGCCAGCAGCCGGTCGATCTTCGCCAGACATTCGGTCGTCTGCGCCCTGATGTCGTCGCCCGATGTGCCGCACTGTCCCGCCAGCCAGACGAGGCCACCGTGCACGACAGCCTGACTCATGCGCCTGCCGGTTTCGATGCGTTTGATGTTGGACATGTGTCGTTCTCCGTGTTCGGGCTTGCGGGACGCGCTCTGCGAAAAGAAGCATAGCGGCAGCCAGGCGGAACAGGCCATGATGTATCGACAGAACAAGCCTTGGGGAGGGCACGATGAGCGGCGCGGACGGTGATACATTTCCCGGCAGGATCGGGCGGACGATTGCGGAGTCCGAGCCGTGGTGGCCAGCAAAGCCGAAACGGCCCGAGACTGCGCCGAACATCCTGATCGTGCTGTATGACGATGTCGGCTTCTCGGACTTCGGCTGCTACGGTTCGACCATCGCCACGCCGACCATCGACCGGCTGGCGGCGGAGGGGCTGCGCTATACCGGGTTCCACACGACGGCCATGTGTTCGACCACGCGGGCGGCGCTGCTGACCGGGCGCAACCATCATTCGGTGGGCGTCGGCAGCCTGGCGAACTTCGACAGCGGCTATCCGGGCTATCGCGGCAAGATCTCGAAGCATGCCGGCACGCTGGCCGAGATGCTGCGCGGCCACGGCTATCGCAACTACATGCTGGGCAAGTGGCACGTGACACCGCTGACCGAGACCGGCTCGACCGGGCCGTTCGACGGCTGGCCGCTGGGGCGGGGGTTCGACCGGTTCTACGGCTTCATGGATGCCGAGACCGACCAGTACGCGCCGGAACTGGTGCGCGACAACAGCCATATCGACCCGCCGGGCACCTTCGAGACCGGCTATCACCTGACCGCCGATCTGGTGGACCAGGCGATCACCTTCCTGTCGGGCCACATCGCCGAGAAGCCGGACATGCCGTGGTTCACCATGTTGTCCTTCGGTGCCTGTCACGCGCCGCATCAGGCGCCGTTCGACCTGATCAGGAGCTATGATGCGATGTTCGAAGGCGGTTGGGATGCCGAGCGCGACCGCCGTCTGGCGAAGCAGATCGAGATGGGGATCGTGCCGCAGGGCACGAAGCTGCCCGCGCGCAACGACATGGTGAAGCCGTGGGACGCGCATTCGGACGACGAACGCCGGGTCTTCACGCGACTGCAGTCGGCCTATGCGGCGATGCTGGACCATTCCGACCGGCATCTGACGCGACTGGTCACGTTCCTGGAGACGGCGGGCGTGCGCGACGACACGATCATCATCGTCATGTCCGACAACGGGGCCAGCCAGGAAGGCGGGCCGCTGGGTTTCGTCAACGCCATGGGACCGTACAACGGGCGCAAGGAAGTGATGGCCGAGAAGCTGGCGCGCATCGACGATATCGGCGGCCCCGACACGCACACCAACTTTCCGTGGGGCTGGGCGATGGCCGCCAACACGCCCTGCAAGCGCTACAAGCAGAACACCCATGGCGGCGGCATCCGCGACCCGTTTGTGATCTCGTGGCCGAAGAGGCTGGGGCGCTCTGACAGCGACGAAGGTGGCGGGCTGCGCCACCAGTTCGCCCATGTCAGCGATCTGTTGCCCACGGTGCTGGATATCGTGGGACTGGACGCGCCGGACGAGATCGACGGTATCGCGCAGATGCCCGTCGAGGGCGAAAGCTTCGCCGCCAGCCTGACCGATGCCGACGCCCCGTCGCGGTCGAAGGCGCAGTATTTCGAGATGTTCGGCCATCGCGGCATCTGGCAGGACGGCTGGAAGGCGGTCGCCTATCACCCGCCGGGCACGCCGTTCGATGACGATGTGTGGGAGCTCTATCACCTCGACGCGGATTTCTCAGAGCATGACGATCTGGCGGGCGCGGAGCCGGAGCGGCTGAAGGCGATGATCGCCGACTGGTGGGCGCAGGCCGAGGCGCACAAGGTGCTGCCGCTGGACGACCGCTTCGCCCCGCGCTTCGCCGAGAACGCCGAACGCAATCAGGGGGCGCGGACGCGGTTTGAATTCCATGCCGGGATGGGGCATCTGCCGACGGAAGTCTGCCCCGATATTCGCGGACGCAGTTACACGATCACGGCGGATGTGGAGATCGGCGACACACCGCCGACCGGCATCCTGCTGGCCCACGGCGATGCGACCTCGGGCTATGCGCTCTACATCGACGGCGGGCATCTGGTGCACGTCGCCAACATCGGCGGCGAGAAGGCCACCGTGCGCTCGGAAAGGCCGGTCCCGCCCGGCACGACCGCGCTTGGACTGCGTGCGGGCCTCTCCGACACGGGCATCGGCTATGAACTGCTGATCGACGGTGAAGCGGCGGGGGCGGCGCAGTCGCCCCACACGTTCGGCCCGTTCATCTCATGGTCCGGTCTGGATATCGGGCGCGACCGCAGCAGCCCGGTCGGCGACTATGACGCGCCGTTTACCTTCACGGGCACGCTGAAGCGCGTCACCGTCGACCTGAAGCCGCGCGGCGTGCCGCTGGACGGCGAGGCCATCGGGCGGGCCGAGATGGCCCGGCAGTAGGCGGACCCGCAACGCCATCAACAAAAGCTTCATCATTCCCCTCTAGGCTCTGTTCGACTGGTACGGAGCCGAGAGCGATATGGCCGAGATTCTGCTGGAATACACCGTGATCGACGACATGGTGCGCGTCGCCGCCATCGATGGCGAGACGGGCGTCGAGGCCATCCTGATCGGTCCGAGCAGCGCCGGACGCGCGGCCTTGAGCCGTGCGGCAGCGCAGAAGCTGAAGTACGTACTGGCGAAGCGGGCGCGCACGACGAAAACGGTCGCGCAGCGCCCCGGTTACTGGGCCTGACCGTCGGTCCAGACGGACGCGCCCGACGCCAGCGCATCCCTTATGGCGTCGCCGTGCTGGTCGACCTCGGGCGCGGGCCGGGCGACCGTCTTCTCCACGCCTGACAGCCACATGGGACTGTCGATGATCTCGGGCATGTCGGGATTGGCGGACCGGGTGCTGATCGCCCCGCTGGCCCGGGCCTGCGCATCGTTGACCGCCGCCTCGGTGGTGTAGACCGGCCCGGCCTGCAGCTGGACCCGGGCGAAGATCGTCTTCCATTCCGCCCAGTCCTTCTCGGCGAAGATCGGTTCAAGCAGAGCCACCAGTTCCTCGACATGCGCGCCGCGCTGTTCCAGCGTCGCGAAGTTCGGGTCGTCGGCCAGGTAGGGGCGTTCGATGGCCTCCACCAGCCGAAGCCAGTCGCGGTCGGCCTGCAGGGCCGAGAGGATGAACCACTTGCCGTCGCGCGCCTTGTAGCTGTTGATCAGGGCGGTCCAGGGCTTTTCGCGGGGCCGGCGCACCGGCTCCTCGCCCTTGCACAGCGCGGCCTGTGCGAAGACTGCATTCGACCACAGCCCGTTCGCGATCAGGGACGAATGCACCTCGCGGCCCCTGCCGGTCTGCTGCCGGTCATACAGCGCCAGCATGATCGCGCCGAACAGGGCGATGCCCGTGGGGTGATCCCCCTGGCCGGCGACCGAACCCGCCGGCGGTCCCGTCATGTCGTTGCGGACCAGGTGCATCAGGCCCGACCGCGCCCAGTAGGTCGACAGGTCATAGCCGCGGTTGTCCGCCTCCGGCCCGCTTTCGCCGAAGCCGGTCAGGGACGCATAGATCAGCCGGTCGTTCAGCGGTGCGAGATCGTCGTAGGTCAGGCCCAGCTTGCGCCGCACCGGCAGGGGGTGGTTGATCACGAAAACGTCCGCCGATGCCACCAGTCCGTGCAGGATCTCCATATCCTGCTGGTCGGCGAGGTTCAGTTCGATGCTGCGCTTGTTGCGGTTGTCCAGCTGCCACTGGAAATCCGTATGCGCGCTCGGAAATCCGGGCAGGCCGGACAGATTGCGATACCCGTCACCGCCGGGCGGTTCCACCTTGATGACGTCGGCACCGAAATCCCCCAGCACGGTCGCCGCGCAGGGGCCCGCGATGTATCCGGCGGCGTCCACCACACGCAGCCCTTTCAGGATGCTCATCGTTCAGTCCGCCGCGCCCCTGGCCGTTCCATCCATCTCGTCCAGCCAGGCGTTGAAGGCCGGTGTGCGCTTTTCCCTGAAGGACGCGACACCTTCGCGCGCATCGGGATGATGATCGACAACGGCGGTCTTGCCCGCGATGTCGTCCAGCGCCTGTGGCCATGTCATTTCGGCGGCATTGTAGACCGAGCGCTTCAGCAGCCGCATCGCCACCTGCGGCCCTTCGGCCATTTCCCGGGCGAGGCTTTCAGCGGCATCCATCAGCGCATCCGGCGCCACCACCTCCGTCACCAGACCGAGGTCGTGCGCTTCCTGCGCCGGCACGATCCGCTTGCGCATCAGGAAGTCCATGGTCTTCGCGAGGCCCATGTGCTGCACCAGCAGGTACTGCCCGCCCTCGTCCGGCAGCAGCGCAAAACGCAGCGTGCCGCTGCCCAGGCGCGCTTCTGTGCTGGCGATGCGGAAATCGCAGGACAGCGCCATCGAAAATCCGGTCTGGATCGTGATGCCGTTCAGCGCTGCGATGGTGATCTTGTCCATCTCGCGGATCTTCGTGTTCAGGGCCTGCGAGATGGTGCGCAGCGCGGCATAGGTACCGATGCCGCTGTCATGGCCGCCGTGGATCAGCGGGACCTGATTGTCGTCGGTCTCGCGGTCGAGGGCGGCATAGCCCTTCAGATTGTCGCCGGCGCAGAAGCTGTCACCCGATCCGGTGAAGACGATCACGCGGACGGCGTTGCTCATCTGCGCCTCGGTCAGCGTCTCGATCAGGTCGCGTTTCATGACCGACGTCATGCCGTTCTTCTGTTCCGGCCGATTGAAGCGGATCCACAGGATGCCCGGATCGCTCAGCCAGGTTTCATAGCCCTTGAATGTGCCGGTCTTCATTGGATGGTGCCTCCCCGCATCGTCCCCGTGATTTCCTCAGCGCAACACCATACCGCGATATCCGTCCGCCGCCACCGCGTCGCAGAGTTTCCGGTAATAGGGAATGCCCGACGCGTAGAGCAGGAACATGCGCTTCTCGCGGCCCTTGATGTTGCGGTTCACGCCCATGAACCAGCTGTCGGTACGGGTCAGCAGCATCTTCTGCGAGGCCTCGATGACCTCCTCGGTCCAGGCGGCCTCGGCTTCCGGTGTGGAGGCGACATAGTCCAGCCCGTTGTCGCGCATGTGGCGGACCAGACCGGTCACCCATTCGACGTTCTGTTCGATCCCGCGGGGGATGTTGCCGAACCCGGCGGCATTGTGCGGTCCGACCAGCATCAGCATGTTGGGGAAGCCGACCACCTGCATCCCCAGATTTGTCAACGGTCCGTCGGCCCATTTCTCGCGCAGGCTCTGGCCGTCCTCGCCGCGGATGTCGATGCGGTTGAACCCGCCCAGTACGGCATCGAAGCCCGTGGCATAGATGATCATGTCGAAGTCGCGCGCGCCCGATTCCAGCTCGATCCCGGTCCTGGTGATGCGCCGGATCGGGTCGGCCACAATGTCGATCAGTTCGACATTGTCCTGATTGTAGGCCTCGTAATAGCGCGTCTCCATCGGCACCCGGCGCTGCCCGAAACCGTGGTCCTTGGGGATCAGTTTCTCCGCCGTTTCCGGGTCTTTCACACGCTCCCGGATCTTGCCGGCGATGAAGTCCGACAGGATGCGGTTGGCTTCCTCGCTGGTGAAGGTGTCGCGATAGTTGCCCATCCAGATGCCGAATCCCGGTTCGGCGTATTTCTTCTCGAAGAAGGCGAGGCGCTCCTCCTCGGGCGTGTCCAGCAGGCGGCGCGGATCGGCATCGTGAATGAAGCCGCCGTGCGTGGTGCGGCAGTGCGCGAAGATCTCGTCCTGCCGGGCCTGGATGTCGGCCCATTCGTCGTCCGTGATCGCGCTGTTGTGCAGCGGCGCGCACCAGTTGGGACGGCGCTGGAACACGGTCAGGTGGCCGACGGTCTTGGCGACCTCCTGAATAAGCTGCACCGCCGTCGCGCCGGTGCCGATGACGGCCACGCGCTTGTTCTCGAAGCTGACGGGGTGGTGCGGCCATTCCGCCGTGTGGAAGGCTTCGCCTTCGAAATCGTCGATGCCGTCGATCACGGGCATCTGGGGCACGGACAGCGGGCCGATCGCCGTGATGAACAGCCGCGCGCGGGCCGTGTAGCCATCTTCCGCGGTCACCGTCCACTGGTTCGCCGCTTCGTCGTAATGGGCCGACGCAACCTTCGTGGCGAACCGGATGTCCTTCTTCAGGTCCAGCCGGTCGGCGACGAACTGGCAATATTTCAGGTTCTCCGGCTGGCCGGAAAAATGCTCGGACCAGCGCCAGTCCTTCAGGATTTCCGGATGGAAGGAATAGCCGTAGGACCAGCTTTCGGAATCGAACCGTGCGCCGGGGTAGCGGTTCCAGTACCAGGTGCCGCCGACATCGTCTCCGGCTTCCAGCACCTGCACCTTCAGGCCCAGTTCCCTGAGGTTGTTGAGCATGTACATGCCGGAAATCCCGGCGCCGACGACGATGGCGTCGAAATCATTGTCTGTTTTCGCGTTCAACCGGCCCTCACAATCCTGATGACGTCATCCCCGCCTTGCGCGGGGATCCGGCTGGGCAGCCATCCCGGAACCCGCGCCCTGCAATGATACGCGGACCGGACCCCCGCGCAAGGCGGGGGTGACGCGCCGTGAGCGGCACATCGCGGTCGAGATGGATTCCGAGCGATCTACGCCCTACTCGGCAGCGACCGCCATCTGCTGCACGCCGCCGCCGTTGCGCAGCAGGCGGCCCGAATAGGTCTCGGTCTGCTGATCGTCGCGGATCGTGACCTCGCCGTTCACCAGCACATAGCGGTAACCGCTGGCGCGCTGGATGCGTCGCCATTCGTTGCCCGGCAGATCGTGCGCGATCTCGTCGGGCAGCACCTTCAGGTTTTCATAGTCGTAGACGATGATGTCCGCTGGCGCACCGAGAGTCAGCGTGCCGCGCCCGGTGAAACCCGCGACCTGTGCCGGCAGGGCCGACAGCCGCCAGTGGGCTTCCTCCAGGCTGATCATGCCGTTGTCGCGGACGATCTTGCAGATGGTCTCGGTCGGATAGCGGCCCGCGGTCAGGAACTTGGTGTGCGCCCCGCCGTCGGAGACGCCGAACAGCACATAGGGATCGTCCACGATCTCCTTCAGGTGTTCCAGGCTGCCGTTCGGCGGTGCGGCGAAGAACTCGGTTTCCAGATTTTCCTCGACCGCCATGTCCAGCATGACGTCGACGGGATGCTTGCCCATCTTCTCGGCGGCCAGCGCCAGCGTGTGGTCCTCCCACTGCTTGTTCTTGTCAAGCTGCGGGCCGACGATGACGATATCGGGCAGCGGCCCGGTTGCCGTGCGGGGCATGTTGTCCTTCAGCGCCTGACGCCGTGCCGGATCGCCCAGCTTCTGCTTGCGCTCTGCCAGCGTGCCCGTCGTCGCGTCGCACCATTCCTGGGCGTCGTCGAACAGGTTCCAGTTCTCGAACGTGAAGGTGAAACCGGCGTCAGTGGTCAGACCCTGGCCGACCACGCGGATGCCGCGCTCGCGGCAGCTCTTCAGCCAGGCCAGCACGGCCCGGTGGATTTCCGGCTTGTGGTCGAAGGCCTGAACCACGTTCATGATCATCGGGCGGCCCGAGATCGTCGCCATCTCCTCGTAGAACTCGCGGTCGGCTTCATTGTCGCCGGAGACCAGCAGCATCTGCATGAAGCCGTCGTTGCGCTCGCGCAGGACATTGGCGAAGACGCGGCAGGTCTCGTCGTTCATGACGTCGGTCGGCATCGGCGTGCCGTCGAAGTCGCGCTGCACGGACGCCGGGCCCGTCGGCAGCATCCGCTGCGCCGACCAGCCGCAACCGCCCGCATCCATGCTCTCGTGCAGCAGGCGCGCCATCTCGGCGTGTTCCTCGTCCGTCGGCATCTCGCCCGCCTTGGCGCGATCGAAACCCATGACCCAGATCAGCAGCGGGCTGATCGGCACATAGGGCAGCAGGTTCATCGCCTTCGGCGTCTTCTCGACCGAATCCAGGAATTCGGCGAACGTCACCCAGTCCCAGGGCATGCCTTCCTTCATGGATTCCAGGGGGATGGCCTCGACGCGGGTCATGGACATCATCGCCCGCTCGCGCATCTCCGGTTTCACCGGCGCGAAGCCGAAGCCGCAGTTGCCGATTACGGCCGAAGTGATGCCGTGCCAGCCCGACAGGGTGCAGTACGGATCCCAGAACACCTGCGCATCGTAGTGGGTATGCAGGTCGATGAACCCCGGCGCGACCACCAGCCCCTCGGCGTCGATGACCTCGTCAGCATCAGACGGATCGATGTGTCCGATCTCGGCGATCACACCGTCATTGATGCCGATATCGGCCTTGAAGCGCGGTGTCCGCGTGCCGTCCACCACCATGCCGCCGCGTATCACGCGCTGAAAACGAGCCATTTCCATCTCCCCTGAACGATCGTTCAGTCAAGGATACACGGACGCTTCGCCCGGGCAACAGATTTTTGCGTCAGCGGGGGTGGCGCAGCAGGTCCAGCGCGAACGTCACATAGTCCTCGGCGATCTGATCCGGTGTCTTCGCGCCGTCGGTGCGATACCAGTCGGCAACGCTGGTACACATGGACAGGATCGCCAGGGTCGCCTCGTCGGGTGAGCGCGTCGCGAAATCGCCGCGTGCCAGCCCGTCCGCGATGGTGCGCTTGAACAGTCCGGCGATGGCGTCGCGGCTGCGCACGACTTCGGCCCGGTTCTTCGCGTCCAGGCTGCGCAGTTCGGTGTTGGCGACGAAACTCTCGGCCTGCCGGTGCGTGTGGAAGCTGACGTGAACCCGCACCAGTGCGGCCAGCCGGTCGGCGGGCAGGGGACCGGCTGCCTCGCAGGCCGTCAGCAGGTCCGCATGCAGGTCATCGGTCACCCTCAGCATCAGGGTGCGCAGGATCTCTTCCTTGGACGGATAGTGATAGTAGATGAGCGCGATGCTGACGCCGGCACGTCTTGCAATGGCCCGGATCGAGGTGCCGTGGAACCCTTCCGCCTCGAAAGCCTCCAGCGCCGCCCTCAGGATCGCGGCCGACCCGGCTTCGGTCGCATTGTCCGGCAACGCGGCGTGCTGTTGCGCCTTCGACATTGGCATCTTCTCCCCGAGCGCCCGAAACGCCATCGTTTCAGGGACCGCACATCGCGCTCCGCTCTAGCACGGCTGGCAGAGCGAAGGCTAGGCGAGCAGACCGTCGGGGATCGGCATACGCGGCCATCGTGTATGGTATATGTGCTGGATGAAACGGGCCGCGCCTTGAGCGGACAGGAACCCGCGTACGACGTCAGGAGGCGGCATATGCGTTTCGAAGGCATCTACACACCGGTCGTGACACCCCATCGCGCGGACTTCAGCATCGACCGGGACGGCTTTGCCGCGGTCATCGAGCATCTGATCGCCAGCGGGGTTGACGGCCTGATCGTGGCCGGCACCACCGGCGAGTATTATGCGCAGACGATGGAGGAACGCGTGGCGCTGATGCGCCTGGCCCGCGACGTGATCAGGGACCGCCTGCCGCTGATTGTCGGCACCGGTGCCATCCGTACCGAGGACAGCGTGGCCTGCGCCGAGGCTGCGAAGGCGGTGGGCGCGGATGCCCTGCTGGTGACGACACCGCCCTACGCCTATCCGACGGGCCGGGAGATCGCGTTGCATGCGCTGGCCATCGACCGTGCCGCGAACCTGCCGGTCATGCTCTACAATTACCCCGGCCGGATGAGCGTCAACATGGATGAGGAGACGCTGGACGCGCTGCGCGGCAGTCCGAACTTCTGCGCCATCAAGGAAAGCTCCGGTTCCCCGGACAGGCTGCACATGCTGGCGTGCGACTATCCGCATATCCAGCTGTCCTGCGGGATGGACGACCAGGCGCTGGAATTCTTCGCCTGGGGTGCACGGTCGTGGGTCTGCGCCGGATCGAACTTCGCGCCCGAAGCGCACATTGCACTCTATCGTGCCTGCGCGGTGGAGAGGGATTTCGAAAAGGGTCGCCGGATCATGACGGCGATGATGCCGCTGATGCGGGTGCTGGAACAGGGCGGGAAGTTCGTCCAGTGCATCAAGCATGGCGTTTCGGCGCGGGGCATCGACTGCGGGCCGCCGCGCCTGCCGCTGCACCCGCTCGATGAGGCTGAAAAGGCGCAGCTGCAGCAGGTTATCACTGACCTGGATACCGCGCTGGCGCGGATCGCGGATGGTGCCGGGCCCGCATGATCAAGGTTCGCGGTCTGCCGAAGGATCCGGGTCCGTCGGCATGGAACGCCCTGCTCGGCGCTGTCCGACCGGCCATGCCGCTGCGCGAGAAGAAGACCGCCGACTGGCTGGTGATCGGTGCCGGGTTCGCGGGGCTTTCGGCTGCGCGACGTCTGACACAGAACCGCCCCGACGACCGCATCGTCGTGCTCGACGCGGCGCAGGTGGGCGAAGGGCCGGCAGGCCGCAACTCCGGCTTCATGATCGATCTGCCGCACGATCTGGCCTCCGGCAACTACGGCGGCGATCTGGACAGGGACCGGGCGCAGATCCGGGCGAACCGGGCGGCCATCGATTTTGCGCTGGATGCGGGCGCGGCGTATGGGCTGCCTGCGGAAGCCATCGTGCGCAGTGGCCGGATCAACGGCGCGGCCACCGCGCGGGGCGTTGGCCACAATCGCGATTTCGCGCGGCACCTGTCGGCGCTCGGCGAGGATCACGAGGTCCTCGACGCCGCCCGCATGGCCGCGATCACCGGCACCGATTTCTATCGGGACGGCCTGTTCATGCCGCACAGTGCGATGATCCAGCCCGCGATGTATGTGCGCGGCCTCGCCGACGGCCTGCGCGGGGCCGGTGTCGCGATCCACGAACATTCCCCTGTCGTCGCGCTCAACAGATCGGGTGGCGCCTGGACGGCGGCCACGCCCTACGGCTCGGTGGCCGCGCCCGCCGTCATCCTGGCGGTGAACGGCCACGCCAACAGCTTCGGGTTCTTCAAGCGCAGGCTGATGCACGTCTTCACCTATGCCGCGATGACCCGCGCCCTGACGGAGGGCGAAGTCACGCGTCTGGGCGGGGAACCGGTCTGGGGGCTGACGCCCGCCGATCCGATGGGCACGACCGTGCGCCGCATTTCCGGCACCGGGGGAGATCGCATCGTTGTCCGCAACCGCTTCACCTACGAACCGGGCATGGAAGTCGGCGATGCTCGATTCGAAGTCCTGGCGAAGGACCATGACCGGTCGTTCGTGGCGCGGTTCCCCATGCTGCGCGATGTGGCGATGGAATACCGTTGGGGCGGGATGCTGTGCCTGTCGCGCAACGACGCGCCGGCGTTCGGCGAGGTCGAGCGCGGCCTGTTCGCGGCCTGCTGCCAGAACGGGCTGGGCACGGCACGGGGCACGTTCTCGGGCGTCGCTGCGGCGGATCTGGCGTCAGGCCGCGAAAGCCTGTTCGTCGATCACCTGGCGGCCGCACCCGGACCGTCGCGCCTGCCCCCGGAACCGTTCGCCTGGCTGGGAATCAACGGGTATCTGCGCTGGCGCGAACGGAAAGCCGGGGCTGAACTCTGATCTGCCCCTGACGGCCCGGTCGTCAGTCGGACTTCGGTACGGCGGTCTGTTTCCGGACTTCGCGGTCCAGATCCTGGCGCGGTCGTGGCGGCTCTCCGTCCTTCGGCACCGGCCAGCCTTCGCGCTGCCGGGCGCGGTCGCCGTCCGATTCCTCGGTCTGGTCATGGAACAGCATCAGACCGGTCTCGTACGGCATGTCGATGCCGGCTTCGTCCAGCTTGCCTTTGATCCTTGGCAGGACTTTCGCGATGGTCTGGACGACGGTGGCGCGGTCGGATTTCGTCCACCAGCGGGCCCGGATCGTGACCCATGACGCGTCCAGCCCCCATGGCAGGGCTTCGGGGGCCGGATCCGTCGCCACGCCTTCGACCTCGCCCAGGGCTTCCAGGATCAGCGTGCAGGCCTCGTCGATATCGTCGGCATAGCCGATCCCGATGTCATACTCGCTGCGGCGCTGTGCGTTCGCCGTGCGGACGATCACCGCATCCGTGTAGATGTCGCTGTTGGGGATCACCACGCGCTGGTTGTCGTAGGTCTTGATGATGGTGGCACGGCTTTCGATCCGTTCGACCGTCCCTTCATGGCCCTGGCTGACGATCTGGTCGCCGATGTTGAAGGGCTGTCGCAGCAGGATCAGGATGCCCGCCAGCCAGTTCTGCAGGATGTCCTTGAAGGCGAAGCCGATGGCGACCGAACTGACACCCAGACCGGCGACCAGATCGCCGGGACTCAGGGACGGGATGACGATGGTCAGGGCCAGCAGGACGGCGAACAGGTACAGGCCCCAGCGCGTGAAGGACCCCAGCACTTCGCCCAGATTGTCGCGACCGCGCGACCTGGCGCTGCGGGTGATGATCCGCCCAACCCAGCGGGCGATGAACCAGGCCAGGATGAGAAACAGCAGAGAGACACCAAGGTTCGGCAGGATCCTGACGAAGCCGTCGAGCCATGAATCGATCTGTTCGACCATTCTCGTCGGGTTGAGATCGATCTCACCCGGCGTGTCGGCCTGCTCTTCCATGCCCCTCGTCTCCCTCGTGGCCAGTGAAGGTGCGTCGCTGCACCCGTCCGGGCATCATTCTCGTCACCGGTTGTCCGGTGTTCAGGAAGTGAAATGGGGACGATCGACCGCATGCACCAGACCCTGCGGCACCCTGTGCCAGTCCTTGCGTGGCAAGGAACAGTACGGCGAGGAGACGTCCGGCAGCATCGGCGCGGGGCACCTGCGGGATGCAGGCCGTCGGCGTGTCTGGAGCCGTCCCGTCCTTGAATGAATCGCTGATTCCCGGATTGTCACTCCCGGCTTATCCGGGGACATTCCTGAATAGTCGACACGCGCGGCGTTCGCTGAACCGTCCGTTGTCGCCGCACGGAGGTTGGAGACGACTCTCCGTGCGGCTGGCGGTTTCAATCAAATGCTGGAACGTCCTAAAGGCCGAGGCGGCGTTTCAGGCGACCGATCAGGCCTTCTTTTTCGGCCGTTTGCCTCGCTTGCCGCTCGGGCCGCTCCTTGCAGAGACGACCATGCATCCAGATCAGGCCGCTGAAATCCTGTCCGGCCACCGGACCCGCGCCTTTGCGGGTATGATCCGCAATCAGAACGGGCAGGTCGAAATCGTCGCCCATGCGAAGCACCGTGATGACGGCGCGATGAAAGGTCTGCCCTCCGACCTCGTCGAAGGTCACCGACTTCACCGGTCCGGTAAATGAATACTCGCTGGCTTGCCCGTTTTCTGCCGGAAACAGGATCGCCATGCCCTCAGTGCGAAATTCGATACGATCGGAGGTGCGGCTGTCGCCGGCTATGGCGCGAATTTCCGCCACGCGGTCGGGATCGTCGATCACGATGGGCTTGTGTTCCGTTGGCTCGGCGAAGAGTGCCAGCGCGGCCAGCTCTACGGTCACGCGACGTCCTTCGTGGTACTGTCCGGAATTCCGGAAGTACTCGAGATCGAAGAAGGTGACGATGGCCCCGTCATCCAGTACGCCGGTTATTTCGGCCTCGACGCCATTGTCCCATTCCTCGACCGACTGCACGACCATGTCGCGGATGCAGCCCTCCGGCATGAAGGGATAGGCAGATCCCACGAATGTCTCCTCCATGCCATCCTGTTTCATCAGGACGACCATGACTGAATACGGCCCGCGATCCGACACCAGACCGAACGTCAGGGTGGGCTCGCCTGGCTCGTCCGCGATCTCGCCGTCCCGCGACATCTTCTTCAGAACAAGGGTCTCGCCTTCGACGAGCGCGCCGTCGGCGATAGCGACCGGCAGGAGCTCGGAAATGCCGGTATCCGTATCCTTGAACACGCATCCCCAGTGATCGCCATGTCCCATCGCATCCGCCTTCCTCTCGCAACGTTGACCCATCTTGCCGCGCGGCAGGCGTGCTGACCACACCGGATCAGACAATCAGGGCGTGATGCCAGAGACGAAAACGGGCCAGCCCGTGCAGGCTGACCCGTTGATCTCGTGACGTGAGGATCGCCGACAGGGCGATCCTCGCGATTTCGGCAGAATTAACGCTTCGAGAACTGGAAGGACCGGCGGGCCTTGGCCTTGCCGTACTTCTTGCGCTCGACGACGCGGCTGTCGCGGGTCAGGAACCCGGCCTTCTTGAGGATCGGACGCAGGCCCGGCTCATACAGGGTCATGGCCTTGGAGATGCCGTGGCGCACCGCGCCGGCCTGGCCGGACAGACCGCCGCCGGTCACCGTCACATAGACGTCGAACTGGTTCTCGCGGTTGGTGATCTTGAAGGGCTGGGCGATGATCTGGCGCAGCACGGGGCGGGCGAAATACACGTCCAGTTCGCGACCGTTGACCATGATGCGGCCCGGTCCCGGCTTTACCCAGACGCGGGCGACCGCGTCCTTGCGCTTGCCGGTGGCGTAGGAACGGCCCTGTGCGTCGATCTGCGGCTCGACCTCAACGGCCTCGGCTTCCTCGACACCCATCGCCTGACCCAGGTCGGCGAGATCGTTGACGGTGGCTTCTTCTGCCGTCTCAAGTTCTTCAGACATGGATCAATCTACCTTGCGTTCTTCGGGTTCATGGCCTTGAAGTCGATGACTTCGGGCTGCGCGCCTTCATGCGGATGGTCGGGGCCGGCATAGACGCGGAGGTTCTTGTACTGGGCGCGGCCCAGCGGTCCCTTCGGGATCATCCGTTCGATCGCCTTCTCGACGACACGCTCGGGGAACTGGCCCTCCAGAATCTCGCGGGCGGTGCGCTGCTTGATGCCGCCCGGATAACCGGTGTGCCAGTAGTAGATCTTGTCTTCCCGCTTGTAGCCGGTCAGCTTGACCTTGTCGGCATTGATGATGATGACATTGTCGCCATCGTCCATGTGCGGCGTGAAGGAGGGCTTGTGCTTGCCGCGCAGCCGACTGGCGGCAAAGGCGGCGAGACGCCCGAGAACCACATCTTCGGCATCGATCAGAATCCACTTCTTCTCGATCGTCGCCGGCGTGGCGCTGAAGGTTTTCATATTTGCTTATCCCATCGTCGTTGAGCGACACGCGCGCGATCGCGGCCCCGCCCGGAACCGTTTCGAAGGCGCGCTTCTACGCCCGCAGATTGCGCACGTCAAGCACTATAAGCATAAGAAATTCATGCCTTTTTATATGTGGTATTATTTGCACACGCTACGCCGGGAAGGTGCGTCTACCCCTTGTCGATGGTCAGTTCGACCTGGCCCAGAGCGCCGAAATCGGCCAGCAGATGATCGCCGGCCTTCGCGCCATAGACGTCGATGGTGGTGCCGGTCGAGATCACGTCACCGGCCTTCAGGCCGTCGCGCGCATAGACCGCACGCACATTTGCCAGCCATGTCAGGGCGTTGAGCGGATTGCCCATCACGGCGAACCCGTTGCCTTCGCGCACGCGCTCCCCGTTGGCCAGCAGTTCGACCTCCAGTTCCGACAGGTCGATGTCCTGCCAGTCGCTGACCGGCGCACCGTGGACCCAGGCCCCGTGGCTGCCGTTGTCGGCGATGATGTGCGGCGCGCCGATGGTGGTCCATTCATCGTAGCGGCTGTCGACGATCTCCATGCAGGGCAGCACGCATTCCACCGCACCGGCGACCGAGTCCGGGTCATAGGGCGCGGCGGCGGCGGGCAGATCGTCCTTCATGCGGAAGCCGATCTCGGCCTCGATCACGGTCATGAAGAAGTCCGACGCGCGGACGGTCGCAGGTGACGTGAAGGTCGTCCGTTCGAAGACGCCGCCATAGAAGGGCTCGTCGATGCCCAGGTGCGCCTGCGCGGACGGGTTGGTGCAGCCGATCTTCCAGCCGATCTGCCGCCCGCCGACCTTCTCGCCGATCAGCCTGCGCACGGCGGGTTGCAGCGCGTAGGCATCTTCCACGCTCGCCGGCGCGATCCCCGCGGGCAAGGCGGCGATCCGCTGCCGGTTCATGCGTACGTCCATCAGGGCGCGTGCCGCGCCGTCTGCGTTGGTCATCTCAGTCTCCCGCCAGAAATTCGCCGCGCACTATCGCGACCGGAGTTCATGGGGGCAAGCCTTGTACGTCAGCGACCTTTGTTTGACCGGGAGCGTCATGAGCATTGACCGATTCCCGATTCCAAATCACATTGGCGGCTGTTCGATTGATGTCAGTGGGAGAGACCGGCACCCGATGCGCCGGCGCCGAAGGAGCAACCGCCCCGGAAACTCTCAGGCAAAAGGGCCGCTGACAGACGACACTCTGGAAAGCAGCCGATGCGTCAGCACCGGCTCACCGAAGGGGTAAAGCCCGCGGACCGGTCTTGGGTCCGCAGGCGTAATCTCTCAGGTTCCGCGACAGAGGGGGCGTGACCGTTGCCGGAAGGCCGCGGACGCGTCTGACTGTTTGCGGAGGGCCGAGCTTGAACGACACCACGAACGAGAGCCTGAAGACGCCGCTGAACGCGCTGCACCGCGAACTGGGCGCGCGCATGGTCGATTTCGCGGGCTATGACATGCCCGTGCAGTTCGACGGCATCATGGCCGAGCACAGGCACGTCCGCGAGGCGGCGGGCCTGTTCGATGTTTCACACATGGGGCAGGTGCGGCTGATCGGAGAGAATGCGGATGCCGGGCTGGAGAAGCTGGTGCCCTCCAACATCCGCGAACTGAAGCCGGGCCGCCAGCGCTACACGATGCTGCTGAACAACCAGGGCGGCATCCTGGACGACCTGATGGTGACGCGTCGCGAAGCGGACCTGCTGCTGGTGGTGAATGCCGCGTGCAAGACGGACGATATCGCCCACATGCGGGCGAACCTGCCCGCGGATATCACGCTGGATGTTCTTGAAGATCGCGCGCTGCTGGCCCTGCAGGGACCGCAGGCCGAGGCGGTCCTGTCGGCGCTGGTGCCGGGCGTCGCCGACATGCGGTTCATGGATGCGGCGGGGTTCGACTGGGACGGCGCCGATCTGTGGATTTCCCGTTCCGGCTACACCGGCGAAGACGGTTACGAGATCTCGGTGCCGAACGATCGGGCCGAGGATCTGGCGCGCGCGCTGCTGTCGGACGATCGCCTGAAACCCATCGGTCTGGGCGCGCGGGATTCGTTGCGGCTGGAAGCGGGTCTTTGCCTCTACGGCCATGACATCGACACCACCACATCGCCGGTCGAGGCCGGGCTGGTCTGGGCCATGCAGAAGCGGCGGCGCTCGGAGGGCGGCTTTCCCGGCGCGGACCGTGTCCAGCGCGAGCTGGCGGATGGCCCGTCGCGCCATCGCGTCGGCCTGCAGCCCGAAGGCCGCGCGCCCGTCCGCGAGGGTGCGGAGATCGCGGACGCGGACGGCAACATCATCGGCACGGTCACGTCGGGCGGCTTCGGTCCCAGCGCGGGAACGCCGGTCGCCATGGGCTATGTCGCTGCCGGTTTCGAGACGCCAGGAACACAGGTACAGGCGATGCAGCGGGGCAAGGCCCTGCCCATGACCGTTGCCGGCCTGCCTTTCGTCAAACATGCCTACAAACGCTGAACAATCGACAGGAGACCCCGGATATGGCTGACATCAGGTTCACCAAGGACCACGAATGGATCGTGCTGGATGGCGACGAAGCGACCGTCGGCATCAGCGAGTATGCCCAGGATCAACTGGGCGACGTGGTCTATGTCGAACTGCCGGACCCCGGCACGAAGCTGACCAGGGGCAAGGAAGCCGCCGTGGTCGAAAGCGTGAAGGCCGCCAGCGAGGTCTATGCGCCGGTCGACGGCGAGGTCACCGCCCGCAACGACGATCTGGACGCCAACCCCGCGCTGGTGAACGAGGACGCCGAGGGCGGCGGCTGGTTCTATCGCATGAAGGTCGACAACAAGGACGATCTGGCGGGCCTGATGGACCGCGAGGCCTATGAGCACTTCGTGGAGGCGCTGGACTGATGCGCTACCTGCCCCAGACGCCTGAAAACCGCGCGGCCATGCTGAAGAGCATCGGCGTCGGCGGTATCGATGACCTGTTCGACGATGTGCCCGCCGCGGTACTGAATGCGCCTGTTGACGGCCTGCCCGACCATATGAGCGAGATGGCGGTGGAGCGTCATTTCCAGGGTTTTGCGCGGCAGAACCTAGGGCCGTCGAGCGCGCCGTGCTTCGTCGGGGCGGGGGCCTACCACCACCACATCCCGGCCACCGTGGATCATCTGATCCAGCGGTCGGAATTCCTGACCAGCTACACGCCCTATCAGCCGGAGATCGCACAGGGCACGCTGCAGTATCTGTTCGAGTTCCAGACCCAGGTCGCCCTGATGACCGGGATGGAGGTCGCCAATGCCTCCATGTATGACGGCGCCACGTCCTGCGCCGAGGCGGTCCTGATGGCGCATCGCGTGACCAAACGCGGCAAGACCGTGCTGTCGGGCCGGTTGCATCCGCACTATCGCGATTCCACGCTGAACCTGACCCGCTATACCGACTTCGTGACCGAGGTCCGCGATCCGGCGGTCGGCGGGCATGGCACGCTGGCCGACGCCATCGACGAGGATACGGCAGCCGTCGTCGTGCAGAACCCGGACGTGTTCGGCGAACTGCACGATCTGACGCCGCTGGCCGAGGCGTGCCACGCGAAGGGCGCGTTGCTGATCGTGGCGGTGACCGAGTTCGTGAGCCTGGGCGCGGTGACGCCGCCGGGCGAGATGGGGGCGGATATCGTCGTGGCCGAGGGCCAGAGCATCGGCGTGCCGCTGTCATTCGGCGGACCGCATGTCGGCCTGTTCGCCTGCCGCCAGAAGTTCATCCGTCAGATGCCGGGGCGGCTGGCCGGGGAGACGGTCGACGTCGAGGGACGGCGGTCCTATGTGCTGACCCTCAGCGCCCGCGAGCAGCACATCCGCCGCGAGAAGGCGACGTCCAACATTTGCACCAACGCGGGCCTGTGCGCGCTGGCCCACTGCATTCACATGACCCTGCTGGGCGAGGACGGCGTGACCGGTCTGGCGGACCTGAACCACCGCACCGCCTGCCACACGGCGGACCGGCTGGCGAAAATCGACGGCGTGACCCTGAAGACCGATGTCTTTTTCAACGAGTTCGCGGTGGCACTGTCAAAGCCTGCCGCGCCGGTCGTCGAGAAGCTGGCGGACATGGGCATCCTGGGCGGCGTGCCCGCGTCGCGCCTGTTCCCCGACGATCCGTCGCTGGAGAACGTGCTGCTGATCGCGGCCACGGAGACGGTCACCGAGGAGGACATCGAAGCCCTCGCCATCGGCCTCAGGGAGGCGCTGTCATGAGCATCAAGGAAACCATCTCTGGCGCGCGCGGTCTGGACAAGGACGAGCCGCTGATCTTCGAACAGAGTTCGGACGGGCGCAGCGGCGTCGATCTGCCCGAGGGGCCGAAGGCCGAAAGCCGTCTCGGCGGACTGAGGCGGCGCGGACCCATCGGGTTGCCGGGCCTGTCGGAACCGCAGGTAGTGCGCCATTTCGTGCGGCTCAGCCGGATGAACTACGCCATCGACTACGGTTTCTACCCGCTGGGATCGTGCACCATGAAGCACAACCCGCGCCTGAACGAGAAGATGGCCCGACTGCCCGGCATCGGCGATCTGCATCCGATGCAGCCCGTCTCGACGGCGCAGGGCGCGCTGCGCCTGATGCACGAACTGTCGGACTGGCTGATGAAACTGACGGGGATGCCCGCCGTGGCGCTGACGCCGGGGGCGGGCGCGCACGGCGAACTGTGCGGCCTGATGGCGATCCGCGCGGCGCTGGAAGCCCGCGGCGATGCCCGCACGCGGGTGCTGGTACCGGAATCGGCACACGGCACGAACCCTGCCACGGCGGCCATGTGCGGCTACACCGTCGATACCATTCCCGCCGATGCGTCGGGCCGCGTGGACATGGCGGCGTTCGAGGAGAAACTCGGCCCCGACGTGGCGGCTCTGATGCTGACCAACCCGAACACCTGCGGCTTGTTCGAAAGCGATATCGTCGAGATCGCCGAAAAGCTGCATGCGGCGGGCGGCTTCTTCTATTGCGACGGTGCGAACTTCAACGCCATCGTCGGCAAGGTCCGGCCCGGTGACCTGGGCATCGACGCGATGCACATCAACCTGCACAAGACCTTCTCCACACCCCATGGCGGCGGCGGGCCCGGCTCCGGTCCGGTCGTGCTGTCCGAGGCGCTGGCGCCCTTCGCGCCGCTGCCGATGGTGGTGAAGACCGAAGACGGCTTCGACCTGCAGGAACAGGGCGGCACGGAACGGGTCTGGCGCATGAAGGGCTTTCACGGTCAGTTCGGCATGTTCGTCCGCGCGCTCAGCTACATGATGAGCCACGGCGGGGACGGGCTGAAGCAGGTGGCCGAGGATGCGGTGCTGAACGCCAACTATGTGCTCAGCGAATTGAAGGACGTGCTGCCGCCCGCGTTCGATGGCCACTGCATGCACGAGGCCCTGTTCACAGACAAGGGACTGGAAGGTACCGGCGTCGACACGATGGGCATCGCCAAGGCGCTGATCGACGAGGGCTATCACCCGATGACGGTCTACTTCCCGCTGGTGGTGCACGGCGCGATGCTGATCGAGCCGACGGAGACGGAAACCAAGGCCACGCTGGACGAATTCATCACCGTCATGCGCGGTCTGGTCGAGAAGGCGAAGGCGGGTGAGTCGGAGATGTTCGACGCCGCGCCGGTGCTGACCCCGCGCCGCCGCCTGGACGAAACCCGCGCCGCCCGAAAGCCGGTCCTGCGCTGGACCCCGCCCGACGACGTGGCCGAAGCCGCGGACTGAGAGGCACTGCGCGCATTGATCGAACGCACCGAGTGTCACCCCCGCCGCCGTGCGGGGGCAACGGGTTGATCAGCGAGTGCCGTGCGTGCCGGCTATTCAGGAAGGCCCCCGGATAAACCGGGGGCGACAGTCCGAGAAGTGTACGGTTCGGTCAAAGACGGCACGGCCTTGGAACGTTCCAGCCTTTGATTGAAACGGCCCACTCTTGGTTTGCCCAATGCGCCCGATCAGGTGCCGGTGCTGGACCAGTCCTGTTTGGACAGGGGCAGTTCGCGCACACGCTTGCCGGTCAGTCGGAACAGGGCGTTGGTCACGGCGGGCGCGATCGGCGGTGTGCCGGGTTCGCCCGCGCCGCCCGGCGCTTCGGCGGACGGGATGATGACGGTCTCGATCGTCGGCATGGTGTCCATGCGGATGACATCATAGTCGGTGAAGTTCGACTGCTGGACTGCGCCACCGTCGAAATTCACCTCACCCCAGAGCGCGGCGGACAGGCCGTAGACGATGCCGCTTTCCATCTGCGCGACCAGCGTGTCGGGGTTGATGACGATGCCGCAATCGACAGCGCAGACAACCCGGTGCACGCGCGGTTCGCCGTCGGTGATGCCGACTTCGACCACCTGGGCGACGATTGCACCGAAGCTTTCGTGCAGGGCGATGCCGAGCGCGCGGCCCTCGGCCAGCGGACGGTCCCAGCCGGCCTTCTGCGCGGCGGCGTCCAGTACCTTCAGATGGCGCGGCCTGTCGCGCAGCAGATGGCGGCGGTAGCGGTAGGGATCCTTGCCCGCCGCCTCGGCCAGTTCATCGATCATGCCTTCGGTGAAGAAGGCATTGTGCGAATGCCCGACCGAGCGCCAGAAGCCGACCCGCATGGGCACACGGCTCAGCACATGTTCCACCCGCACGTCGGACGCGGTGTAGGGCAGCCAGGCTGCGCCGTCGACGGTCGTCCTGTCCGGCCCGGAATCGGAACCGAAGGGGATATAGCGCATGGTGGCCTGACCCGAGACGGAGGGGCCGACGACCTTGTTGTGCCAGGCCGCCGGATAGCCGTCCGGGTCGAGACTGACGCGGAAATGCGACAGGCCCGCCGGGCGATAGGTGTCGTTCCGCATGTCCTCCTCGCGCGACCACATCAGCTTCACCGGGCGGCCCGGCACGGCTTTCGCCAGCGCCACGGCCTGGCGCACGAAGTCGGGTTCGCCGCGACGGCCGAAACCGCCGCCCAGATAGGTGACATTGATTGTGACATCGCCCTCGGACAGGTCGGCCTCGCCGGCTGCGATCCAGCGCATGACGCTGGGGGCCTGCGTCGGCGCCCAGACGGTCAGCCTGTCCCCTTCCAGGTGCGCGGTGGCGTTCATCGGCTCCATCGTGGCATGGGCCAGAAACGGCGCGCGATAGGTGGCTTCGATGACCTTCGACGCGCCGTTCAGCGCCTCGACCGCATCGCCGTCATCCTGATAGGCGAATCCGTCCTCGGCCAGTGCCTCCTGGAACCCGGCGAAGATATCGGCATCCGAAACCTGCGCGGCTTCGGTCATGTCCCAGTCGATGGTCATCGCGTCGATGGCCTGTTTCGCGCGCCAGTAGCTGTCGGCGACCACGGCCACGCCGCCGGGCACGGCGACAACCTTCTTCACGCCCGGCATCCGTGCGACCTCGGCGGGATCGAACTGCCTGACCGTCGCGCCGACGACCGGCGCATGGCGCACGGTGGCGTACAGCATGTCGGGCAGCCGGACGTCGGCTCCGAAGATCGCCGTCCCGTCGACCTTGGCCGGGATGTCCAGCCGCGCGCGCGGTGTGCCGATGATGCGGAAGTCGCTCGGCTGTTTCAGGGGCAGGGTATCAGGCGGAGACTTGGTCGCCGCACGGGCCGCCAGCTCACCATAGCTGACCGTGCGGTCGCTGGCGGGATGCCGGACGATGCCATCCTCGGTGACCAGTTCACCTTCGGACACGCCGAATTTCTCTGCGGCCGCGGCCAGCAGCATGGCCTTCGCGGCGGCGCCGGCCTCACGCATCGGCCCCCAGGCGGCGCGCACGGACGTCGAACCGCCGGTTGCCTGCACGCCGATCAGTTCGGACAGATATCGTCCCGTCGCGCGGGCCTGCCGCGCCAGGAAGCTCTCGTCGTGCGGTCCGAAGGGAAAGCCCTCGGGCATCATGACGTCGTTGACATAGACGGGATCGACGCCCGCATCGATGATCCGGACCTTCGACCAGTCCGCATCCAGCTCCTCGGCCAGGATCATCGGCAGGGCGGTATGTACGCCCTGACCCATCTCGCTGCGCGGCACGGCGATGGTGACGGTGCCGTCGGTGGCAATCTTCACCCAGGCGTTGAGTGCCCTCTCATCGTCGGACGGTTTCAGCAGCGCCTGCGGGGATGCCGGATCGCCCGGCGTCAGGAAGCGCCAGCCCACCACCAGCGCGCCGGTGGCGACGACTGCGCCGCCGATCAGGAAATTCCGCCGTGTCCGGCTGCGGGGTCTTCTGGATTTTGCCATGATGAAGCTCCCCCTCAGGCCTGCGCGGCGCGATGGATCGCGCGCCGGATACGGCTGTAGGTGCCGCAACGGCAGATGTTGGTCATCGCCGCGTCGATATCGTCATCGGTGGGGGCCGGGTTTTCCGCCAGCAGCGATGCCGCCGCCATGATCATGCCCGACTGGCAATAGCCGCACTGGGGCACCTGCTCGTCGATCCAGGCCTGTTGCAGGCGGGTGATGGTATCGCCCTGACCCGACCCTTCGATGGTGGTCACGGTCGATCCCTCGACGGCTTCCACCGGCAGCACACAGGTGCGGGTTGCGACGCCATCGAGATGCACCGTGCAGGCACCGCACGCCGCCACGCCGCAGCCGAACTTGGTGCCGGTCAGGCCGATCGTGTCACGCAGCACCCACAAGAGTGGCGTGTCGCCCTCGACATCGACCGATACGGCTTTTCCGTTCAGTGTGAACTGCACCATGGCATGCTCCCGGGATACAGATATGTTGCAGGGATCAATATAACTGACCCTTGGTCAGTTATCAAGCGCGGCCCGCAGAAGCGCGGTCAATCCCGAGCGTACCGAAGGGGCGAAATCGGGTTTGAATTTCTGAAACACGGGGCGGGAGACAACGGCGCGTGCCGCCCTGGGCGGATCGGCCAGTTGCCACAGGCCGATGATCAGCGCGTAGGTCTGAAGCAGCAGGGTCGGACCCTCGCCCGGCTTCAGTCCCGGGAACCGCGCCTCGACCAGCGCACCCAGTTCGGACAGGCCGCCGGACGTCGCCTGCTTGAACGCGACGACGGCGGCTTCCGGCACCTGTCGTTCCAGCGTGCCGTGGCACTGCGCCGCCAGCCGGAGCATCACGGTCCGGTCGCCCAGATCCCTCGTCATCCAGTCCGCGATCACAGCGGCGTCGAGCGGACCGTCGCCCAGATTGGCGGCAATGGTCGCGATCCAGTCTTCCAGCTCCTGTGTCAGCAGGGCCAGAAACATCTCTTCCTTGGCGCCGAAATAGAGGTAGACGGTGCCTTTCGCCAGACCGGCCCGTTTGGCGACCTGATCGACCGAAGGCACTTCGCCGCCCGATTCGGCAAACAGATCCCGTGCCGCCATCAGGATGGCCTGACGCCGGGCGGCTTTCTCCTGATCGCCGCGGGCGCGTTTGGGTCTGGGTGTGGGTGCTGTGTCCGGCATGGGTGACCCAAAGTCAGCAAACCCGCGTGGCCTGTCAAGCGGCCTTCGTCATGCCGCAGGGCGCATGAGGTGCTGCGTTCAGTGCAATGGCGCTTTAACTCTTTGTGGCCTACCGTCGGAGCATGGCAGGTCACGATCACCCCAAACCGGTCCCGCATCTGGAGGCGGAAGAGGCCGCAATTGCCGATGAACGGCGTCGGCGCGGCGTCATGGTCGGCATGGGCTATCTGGTGCTGTCGGGCCTGATCTTCGCCACCTTCACGGCCATCATCCGCTCCCTCTCCAGTGACCTGCACCCGGCGGAAACGGCCTTCATCCGCTATCTTTTCGGCTTTCTGCTGGTGCTGCCGCTGTTCATGGGGCGGCGTCGTGACGAACTGAAGACCAAGCGCCCCGTGCTGCACATCAGCCGGGGACTGATCCACGGTTGCGGCGTCCTGCTGTGGTTCTACGCCATCTCGAAGATCCAGCTTGCCGAGGTCACCGCACTGGCCTTCACCTCGCCGGTCTGGGCGACCATCGGGGCCTTTCTGGTGCTGCGTGAGCAGATTCATTTCCGCCGCATCGTCGCGGTGTTTCTCGGGCTGCTGGGCGCGATGATCGTGCTGTTCAATCTGCCGACCTCGTTCGAGGAACTGTCGCAGAACTTCAGCGCGCTGGGCCTGGGCCAGGTGGCCATTCTGGTCTCCGCGCCCCTGTTCGCCTGTTCGAAGATCATGACCAAGCGCCTGACCGAGACCGAGAACACGACCGCCATCGTGGCCTGGCTTTCGCTGACCGTGACGTTCGCGCTGGCGGTGCCGGCGATGCTGGTCTGGCGCTGGCCGACCATGGAGGAATGGTTCTGGCTGGCGATCGTCGCGGGACTGGCGACCACCGCACACATCTGCATGACCCGCGCCTGGCGGGCCGCCGATATCTCGGTGACCCAGCCCGCTGAGTTCCTGCAGCTTGTCTGGGCCTCGCTGATCGGCATCTACATGTTCGGCGAGACGCCGACCATCGGCATCTGGATCGGCGGCGCGGTGATCGTCGGCTCGGCCACCTACATCGCCCACCGGGAAGCGGCCACCCGGCGGCAGGGCCGCGCGCGTGCGGCAGTTGCGACGGGGGCAAACACCGCTTAAACAGTTTGCAGCATTATGTTTTCAGGAGCAGATCATGGCCGAGCAGAACCAGCTTTTCGTCGACGGCGT
This sequence comes from Minwuia sp., assembly GCF_048263705.1. Lineage (GTDB taxonomy): Bacteria > Pseudomonadota > Alphaproteobacteria > Minwuiales > Minwuiaceae > Minwuia. The sequence goes on along the minus strand of NZ_JBLXDV010000007.1, from coordinate 110,648 downwards.
TTTCAATGTTGCCATTCAGGACGGTGCGGTGCGTGTGGATTTCTTCCAGCATTCACCGACCCAGCGGGACAATGAGGGCAAGCCGGCACGGCAGTTCGCACACCGGCTGGTGATGAGCCCGCAGGGGTTTCTGCAGACCTATTCGGCGATGGACCAGCTGGTGAAACAGCTGGAGGAGCGCGGCCTGGTGCAGCGCAAGGACGGACAGGCCAGCACCAGCGCCGACGTGCTGCCGGATACGGACGGCAAGTAGCGGACACCCGGCCAACGGCAGGGGAGGGCTGTTGACCATGAAGGACCTGATCGACGATCTGAAGGCGCGCCGGGCCGCGCTGCAGGATCATGGCGGGGCGGCACGCGTGGCCCGCCAGCGCGAGGCGGGCAAGAACACGGCCCGCGAACGGGTCGATATGCTGTTCGACAGCGGTACTTTCGAGGAAATCGGCGGTCTGGCCGATCACGCCCACACACAGGTCACCCCAGTCAAGAACAAGCACACGCCCGCTGACGGCGTGATCGCGGGCTTCGGCATGATCGACGGGCGGCCAGCCGGGGTCGTTGCCGAGGACTTCACCGTCATGGGCGGTTCGCTCGGCCTGATCAATTTCGAGAAGAAGTGCCGGATGATGGAACTGGCCGCGCGGGATCGCGTGCCGGTGGTCTGGCTGTTCGACGGCGCGGGTGCGCGCACCGACGAATATATCGGTCAGGGCCTGGCCCCGATGCACCATTTCATGCTGCAGGCGAAGCTGTCCGGCCAGTCGCCGCAGATCTGCGCCGTGCTGGGGCCGAGCGCCGGGGATTCGTCGCTGCTGGCCGCGATGATGGAGTTCATCGTCATGGTGCGCGGCACGTCCATGCTGGCGGCAGGCGGTCCGCCGCTGGTCGCGTCCGGGACCGGCGAGACCGTCGACAAGGAAGAACTGGGCGGGGCGGATCTGCACTGTGCGGTGTCCGGTGTCGGCGACAATGCGGTCGACAGCGAACAGGAAGCCATCGACGCCCTGAAAGCCTGGCTGTCCTACCTGCCGACGAACGCCTGGACGTACCCGCCTTCGATTCCGGCGACCGATGATCCGGACCGTGGCGATGAGGCCTTGCTGGATATCATCCCGGAGAACCGCCGCCGTCCCTACGACATGAAGAAGGTCATCGCCTCGGTGGTGGACCGCGAAAGCTTCTTCGAGGTCAAGCCGGCCTACGCGAAGATGATGATCACCGGTTTCGCGCGCCTGAACGGCCACCCCGTCGGCGTCTGCGCCAATCAGCCCAGGGTCATGTCCGGGGCGATCACGGCGGCTGCGGGGATCAAGCTGCGGCACTTCATGGACATCTGCGCGGCCTATCACGTGCCGCTGGTGTTCCTGACCGACACGCCGGGCGTGATGACCGGACCGAAGTCGGAAAAGGAAGCGGCCCTGCGCGTCGGCATGCAGGTCGCCCACAGCTTCGCCTTCGCCGATGTGCCGATCCTGACCGTCGTGGTGCACAAGGGCTTTGGCTACGGCGCGGCGGCCATGGGCGGATATGGCGCGGGCCAGTCGACGGTGCTGGCCTGGCCGACAGCGGACTTCAATGCCATCCCGCTGGAGAGCGGCATCACGGCGGCCTATCGCGCCGAACTGGCTGCCTCGGACGAGCCGGAGAAACTGCACGCCGATCTGGTCGCCGAGTATCAGGTGCTGTGCGGTGCCATGCCTGCCGCCGCCATGATGAAGGTCGACGACGTGATCGACCCCCGCGAGACTCGACCGCGTCTGATCCGGGCGCTGGAACGGGCGCTCAACCGCCGTACCGAAGCCGCGTCACCGACGCTCCGGCATGGCGTGATGCCCTGACCTGCCGGGCCGCAGTCCGGCGGCCAGCAGGATACCGCCCGTCGTGATCACCAGCCCGGTCCAGGCCAGTTCGCTGGGCCATTCGTTCAGGATCGGTATCGCGATCAGCGCGGCCATGCCCGGCACCAGCGCCATCATCGCCGCCGTCGGCGCGGGACCGATGGTGCGGATCGCGGTGGTGAACATCATCACCGCAAGGATGCTGGGTCCCAGTCCCTGATAGGCGCCCTGCAGAACGATCTCCGACCAGGGCGCGACCGTGATCGCCTTGGGCAGGAACAACAGGTAAAGCGGCCCGTACCAGAGCAGGTTGGTGATCGGAATCGAGACCATGGCCTGCAGCGGCGTCAGACCCCACAGCTTGGTGCCGATCATGTTGACGGCGACGAAGATGGCCGCGCCGAGAAACATCAGGTGGCCGATCCAGGCGTCCGGGGCGACGCCCGCGGTTTCCCGGTCCCAGCCGATCAGCCCGCATCCCAGCAGAAGCACGATCATGCCTGCGACCCGCCATCCGTTGGGTCGGTCCTTCAGGAAAATCCAGGCCAGGATGCCGGCGAACAGCGGCAGCGTGCCGTTCATCAGCGTACCGGCGTGGGATGTCGGCGCGTACTGCATCCCGCCGAACGACAGCGCCAGATACGGCACGCCCTGACCGCAGGAGATCACAAGGATCTGCCACCACTTCATCTGACGCGGCCAGAACCGCCAGATGATCGGTGCCGCCGCCGCAACCGCCACGCCGAAGCGCAGGATCATCAGGTCGTAGATGGTCAGCGTCTGCACGACGCCAAGGCGCGACACGACCAGCCATCCCGACCAGATCAGGACAACACCGAAGGCGCACAGCCAGCCGACGGACGGGCGGTTGAAATCAGGCATGAAAGAAGAGGTCCCGGACAGGGAGGAGACGTGGAAGCGGTGATCTAGCGCGCGCCCATCGTCCTGTCAAAAGCGCCGGTTCAGCGCGTCGTGGCGATCAGCACGCTGCCGCCAGCACATCGCAGGCCGGATATCGGGCAGAAGAGGTGAAACGCCATCGCATCTGATCGGTTTTCGCCCGTGTTTTCTTCCGGTACTGTCCCGGTTCACAGCTTTGGGGAGGAAAGCGATCATGACACTGAAGATCGATTGCCAGTTGCGCGATCTGGATTTCACCGACGTCGGCAGCCACGCGCAGAAGATGGAGGAAATGGGCTTTGACGCCGCCTGGACCTTCGAGGCCGGGCAGGACGCCTTCACGCCATTGACTCTTGCCGCTGCGGCCACCGAAAAGATTCATCTCGGCACCAACATCGCGGTGGCCTTCGGGCGCAGCCCGTTCTCGATGGCCCAGGTCGCCTGGGACATCCAGCGCCTGTCGCGGGGGCGGCTGCACCTGGGGCTGGGTACGCAGGTCCGGGCGCACATCGAGCGCCGCTTTTCCATGCCCTTCGACCATCCGGCCCGCCGCATCAGCGACTACGTGCGCTGCATGAAGGCGATCTTCGACACTTTCCAGAACGGCACCAAGCCTGACTATCGCGGCGAGTTCTATCAATTCACCCTGATGAACCCGTTCTTCAATCCCGGTCCGATCGATGCACCGGATATCCCGATCTATCTGGCCGGCGTGAACCCGCGCATGTGCCGGGCAGCGGGCGAGGTGGCCGACGGTTTCCACGCGCATCCGATCCATACGGTCGGCTATCTGAACGATGTGGTGAAACCGGCGCTGGACGAAGGCGCGAAGACCCGGGGCATGTCGGTCGACGATCTGCATGTGCAGACCATGGTTCTGATCGCGTCGGGCGATACGCAGGCCGAGATCGACACGCAGGTCGAGGACGTGCGCCGTCAGCTCGGCTTCTACGGATCGACGCCGAACTATCGTCCGGTGCTGGAGCACATGGGCTATGGCGATCTGGGCAAGGAACTCAGTGCGCTGATGCGGCAGGGGGACATGGACGCCATGACCCGCAAGATCCCCGACGAGATCGTGGATCGCGTGGCCGTGGTCGGCAAGTTGTCGGAGGTCGGGCCGAAGGTCCGCGAACGCTATGAGGGCGTGCTGGACCGGGTCGCCTACTACTATCCGATCCCGGGCGACCAGCCGGTCGAGAAATGGCGCGCCTTCACGGATGCGGTCAAGGCAGCCTGAAAACAAACGGATATCGCCCGGCCTCCTTCGGCGCTATAGGCGTCCGGAGGGGGACTTGCGATGACTGCCGTGACAGACGAACAGAACCGGCCGCTGGTGGGGATCAGCTTCATCCTGCTGGGGATGGCGTTCATTTCGGTCAACGACCTGCTGGTGAAGCTGCTGTCGGACCGTTATCCGCTGCACGAGATTGTCTTCTTCCGGTCCGTCGTGGGGATTGCCGTAAGTCTGATCCTGGTCAAGCTGGAAGGCGGCTGGACCGTTCTGAAAACCAAGCGGCCCGGCCTGCATGTCGCGCGGGCCTGTCTGCTGGTGGTCGCCAATCTCAGCTTCTTCATGGCGCTGGCGGCAATGCCGCTGGCCGAGGCCACGGCGATCTTCTTCGTCGCGCCGCTGTTCATGACGATCCTGTCGTTCCTGATCCTGAAGGAGCGGATCGGACCGCGCCGCATCGCTGCGGTGCTGGTGGGATTCTGCGGTGTGCTGGTCATGCTGAAGCCCGGCGGGGAGGGCGGAGAAGGGCCCGGCCTGCTGGTCTCGCTGCTGCCGATGGTGGCGGCGCTTTCCTTCGCCAGCTTCAACATCCTGACGCGCAAGCTGGGCGCATCGGCCAAGGCCTCCGCCATGGCCGTCTACGCGCAGACCATGTTCATCTTCGTCGGGATCGGCTTCTTCGTCTTCGCGGGCGACGGGCGTTTCGCGGAGGGGTCCGACGATGTCAGCATGCAGTTCCTGTTTCGCGCCTGGAGCTGGCCGGGCACGGTCGATCTGCTGATCCTGAGCGGCCTCGGCGCGATCTCGGCGGGCGCGGCCTATTCGCTGTCGCAGGCCTACCGCTCGGCCAGTGCGGGGACGGTCGCGCCGTTCGAATATGTGGCCCTGCCGCTGGCCACCTTTTGGGGGCTGGTCATCCTGAACGAGGTACCCGATCTGCGCGCGGTGCTGGGCATGATGCTGATCCTTGGGGCGGGCCTGTATGTGTTCTGGCGGGAGCGGCAACGCAGGGCCGCGTGAGGTCCAGCGCATGGCGTCAGGAGCGACATGCATTTCAACCGCGGCAGACACCGTGCTACAGCAAGGTCAGCAACCATTCAGGGGAGAGAGAAGACATGGCTGATCTGGTCACCAGCATCGAGAACGGCATCGCAACGGTCACGATGAACCGCCCGGAGGCGCGCAACGCGCTGTCGATGGACATGCGGGCGATGATGTCGAAGACGTTCCACGAGCTAGAGCGCGATGACAGTGTGCGCTGCGTCGTGCTCACCGGCGAGGGCGATCACTTCATGGCCGGCGGCGATGTGAAGAACATGAACGAATATCTGAAGACGGCCTCGGGCGCGGAGATCGAGAACTATTTCGTCAACCGTATCCACGACCTCCATCCGATCATGTTCTCCATGCGCCGGATGCCGAAGCCCATCGTCGCCAAGGTGCGCGGTGCCGCAGCCGGTGCCGGGGTGTCTGTGGCGGCCGCCTGTGACCTGATCATCGCCGAGGAAAGCGCCTTCTTCACGCTGGCCTACTGCCACATCGGCACCACGCCGGACGGCTCGGCCAGCTATCACCTGCCGCGCGCGCTCGGCATCAAGAAGACCATGGAAATGACCCTGCTGGGCGACCGTTTCACGGCGCAGCAGATGGCCGACCACGGTCTGGTGAACTTCGTCGTGCCCGACGATCAGCTGGACGCCGAGACGGACAAGCTGGCGACCCGCCTGGCCAACGGTCCGACCTTCGTCTACGGGCAGGCCAAGAAGCTGATGTACCGTAGCCAGCAGAACGAGTTCGAATCCCAGCTGCAGATGGAAGGCGAGATGTTCGCCTCCTGCGCCGCGCGCGAGGATTACCGTGAAGGCGTCGCCGCTTTTGTCGAGAAGCGCAAGGCCAACTTCACCGGCAGGTAGAACCCTGCGGGCGGGCGACTTCGCCCACATGACTTGTGCGCACAGCCGCGCTATCTTGGGCGGCAGGATTTCAATGCGGGAAGATGAACCCGCGAACTGGGGAGTTTCAACATGAATGAAGCAGTCATCGTTTCGACGGCACGTACGCCGATCGGCAAGGCCTTCCGGGGCGCCTTCAACAACACCGGCGGTGCCGAGATGGGCGGCCATGTGGTCAAGCATGCCGTCGAGCGCGCGGGCATCGACGGTGCCGAGGTCGAGGACGTGCTGATGGGGTGCGCCAATCCCGAAGGCACCACCGGCGGCAACATCGCCCGACAGATCGCCCTGCGCGCCGGCCTTCCGGTTACCGTACCCGGCGCGACCGTGAACCGCTTCTGCTCGTCGGGCCTGCAGACCATCGCCATGGCCGCACAGCGCGTGATCGCCGACGAAGCCGATGTGCTGGTTGCCGGCGGGCTGGAATCGGTCAGCCTGGTGCAGACCGAGCATGCCAACCGCTACCGGTCGAAGGACGAGTGGCTGGAGAAGACCCATCCGGGCATCTACTATTCGATGATCCAGACGGCCGAAGTGGTCGCCAATCGCTACAACGTCTCCCGCGAATATCAGGACGAGTACGGGCTGCAGTCGCAGATGCGGACCGCCGCCGCACAGCAGGCCGGCAAGTTCGATGACGAGATCGTGCCGATGGAGACGACCAAGATCGTCACCGACAAGCAGACCGGCGAAACCTCGGAAGTGAAGGTCACGCTGGAGAAGGACGAGGGCAACCGCGCCGACACCAACATGGAAGGGCTGTCCAGCCTGAAGCCGGTGATCGGGGACGATGGCTTCATCACCGCCGGCAACGCCTCGCAGCTTTCCGACGGCGCATCCGCCGCGGTGGTCATGAATGCCAAGGTCGCCGAGAAGAAGGGCCTGGAGCCGCTGGGCTACTTCCGCGGCTTTGCCGTCGCGGGTCTGGAGCCGGACGAGATGGGCATCGGTCCGATCTATGCCGTGCCGAAGCTGCTGGAGCGTACCGGCCTGAAGATGGACGATATCGACCTGTGGGAACTGAACGAGGCGTTCGCCGTTCAGGTGCTCTACAGCCGCGATCAGCTCGGCATCCCGAACGAGATCCTGAACGTCAACGGCGGCGCGATTTCCATCGGTCACCCGTTCGGCATGTCCGGTGCGCGCATGGTCGGCCACGCGCTGATCGAGGGCAAGCGCCGGGGTGCCAAATATGTGGTCACCACCATGTGCATCGGCGGCGGTCAGGGTGCCGCAGGCCTGTTCGAGGTCGCATAGGCACGGACTGACTGGCGCGCGCCGCAAGGCTCGCCCGCCACGAGAATCAGGGTCGCCGGTCAAATCCGGCGGCCCTTTTTCGTTGAATGCAGATCACTTTGAGACGCTGCAGACGATGACAGATCCCTAGAGCGGTCCTGCATTTGATTGAAACGGTCAAACACACCGCGTGTCACCCCCGCCTCCGTGCGGGGGCAACGGACGACCCGGCAAACCCGGCGCATGGCCGGTATTCCGAGAGGCCCCCGGATGAACCGGGGGTGACAGTCCGAGAGTCGGCGATTCAGTCAAAGCCGGGACTGCTCTAGCGGGTCATGCCCGCCTTGTGCGGGCATCCGGCGAACCAACAGCTTGCGGCAAAGCCGCTCCAGACCCCCGCGCAAGGCGGGGGTTACCCACTGGGCGTGCGATCAGTCGGCCCTTGGTCTGAACGCAGGCGTCATGCCTTCGATGCCTTTCAGTTCGAACGCGCCGACACGCTCGAAATCCGCGGACGAGCTTGCGGCGAAATCTTCCGAGACCATCACCGCTTCGCCGAGATCGCTGGCCAGTTTCTCCAGCCGCGCGGCGCGGTTCACCGCCGGGCCGATGACCGTGAAATCCATGCGTCCCGCCGCCCCGATATTGCCGTACCAGACGTCGCCGGCATGCAGGCCCATGCCCGCGATCAGCGGTGGTTTTCCATCGTTCGCCCGCACCGTGTTCAGCGTCTCCAGATTGGCCGTCAGGGCATGCGCAGCCGCCAGCGCACGATCGCATGCGCCGGTCACGTCCTCGCCCTCCACCGGGAAGATGGCAAGGGCCGCGTCCCCGATGAACTTCAGGATCTCGCCGCGGTTGTCATCGACCGCGCGGCCGACCTCGCCGAAATAGTCGTTCAGGACGTGCACGATGAAATTCCGGGGCAGGCGCTCCGACAGGGCCGTGAAGTTCCGCAGATCGCAGAAGAACAGGGCCGCCGGGATCTTCTGCACGCTGCCCCGCCGGATCGCACCGGCCAGCACCCGCTCGCCCGTGCCGTGGCCCAGATAGACATCCAGCAGGGAGCCCGCGAGGTGATGGCTGGCATGGATCTCGATGTGCAGCCCCAGCATGCCGCGAATGGCTTTCAGACCGGCGATCTCGTCATCCGTGAAACCGCCGGGGCGTTTCGTCGCCACCATCAGCGGCGCACGGCGGGTGCCGGACATGGGCACACCCAGCATCAGGTAATCGGTGTAGCCGGTATCGCGCAGCCCTTCCAGAAACTCGTACTCCAGATCCGGGTCATCGCCTTCCAGCCGGCAGCGGACCATGTCACCGCCTTCATGTATGATACGCACGGGGCTGACCAGGTAATCGCTGGACATCTTGATCTCCAGACTGACGTCGTACTGCTGGATCCGCTCCTCGGTATCGTTCCAGAAGAACGCCAGCGCCGCGACCTCCGGATGCAGCGTCTGATAGCTCAGCGAAAACCGCGCGAAATCCAGACCCGCCGCCAGCAACTGCAGGCGGAACTGCTCGGCAAATTCCGGCATGTTCGGCATCTCGCGCGCCTTGGTCTGCAGCCAGTGCTCTATCGTGTCATGATCCAAATCTCAGTCCCCGATCAGATGCAGCGCCAGTTTGCGGTCGTGCGGGCGGGTGCGGTGTTCGAACAGATAGATGCCCTGCCATGTGCCCAGCACCGGCCTGCCGTCGCGCACCGGGATGCCCAGGCTGGTCTGCGTCAGGGCACTCCGGATATGGGCAGGCATGTCGTCCGGTCCCTCTGCCGTGTGCAGATAGCGCGCCGGATCGTCGGGGACCAGTTGCGTGAAGAAGCTGTTCAGGTCGGCCAGTACATCCGGGTCGGCGTTTTCCTGGATCAGCAGGGACGCGGATGTGTGTCGAATGAACACCGTCAGCAATCCGGTCGCGATGTCCGACGCGCCGGACCAGCCGGTGATCTCGTCCGTGACCTCATACAGTCCGCGTCCCGATGTCCGGACGCGCAGTTCGGTCGTGACCTGCCTCAACGGTCCCACCACCATGTGGTCAGCACCGGGCCATAGATCGGCGATACGGCAGGCGCGGTCAGCCCCTTCGCCACGATCATGCGCTGCTCGGGCTGCCAGTACAGCGGCACCACATAGCGCCCGGCCCTCAGGATGCGGTCCAGCGAACGTGTCGCCGACTGCAGCTCGGATCGTGTCGTCGCGGCGGTCATATGGCCGATCATGGCATCGACCGCGTCCAGCCGCACGCCCGCATAGTTGCGGCTGCCCGGATTGTCGGCCTGTGCCTTGCCCCAGTAGTACCACTGTTCGGAACCCGGGCTGAGCGACTGGTACCAATGGTTGATGATCAGGTCGAATTCGAAGCTCTGTCGCCGGCGCTCGTATTGCGCCGGGTCGATGGACCGGACGCTGACGTCGATCCCGAGCCGCTCCAGCGTTCGTGCAAAATGCAGCGAGAGCGCCTCGTCGCCCGGATCGAACAGCAGGATCTCGAAGCGCATGGCGGTCCCGGTCGCATCGCGCAGTTTCCGGCCTTCGCCGATGTTCCAGCCCGCTTCACCGAACAACCCGAGCGCGGCCTTCAGGTTGGCGCGGACCGCTTTCGGACCGGGGGTGGCAGGCGGCAGGACCGCGGGCCCCAGCGTGCCGTCAGGCAGGGTCTCGGCGAACGGTTCCAGCAGAGCTCTCTCGGTGTCCGACGGCGGGCCATCCGCCATCAGGTCGCTGTTCTGGTAGTAGCTCTCGTTGCGCCGGTAGGCGTTGAAGAACAGATTCTCATTCGCCCAGTCGAAGTCGAAGGCGAGGTTCAGCGCCCTGCGGACACGAATGTCATCGAACGGCGCGCGTCGGCTGTTCATCACGAAACCGCGCATGCCGGCGGGCCGCTTCATCGGCAGCGTGAGGCGGGTCAGACGGCCATCGCGCATCGCCGGGAAGTCGTAGGCCTGCTCCCAGCGGCCGGGATCATCCTCGAAATGCACATCGTACATGCCGCCTTTCAGGGCTTCGAACCCGGCGGTGCCGTCCCGGAAGAACTCATAGTGGATGCGTTCGAAATTGTGGTCGCCGCGATTGACCGGCAGATCCCGGCCCCAGTAGTCCTCACGCCGGACGTATTCGATGCGCCGGCCCTGCTCTACACGATCGACGCGATAGGGCCCGCTGCCGGGAATGGGATCCAGGGTCGTCTTCTCGAAGCCGTTGGCCTCGAACCAGTGGGCGGGCAGCACCGGCATCAGGGCCATCAGCAGCGGCAGTTCCAGATTATCGCCGCTGCGGAAACGGAAGGTGACATCCCGCCCGTCGACTTCGGTCCGCAGCACCTCGCGATAATAGAGGCGGTGATTCGGGCGGCCCTTGTCGCGCAATGTCTCCCACGACCAGATCAGGTCGGAGACCTTGACCGGTTCTCCGTCGGCGAACCGCGCGCCCTCGCGCAGCCGGAACCGTATCCACTTCCGGGCGGGGTCCATCTCGACCTCTTCGGCCAGCAGGCCGTACAGCGAGAACGGTTCGTCCTGCGCGCGCTTGGTCAGGGATTCGAAGACCAGCCGCCAGCCTTCCGCCGCCTGACCCTTGAAGATGAAGGGGTTGAGGCTGTCGTATCCGCCCTGCCGCGCGGCGAGGCTGAGGGTGCCGGTTCTCGGCGCGTCGGGGTTCACATAGTCGAAATGCTCGAAATCCGGCGGATACTTGGGCGTGCCATGCATGGCGATGCCGTGGCTGTCCGCCAGGACGCCCGTGCTGAAGGCAAGTGCGAGGCCTAGGAGTCCGCTTCCAGCCAGTCGTCGAATTCCGACGGCGCGACGCCAAGGGCCGCATCGATACGCACGCGCAACTGTTCCAGGTCCGCGCGCGACAGGCGGCGGGAAATCACCGAATCGTCGTTGATCGCTACCGCGATGCGGAAACCGTTCTTGGTTTCCGAGATCAGGACCGGCAGATCGAACATGCTTGGACTCCTTGCGCTTCGCAGAACCGAAGTGCGGCGATGATGGACCGAATAGCGTTAACAAATGATCGACGATACGCAACATGCTCTCCTGAACCGAATCCCCTTTATACAGAACCAGATCAACACCGCATTCCAGCGTAAATGAGGCACCATGACCGACGCGATTCCTTCCGACTTTGAAGCCATTACCGATGCAGGCAATTTTTCCTCGATGATCGGCCCGACCTATCAGCGTCGCGAGGACGACGGATCGCTGACCTTCGGGCTGCTGGTCGAGTCCAAGCATCTGAATTCGCGCATGGTGGTGCACGGCGGCATGCTGATGAGCTTCATGGATCAGTTGCTGGGGCGCACGGTGCACAATGTGATCGGGCGCCGCCCGACGGCGACCGTGCAGCTGGACAACCAGTTTCTGGCCGGTGTCCGCGAAGGCGACTGGGTCGTCGGCAAGGGCACGGTCGAACGTGAAACCCGCAGCATCCTGTTCGTAACCGGCCGTCTGACCGTGGACGATAGGCCGGTTCTGGTATCGTCTGGCGTGTGGAAGATTCTCGGTGCATGACGAAGGCGCTTTTTCATGGCCCGGTTCTGGCATTAAGGTTGGCATCGATCTGATGGATCAGGGGATTTGATGGAACAGCCTGCGACGAAACGCTGGAACAAGCGGATGGTGCTGATGGTCGCGAATGGCGACGAACGGCAGGTCGACCGGACCCTGATGGCCGCCTGGTCGGTGCGGCAGCGACACCCCGACGCCCCCATCGGCATCGTCACCGACAAGCCGACTCATCGCATGTGGCGAACCGGGCTGTTCAACGTGGTCGTCTCGTCGGCCGATCATCCCGATGCGACGACCGCCGAGTGTGTGAAGATGGCGATGAAGCGCGAAGTGTTCGACCGTGCCGTCGTGTTCGATTCCTTCTGCCGGTTGCGCGCGGAGAGCATTCTGCCGGTGATGGAACTGCTGAAACAGTCGCCGGTCTGTTTCCCGGCCCGCAAGACGGACGAGGGCGTCCGGATCTCCGGCCGGCTGCTCGCGCTGCAGCGATCCGAGGAGGCCCTGCTGTTTCTGGATGCCCTTGCCGACGCGCAGCGGCAGACGCCGGAGGATCCGACGGGTGCGCTCAATCGCGTGATCAGCGGCGGCAGTCTGAAGGACATCGTGAAGTTCGGTGCCCTGGGCGGCGACTGGCTGCCCGCCGTTGCCGCGTCGCCCGATGCGCTGCCCTCGGTTGAACTGCGCCAGGGCGATGTCCAGCGGCTGTATGCCGAGATGCTGATGTTCGCGATGCACCGCCTGGTATCCAGCGATCTGAAGCGCGCGGCGACGATCTACGCGCGGGTCGCGATCACGACGAACCCGGACCTGCCGCAGCTGGGCGCGGAACGGCTGGTGGCCCATATGGCCGAGGCCTTCGACGAGAAGGTCGCCGGCCTGTCCGACCGCAACCGCGATCAGCTGCGGGCGCTGCTGCAGCATGCCGCCTGCGAGGATCCGGCGGGCAACCTGCTGGGCATCGCCGCGCTGCATCTGGACGTCGGACAGGTGAAGACCGCCGTCGCCGTCCTGCGCATGATCTACAAGATGAAGTTCAACAAGCCGGTGCCCGTGCCGGGCTGATACCGCTGCCGGCGCCTACTCCGGCGGGGTGGCGTGCCACTGGCCGTCGCGGCCCAGATACTCGGCGCCGTCCTTGCGGTAGAAGCTTTCGGCACCGGCGTCCTTCAGAACCTGCAGCATGGCGGGCAACGGCTTGCCCATGCTCTCCAGACCCTTCACCAGCCGCGCAGGCTGCAGCGAATCCAGAAACTCGAACGGCCCCTTCTGCCAGGCGAAGCCCCAGCGCATGGCCCGGTCAATGTTGACCACATCGTCGGAAATCTGCGGCACCAGATCGGCGGCGTACAGCAGGGTGCCGCCCATCAGGTCCCACGCAAACCGGCCTTCGGGCGATTCGGTGAACATCAGGGTCGACGCATCGCGCATCCAGTCTTCCAGTTCGACCGGGTGATCGGGCCGCCAGTCCTCGGCGCCCAGATCGTAAACCTCGCGCGTGCGGTTCCCGTCGGCGTCCTTTTTCATGCGGTAGAAGCCGCCGCCGGTCTTGCGGCCAAGCTGCCCGGACTCATACATGCGCTGAACCACGGGCGGGAACGACGTGTAGGCGCGACCCGCATCGTCGGCGGGCAGGTTCGCGTCCAGGTTCCGGCCGACCAGATACATCACGTCTAGCCCGATCAGGTCGATCAGGCCGAACAGCCCGGTCGGCGGCAGGCCCATGGGTTTCGACATCAGCACGTCGATGGTTTCCTGGCTGACACCCTTTTCCATGGCGTCCAGCGCGATGTGCAGGCCCGACAGCATCCAGAAACAGCCGATGCGGTTGCCGATGAAGTTCACCGTGTCCTTGGCGTTGACGACGCCCTTGCCCATGCGGGTGCCGAGGAAATCCTGGAAGGCCTCGATCACATCGGGCGTCGTGTCCGCGCCGGGGATCAGTTCCATCAGGCGCATCACCTTGACGGGGTTGAAGAAGTGGGTGACGGCGATGTCGCGGCGCAGGCTGTCGGGCATGCCTTCGCAGATGTCCTTCAGCGGGATGCCGGACGTGTTGGTGGAGATCACCGAGCCGGGTTTGCGCAGCGGCTCCACGTGCCGGAACAGGTCGCGCTTGGTCTCCACATCCTCGACGATGGCTTCGCAGATCCAGTCGTAGTCGGCGATCTTGTCCAGATCGTCCGACAGGGTGCCCAGCGTGATCAGGTGCGCCTTGTCCGGGTCGTCCAGCGCGGGCGGACGGCCGTTCAGGATCCGGTCCAGCGCCTTCTCGGCGGTCGGCATGTCCACATCCAGCAGCAGCACCCGGCAGCCCATCTGGGCGCAGGTGCCGACAATGCCGGACCCCATGGTGCCGCCGCCCAGAACGGCGACGGAGTCGATCTTGCGGGTCATGGCCGATCCCTCAGTTGTCGTTGACGGGGATGCCGAGCGCTTCGAGATAGAGCGTCAGCATGGCGTCCTGCTCCTGACGGTCCGAGGGTTCCATCTTCCGGATCTTGATCACCTGGCGCATGGTCTTGGAATCGAAGCCGTGCCCCTTGGCCTCGGCGTAGACCTCGCGGATGTCCGCTGCCAGCGCGGCCTTTTCTTCTTCCAGGCGCTCGATGCGCTCGATCAGTTGGCGCAGGTGATCGGCGGCGACGGTTTCGGTCATGGCGATGGCTCTCCGGACTCGGTGAAGGTTTCAGGCCGCGGAACTTAACGGGGCAGGCGATGCCGCTCAACCGGCCATGTCATCGACAGATCAGAAAAATGCCATGGTGCGGACTTCGATGCTCTGGCGCGGTCTGGGGTCTGCGGGGGAGGTCGGATCCTCGAACGCGCCGTGCACGTTGAACCGCGTCCGCCCGTCGGTCGCGCTGTCGTAGGTCTTCAGCAGCAGGGCCTGATCGGGGCGCATGTTCGGGAAGTAGTACCAGCGGTGATCGGGCGAGTGCTTCAGCGTGTAGATCTCGCCGTCGCGATCCTCGTACTTCAGATGCATGATCAGCAGTTCGTCGTCCGCGACCGAGCGCGCGTCGCAGACCCCCAGGGGCAGCTCTTCCACCACGTCGTACATCGGTTTCCAGACGTTGAAGAAGGCGACGCGGCCTTCCAGCAGCGTTTCCGCCTCATCTCCCATGATATCGCGCACGCGCTGGGGACCGGATTTCGGTGTGAAATCGCTGTGGGCGACGAAGGGAACCGAGCGCTGGACCTTGGTCTGCGTCTTGATGTCCTGACTGCGCCGTCGCCGGAGCGTGTGATCGAAGACCCTGACGCGCTTGGCACCGGTGTGACGCTTCACGAAATCGACGACCTGCGGATAGAAGATCATCTCCACCGAGGCGTCCTTCTCGAAGTTCTGGAAGCCGCTCTCGAAGTCGTGGATCTCGAAGCCCTCGGCGTCGACGGAAACCGTGTCGGCCATCGGCCAAGCGTCATGCACCTGGATCATGTGGCGATCCTGTCCGGCGGGCCGCAGCGGCACCTTCTTGTCCGCCGGCGGATCATAGAACCAGTAGCCGATCTGACCGTCGGCCTCGCTGGAGTAGTTCATCTGCGTTTCGACGGTGGTGCTGGCATCCATGGTTCTTCTCTCCGACCCTGTATTCGGCCCATCATAGGCGCCTGGAGGCCGATGCCGCTACTCCGTGCGTTTGATCCAGATCGGCAGGACCGATCCGCGGACCCGCTCCGCGATCTGTTGCGGGTCCAGGTCCTCGGCGGGCGTGCCAGTCTGATAGGGCACGTCGAACCCGTCCAGCAGCAGTTTCAGATAGCCGATCTTGATGGCGAAATTGACATCCTGCACCTGCGACCCCTTCAGCAGCGAGACGGAAACGCCGACCACGTTGCCGTGCCGGTCCAGCAGGGGGCCGCCGCTGCTGCCCGGCTGCAACGCCGCCGTATGCTGCAACCGCGTCAGGTCGCCCTTGTCGCCGGCCTGGCCGCTGATGACGCCTGCCGTGACCTTGAACTTCTCGCCCAGACGGCGCGCCAGCGGAAAGCCGACCGCGGTGACCGCAGAACCATCGGGGGAGATCCTGTCGCCTGTCAGCGGCAGCACGGGTCCAAGCACGTCCGGTTCGTCCACTTTCAGGATCGCGATGTCCATGCGTTCGTCAGAAAGCACGACGGTCGCGGGACGCCATGGCCCCTCGCGAAAGCCGACGCGGATCTCCTCGGCCTTCTTGATGACATGATGGTTGGTCACGACGTAGCCGTTCTCGGAAACGACCCAGCCGGTGCCGTTGTGCAGCTTCTCCTGATCGAACTTGATCTTCGGTCCCAGCCGGGCATAGCGGACGACATGACCGCCCGGCATCGCGTTCAGGGCCACCAGATGGCCGTTCTCGAACCGCCAGACGGTCTCGGCGCGTGCGCGGTCATCCCGGAACAGGGCACCGCTGCCCAGGTTCTCTTCCAGCATTTCCAGTTCGAACTTGATCTCCCCCGGTCGCCAGACGCCGTCTTCCGGTGCTTCCAGCACCATCGCGCGATAGATCCGGCCCGGCTGTTCCAGTTCGCGATAGACTCCGACCTGTATGCGGCCATCCGTGCGCTGCCAGATGCCCTCGACCGGGTCCGGTTTGCGGCCGCGGATGAACTTCTCGAAGACATGGGGTTCACGGGGGACCCTGCGGCTGGCCTCGGTGATCTCGGCGCGGTCGGGCAGGGTTTCCGGCCAGACGATGGCCGCGATGGCGATGTTCCTCAGCCGGGCGACATCCTCGATCTGCCGGCGCAGGGAATGGGCGAACCCCTTCTGTGCCCGTGCCACCACGCCGCTGGCACCATGCAGTCGGATGTCGAAGACGATGCCGGTCGTATTGTCCAGCCCGGAGCGGACGAGACGCGGTTCCACCCGGCCCAGAATGAAGCCCCCGTCGGATGCGGCCTTGGTGAAACGCAGCGTGTGCCGGACGGGGTCGCGCTGCAGGTCGGTCACCTTGTTGCGGATCGCCTGCTCCGCCAGAGCGGCGGCGTCGGCGATCGGCAACTGCCAGGCGTTGACGATCGCATGGGGCGGCAGGGCCGGCCGCGCGACGGCCACGGGGTCATCGTCGCGCGCCTGTTCCGCCGCAGCGGTGCCATTGATTCCGAGAAGGGCCGCGCAAAGGGCGGCCAGGGGTTTGAAACGTATCATCAGTGTCGGTTCCGGTCCGTTTCACGATGGGCAAAGGTCGCCGCAGGCCGCGTTACATGAGGTGATCGCCGTTCGGTCATGGGGCATCGCGCGTGGGTCGAAGGTCAGGCATACCGTCCAGCCTGCCGCAAGGACCGTGTCCTGTCTGTGACCTGTTGCACCGATCGGTGCAACCGCGCTCATTCGACGGGTTCTTCCAAGGCCTCCGGGTCTGCTGCACGCTCCTCGATCTCTTTCAGTTTCCGGTAAAGTGTCGAACGGCCGATATCCAGACGCCGCGCGATCTCGGACATCTGCCCGTCATAGCGGTCGATGGCGTGGCGGATGACGTCCAGTTCGACATCGGCAAGCGGGCGGGCATGGCCGCTATCGTCCAGCAGCGACAGCGCACCCCGGGACGGGATCGCAGCCGGTGCCGCCGTCGCAGCCGCGCCCGCCAGCGCGTCCGGTTCCTCGATCCTGCGCGGCGGGCTGAATCCGATGCCCGTGATCTGCGGGAAATCGTTGACCGTCAGCATGTCGCCTTCGGCCAGCACGATGGCCCGGAAGATGGTGTTTTCAAGCTGCCGGACGTTGCCGGGCCAGTGATAGTCGCACAACAGTGCCAGCGCATCCTGCGTCACGCCGCGGATCGGCTTGTTCTCGCTGGCCGCGAAGGCGCGCGTGAAATGCTCGACCAGCAGCGGCACGTCCTGATCGCGTTCGCGCAGGGGCGGGATCATGATCGGATAGACGTTCAGGCGGTAGTAGAGGTCCTCGCGGAAGGTGCCTTCGCGCACCATCTCGGCCAGATCGCGGTTGGTGGCGCTGATCAGCCTGATGTCGACCTTGACGGGCTTGGTGGCACCGACGGGATCGACCTCGCCCTCCTGCAGGGCCCGCAGCAGCTTGACCTGCATGTCCAACCGCAACTCGCCGATCTCGTCCAGGAACAGGGTGCCGCCCGAGGCTTCCTGAAACTTGCCGGTATTGCGCTGTGTCGCGCCGGTGAACGAGCCCTTCTCGTGACCGAACAGGACGCTCTCGACCAGATTCTCGGGGATCGCGCCGCAGTTGACCGTGACGAACGCCCGGCCGGCCCGTTCGCTGCTGCCCTGGATGGCGCGCGCGACGATCTCCTTGCCGACACCGGATTCGCCTTCGATCAGGATCGGAATGCTGGAGGCAGCGGCCCGCTTGGACAGGTCGATGACCGCGGCCATCGCCGGGCTCTGGCCCACCAGGTCGTCGAATCCCAGTTCGCCGGATATCTTCCGGGTCAGCCTGGAAATCTCGCCCGTCAGGGTGCTCAGCTTCAGCGCGTTCTGCAAGGTCACCCGGATGCGTTCGGGCGAGGCGGGTTTGACCATGAAGTCCGACGCGCCGGCGCGCATGGCCTTCACCACCGTATCGACACCCCCATGGGCGGTCAGGACGACGATGGGCAGTCCCGGATGCTGCGGCCGGACCCGCTCCAGCACTTCCAGCCCGTCGACATCGGGCATCACCAGATCCAGCAGCACCACATCGATGCCGCCCCGGCGCGCGCCGGTGATCTTCTCGATCGCTTCCTTGCCGCCATCGGCTTTCTCGACCCGGAAGTCGGCTTTCGAAACGACGGTTTCAAGCAGCCTCAACTGGGTGGGGTCGTCATCGACAATCAGAACGGTCTTGGCCATCAGGCTGTTGTATTCCTTGAAACTTGCGGCAGGCGCGCTGTTTCAAGATGATACGTTTCTCAATCTGACACAAGTCCTGCGTCACACCGCCCGTCGTTCGCGCGGGGCCATGACGCGGAACCGGCTGGCGGGGCCGCGCACAATGTGTTTCATAGGGGCCGATTATCCCAACGGCCAGAAGGCGTAACATGACTATCCTGGTTACCGGCGTTGCGGGGTTCATCGGCTCTCATGTGGCGCAGGTCCTGCTGGATCGCGGCGATCGCGTGATCGGACTGGACAGCCTCAACGACTATTACAGTGTGCAGCTGAAACGGGACCGGCTCGCGCGTCTTGAGGGCCGCAACGGGTTCCGTTTCCATCAGGTCGATCTGGCGGACTTCGAAGCACTGAAGGCGGTCATCGCCGAGGCCGGGCCGATCCGGGGGATCGTCCATCTGGCGGCACAGGCGGGTGTGCGCTACTCGCTGACCAACCCGCATGCCTATCTGCATTCGAACCTGACCGGCCATCTGAACATGCTGGAGATCGCGCGCCACGCCGACGGTCTGGACAACATGGTCTACGCCTCGTCCAGTTCGGTCTATGGCGGCAACACCAAGCTGCCGTTCTCGGTCGAGGACCGCGTCGACAATCCGGTCTCGCTGTATGCCGCCACCAAGAAGTCGGACGAACTGATGAGCCACGCCTATGCGCATCTGTTCCGCATACCGTTGACAGGCCTGCGCTTCTTCACGGTCTACGGACCGTGGGGGCGCCCGGACATGGCGCTCTGGCTGTTCACGGAAGCGATCCTGGCGGGTAAGCCGATCAGTGTCTTCAACAATGGGGACATGAGCCGGGACTTCACCTACGTCGACGACATCGTGAAGGGCATCGTCGGGTCGCTGGATCATCCGGCTGCCGACGATGGCACCCAACCGCCCTACAAGATCTACAACATCGGCAACCACCAGGCCGAGCCGCTGATGCGGATGATCGAGGTGCTGGAAGACGCGCTGGGCATGAAGGCCGAAAAACAGATGGAACCGATGCAGGCCGGCGACGTCCAGTCGACCTACGCCGACATCGAGGCCATCCGGCGCGACATCGGCTTCGAACCCTCGACGCCGATCGACGTCGGCATTCCGAAGTTCGTCGACTGGTACAGGACCTATCACCGTGTCTGAGGGTGACAGCAAACAGGACCCGAACGAGGTCACCTGGTTCGACAAGGTCAGGATGATGGGCGATCACGCGCAGGGGCAGTTCCGCGCGCTGAATCTGAATATCGTCGAAGCGAAGAAGGAAGCTGTCATCGCCCGCCTGCCCTGGCAGGAGGAACTGGTCGGCGACACCGAAGGGCGCATCCTGCACGGCGGTGCCATCACGACGCTGATCGATTCCGCCTGCGGCTATGCCCTGTTCGCCTACCTGGAGGCGCTGGGCGACATTGCCACGCTGGATCTCAGGATCGACTATCTGAAACCGGCCCTGCCGGATCAGGACGTGTTCGCGCGCGCCGAGGTCTACAGGACGACGAAATCCATCGCCTTCCTGCGGGCCAGCGCCTATCAGACCGAAGGCGATCCGATCGCCAACGCCGTCGCGACCTTCATGCTGGGCGCGAACGCCGCGAAGCTTGCCGCCAAGGGGATCAGGACATGAATATCTCGGACATCGTGAAACAGGCGCAAAGCACCGAAGACTATCAGTCGGTCATCGACACGATTCCCTACATGCGGTTTCTGGGTCTGACGGTCAGCGCCGACGCGCAGGGCCCCATCGTGCGAATGCCGGGCAGCGACCACATCATCGGCAATCCGATCCTGCCGGCGATCCATGGCGGCGTCGTCGGCGCCTTTCTGGAATCGACCGCCATCGTGCATCTGATCTGGGCGCGCGAAAGCCAGCAGGTGCCCAAGATCATCAATCTGACCATCGATTATCTGCGGTCGGCGCGGGTTGTGGACACGTTCGCTCAGGCGACGATCACCAAGCATGGCCGCCGCATCGCCAACATGCACATCGAAGCCTGGCAGGCGGACCGCGACAAGCCGGTGGCAGCCGCGCACGCGCACTTCCTGTTGCCCGCCGAACAGGACTGATCCGCACGCCAGCCGCAGTCGGCCGCATCCGCGGGAGGAGATCACATGGCCCTAGTCGTCGAACCGCGCAGCGAATGGCAGCGCTTTCCTGCCGTCGATCTGCAAAGCCTGCAGGAACTGGAGGATTCGATCCCGCACATCCTTGCGCTGGGCATCCAGTTGCTTGAGACCAGCGGCCCGATTGCGGTCTCGCGCCTGCCCTATGCCGACAAGCTGATCGGCGATCCGGCCAGCGGCGTCATCCATGGCGGCGCGATCACCACGCAGATCGACAACCTGTGCGCGGTGGCCATGCATTCCGGTATCGGATACGCCGTGCCCTGCGCGACCATCGATCTGCGTGTGGAATACCTGAAGCCCGCGACGCCGGGCCTGGACGTCATCGCGCGGGCCGAACTGAAACGCATCACCCGGCAGATCGCCTTCATCTCGGCCAGTGCCTATCACGATGAGGACGACCCCATTGCCCTGGCGAGTTGCACCTACATGTTACTGCCAGAACGCGAAAGCACCCTCAGGAAGTGAGTACTGAAGCATGAACAACATGAGTCCCCTGCCGTCGTGGAACCTGGACGACCTGTACAAGGGTACGTCCGATCCGCAGATCGAGGCGGATTTCCAGTCCTGCGACCGCGAGGCCGATGCGCTGCGCACCGCCATGCTTGGCAAGATCGCCGGGGCGGACGGCGACACGCTGGCCCAGGGCATCGCCGACTATGAGGTTCTGCAGGACCGGATCCAGCGGCTGATGGCGTTCTCGTTCCTGAACTATGCCACCGACATGTCCGACGGGGAGCGAGTGCGCTTCTTCCAGGGCGTGCAGGAGCGCCTGAACAGGATCACCGCCAAGCTGCTGTTCTTCTCGCTGGAGATCAATCACCTGGACGAGAAGGACCTTCAGGCGCGCATCGCGACGTCGGACAGGCTGGCGCATTACGGTCCCTGGCTGCGCGAACTGCGGACGATGAAGGATCACGTGCTGTCCGACGAACTGGAGCGCCTGTTCCACGAAAAGTCGATCACGGGGTCCAGCGCATGGACCCGGCTGTTCGACCAGACGATGGCCGAACTGGTCTTCACCATCGACGGCAAGGACATGCCCAGCCAAGATGCGCTGAACCTGCTGTCATCGTCGAAACGCGATGTCCGCCAGAAGGCCGCCGCCGAGATCAGCCGCGTGCTGGGTGCCAATATCAAGCTGTTCACCCTGATCACCAACACGCTGATCCGCGACAAGCAGACCGAGGACGAATGGCGCAACATCGCCCGGCCGGAATACGGCCGCCACATCCTCAATCAGGTCGAGCCGGAAGTGGTGAACGCCCTGCGCGATGCCGTGTTCGACAGCTTTCCGCGCATCTCGCACCGCTACTACGCCCTGAAGGCGAAGTGGCTGGGGCTGGAGAAGATCGAACATCACGACCGCAACGCGCCGCTGCCCGACAATGACGATGCGACCATCCCGTGGGACAGCGCCGTCGAGACCGTGCTGGAGGCCTATGGCGGGTTCTCGGGTGAACTGCAGACCGTGGCGCAGAACTTCTTCGACAAGCCCTGGATCGACGCCGCGCCCAAGGCGGGCAAGTCGCCCGGGGCGTTCGCCCATCCGGTCACGCCGTCGACGCACCCCTACCTGCTGATGAACTATCAGGGGAAGGTGCGGGACGTGATGACGCTGGCCCATGAACTGGGTCATGGCTGTCACCAGATGCTGGCGGCGAAGCAGGGTGCGCTGATGAGTTCGACACCGCTGACGCTGGCCGAGACGGCGAGCGTGTTCGGCGAGATGCTGACCTTCCAGTCGATGCTTGCCGGTGCGACCAACCCGAACCGGCGGCGGCTGATGCTGGCCTCGAAGGTCGAGGACATGATCAACACCGTGGTGCGCCAGATCTCGTTCTACGAGTTCGAACTGCGCCTGCATGCAAAGCGGCGGGACGGGGAACTGTCGCCCGAGGACATCGGCGCGGTCTGGCTGGACATCCAGCGCGACAGCCTGGGGCCGGCGTTCGACCTGCGCGACGACTACGCCTGCTACTGGTCCTACATCGGCCATTTCGTCCATGCGCCCTTCTACGTCTATTCCTACGCGTTCGGGGACTGTCTGGTGAATGCGCTGTACCAGACCTATCAGGCCGAGCCGGACGGCTTTGCGGACAAGTATCTGCAGATGCTGGCCGCAGGCGGGACGCTGCATCATTCGGAGCTGCTGAAACCCTTTGGTCTGGACGCCGCCGACCCGAAATTCTGGTCCCGCGGCCTGTCGCTGATCGAAGGCTTCATCGACGAACTTGAACAGATGTGATCTGTCGCCCTGGGGAGGAACGATATGACCGATGCCAAGGAACAGGCGGTGCTGACCGAACGCCGGGATCAGGTGTTCTGGATCACCATCAACCGGCCCGACCGCAACAACGCGATGAACGATCACGTCACGGGCGGGATAGCGGACGGCCTGCGCGCGGCCCAGGCCGATGACCGGGTGCGTGCGGTCGTGCTGACCGGCGCGGGCGAGAAGGTCTTCTGTGCGGGGGGCGATCTGTCGCCGCAGCCGGACGGCAGCCCCTTCAAGACCGAACCGTCGCGGCCGCAACTGAAACTGACCGACATGTTCGAGGCCTTCGAGGCCTGTACCCTGCCGATCATCGCGCGGGTGAACGGCCACGCGCTGGGCGGCGGCTTCGGGCTGGTCTGCGCCACCGATCTGGCCGTCGGTGTGAAGGGCGCGCGGCTGGGCACGCCGGAAGTGGGTGTCGGCCTGTTCCCGATGACCATTCTGCCCTACATGCTGCGCGTGCTGCCGCGCCGAAAGGTGCTGGAACTGTGCATGTGCGGTACGCCGTGGAGCGCCGAACGCGCCTTCGACGAAGGTCTGCTGAACGCGGTGGCGGAACCCGGCGATCTGGATGCCGTGCTGGACGAACTGCTGGCCGATATCGTGAAGCGCTCGCCCACCGCGATCCGCCTGGGCAAGACCGCGTTTCACGCCGTGCAGGACATGCCGATCCGCGAGGCGCAGCAATATACGCAACTGATGCTGCCGATCATGGCCGGCACCGACGACGGCAAGGAAGGCTTCGCCGCCTTCCAGCAGAAACGCGACCCCGACTGGCCGAACAGCTGAAGCAGTCCCGTCTCTGGCTGAATCGCCGGGACCCGGACGGTCATTTCCGGTTTATCTGGAGGGTTCCACCCCGTACGTCTGACCGTTCCGATCAGATGCCGGAACGGGCAAACCCTTGCAGCCGGGCGGCGTCGGCGCGTGTGACTTCCGGGCCGCCGAGCAGTTGCCGGTTCAGACCGATCCGTTTGAACCAGTAGTGCAGGCCCATCAGGTCGGTGAAGCCCATACCGCCATGGACCTCGGTCGCGGTGCGGGCGACGAAGGTGCCGACTTCGGCCAGATGCGACTTTGCCAGCGCGGCCATCAGCGGGAATTCGTCGGGCTCGGCGTCGGCGGTGTGGGCGGCGTACCAGACCAGCGACCGGCAGGGCTCCAGCCGGGCGGCCATCTCGGCGCACATGTGCTTGACCGCCTGGAAGGAGCCGATGGTGCGGCCGAACTGCTGGCGCTCCATGGCGTAGGCGACGGCCTTCTCGATCATGTGCTGACCCGCGCCCAGACTGTCGGCGGCGATCAGCGTCCGGCCCGTGGCGATCATGGCGGTGATGGCCGCGCTGGCGTCATTGCCGCCGTTCAGCGCGTCGGCTCTCACATTGTCGAAGGTCAGTTCGGCAACGGTGCGCGTGCGATCGATGGTCGTCAGCCGGTTGACGGTCAGCCCGTCCGCATCGCGCGGCACGACGTGCAGTCCACAATCCCTGTCGGCGACGATGAAGTGTGTGGCCTCGCCCGTGTCCAGCGCGAACAGGGCCTTGCCCTGAAGGCCACTGGCACCGGATGCGACACCGGCCTTTTCGCGCGCGGCGGCGGCTTCCGAGATGGCGATGCCGAACCGCACGTCGCCGGTCGCGATCTGAGCCAGCCAGTCGGCCTGCTGCGCCGTGCTGCCCGCTTCGACGAGTGCAGTGACCGCCAGCGCCGCGTTGGCCATGAACCCGGCGGGCGTCACGTGATAGCCGAGCATCTCCTGCACCAGCGCGGCATCCAGCAGGGCCAGTCCGGATCCGCCATGGGCCACCGGGACCATGATCCCGGCCAGCCCCATCTCGACCCAGGCGCTGTTCAACGCCTCGGTCGCGCCCGCGTCGCCGTCCGCGACCTGGCGCACGTCGTCGAGCGCCGACGCGCCTTCCAGAAACTTGCCGACCTGGTCCTGCAAAAGGCGCTGGTCTTCCGACAGTCCGAATTCCATGGCCTCAGACCTTCATTGCCTTGGGCTCACGCGGCATGCCCAGCCCGCGTTCCGAGATGATGTTCTTCTGGATCTGCGCCGTGCCACCGCCGATGATCAGGCCGAGATCGTACATGTAGCGATATTGCCAGGCCCCGTTGTCGCGCAGGTAATCGCCTTCGTCGAACAGGATGCCAAGCTCGCCCATGACGTCGATGGCGAAGCCGGCGAGCTGGTGGTTCAACTCGCAGCCCTGCAGCTTCACGATCAGCCCGGCGATGCCCTTCGATTCGCCTTTCTGGCTCATCGTCATCAGGCGCATGCCGTGCATCTTCATCGCATGGACCTCCGCCTGCAGCCGGATCAGCCGGTCGCGGAACACCGGGTTGTCCATGACGCGGCGGCCGTCCAGCGTCTCGGTCTCCATCAGGCGGATGATGGCGGCCAGGCGGCTCATCCCGGCGTTCGGGTTGCCCAGCATACCGCGTTCGTGCGTCAGCACCGCGTTGGCCACATTCCAGCCGCGTCCCCGCTCCGAGACGATCTGCGTGACCGGCACGCGCACGTCGGTGAAGAAGACCTCGTTGAAATTGGCGGTCATGGTCATGTCGACCAGCGGGCGCACCTCGATCCCCGGCGTGTCCATCGACAGCAGCAGGAACGAGATTCCCTTGTGCTTCGGCGCGTTCGGTTCGGTGCGGATCAGGGCGAACATCATGTCGGCCTGCTTTGCGGTCGAGGTCCAGATCTTCTGGCCGTTGATGACGAAATCGTCGCCATCGACCACGGCAGTTGTCTTCAGGCTGGCCAGATCCGAACCTGCGCCGGGTTCGGAATAGCCCTGGCACCAGACCACCTCGCCGCGCAGGGTCGGGCCGATCCACTGGCGTTTCTGCTCTTCGGTGCCCAGTTCCAGCAGCGTCGGGACCAGCATCGAGATGCCCTGGTTGGCGATCCCGCCGGGCACGCCCGCTTCAGCGAACTCCTCCGCAATGATGCGCGACTGCAGAATGTCCGGCTCCGCGCCATAGCCGCCATATGCCGCCGGGATCGTCCGCGCGGCGTAGCCATGCTCGATCAGCAGTTTCTGCCAGGCAAGACGCGCCGGGTCCTTCGGGTTCCGCGATCCGCCCGGCGCCTTGTCGGCGTGGGTTGCGATGAACTGCCGGACCTCGTCTCGGAAGGCCTCATATTCAGCGCTCAGTTTCAGGTCCATGATGGCACCTTAAGGTGAAATTCCGGTCATCCCCGGTGGCGCAGCCACCCGGGGGACGCGTTCAGGAAATGGTTGATTCAGCCCGATCCCCGTGTTTGCCGCGCAAGACGGGAGTGACGACATGCAGACGCTTCACTTCGCCTTCCAGACCGGCGCGCGCTTCTCGATGAAGGCCCTGGGGCCTTCCTTGAAGTCCTCGGTGCCGCCGAGATAGCGCATGGCGTCCGTGCTGGCCTTCCAGAGTTCCTCGTCCGAATCCACCATCGCGCGTTTGGTGATCTGCATGGCGCGCTGCACGGCCAGCGGTGCGTTGGCGGTGATGCGTCCCGCCAGTTCCAGCGCCTTGTCCATCAGGTCGGCCTGGGCCACGACATAGTTCACCAGTCCCAGATCATGGGCGCGCTGTGCGGTGATCGGGTCGCCGGTCAGCATCAGTTCCATGCCGACCGCCGGGCCGACCGCGCGGGGCAGGCGGAACAGGCCGCCCGCCGCGGGCACCAGCGAGCGCTTGACTTCCGGCACGCCGAAAACGGCTTCCTCCGCCGCGACCACCATGTCGGAGGCCAGCACGATCTCACAGCCGCCCGCGACCGCCGCGCCGTTCACCGCCGCGATCAGGGGTTTCGTACGCTCGCGCTTCACTATGCCCGCAAAGCCGCCGCGCTTGGTCGACAGCCGCCCGGCGTCGCCTGAGGAGATCGCTTTCAGATCCGCACCGGCACAGAACACCTTGCCCGACGAGGCGATGATCCCGACCCAGAGATCGTCATCGGCCTCGAACGCGTCGATGGCGGCTTCGATGCCCTCGGCCACGTCGCCATTGATGGCATTGCGCGCCTCGGGGCGGTTCAGGGTGATGATGAAGACGTGCTCGCGCTTCTCGGTCTCGACGACGGCCATTCGATATTCCTCCCAACGGTGGCTGGGCACCATACTGGCGCGAAGCCCGCATCCCTTTCAACGGAGACTTGCACATGAAGGGCTTGCCGCGTCGCCCGCGATCCCGGATTGTTGGCGCTCGGACAGCTCGGGGAGGAGCCGGACCATGAAATCACCGATCTGCACCATGCTGGGAATCGAGTTCCCGCTGGTCGCCTTCACCCATTGCCGCGATGTCGTGGTCGAGGTTTCCAAGGCCGGGGGCATGGGCGTTCTCGGCGCGGCGGGCATGTCGGCGGAAAAGCTGAAGGTCGAGCTGCAATGGATCGACGATCACATCGGTGGCCGGCCCTATGGCGTCGATCTGATCGTGCCGACGAAGTTCGCGACCAAGGGCGAGAAATCGAAGCCCGGCAGCAATGTCTCGAAGGTGCCGGACGCGCACAAGGACTTCGTGAAGGACCTGCTGCGCAAGCACGATATCGACCCCGATGAGATCGTCACCGACGAGCGCATGAAGCGCGGCACCCGGCTGGGCGACAACATGGCCGACGACGGCGCGCTGTCGTTGCTGGATGTCTGTTTCCAGCACCCGATCAAACTGATCGCCAATGCGCTGGGCACGCCGCCCGCTTACATGACCGAACGCGCGAAGAAGGAAGGCGTGCCGGTCGCGGCCCTGGTCGGTGCGCGGGAACACGCCATCAAGCAGGTGCACGCCGATGTGGATATTCTGGTGGTCGCGGGCGGCGAGGCTGGCGGGCACTGCGGCGACGTCTCGACCCTGGTGCTGGTGCCGGAAATCGCGCGCGCGGTGCGGGAAATCCGCCCCGACAACCCGGTGCCGATCCTGGCTGCGGGCGGCATCGTCACCGGCGAGCAGATGGCGGCCTGCATGGCCATGGGCGCGGACGGCGCATGGACCGGCTCCGTCTGGCTGACCACGGCGGAGGCGGAGACCTCGCCGGTGGTGAAGGAAAAGATGCTGGCCGCGAGCAGCCGGGATACGGTGCGATCCAAGGCGCGGACGGGCAAATATTCGCGGCAGCTGCGCTCGGCCTGGACCGACGCCTGGGAAGCGGAAGGCGCCCCGGTGCCCCTGCCCATGCCGTACCAGTCCATCGTCACCGAACCGGTCATGGGCCGCGTCACCCGCATGGCCGAGGGCGGTCATGAAGGCGCGAAGCGGCTTGCCTCGTATTTCGTGGGGCAGGGTGTCGGCCTGATGAACGAACCGCTGGGCGCAGGCCAGGTGGTGCAGACCTTCAAGGAAGACTTCATCGCTGCCCATGAGCGGATGGCGGGGTTGTTTGAGTGAGTCGGGAAACCGCCCACTTGGGGATGGATGGGCTGGCCAAGTGGGCGGCTCGGGCATCGCAGGAATTGACCAGCATCATGCTGGCCACTCGCTCGAACCTCAAATGCGAAAGAGCAGACACAGTGTGTGACCCCGATTCGGAAGGAGACTGGCAGGTCGGCGGGCTGGCCGACCCAGCCATCCCCAGCCCGCCTGTTCCGTAATGTTCAATCTCGCCCTCATCAACGAAGCCGTCAGCGCGGCGATACCGGACCGGACCGCGATCATCCATCGCGACCGGCGGCTGACCTATGCGCAGGTGGCCGAGCGCACGCGACGGATGGCCAATTTCCTGCTGTCCCACGACATCACGATGCACCGGGAACGCGACGGGCTGGAGAACTGGCAGTCCGGGCAGGACCATGTCGCGCTCTACATGTTCAACTGCCCGGAATATGTGGAATCCATGCTGGCGACGTGGAAGGCGCGGGCGGCGCAGTTCAACGTCAATTACCGCTATGTCCGCGAGGAACTGGAATATCTGCTGAACGATGCCGACGCGAAGGCCGTGATCTATCACGCGCAGTTCGCACCGGTGATTGCCGAGATCCGCAAGCAGGTGCCGACGCTCCGGCTGTTCATCCAGGTCGATGATGGCTCCGGCGTGCCGCTGATGGACGGCGCGTTCGACTACGAACAGGTCATCGCCGACGCGTCCGACACGATGCCCGATCTGGATCATTCGCCGGACGATCTGTTCATCCTCTACACCGGCGGCACGACGGGGATGCCCAAGGGCGTGCTCTGGCGTCAGGAGGATGCCTATCTCAGCCAGATGGGCGGTTTCTACAACGGCACCGACCGCATCCGGGACATGGACGAACTGGTCGACCGGGCGGCCCATCTGAAGAGCCACACCATCTTTCCGCCGCCGCCCTTCATGCACGGGGCGGGCACCTATCTGTCGATCCGGGCGCTGAACGAGGGCAACACGCTGCTGATCCAGTCGGTGACCGACCGGTTCGATGCGAAGGATGTTCTCACCCGCATACAGGAACACCGGCCCAGCCTGATGCTGTCCATCGGAGACGCCTTCGGGCGGCCGCTGATCGACGAACTGGAACGCGGCGACTATGACGTGTCGTCTGTCCGCTACATGACCAACACCGGCGCGATCATGTCGAAGGGTGTGAAGGCGGGCCTGATCCGGCACATGCCGAAGCTGACCATCCTGGACTCACTGGGTTCGTCCGAGACCGGCGTGCAGGCGATGCAGCACACCGGCGCGAAGGGCAATGCGAAGTCCGGCGATTTCGCGATTGTGCAGGACGCCATCGGCGTCTCGGAAGACCGCACCCGAATTCTGGAACCCGGTTCGGGCGAGGTCGGCTGGCTCGCCAAGCGGGGGGTCGTCCCTTATGGCTACTATGCCGACGAAGCCAAGACGAAGGAGACTTTTCCGGTCATCGACGGCGTGCGCTACGCCATCGGCGGGGACAAGGTGAAGCTGCTGGCCGACGGCGGGATCGAGTTCTTCGGGCGGGAGTCGGTGACCATCAATTCAGGCGGGGAAAAGATCTTCGCAGAGGAAGTCGAGGAAGCGCTGAAGCCGCACCCTTCGGTCGCCGACGTGCTGGTCGCCGGACGCCCGTCCGAGCGCTGGGGCAACGAGGTCGTGGCCATGATCCAGTTGCGCGACGGCCATGCCGAGGATCGCGCGAGCCTGCTGGCCGAGGCGGCGAAACACATCGCCCGCTACAAGCTGCCCAAGGCGTTCCTGTTCGTCGATGAGGTCGGCCGCTTCGCCAACGGCAAACCGGACTATCGCTGGGCCAAGAGAGAAGCGGAGAAGGCCCGGTGATGATCTGCACGATTTCCCCTCCCCCTTCGAAGGGGGAGGGACAGGGTGGGGGTTGGCTGCGGACAGATTGCGTGATGAGCCGGACATCTGTCTTCGAGCCATCGACCCCCTCCGATCGCTTCGCGACCACCTCCCCCTTCGCAGGGGGAGGGTTTTTGAAGTCGAAAGGGGATGCCAGGCATGACCAATGACCTGACACCGGTACTCATCGGCGTGGGCCAGGTGACCGACAAGGGGCGCGATCTGGACGATTTGCCGGGTCAGATCGGCCTGATGCAGTGGGCGGCCGAGCGTGCTTTCGACGACGCCGGGCTGGATCGTTCGAAGACCGCCGATCTGGACGAGATCCTGGTGGTGAAGGCATTCAGGGAATCGACGCCGAATTCGCCCGCTTCGCTGGCATTGCGGCTGGGGGCGGCGAAGGCCGCGACAGGGCTGATGCCGGACGGTGGCAACGGCCCGCAATATCTGGTCAACCGCACTGCAGAGAAGATCGCGCGTGGGGAAACCCGGTTCGTGCTGCTGGCCGGGGCCGAGGCGAAGGATTCGGTCCGGCGTCTGAAGAAGGCGGACCGTCCCATCGACTGGGCGGAAGCGCCAGACAGCGATCCCACCATGATTGCCGAGCCGCTGCAGATGGCCAGTGGCTATGAACGCGCGCACGGCATCTGGGCACCGGCGCACGTCTATCCGATGTTCGAGAACGCCTACCGCCATCGTCTGGGACGCTCGATTGCGGATCACCAGATGGCGATGGGGCGTCTGTTCGCGCACCTGTCCGAGGTCGCTGCCGAGACACCCGGTGCCTGGTTTCCGATCCCGCGCACGGCGGAAGAGATCGCAACGCCCACCCCCGACAACCGCATGGTCGGCTGGCCCTATACCAAGCTGATGAACGCCTTCAATCACGTGGACCAGTCGGCGGCGATCCTGATGACGTCAGTGGCAGGTGCGCGCGAGATGGGCGTGCCGGAAGACAGGTGGGTCTATCTGCATGGCTGTGCCGACGCCAACGAGCCGGTGATGGTGTCGGAGCGGGGCGATTATGCGACCTGCCCGGCTATCCGGGTGATGGGCCAGAAGGCGCTGGGCATGGCCGGCGTCGATCAGAGCGCGATCGATTTGTTCGACCTCTATTCCTGCTTCCCCAGCGCCGTCGCCATCGCGCGCGACGAACTGGGTATCCCGGAAGATGACGCGCGCCCGCTGTCGGTGACGGGCGGGCTGCCCTATCACGGCGGGGCGGGGAACAATTTTGTCATGAACTCCATCGCCTGCATGGTCGACAAGGTCCGCGCCACGCCGGGATCGAAGGGCATGGTCACGGCGAACGGCGGTTTCCTGACCAAACATGCCGCGGGCATCTATTCGACAGACCCCAGTCCGGGCCACGATGGTGCCGGATGGGCGCGCGAAGATCCGGCGACCTATCAGGCGGAACTGGATGCGCTGCCGGTGCCGCCGGTGGTGAAGGTTGCGGAGGGCGATGCCGTGGTCGAGACCTATACGGTGGTCTTCGATCGCGATGGCGCACCGCGCGCGGGCTTCATCATGGGGCGGCTGGGCGATGGTGCCGATGCCATGGCCCCGCGATTCATCGCCCATGCGGTGGACGACGCCGACCTGCTGCACCAGATGACACGGGAAGATTTCATCGGGCACACGGGCACGGTGACCAACATCGACCGCATCAATATCATGCGGTTCTGAAATTCGTTTCCTGGGGAGGAACACATGAAACTCTATCACGCACCGAATTCACGCTCGGTCCGCATTGTCTGGCTGCTGGAGGAACTGGGGCTGGACTACGACCTGGAGGTCATGAAGCTGGGCGACAAGGCCTTCAAGTCGCCGGAATATCGCGCCAAGCATCCGATGAGCCGTGTGCCGCTGCTGGAAGACGGCGATGTCTCCATTTTCGAATCCGGTGCGATTGTCGAATATCTGGTCACGAAACACGGCGGCGGAAAGATGCGCCCCGCACCGGAGTCCGAACATTTCCCGGCCTATCTGCAATGGCTGCATTATGCCGAAGGCATGCTGATGCCGCCGGTCAACACGATCATGGTCGAGACCTTCTTCCTGCCGCCGGAGCGCCGCAACGAGGAAAACGTGAAGCGCGCCACCAAGATGCTGGGCCACATGCTGGGTGCGGTCGAGAAACACATGGAAGGGCGCGAGTTCATCGCCGGAGACTTCTCGGGGGCGGACATCATGTGCGGCCATGCCTGCATCGTGTCCGGTCGTCTGGGCGGTGGACTGGATGGGACGCCGAACGTGAAGGCCTATACCGAACGTCTTCAGGCACGGTCCGCCTGGAAAAAGGCGCAGGAAGCCGGGGCATAAGTGACGCGCATCGGCATCGACAAGACGCCCTGACCGTCACCCCCGGCTTGTCCGGGGGCATGTGCCCGGAGAACAACCGGCTTGGCCCGGTGTGCTCCGCCATTGGCCCCCCGCATGAAGCGGGGGTGACAGTCGGAGTCTGCGACGACCGTCGTGCAAACCCTCAAAGGGAGACATATTGCCATGAAAATCGACGCGACAGTCCGGAACGCACTGCACACGGTGCCTGATGAGGTGCGTGCCGCCGAGGCGGCGGGCCACGATGGTGTCGCGACGGCGGAACTGGCGAACGATCCGTTCCTGGCGCTGGTGCTGGCGGCGGAGCATACCGAACGTGTCGAACTGGCCACGGCCATCGCGGTCGCTTTTGCCCGCAATCCGATGACCCTGGCCATTCAGGCCCACGACCTGAACGCCTATTCGAAGGGACGGTTCATTCTGGGGCTCGGCAGCCAGATCAAGCCGCACATCACCAAGCGGTTCTCGATGCCCTGGTCCGCGCCTGCCGCACGCATGAAGGAAATGATCGAGGCGATCCGCGCGATCTGGGCCTGCTGGTACGATGGCGAACGGCTGGATTTCCATGGCGAGCATTACACCCACACGCTGATGACGCCGATGTTCACACCGGAAAATACCGAATTCGGCGCACCGAAGATCCATCTGGCCGCGGTCGGACCGCTGATGACCCGGACGGCGGCAGAGGTTGCGGATGGTATCCTGCTGCACGCCTTCACCACCGCTGAGTATTTCCGCGATGTGACCGTGCCGACGGTGACGAAGACGCTGGAGGAGAATGGCCGCGCGCGGGGCGACTTCGAATTCAGCCTGCCGGTCATGGCGGCGACGGCGATGAACGATGCCGAGCTTGAAAAGGCCCGCTTCAAACTGAAGAAGCGCATCAGCTTCTATGGCTCGACCCCCGCCTACAAGGTGGTGTTCGACCATCACGGCTGGGGCGATCTGCAACCGGAACTGAACCTGATGTCCAAGGCGGGCAAGTGGGACGAGATGGCCGGACTGATCACCGATGATGTCTTCGACGCCTTCGCCATCGTCGGCACGCCCGCGCAGGTCACCGATCAGATCATCGCCCGCTTCGGCGGCGAACTGGACCGGGTGAATGTCGACCTGTCGGCGGCAGGCGAGCAGATGCCGGAACTGATGGCGAAGCTGCGCGCCGCCTGACGGGCCGGGGAGGGCCGACCATGAAAATCCGTGATGCCGAAATCATCCAACTGTCGATTCCATTCACCGACGGCAGTTCCGGTGTCGGCCTGATGCCACAGCAATGGACGCATCTGGACGTGGCGCTGCTGAAGCTCACGACCGAGGAGGGCGTCGTCGGCTGGGGCGACGGCTTCGCCTATCATTGCGTGAACGCGACCATCGCCGTGCTGCGCGACATGGTGCTGCCGCACGTGATCGGGGCCGAGATCGACGACATCGCCGCCTTCAACCATCTGCTGCAGAAACGCCTGCACCTTCACGGACGTTACGGCATCACCATCTTCGCGATCTCGGCGGTCGATACGGCGCTCTGGGACATCGCCGCGAAACAGAGGGGCGTCTCGCTGGCGAACCTGCTGTCCGACGCGCCGCGCCGGTCGATCCCGGCCTACGCCAGCCTGGTGCGTTATGGCGATCCCGGGCAGGTCGCCGAGTTTGCCGCCGATGTGGTGGCGCGCGGCTACCGGAACGTGAAGCTGCACGAGATCGCACTGGACTGCATCGAAGCCGGGGTGCAGGCCTCGGGCGGGGACGTGCGGGTCACGACCGACGTGAACTGCAACTGGTCGCTGGACGAGGCGCACCGGATGATGCCCGAGATGCAGCGGCTGGGCCTGTACTGGGTGGAAGAGCCCGTGTTTCCGCCCGACGATGCCGAAACGCTCGGCGCGCTGCAGGATCGCTACGGGGTCTCGATCGCGTCGGGGGAGAATGCCTGCACCCTGACCGAGTTCCGCCGCACCATCCCGAAGATCGATTACGTGCAGCCGTCGGTGATCAAGGTCGGCGGCGTGACCGAGGCGGCGGCGATCTGCGATGCAGCCGCCGAGCAGGGCAAGACCGTGATGCCCCACTCGCCCTATTTCGGACCGGGCTACTGGGCGACGGTGCAGCTGATGGCGGCGAAGGCCAACGCCGGCCTGTTCGAATATTTCTGGATCCAGCCGGAGGCCTTCATCGACCCGTCGATCCCGCATCCCGTCGATGGCGGGATCGCCGTGCCCGACCGGCCCGGCATCGGTTTCGAGCCCGATCCGGATGTGCTGGCGAAGTACCGGGTGGACGGTTGAACCTGGCGCCAGGTCCTACTTGGCGCCTTCCAGTTCCTTCCACATCTCGATATCGCGTTCGGCGGTCCAGATGCGCGGGTGTTCGATGCCCGACGCCTCGTCGTACGCGCGGGTGATGTCGAAGGGCATGCAATGGTCGAAGATGGACCACTGGCCGTATTTTTCCTCCAGCCGCGGCACGACGGAATCGTAGACTTCCTTCAGCGACTGGTCTTCGGACACGCCGCCGGCGGCCCCCTCGTACAGCGCACGGACGAAGCTCTCGGTCCCCGCCATAGCCTTCTCGCAGTCTGCGGCGGTCTTCATCGCCGGCCCGCGGCCCGGGATCAGGTATTCCGGTTCCAGCGCACGCAGCTTCTCAAGCGTGGCAGGCCAGTCGCGCAGGTAGGCGTCGCCCGTGTAGGGGGTCGCTCCGTTCTCCACCAGGTCGCCCGAGAACAATACCTTCTGCCCGGGCAGCCAGACGATGGTGTCGCCCTTGGTGTGGCCGCGACCGGGGTGGATGATCTGCACCTCCAGATCGCCCATCATCACCGTCATGCGCTCCTTGAAGGTGATCGTCGGCCATGTCAGGCCCGGGATGCTGTCGATGCCACGGAACAGGCGCGGAAACCGGCCGGCCTCGGAATCATAGTCCTGCTGTCCGCGCTCCCGGATCAGGTCGTGGGTCGGTTCCGAGCAGATGATGTGTTCCGCCCCGTAGGCCGCGGCGCCCAGAACGCGCACGGCATGGTAATGGGTCAGGACGACATACTTGAAGGGCTTGTCGGTGACCTTGCGGATGCGGTCGATCAGGTCCTCGGCTGCCACGGGGGTCGAGCGCGTGTCGATCACCATGACACCGTCGTCTCCGATGATGACCCCGGAGGTGGGATCGCCTTCCTCGACATAGACCCAGGTGTTCTCGGTCAGCTGTTCGAAGCTGACTTCCTTTTCCTCGTCGACCTCGGTCGATGCAAATGCGCGGGCCATGTATCGTCTCCTCAATGAACGCCTGTTTTGTACTACCATCCGGGCGATGACGTTGAAAGCGCCGCCGAAGCCGATAAGCTTGCAGGTTGATGACATTGCTCCCCAAATCAGATTCGGTCGGCACGTTGCTGCAGAATGTCGATTTCCGTGCACCTTCGCTGATCGTCACGATCTGGGGCGACACGATCGCGCCCACCGGCGCCGCCATCTGGCTGGGCAGCCTGATCCGGCTGGCGCAGCATTTCGGGCTGAACGAGCGAGTCGTGCGCACGGCGGTCTTCCGGCTGCAGAAGGATGGCTGGCTGCAGAGCACGCAGTCCGGTCGGCGCAGCTACTACGAACTCGCGCCTGCGGGGCAGCATCTCACGGTCGCGGCCGACGCGCGGATCTACCGGTCGGCGGCCCCCGACTGGGACGGCACCTGGCTGACGCTGATCGCCGGACCCGAGACGCACGCGATCCGCGACCGGCTCTCGCGTGAGCTGTTTCTGCTGGGGTTCGGCAGTCCGGCGGCGGGGGTCTATGTCCGTCCCGACGGAGCCTCCGACAGTGTTCGCGAGATTCTGAGCGATCTGGGCGTGTCGGAGCATGTTGCGGCGTTCCGGTCCGATGGGGCGCTGACGATGGCACCCCTGCACGGGCTGGTGGCGCGCGCCTGGGATCACGGTGCCATCGATCAGGCCTACCACAGCTTCATCGGCCTTTTCGAACCCCTGCGGGACGGTGCAAACCAGCTGTGCGACGGGGACGCCTTCATCGTGCGCACGTTGCTGATCCACGAATTCCGCCGGATCACGCTGCGCGATCCGATGCTGCCGCAGACGCTGCTGCCGCCCGGTCAGTCGGGTACGGCGGCGCGGGCGCTGGCGCGCGATATCTACCGTGCGGTTCATGTGCAGGCCACGGCCCATGCCCGCAATCTGCTCGAAACACGTAACGGGCGGCTACCCAAGCCCGGCGCGGCCTACTACCATCGGTTCGGAGGGCTCGCCGGCTGACCTGGGGAGGGCAGGGCGAGCGCGTGAGGGAGGACACAGAACATGACATTGCAGGTAGCCATCATCGGGGCCGGGCCCGCCGGGTTCTATGCTGCCGAGGCGCTGGCAAAGGAAGAAGGCGTTCAAGTCGATCTGATCGATCGCCTGCCGACGCCGCACGGGCTGATCCGCTCGGGCGTCGCGCCCGATCACCAGACCACCAAGAAGGTCACCAAGAAATACGACCAGACCGCCGCGCGCGAGAATGTCCGCTATATCGGCAATGTCACCATGGGCACGGACGTCAGCGTCGCGGAACTGCGCGACCTCTACGATGCGGTGATCATCGCGTTCGGTGCCGAGGGCGACCGCCCGATAGGCCTGCCGGGAGAGGACAAGGAAGGGGTGTACGGCTCCTTCGCTTTCGTCGGCTGGTACAATGGGCATCCCGACTTCACCGATCTGGCGCCGGACCTGGACATTGATGCGGCCGTTGTGATCGGCAACGGGAACGTCGCGCTGGACTGTGCGCGGCTGCTGGTGCGCACCGAGAACGAAATGAAGGCATCCGATATCGCCGATCATGCGGGCGAGGCGATCTATGGTTCCGGCGTGAAGGATGTCTACATCCTGGGGCGGCGCGGCCCGGTTCAGGCCAGTTTCTCCATCGCCGAAATGCGGGAGATGGGGGAACTGGAACAGGGCATCTCGGTCGTTCATGACGCGCAGATTCCGGAGGCCCTGCCCGAAGACATGGATCCCAAGGAAGCCCGGTCGCGCAAGCCGGTGCTGGAAGTGCTGAAGAGCTTCAGGCCGAACGTTTCGGGCAGCGCGGCGAAGACCGTGCATTTCGAATTTTTCTGCCGCCCCGTTGAAATCCTGGGCGACGATCGGGTCACCGGTGTCCGGGTGGAGCGCACGCGGCTGGTCGACAACCGCGCGATCGGCACCGGCGAGATGTTTGATATCCCCTGCCAGCTGGTGATCGGCTGCATCGGCTATGTCAGCCGCGAGGTCGAGGGGCTGCCCATGGAAGGCGGAGTCGTCGTGAACATCGACGGGCGTGTCGACCAGGGGCTGTACTGTGTCGGCTGGGCCAAGCGGGGACCGACCGGCACCATCGGCACGAACCGCCCTGACGCGCAGGATGTGGCCGCGCGGGTGCTGGAAGACATGAAGGGCGGCGCGGGCAAGCCGGGTGGCGCGGGTCTGGATGCGCTGCTGATCGATCGGGCCATCCGGGTCACGACCTACGACGACTGGTCGGCGATCGATGCGGCGGAGATCGCTCGCGCCAAGGAGGGCGCACCGCGCCGCAAGTTCCTGACCATCCCGGACATGCTGTCCGTCGTGGACGAGGCCTGAGCATTGACCATCATCGTCCAGATCAGCGACATGCATGTGGCCGATCCGGACACGCCCTCCGACGATCTGCTGCATCAGGCGGACCGGCTTGCGACGGCAGTGGACTGGATCAACCGGCTGCAGCCGCAGCCCGACGCGGTGCTGGCGACCGGCGATCTGGTGGATCATTTCCAGCCCAGCCAGTATCAGCGGCTGCGGTCGATCCTGACGCGGCTGGACATGCCGTTCTATCTGATGATGGGCAATCACGATCACCGGCAGAACCTGCGGGAGGCGTTCCCCGATCACGCCTATCTCGGCACGGACGATTTCGTTCAGTACACGGTCGAGAATCTGGGTGTGCGCATCATCGCGCTGGACACGCAGGTAACGGGCAAGACCGAGGGCGCGCTGTGTACATCGCGTCTGGACTGGTTGGACGCGCGACTTTCCGAGCAATTCGACCGCCCGACCATCGTGGCGCTGCATCACCCGCCGTTTGCCAGCGGTGTCGTGCAGATGGATGCGCACGGCCTGATGACGGGTCGCGAGGAACTGGCAGGGATACTCGACCGGCATCCGCAGATTGAGCGCGTGGTGATCGGCCATATCCACCGGCCGATGACGACGCTGTTCGGGGGACGGCTGGCCATGACCTGTCCCAGCACGTCCCACCAGATCGCGCTGCAGGTGGGGCGGGCCGACGGCGTGGGCATCGTCGACGAACCACCGGCCTGTCTGATCCATGTCTGGCGGCCGCCGCACGGTCTGGTCAGCCATCTGGTGCCCGTCGGTGCGTTCCCCGCGCTGGCCGACGTCGATCTGCGCCGGGGTCACTAGAGCGTTTTTCGTATTCATGGAATCACCATGAAAACGAAATAACGCTACTCGCACAGGTAGTTGCCATTCTTGAAAACAGTCTGAATGGTTCCATTCAGACTGTTTCCGCCCCAGGGTCGGTCCAGTCGGTGACCCGGCCGATCCGGGGGCGGGGTCCCTATCGCCGTGTCGTATCCAGACCCAGAAACGAGAAATCCGATTCCTGTGTCTTGCAGCGCGAGCACAGCCGGTTGTGCACACCGTAGCTGGTGAAGGGCTCGTTGCAGCACATGCAGCGCCGCGGTGCCCTGAGTTTCTGCCGTCCGATCACCAGCCTCGCCCGGCCCTGCCGTGTTTCTGACATCCGTCCGTTCCCTTTCGTCAGACTGTTTCGATGACGCAGGATTACCGCTTTTGGCGTGCTTGACAACGTATAAATACCGATTATACGAAAAATACCTTGTAATATTACCGAAATCTGTCATTACTGTCCCCCATGCCGGACAGCGACGATCCGGGACAGCCATGACGCAACAGCCAGAGGAGAGAGCAGGCGATGGGTGGCACCGATGGATGAGACGGCGAAGTGTTTCGCACGATGCTTTCGCGGCACGGATGGTGATCAGGCGATTGGCCATCTGCGCGCGATGACACTGGAAACAGCGGCCGGACCAGACATTTCGGATGCCCGCCTGCGCCATCTGGAAGGCCAGCGTTTCATGGTGCGCACCATCATCAATCTGATCGAACGAGGACGAAAATGAACACCAGCATGGTTGACTACACAGAGGCGGGCGGTGCCGGGGATGGCAAGACGCGCCGCATTTCCTACCGCGGTACCGAGCTTGAAATACCGGAAATGTTCTGGGACAAGGAAGCGGGGGCTGTGAACATCGCCGCGATGCTGAAGAGCAATCAGGACTTGCGGCGGAAGGTCTCGGTCATGGGCAAGGCGCCGGCCAAGTACGACCTGCGCCTGCCCGAGGACATCGCGACGAAGCGCAAGGTCGATGCCGACGATCCGCTGGCGGCGGCGGCGATGGACTGGGCCCGGCGGAACAACCTGCCGCAGGCGGCCTTCGACGAACTGGTGGACACCTTCGTCCGTCAGGAAGCCGAGACGATGAACCCCCGGAAGTTCCGCGATATCCAGATGGCCGCCCTGAAGGAGAAGTTCGGTCACCGCTGCGACGAGGTCTGCAAGGACGTCGGCCACTGGTTCGGGGCCCTGATGAACCGGGACTTCGCCGAACAGCCGGAACTGAAGGAAGCTGCCGAGGAACTGGCCTCCGATGCGCGCGGCGTCA
The DNA here is from genome assembly GCF_048263705.1 of Minwuia sp. Lineage (GTDB taxonomy): Bacteria > Pseudomonadota > Alphaproteobacteria > Minwuiales > Minwuiaceae > Minwuia. The sequence goes on along the minus strand of NZ_JBLXDV010000007.1, from coordinate 70,483 downwards.
TGCTGCTGAAGGCCATCCGGGATCGGCTGGTCGAGAAGGGCGTGCCCGGCAATCACTACACCGGTTCGGGCGCAATGGATGAAGCGGCGCTGCGCCGGCTGCAGGCTTCCGATGCCTACATCAACTCACGCCATCCCGATCACGCCGCCACCGTGCAGCGGGTCCGCGACGGCTGGCAGGCGCTGGTGGGCAAGGGCTGAGGTCTCAGCCCTTCAGTTCGGCTTTCACCTGATCCGTGAAGCCGACGAGGACGCGCGGGCCTTTCTCGAACACGGGCCGCTTGATCAGCGCCGGATGCGCCGCGCCAAGCCGGATGGCACCTTCTCCGGTTTCGGCGCTGGCGCGATCCTCTTCGGACAGGCCCCGCCAGGTGGTGCCGCGACGGTTGATGAGTTGGGATTGCTCGACCGTCGCGGCCCACCGCTTCACATCTTCCTCGGCGATCCCGTCGGCGCGTACGTCGATGAAGCGGTGGTCGATACCCTCCGCATCCATCCATTTCCGGGCTTTCCTGCATGTGTCGCAGTTCCTGAGCCCGTAGACCTTCCAGCCCGCCATCGCCATCTCCCTTTCCGCTCGGAAACATCAGCCTTCTGATACGGGCCGCGGCGAACGCCTGTCCACAGTTTTGGTGGCGGGTAAAGCACGAACGGGCCGGGAAGCGCGGAAAGCTGCCATGCATCCGCTGCGGTTCCTGTCACCGTCCGGACCTGTGTTAGTCTGCGCCGGACACAGACACTGCGTGACACGGGGAGACGATGGAATGGGCAAGCTGTTGAGCAGTGACGATCTGATCGATCGCATTTTTTCGCACATCGACGGGAAATCGACGGACGCGGGCGGTGACGTCTGGCGGGAGCCGGTCGAGAACTATGCGTCGGAAGAACGCTTCGCCGCCGAGGTCGAGGTGATGCGGCGCATTCCGGTGCCTTTCTGTCCGTCCTCGGCGCTGCCCGCCAACGGGACCTACATCGCGCGGACCGCCGCGCTGACGCCGCTGCTGCTGGTGCGGGGTGACGACGGGGTGGTGCGCGGGTTCCGCAATGCCTGCCGTCATCGCGGGATGCCTGTCGCCGAAGGATCGGGCGAGACCCGCAGCTTCCAGTGCCGCTATCACGCCTGGACCTACGGGCTGGACGGCGGCCTGAAGCATGTGCCGGGTGAGGCGGAGGGCTTTCCCGGCCTGGACAAATCCTGCCACGGGCTGACGCCGGTGCACGAGGTGACCGAACAGGGCGGCCTGATCTTCGTCACCCAGGACGAACCGATTTCGGACGGCGCGCTGCTCGACATGCCGGAGATGCTGTCACCGGAACAGGAACTGTTCAACACCATCGAATTCACCGATGAAGCGAACTGGAAACTGATCGGCGAGACCTCGATGGAGGGCTATCACATCAAAGCCCTGCACAATAAGTCGTTCTACCCGTACGGCTTCGACAATCTGAACGTCGTCGAGACCTACGGGCGCAACAGCCGCATCGTCTTTCCCTTCCGCCGCATCGAGAAACTGCGTGACGTCCCGCGCGAGGAACGCCGCCTGCGGGGCATGATCACCGACACCTACCAGCTGTTCCCGAACACGCATATCTCGGTGCTGTCGGACCATGCGATGCTGATCATCCTGGATCCGGTGACGCCGACCGAGACGAACTGGATCATCTATCAGGTCAGCCCGAAGACCGAACCCGGCCAGACCGTCGATATCGAGAAGATGAAGCGCGACGCCAACTTCGTGCAGGACACCGGCCTGATCGAGGACCGCTGGGCCGCCAAGGGGATCAACGATCACCTGAAAAGCGGCGGCAACACCCACCACACGTTCGGCCGCTTCGAACAGGCCATCGGCCACTTCCACAAGCACCTGACGGCGCACGTGGAGATGCTGGAGGGGTGATGCGCCACGGCCTGCGGACTACTTGGTGAAGCGGTACCGGAAATCGCAGTAGGGTGCGCCGGACATGATGGTCTGGGTGCGGGTGAACTCGACGTCCGGGGCGCCGACCTCGGCGATGTCGAAGTCGATATCGCACAGCAGGAACCTGCCCAGTTCCGGCTCGCCCAGCGCCTTGAAGAATTCGGCGTAGGCACAGCGGGTGACGTTGTAGTCGCGGACCGTCTCGGTGTCGGTCAGCATCTCGCGTTCGATGCTGTCGCCGATGCGCGGGCGCATGTCGGCCCAGATGCCGTCCCACTGTTCGCGGGCGGTGCCTGACTTCTCTTCGCCGATACGTCTGTGCAGATCGCGTGACCAGTCCCGCAGCGCGGTCTCTACCAGCCGGTCGCCTTCTTCCCGACCCAGTCGCTCGCGGATGGCGCGCACGATGGGCAGCAGAACCCGCGCCTGAAGCTTTACTTCTTCGAGCAGCGGCAGATCGGTGTCATGCGGGTTCTCGACGGTCATGGTTCTGCTTCCCCCTGTTTCGGCCTGTTGCGTGACGGGTATCTTCGCAGACGTGGAGCCGTTGGGCCACTTGTAGAGCTACCGCCGGACCTGCCGCCGCCTTCCCCGCATGAGCGCGAGCGTCCGGCGTCTTCCGATCTCATCTTCCGGGCGGTCAGGATGTGTGTTTTCGCGCAAGGATTGAACCGGCGGCGCGGTAATTCCCTTGAGTTCGTGATTGCCAGACGTCTACGCTGTCGGCAGCCGGATCAGCGAGGGGGACCGGCCTTCAGATCCCGAAATCTGAACGGGACATTCGGTCGGGCGTCCGTTTGTCGCTTTTGCTTCAACAGGAGATCCACGAATGATCAGCAACCCCACGAAGTGCCTGGCAGGCGCTTTGGCGCTGACGGCTTTGCTTTTCGCCGGCGCACCGGCATCGGCGCAGCAAGATCCGTTGTTCGATGCCTTCACCAGGGCGCCGGCAACATCGGCGCAGGCCGGCAACTTCTTTCAGATCGTTACCTCAAACGGGAAACAGGTTCTTGGCGCGGAACGAAACTACCCTGATATCCGAACCCAGCAGTTGCGGAATTTCGCGTATGTGAATGTCACGCGGCTGGGGGCACAGTCGTTCGACAATGTCCCCGAGACCTATCTGCGGGTTGCCAACGTCAGTTGCCCGACGACCTGTTTCGAGATCCGGCACCGTTCGGATGGCAACGACGCCCTGCTGGCGCTGACCCATCAGGCGATCACCACAGAAGAAACAAAGGACGCCGGGGGGAACATCACCCGGCTGACGCTGCCGGCGGGCGAACCCGCCTGGTACAGCATGACCGACCAATCGACTTTGGGTGAATCGGCAATCTACGCCAAGACCGCCGTGCTGATGCTGGTCGCGCATCCCTCGGTGCCTGACAGATACGTCATTCGCGCGTTTCGGGATGGCGTGCTGACGGATCAGGCGTTGCGCAGCACGATGGCGGACAATCTGATCTTCAACTACCAGAAGGTCGTGCGGGCCAGGTGGTCGGACACATTCCGGATGGCCAATTTCGATCCGTCGGATGTCCGCCAGCAGTTGACGCTGAAACGGGCCGTTGGCGAGCTTGGCAGCATGAATGTGGCGTTGAAGGACAATGGCGCAGACCGCGTCTCCTTTACCCTGAAGAACCACAATGAAAGCCGGCTGATCTTTGGCGGGATGCTGTTCCGCATGAACGACCGCGATCCTGTCAGCGCCTTCGAGAGCACAGAGGTCTTTCTCGGTTTCGGAACCCGGCTTTTCGAGCGCATCGGCCTGAAGGACGCCATGAATCCGAACAAGATCATCTCGTTCCCCTGGTCGATCATCGGACGCCCGGGTCTGGTGCTGGCTGTTCCGGCCAGCGCGACCGTCAGCGGATGCGAGATCCGCCCGGTCTGGGGTTATCCGCTGTCACCCGATGCACAGGGCGATCAGTGGCGCGTCTGCCGTTTTCCGATGGCGACGGTAGCCGGTCTTGCATACGAATACCGCTTCCGCAGCACGTCGTCCGATCACAGGACCTGGGTGGCCGAGGTCAAGCCTGACGGCGCACAGGACTTCTCGAAGATCGGCGAGGTCACGTTCGATCGCTCGATGAAGATATACGGGGACGCGACTGCAACGGTATCCTCGTCCGCGACTTCCAGCTGCGCCGATGCGCCAAGGCCGAGCCTGACGATCTCGAGTGTGACGACCGCAGGGGGTGTCGGAACGGCGGATCTGAGGGGTGTTGATTTCGGGCCATGTCAGCTTTCCCTGCAGATCGAGAACGATACGGTTTTCAATCTGGGGAACTGATCAGTGCGGAAGGACCCGGGAGTGAATGCGAGTTGGTTGTCGAGACCGGTGCGTGTCCCTGGCTGCTTCAATGCATGTCCGAAACGAATCGGGCCCCGTCTTTCAACGGGGCCCGATCAGTTCATCGGATGAATGTCCCCGACTTCAGGCGACCTCGAAGACCGCCGCATCGACCGACATCAGATTGTCCGCACCCGAGGCCGCCTTCGCCGCGTGGGCGTGGACGTCGGGCAGGATGCGGGCCATGTAGAAGCGGGCGGTAGCCAGCTTGTTCTCGTAGAACGCGCGGTTCACGTCGCCGCCCTCGGCCAGTTTGGCATTCGCCTTCAGCGCGATCTGGCCCCACATGTGCCCCAGCGCGACCAGCGCGACCATGCGCAGATAGTCGGTGGAGGCGGCACCGGCCTCGTCGGGGTTCTTCATCATCTTCTGCCCCAGATCGGCCGTCACCGACTGCAGCCGCGCGAAGGCCTTGGCCAGCGGCATGACGAAGTCGGCCATCTCGGAATCGCCGGCGTTGTCCTTGATGAAGGCATCGACCGGGTGGAAGAAGCGGCGCATCAGGCGGCCCATGCCCTCGGGCAGCTTGCGGCCGACCAGGTCCAGCGCCTGGATGCCGTTGGCCCCTTCATAGATCTGGGTGATGCGGGCATCGCGCACGAACTGCTCCATGCCCCATTCGGTGATGAAGCCGTGGCCGCCATAGACCTGCATCGCATCGACGGTGCATTCGAAGCCCATGTCGGTCAGATAGGCCTTCACGACCGGCGTGATGAAGGCGGCGTAATCGTCAGCCTTCTGACGCTCGTCCGGATCCGGGTGCTTTTCGGCGAAGTCGATCATCAGGCCCGTGTAGAGCGCCAGTGCCCGGCTGCCCTCGACGAAGGCCTTCTGCTTCATCAGCATGCGGCGAATGTCGGGATGCACCATCAGCGGATCGGCCGGCTTGTCGACTTCCTTGGTGCCGGTCAGCGAGCGGCCCTGCAGGCGGTCGTTGGCGTAGGTCACCGCGTTCTGATAGGCGACCGACGCCTGGCTGAGCCCCTGGATGCCGACGCCCAGGCGGGCGGCGTTCATCATGGTGAACATGGCGCGCATGCCCTTGTGCTTGTCGCCGATCAGGAAACCCTTGGCGTTGTCATAGTTCAGCACGCAGGTGGCGTTGCCGTGGATGCCCATCTTCTCCTCGATGGAACCGCAGACCACGCCGTTGCGCTCGCCCGGATCGCCGTTCTCGTCCAGCAGGAACTTCGGCACGATGAACAGGCTGACGCCCTTGATGCCGTCCGGACCACCGGGGATCTTGGCCAGCACCAGATGGATGATGTTTTCCGACATGTCGTGCTCGCCGGCGGAGATGAAGATCTTCTGGCCGGAGATCGCGTAGGACCCGTCGTCCTGCGGCTCGGCCTTCGTGCGCATCAGACCCAGATCGGTGCCGCAGTGCGGTTCGGTCAGGTTCATGGTGCCGGTCCATTCGCCGGTGATCAGCTTGGGCAGATAGGCCTGCTTCTGCTCGTCGGTGCCCCACTGGTGCAGCGCTTCGTAGCAGCCGTGCGTCAGACCCGGATACATGGCGAAGGCCATGTTGGCCGATGACGCCATCTCGGACAGCGCGAAGCCGACGACATGCGGCAGGCCCTGTCCGCCATATTCAGGATCGGCCGTCAGGCTGCCCCAGCCGCCTTCGACGTAAGCCTGATAGGCTTCCTTGAAGCCGGTCGGCGTGGTCACCGAACCGTCCTCGTGACGGGTGCAGCCCTCGCGATCGCCAACCACGTTCAGCGGCTGAAGCTGTTCCTCGAAGAACTTCGCACCTTCTTCCAGAATGGCATCGACCAGATCGGGGGTCGCTTCCTCGAAGCCGGGCAGGTTGGAAAAGCGCTGCAGGTCGATGAAGTCGTGCAGCAGGAACTTGAAGTCGTTCACGGGCGCCTGATAGGTGGGCATGTCGTGGTCTCCCTTAAGACTGTGTCTCGGTATCCCTTCTCCCTCCCCCTTGACGGGGGATGGGCGGGGTGGGGGTGATACGGCGTATCCGCGTTCAACTCGGCAGCGCCATAACACCCCCATCGACCGCTTCGCGGCCACTTCCCCCCTCAAGGGGGAAGGGTGTTTTTCTCGACCGGCGTCAATTCCGCAGCGGGCGGCCCTTGGTCAGCATGTGCTCGATCCGCATCAGCGTCTTCTCGTTGCGGATCAGCGTCATGAAGCCCTCGCGCTCCAACTCCAGCAGCTTCTTCTCGGTCACTTCCTCGGTGATGTCGGTGTCGCCGCCGGAGAGCACGCGGCCCACCTGTTCGGCAATCTCGGCATCATATTCGGTCGCCTGACCCTGCTGGACAAAGCCTTCGACGGCCATGCGGAACGCGGCCTGGGCGGTCGGCCCGGGCAGGTTCACGACGATAGGCTCGGGCACTTCGTAGCCCTCGGCCATCTCCAGCGCCTTCTTCTTGGCGTCGGCCAGCACGCGGCGGCGGTTCATGGTGATGCCGTCGGTGTGCCGCAGGATCTGCATCTCCTGAGCTTCAGCCGCAGACGTCGCGACCTTGGCCGTGGAAATCGCCTGGAAGGCGTTGGACAGCGCCGGCATCGGACCACCGGGACGACGCTTGTTCGTCATGTTCCGGATGGTCAGTTCCTTGCAGCCGCCCCAGCCGGGCAGCAGACCGACACCGACCTCGACCAGGCCCATGTAGCTTTCGGCATGCGCCTGAATGGCGTTGGAGTGCAGGCAGACCTCGCAGCCGCCGCCCAGTGCCATGCCCGCAGGGGCCGCGACTACCGGAAACGGCGAGTTCTTCAGCTCCTGCATGGCCTTCTGGCCTTCGGCGACGCCGTTCTCGATCAGCGGCCACATGGCGGCATTGGCACCGAACAGGGCCACGCCGACATTCGCACCGACCGAGAAATTGTCCGCGTCGGAACCGATGATGACGGCCTTGTAGCCCAGCTTGTCGGCCTTGGCGGCCTGCTTGATCATCGCGATGGAGTTCTCGTCCAGGGCATTCATCTTGGAATGGAATTCCAGGCAGAGCACACCGTCACCGACATCCCACAGCGAGGCGGAGGCGTTCTTCTTCACCGGCTCCTTGCCGCGCTTCCGGTCGGCCAGCATCCAGGCGTCATCCGCGATCTCGACTTCTGTGTAATCGCCGGACGGATCGAGGATGAACAGCTTCTCGCCCTCTTCCTTGTAGAAGGTCCTGCCGCGCGCCTTCTCCAGCAGTTCGGGCACGTCCCGGCCTTCGGCCTTCAGCTTGTCGGCCAGCCAGTCGGTGCCGACCATGTCGATCATCTCGAACGGTCCCCACTTCCAGGCGTAGCCCGTCTTCATGGCCAGATCGACCGAGCGGATGTCGTCGGCGATCTCGGGTACCAGCGACGCGGAATAGGTGAAGACGTTGGACAGCACCGTCCAGGCGTATTCGCCGCCCTTGTCGTCATACTCGATCAGGGCGCGCAGGCCCTTCTTCGCGGCGCGCGCGCTCTTCAGTTCGGACTTCTGCGTGTCGCGATACTCGCCGGTCTTCAGGTCCAGGGTCTGCTTGACCGAGCGTCCGCCATCGCGGAACCGGCGATAGAAGCCGCCCTTGCCCTTGCGGCCCGTGTAGCCTTCCGAGATCATCTTTTCGGTCAGCTTGGTCAGCGGATGTTCCGGGTCGACCCACTCGCGCAGCGGATCGTCCGCCGGTACCAGATCGATCATGGACGCGATGACGTGCGGACCCAGGTCAATGCCGGTCAGGTCGCCCAGACCGAAGATGCCGGTCTTCGGCACACCGGTCGGCTTTCCGACGATGCTGTCGGCTTCCTCGACCGTCAGGCCCAGGTCGTAGGCGGCGCGGGTGGCGACCGTGGACCAGAAGATGCCGATGCGGTTGCCGATGAAGCCCGGCGTGTCCTTGCACTCGACCACTTCCTTGCCCAGGCGGACATCGCCGAAGGCCTTCAGGGCTTCATAGGCGTCGTCGCTTGTATGCTCGCCCTTCACGACTTCCAGCAGCCGCATGTAGCGCGGCGGGTTGAAGAAGTGCGTGATGGCGAAGTCCTTCGCGAAACCGTCGCCCAGGCCCTCGGTCAGCACGTTCAGCGGGATGGTCGAGGTGTTCGACGTCACCACCGAACCCGGCTTCCGCACCTCGTTCAGCTTGGCGTAGAGATCGCGCTTGATCTGCGGGTTCTCGATGATCGCCTCGCAGATCCAGTCGCAATCGGAAATCGACTGCAGGTCGTCTTCCAGATTGCCGGTCTCGATCAGCCGCGCGTTCTTCTTGTGCATGAAGGGCGCGGGGTTGGTCTTGAGCATTTTCTGTACGGCGGTCTTGGCGACCACCGAGCGGTCGTTCGCGCCTTCGGGCACGATGTCCAGCAGCACCACGGGGATGCCGGCATTGGCGACATGCGCCGCAATGCCCGCGCCCATGACGCCGGCGCCGATCACGGCGACCTTGTTGATCTCCGTCATGATCAGCAGGCCTCCAGAACTGTCGCGATGCCCTGACCGCCGCCGATGCACTGCGTGGCCAGCGCGAACTGCTTGCCTTCACGCTTCAGCAGGGCCGCAGCCTTGCCGGTGATGCGCGCGCCGGTGGCACCCAGCGGATGGCCCAGCGCGATCGCGCCGCCGTCGATGTTGGTGTTGTCGAAGGTGATGCCGGTTTCCTTCATCACCGAGATGGCCTGGGCCGCGAAGGCCTCGTTCAGCTCGATGATGTCCATGTCCTTGACCTCCAGACCGGCGCGCTTCAGCGCCTTCTGGGTGGCCGGGACCGGGCCGATGCCCATGATCTCGGGCGCGCAACCGGCGACGGCGATCGACTTGATGCGGGCCAGCTTGGTCAGGCCGTTGGCGTCGGCGTATTCTTCCGAACAGACCAGCGTCGCGGCGCAGCCGTCGGTCAGCGGCGACGACGTCCCGGCGGTGACGACACCGTTCTGGTCGAAGGCGGGTTTCAGGCCGGCCAGATCTTCCTGCGTGGTGCCGGGGCGGATGCAGCCGTCTTCCTCGACGCGGTTGTTGCGGTCGGTGATGGCCACGATCTCGTCCTTCAGCTTGCCGGCGGACTGGGCCTCGGCGGCGCGCTTGTGGCTCTCGACGGCCATCTCTTCCTGCGCCTCGCGGGAAATGTCGTACTTCTTGGCCAGGTTCTCGGCGGTCATGCCCATGCCGATATAGGCTTCGGGGTAGGACGCGTGCAGGCCCGGATGCGGCATCGGGTTGAAGCCCGGCATCGGCACGCGGGTCATGCTCTCGACACCGGCGCAGATGAAGGCATCGCCCGCGCCCATGGCAATGGCACCGGCGGCCATGTGGATCGACGTCATCGAGGAGCCGCAGAAGCGGTTCAGCGTCGTCGCGCCGACCGTCTTCGGCAGGCCGGCCATGAAGGAAATCATCCGCGCGACGTTCAGGCCCTGCTCGCCCTCGGGGAAGGCGCAGCCCAGGATCAGGTCTTCCAGGTGATCGGGATTGACGCCGCTCTCCGCGACCAGATCCTTGATCACCTGCGCGGCGATCTCGTCGGGGCGGACCTTGGCCAGGCCACCCTTGTTGGCGAAGGTGAAGGGCGAGCGCTTGTAGCCCGCGATAACGACATTCTTCATGTCAGAAGTGCTCCCTTGGTCGACTTGTCTGTCTGCCGGTTCAGCACCCGGCGATTGATCGTCGTGGTTGATCGGTATGTGGGTATCAGGCGGCGCGTTCGCGCTGCGACAACCAGTTGCGGACGAAATCCATCTGCTCCTGCAACTCGTCGATGGTCTTCTCGATGTCCTGGCGCTGCTGCACCAGCGCGTCCATGCGCACATGCGACGCTTCCAGCAGCATCTGGGCCTGCGCGACCTGACCGTCCTGAAGTTCGTAGAGGTCCAGCCAGTCGCGGATTTCCGCCAGGCTGAAGCCCAGGCGCTTGCCGCGCAGGATCAGTGACAGGCGCGCCTTGTCGCGGCGGTCGTAGATGCGCTGCAGCCCCTTGCGTTCCGGCGCGATCAGGCCCTTGTCCTCATAGAAGCGCAGGGCCCGCGGGGTCACGTCGAACTCGTCGGACAGGTCGCGGATGCTGTATCTTTCGGTGTCGGTCATTTTACTGTAGTCTCATGATCATGATTGCCGCTCCCGGCGGGAGCCCGTTGCGTCGTCACTTAAGTTAGGTTGACGTTAACGTCAACCATATCACCCAAGCTTTTTCGGAGCCAGCGTCATCTTGAGTGCCGATCCGTCCGATTATCATCACTTCTGGCCCTACTATCTGCGGGAACACGCCGACCCGCGCACGCGTGCGCTCCACTATGTCGGATCGACGCTGGCCATCATCTGCCTGCTCGCCGCGATCGTGACGCTGAATGTATGGTTCCTGCTCGGTGCGCTGTTCAGCGGCTACGGCTTCGCGTGGGTTGCGCATTTCTTCATCGAGAAGAACCGTCCCGCCACGTTCCGCTTTCCGCTCTGGTCGCTGGTCAGCGACTTCCGCATGTATTTCATGTGGCTGGCGGGAAAGCTGGAACCTGAGTTGCGGCACGCTGGGGTCGGGAAGCGCCCAGACGGCGAAACATCCCGCGCGTCCTAGCGCACAGTCCCGTTTCCGACTGACTCGCCGATTCCCGGACTGTCATCTCCGGTTTGTCCGGGGACGTCCTGAGTATCTGACCTGCGCGGACGTTGCTAGCCGGTCAGTCCCAGTGCTTGCGCCCTGGTACGAAAGGCCCGCAGGTCGGCCCAGGCGTCGCGCTTCAGCGAGGGTTGACGCAGCAGGTAGGCCGGATGGTACAGCGGCAGGACGGGCACGGTTCCGAAGCTGGCATCATAGTCGCGCCATTTGCCGCGTTCGCGGGTGATGCGGGCGTCCATGCCGAACAGCGCACTGAGCGCCGCGCCGCCCGCCAGCATCATCAGCTTCGGCTCCACAAGCTCGATATGCCGGATCAGAAACGGCAGCATGGCCTCGGTTTCGGACGGATTGGGTTTGCGGTTGCCGGGCGGACGCCAGAGCACCGAGTTGGTGATGTAGACCGTCGAGCGGTCCAGTCCGATGGATGCCAGCATGCGGTCCAGCAGCTTGCCCGATTCGCCGACGAAGGGTTTGCCCACGCGATCCTCTTCGCGTCCCGGCGCTTCCCCCACGATCATGATGTCGGCTTCCGGATTGCCGTCGGCGAACACGAGCCGCGTCGCGGTGTCCTTGATCGCCAGCCCCTCGAAACTCTCCAGGGCGTTGCGCAGTTCGTCCAGTGTCCCGCAGGCCGGCGCGATGGCGGCGGCGGCGGCCACGGCGGCCCGGTCGCTGTCAATGGGGGGCGCACCGGCGGACGGGCGGGCGGCTGGGGCGGAGGCCTGCCGCGTTGTGTCAGGTGCCGGCGCGGGCGGTGCCGGTTCGGGCCGGGCCGCGAAACGGTCGTTGGGTGTTGCGTCGATGGCGACGTCCAGACCTGCGTCGATCAGGAACTGCAGCGCCGCGACGTCCGCCTCGAATGTGCCGGTCATGTCGTTCATGGGTCATACATTAGCGGCTTTTCGTCCATTTGAATCTTTCAAATGTGACATTACTGTGGGCAGTAACGGATCCGGCGCGGGCAGTCGCGCCGCATTGGCCTGAGGCACTGGGGAGTTAGGTAATGGAACGCGAATCAATGGAATATGACGTCGTCATCGTTGGCGGCGGACCTTCGGGCCTCTCGGCGGCCATCCGGCTGATGCAGAAAGCGCAGGAAGCGGAGAAAGAAATCTCCGTCTGCGTCCTGGAGAAGGGATCCGAGATCGGTGCTCACATTCTTTCCGGGGCCGTGGTCGATCCCCGCGCCATGGAAGAGCTGTTTCCCGACTGGAAAGAACGCGGCGCGCCGCTGAACGTGCCGGTAACGGCCGAGAAGTTCCTGATGCTGACCGAACCCAGCAGCATTTCCGTGCCGCCGAAACTGCTGCCGCCGCCGATGCAGAACCACGGCAACTACATCGTCAGCCTGGGCAACGTCTGCCGCTGGCTGGGCGAGCAGGCCGAGGGATACGGCGTCGAGATCTATCCCGGCTTCGCGGCTGCCGAGGTGCTCTATCATGAGGACGGCTCGGTGAAGGGCGTCGCCACCGGCGATCTGGGCATCGGCCGGGATGGCGAGAAGAAGGAGGGCTATACGCCCGGCATCGAACTGCATGCGAAATACACCTTCTTCGCCGAAGGCTGCCGGGGTTCGCTGACGCGTCAGCTGATGGACCGGTTCGACCTGCGCGAGAACTGCGAGATGCAGACCTACGGCATCGGCATCAAGGAACTCTGGGAAATCGATCCCGAAAAGCATCAGGAAGGCCTGGTGGTCCACACGGCGGGCTGGCCACTGTCGTCGGACACCTACGGCGGGTCGTTCCTCTATCACATCGAGAACAATCAGGTTGCGGTCGGCTTTGTGGTCGGGCTGGACTATTCGAACCCCCATCTCTCGCCGTTCCAGGAGTTCCAGCGCTACAAGACCCACCCCGACATCGCGCATTATTTCGAGGGCGGCAAGCGCGTGTCCTATGGCGCGCGGGCGCTGAACGAGGGCGGCCTGCAGTGCGTGCCCGACCTGGCGTTCCCGGGCGGCGCGCTGATCGGCTGTGCCGCCGGTTTCATGAATGTGCCCAAGATCAAGGGCAGCCATACCGCCATGAAGACCGGCATGATGGCCGCCGACGCTGCCTTCGACGCGATCGTCGGCGCGGGTGAGGAAGGCACGCCGCCGAAGGTCCTGGAAGCCTATCCGAAGGCCTATGAGGAATCCTGGGTGCGCAAGGAGCTTTATCAGGCCCGGAACGTGCGCCCGGCCTTCTCCAAGTGGGGGCTGTGGCTGGGCACGCTGTATACGGGTATCGAGCAGATGATCTTCCGCGGCCATGTGCCGTGGACCTTCAAGCACGGTCACAAGGACCACGAGTCCCTGAAGAAGAAGACCGAGGCGAAGGTCATCGACTATCCCAAGCCCGATGGGGTGCTGACCTTCGACAAGCTGTCCTCGGTGTTCATTTCGAACACCAATCACGAGGAAGATCAGCCGATCCATCTGACGCTGAAGGACGAGTCCGTCCCGATCCAGCACAATCTGGAGCTCTATGACGCCCCGGAACAGCGCTATTGCCCGGCCGGCGTCTATGAAATCGTGCGCGACGATGACGGTTCGAATCCGAGGCTGCAGATCAACGCCCAGAACTGTGTGCACTGCAAGACCTGCGACATCAACGATCCGACGCAGAACATCGTCTGGGTGACGCCCGAAGGCGGCGGCGGGCCGAACTATCCGAACATGTAGGCGAACATTTCGCAGCGTCATGCGTTGAGTCCGGGAGGATCACTGAAACGCCGGGGCGGCCGACATCATGAAGAAGATTCTGTCCGGCATCGCATGCCTGCTGCTGCTGCTCACACTTGGCAGTGTGTTTCTGGAATCGATCTGGGTTTTCGATCTGATTGCCAGCGGACGACTGCAGTATCTCGTGGCGCTGGCCGGACTGGGGCTGGTTGCGGCGATTTCCGGGGCGCGGGCGGCGGCCCTCATCCTGGTCACGGCGGCTCTGATCAACGGCTGGTTCGTCGCGGTCTATGTCCTCAAGACGCCGCCCGCACTGGTCGAGGGCGAGCAGCGCATTTCGGTTACATTCCACAATGTGAAGCAACTGGTGCCCGACCTCGCCGCGTTGCGGAACTTCGTCGAAACCACCGAGACCGATGTCCTGGCCTTTACCGAGCTTCGGGCCGGGGATGCGCCCGCGGTCCGCGCAGCTTTTACCGACTTCCCCCACACGGCGGGAGAACCGGGGGAGTACAGCATCGTGCTGTTGAGCCGGCTGCCGCTGTCGACCGCCCGTGTTCACCGGCTTGACGACGACGGCCCGTCCGGCACGACGCTGGAAGTGCGTGTCTGCGCGGAAGGTGACGCGCGATGTATCGCCCTCGTGGCACTGCACCCGGCGCCGCCGTTCAATCCCGGCTATCACACGCATCGGAACATTCATGTCTGGGCGACGGCCAACCTTGCCAGCCGGATCGCCGCGGAACCGTCGATCGACGGGCGCATCGCCATGATCGGCGATTTCAACTTCACGCCGTGGAATGTGATCTACAAGGAAACACTGGTCCTCAGCGGTTTGCGGGACGCCATGGTGCAGACCTGGCCGCACAGCACCTTCCATTCCCGTACCGCCGTCGCCGGGCTTGCGCTCGATCACATCTGGGTCGGCGAAAAGACGGGGCTGGTGCAGTCACATATCGGTCCGAAGGCCCGTTCCGATCATTTCGCCATCAACGCACAGCTGGCGATCGACTTCGAACCGACGCGATAGGGCACGGCGCACCGGGCGCGACCGCAACCTGTGATCGCAGCACTGGTATTCCGGCGGCCAAATCCGGCATGATCCGCGGACACGGACTTGCGAACGGAAACCGATGGCGCAACGGATCAGGGCACGGACATGCTGAAAGGCGTCGGCTTTGCTGTTGGCGTGCTGGTGCTGCTGCTCACCTTCTGCAGCATCGCCCTCGATCACATCTGGGTCTTCGATGTCCTCGCCAGCCTGCGGCTGCAGATCGTTGCAGGCTGTGCCATCCTGGGTGCGGTCGCGCTGCTTTTTCGCCGCTGGTATGCGATGGGTCTGCTGGTGGGCGGCCTGCTGGTCAACACCGCGCTGATGCTGCCGCCGATCATGGCCGAGCCGCATGACCGTGCGGGGCCGCATACCCTGCGTATGGTCTTCTACAATTCCGCCCAGAATACCCTCAGCCTTTTTCCGCTGCGCGCGTTCGTGAAGCAGCGACAGCCCGATCTGCTCGCCTTCACCGAAGTGCAGCGCTGGGACATCGACAATCTGCGCGCCAGTTTTCCCGATTACCGGCATTCGGTCGGCGAACCCGGGGTGTTCGGGGCGGTCATCCTCAGCAAGGTCCCGATCCACAGCTTTCAGGTGCATGAAACGGGTGGCGGACCGAGCGGACGCACGCTGGAGATGCGCCTGTGCGATCGCATGGACACGGACAGGTGCCTGGCGCTGCTGGTCCTGCATCCGACCCCGCCGCTGAACGCGGCCTTTCATGCCAGCCGGGACCGGCATCTGATGGCGGCGGCCGAGCGGGCGTCCCTGCTGAACGAGACGCGCACCATCGACGGGCGTGTCATCATGGCCGGGGATTTCAATCTGACGCCCTGGAACCGCACCTATGTCCGGGCGCTGGAGACCGGTGGTTTGCGGGATGCCTTCGCAGCCCGCCTGCCGCACAGCACCTGGTTTTCCAGTTTCGCGGTCGCCGGGCTGCCCATCGATCACATCTGGACCGGCGCGGGTGTCGGCGTGACCGCAACCGAGATCGGTCCGCTGTCGGGTTCAGACCATCTGCCGATCTATGCGGAACTGAACCTGGATATCGACCTGCGCTGAACGGTCCTGCACCGCGCATGAAAAAGGGGCCGGATCGGCTCCGGCCCCTTCCCCGATGATCGATGTTTCGAACCCGTCAGCGGGGCTCGGATCTCAATCCCTTGATGATGGCAAAACAGCCAAGCAGCAACACGATGGTGAACGGGAAGCCCGTCGATACCGCCATCGCCTGCAGCGCCACCAGACCGCCGCCCAGCAGCAGCGCAATGGCCACCAGACCCTCGAAGACACACCAGAACACCCGCTGGGAGACTGGCGCGTCGATCTTGCCGCCCGCCGTGATCGTATCGATCACCAGCGATCCGGAGTCCGACGAGGTCACGAAGAAGACCACCACCAGAATAATCGCGATCACCGAAGTGATCTCGGCCAGCGGCATGCCTTCCAGCATGGCGAACAGTTTCAGGCTGGCGTCCGCTTCCTGAACCGCAGTCTGGCCGAGCTCCAGGATCTGGTGCAGCGCGGTGCCGCCGAAAGCGGTCATCCAGAACACGGACACGGTGGAGGGGATCAGCAGGACGCAGATCACGAACTCCCGCACCGTGCGGCCACGGCTGACACGGGCGATGAACATGCCCACGAACGGCGACCAGGAAATCCACCAGGCCCAGTAGAACGCGGTCCAGCCCTGGCTGAAGTTCTCGTCCTCGCGTCCGAACGGGTTCGACAGCGGGATCAGTTCCGTCACATAGGCGCCGAGGTTGGTGAAGAAGCCGCTGATGATCGCCATCGTCGGACCGACGATCACGATGAAGGCCAGCAGCAGGATCGCCAGTATCATGTTCGCCTCGGACAGGCGCTTGACGCCCTTGTCCAGACCCGCCAGCACCGACATCAGGGCCGCGCCCGTGATCACGATGATCAGCACAACCTGCGCGGTCACCGAACTGGAGATACCGAACAGGAAGTCCAGTCCCGCATTCGCCTGCGTCGCGCCGAAGCCGAGTGACGTGGCCAGGCCGAACAGCGTCGCCAACACCGCCAGAATATCGATGATATGGCCGGTCCAGCCCCAGACCCGCTCGCCGAAGATCGGATAGAAGATCGACCGGATCGTCAGGGGCAGGCCCTTGTTGTAGCTGAAGATGGCCAGCGCCAGCGCGACGATGGCATAGATCGCCCAGGGATGCAGACCCCAGTGGAAGATCGTCGCCGCCATGCCCAGTTTCACGGCCGCGTCCGGATCGCCGGCTGCCGCACCCAGCGGTGCCCAGTCCGTCCGCGCGCCGTTCTCGCCCAGGGTGGTACCGCCCATGGATGAGGTGAAGTGCGAGATTGGCTCGGAGACACCGAAGTACATCAGGCCGATGCCCATGCCGGCCGCGAACAGCATCGCGAACCAGCCGATATAGGAATAGTCGGGCGTCGCATCCCGTCCGCCGATGCGCACCCCGCCCAGCGGCGTCACGATCAGGAACAGGCAGACCAGCACGAAGATGTTGGCCGACAGCAGGAAGAACCAGTCCAGCGTCGATGTCAGCCATCCCCGCATGCTGGTGAACACCGGTTCCAGCTGGTTCTGGAACGCCAGGGTCAGCACCACGAAGGCGACGATGGCAAGTCCTGAAACCAGGAAAACCGGGTTGTGGATGTCCAGGCCGAACGGGCGGATATTGCTCTGACCGACTTCATAGTCGGTCTGGATGATCTCAGCCGGGCCTTCAGGTGGCCGCAGGCTGCCAGTTGTATCGCTCATGTTCCCCTCCTCGGAATGATCGACGTGACATGTTTCTGCATGTGATTCGCCGTCACATTTCAGACACCATAACAGAATCGCGCCCCGGCCCAACGCATGGCGGCTGGATTGCGACAGATCGGTGACGCGAACGCCTCAGTCTCTGCTCCGGTGCGGCGGGCCGGGATGGCGGGCGTTTCAGGTCTGCAGGTGGTCGGCCAGCCGGTCCATCATGTCCATGCACAGGCTGATCTGTTCGATGTCGACGAATTCGTTGGGCTGATGCGCCACGCCGATGTCGCCCGGGCCGCAGATGACGGTCGACATGCCCGCCTCCTGGAACAGTCCGCCCTCGGTGCCGTAGGATACGGCTTCCGTCGCGTTCTGCTGCGCCAGCCGCTTGATCAGGGTTTCCGCCGGACCGTCCTGTTCGGGTGCCAGTCCGGGAATGTTCGCGAGTTCCGTCGTGACGACCGAGGCATCCGGGTAGACCGCCTGCATCCGCGGCAGCAGCCTTTCCGCCACGAACGCATCCACGCGCGGGCGGATGTCGCTGCCGTCGTCGCCCGGCACATTGCGGTATTCCCAAAGGATACGGGTGCTGTTGGGCACGATGTTGAAGGCCGTGCCACCCTGCATCAGGCCGACATTGACCGTGGTATAGGGCGGATCGAACAGCGGGTCCGGGTCCTGTTTGCGCTCCTCGGCGATACCGGCGATGAAATTCACCAGCTCGGCACCATAGATCACTGTGTTGACGCCGCGGTCGGTCTGGGACGAATGGACTTCCTTGCCCGTCAGCACCGTCTCGTAGACGCCACAGCCCTTCTGCGCGTTCACCACCTTCATCATGGTGGGTTCGCCGACCAGGCAGATGGCCGGCTTCTGGCCGTCGATCCCGAACCGGTCGATGATGCCGCCGACACCCAGGCAGCCGACCTCCTCGTCATAGGAGAAGGCGAAGTGGACCGGACGCGCCAGCTTGCTTTCCAGCAGCTTCGGGGCCGCCGCCAGCGCGCAGGCGATGAAACCCTTCATGTCCGACGAGCCGCGCCCGAACAGCCGTTCGCCCTTGCGGGTCAGCGCGAAGGGGTCGGTATGCCAGTCCTGCCCGTCCACGGGGACCACATCCGTATGGCCCGACAGCACCACACCGCCGTCGCCCTCGCCGATGGTGGCGACCAGGTTGGCCTTTCTGCCGGTCGCGTCCGTCACCTTGACCGAGGCGATGCCCAGACCGTCCAGATAATCGGCCACCCAGTCGATCAGCGGCATGTTGGAATCGCGGCTTGTCGTATCGAAGCCGACCAGTTTCTCCAGGATGGCCACGGCCTGGTCCGTTTGTGTGTTCATAGCTGTCATGCCGCGGAGATTAGCGGCATGAACGGCCAAGCGACAGGGTTTCTGTTACCTTCCGTTGCGCGACGCGACATTGCTATGACCCATGGTCAGTTATATATGGCTGACGTATTGGTAAGGCTTTCCGGGGGATCTGATTCTTGAGCGACATCGTTGGCCAGAGAACGGATCTGCCGCAATCGGACCCGCGACCCGGTGAGGTCCTGCCGCCGGAGCCTGGCCATTCCCGCCGCCGCAGCCGCCGGCGCGTGATCAACCTGATCGCCTTCTTCACCATCCTGTTTGCCGGTATCGCCGTGGCCGTGCTGCTGGTCCTCACCAAGCCCGAACTGGCACCGGTGGCGCGGCAGGAGACCGTCTTCACCGTTGAGACCCGACCGGTCGAGGTGACCGACAACCGTCCGCAGTTGACCGTCTTCGGCGAGATCGCGGCGGGGCAGGAGGCGGAACTGCGTGCTCTGGTCGCCGGTGACGTCGTCGAGACATCGCCGCAGTTCCGCAACGGCGGGGCGGTGCGCAAGGGTGACATGCTGCTGAAGATCGATCCGTTCGACTACCGCTCCAGCATCGCCGAGGCCAGGGCGCAGATCGCCGAGACCCGCGCGCGCATCTCGTCGGAGACTCGCTCGCTGGAACAGGACCGCGAGATGCTGCGGCTTCGGGAGGCGGATACCGAGCGCGTGATGCGTCTGCACAAGCGCGGCAACATATCCGACAAGACGCGGGACGATGCGATGCTGCAGTTGAGCCAGCAGAGGCAGACGGTCGCCCGCCGCGAGGCCGCGATCCAGACCGAACGTGCCCGGCTGGACCAGCAGCAGGTCGGGCTGGAACGGGCGGAACGCGATCTGGTGCGCACCGAGCTGCGCGCGCCGTTCGACGGTTTCCTGTCCGATGTGGCCGCCCAGGAAGGCTCGGTGGTGAACAGCAACGACCGTGTGGCGCGGCTGGTCGGCGCCGGTTCGATGGAAGCGCGCGGACACCTGTCGGACGCGCAGTACGGACGCCTGCTGCAGGACGGCGGCGTCGATGGACGCCCCGCCACCGTCGTCTGGAAAGTGGGCGATCAGGATATCCGCTACGACGCGGTGATCGCGCGCCTGACCGCGTCGATCGACGCCGACACCGGCGGCGTGACGTTCTATGCCCTGCTGGACGCGGAAGGGCTGGATCTGCCGATCCGTCCGGGCGCGTTCGTCGAGATTTCATTGCCGGACCGGCACTTCCCCGACTCGGTGCGGTTGCCGTCCGTTGCCGTGCACGATGACTCCCGGGTCTTCGTCATCGAGGACGGGCGTCTGATCGAACGGAAGATCCGGATCCTGGGCCGCGAGGGCGACGACGTGATCGTGCGCGGCGACCTGGAGACGGGCGAGCGTGTCGTGCTGACGCGCTTCTCGGAAATGGCGCAGGGCATCCGTGCCGAGGATCCGACGCTGCCTCCGGCGGCACCGGACACTGAAAAGCCGGCGACCGGCGAATGAACCCCGCCGCCCTCGTCTCGGTCTTCGTCCGCCACAGGAACGCGGCGAACCTGCTGATGGCGCTGATGCTGATCGGCGGGCTGTTCGGCCTGAACCGGCTCAACACGCAGTTCTTCCCCGATACGGGGCTCGATTTCATCACCATCACGGTGATCTGGCCGGGTGCCAGCGCCGAGGACGTGGATTCCAACATTGTCGCGTCGATCGAACCGGAAGTGCGGTTCCTGGACGGGGTGAAGCAGGTCAATTCCTATTCCAACGAGGGCAGCGCGGTCGTCGTCGCCGAGTTCAACACCGGGACCGACATGCAGTCGGCACTGGCGGATATCGACGCGGCGGTGAACGGGCTGACAACCCTGCCCGAGGATGCTGAGGACCCCCGGATCAAGCGGGTGGTGCGCTATGATCTGATCTCGCGGCTGGTGGTATCGGGCGATGTCTCCGAGGCCGAACTTAAGGTCACCGCCAAGCGCGTTCGCGACGAACTGCTGGACCGGGGTATCGACAAGATCGAGTTCTTCGGCCTGCGCGACGACGAGATTCAGGTCAGCATCAGCCAGGCGGCCCTGCGACGGCTGGACCTGACCATTGGTGACGTCGCCGCGCGCATCGCCAACACGTCGGTCGATCTGCCTTCGGGTGAACTGGCCGGCGCGTCGCAGAAGCAGGTGCGCTCTCTGGGTGAACTGAAAACCGCGGAAGGTGTCGGCGCGATCGAACTGCGCGCCGCCTCCAACGGGCAGTCGCTGCTGATCAGGGACGTTGCCGAGGTCCGCGAGACCCTGGACGACGATCAGCCGACAGGCCGGCTGCGCGGCAGTCCGGCCATCGAGATCATCGTTCAGCGGGCATCCACGACGGATGCGCTGGTCGCGGCGGCGATCGTCGAAGACTATCTTGCCGAAACCCGACCGAGCCTGCCGCCCAACATCACCCTGGACGCCTACGACGTGCAGGCGGCGCTGATCGACGACCGTATCGCGCTGCTGGTGAACAATGGCGCGGGCGGGCTGGTGCTGGTGCTGATCGTGCTGTTCGTGTTCCTGTCGGCGCGCGTGGCCTTCTGGGTCGCGATGGGCATTCCGGTCGCCATCTTCGCCACCGCCGCCGTCATGCTGGTCACCGGTCAGAGCATCAACATGGTCAGCCTGTTCGCGCTGATCATGACGCTGGGCATCATTGTCGACGATGCGATTGTCGTGGGTGAACACGCCGCGACCCTGAAGGCGCGCGGACTGTCTGCGCTGGAGGCGGCGGAAAAGGGGGCCTTGCGCATGCTGGCACCGGTCACGGCCGCCGCGCTGACCACCATCGCCGCCTTCATGCCGCTGTTCATGATCGGGGACGTGATCGGGCAGATCATCGTGGCGATCCCGCTGGTCGTCGTGTCGGTGCTGATCGCCAGCCTGATCGAGTGTTTTCTCGTTCTGCCGGGGCACCTGCGGGAAGCCCTGCACGGCGACAGCCGCCGAACGGGCTGGTACAGCCGTTTCCGCACATGGTTCGACGACGGCTTCGCCCGGCAGCGGGACGGCTGGTTCCGGCACGCCGTCCAGCGCGCGGTCGATTACCGCTATGTCACCATCGGCGGGATTCTGGCGATGCTGATCGTGTCGATGGGCCTGCTGGCCGGGAACCGCGTCGGCTTCACCTTCTTCCCGAACCCGGAATCGGACACCATCGAGGGCAACATCGAGATGGCCGCCGGTACGCCGCGTGCCGAGTCGCTGGCCGCGATGGACGAACTGCTGGCGGCGCTGGACCGGGCCGAGGACCGGCTGACGGACGGCGAGGGCGGCCTTGTCCGAATGACGTTCCAGCGCGTCGGGCGCTCGCAGGGGCGCAGTTTCGAAAGCGTGCCCGGCGACAGTCTGGGCGGGGTGCAGGTCGAACTGGTGCCGGCAGATCAGCGCGCCTACCGGACCAGCGAGGTCATCGAGGCCTGGCGCGAGGAGTTCAGGCCCTATCCCGGACTGAAGCGGTTCTCCATGCAGGAACGGGCGGGCGGGCCGCCGGGCCGGGAGCTGGATATCCGGCTGTTCGGCGACGATGTGGCGGCGCTGAAGGCGGCGGCTGCGGACGTGAAGGTCGAACTGGAGCGGTTCGGCGGGGTCAGCGATATCGAGGACGACCTGCCGTTCGGCAAGCAGGAACTGATCCTGGAACTGACACGGCGCGGTGCGGCGCTGGGCTATACGACGGAAACCGTGGCCCGGCAGGTGCGCGACGCCTTCGAGGGCGCTATCGCAAAGCGCTTCGCCCGCGCTGACGAGGAAGTCGTGGTCCGCGTCCAGATCAATCGCGATGAAGCGACCGAAGCGGCTGTCCGATCCATGTATATCCGCAGCCCGTCCGGGGCCGAGACACCGCTGGAAGAAGTCGTCAGTTTCCGCGAGAACGCCGGCTTTGCCCGTATCCGGCGCAGCGACGGACAGCGGGAGGTCGGCGTCTTCGCCGAGATCGACGAGACCCAGACCAGCAGCGGTTCGGTGATCGCACAATTGTCCGACGGACCCCTGCAACAGATTGCCGAGACACACGGCGTCGGCTTTCGCTTCGCGGGCAAGGCCGAGGAACAGCAGCAGACCTTCGCCGACATGCAGACCGGTGCCATGATCGGCCTGGCGGCGATCTACATCATCCTGGCGTGGGTCTTTGCCTCTTACGGACGGCCGCTGATCGTCATGTCCATCATCCCGTTCGGCCTGATCGGGGCCGTGGTCGGCCACCTGGTTCTGGGCTACGACCTGTCGATCCTGTCGATGGTAGCCTTGATCGGACTGGCGGGAATCCTGGTCAACAACTCGATCATTCTGGTCGCCGCGATCGACGACCGCGTGGTGGCAGGCGAGGCACCCATGGACGCGATTGTTGGCGGTGCCTGCGACCGGTTGCGAGCCGTCACCCTGACCTCGATCACTACCATCGTCGGCCTGACGCCCCTGATGTTCGAAACCAGCCTGCAGGCGCAGTTCCTGATCCCGATGGCGATCACCATCGTCTTCGGTCTGGCGACCGCATCGGTGCTGGTGCTGTTCGTGATCCCGGCACTGCTGGGCATGCTGGAAGACATCGGGGGGCTCTGGCGGCGGCTCGTGCGCTGGTATCGCGGCGAACCTTCAACGCGTCCCGAAACAGGCCGCGACGTGGTGCCCGGCGGCGGCGATTAACCGCTGCGCCGCAGCAGCCCGCGATAGATTTCCCGGTCGCCGACGATACCGGTCAATCTGCCGTTCTCCACGATCAGGATCGGCGCACGCGAGCCTTCGCACAGTTCGATGGCACGCTGGATGACGATATCGGGTCCGGCGACCGTCACGGTATCCCGTTCGATGGTCCCGGGCACCGCGTCATCAATGCTCATCATCGCCAGGTCACGCCCGTCGATGGTCACGCCGGATACCGAGCCATCCGGGTGCAGCGCGATCCGCCATCCGCCCTCGACCAGCAGCCGGCCATCCTCGACCGCCAGATCGCCGATCGGACGCATGATGGTCTCCGCGCGCAGCACCTGCAGCGGGTTCATGTGTGCCACGAAATCGGCGACATAGGCGCTGCCGGGGTTCAGTACGATGTCTTCGGGCGGGCCCTGCTGCACGATCTCGCCGCCCTCCATGATGGCGATGCGGTTGCCCAGCTTGATCGCCTCATCCAGGTCGTGGCTGACGAAGATGATCGTCTTCTTCAGCCGCTGCTGCAGGTCGAGCAGTTCGTCCTGCAGCCGTGACCGGATCAGCGGATCCAGTGCGGAGAAGGGCTCGTCCATGAGCAGGATCGGAGCATCGGTCGCAAAGGCGCGGGCCAGACCGACGCGCTGCTGCATGCCGCCCGACAGTTCGTGCACCTTCGCCTCCGCGCGATCCTCCAGATGCACCAGTTCCAGCTGGTGACGGACCCGCTCGGCCCGTTGCGCTTTCGGCACGCCGGCCAGTTCCAGGCCCAGGCCCACATTCTCGGCCACCGTCCGCCAGGGCAGCAGCGCGAACTGCTGGAACACCATCGCGACGCGGCCCATGCGCAGCCGCCGCAGGTCGGCGGACGAACAGGTGGCGAGGTCGACGTCCCGGGTACCGTCATGCACCAGAACCGACCCGCGCGTGACCGGGTTGAGGCCGTTCACCGAACGCAGCAGGGTGGACTTGCCGGACCCCGACAGGCCCATCAGCACGACGATCTCGCCCTCGTGCACGTCCAGGCTGGCACCCTTCACGCCGACCACGTGACCGGTCTCTGCCTGAATGTCCGCGCGTGACTTGCCTGCATCGATCAGGGGCAGCGCGCGGTCCGGTCTGTCTCCGAAGACGATGTCCACATCCTGGAACCGGACGATGGGCGCGGTCATGATTTCGATCCGGCATCATCGCGGCGGCACAGCCGGTCGAGGATGATGGCGATCAGCACGATGGCCAGTCCGACCTCGAAGCCCTTGGCGATGTTGACCGTGTTCAGCGCCCGCAGGGTCGGCACGCCCAGCCCGTCCGCGCCCACCAGCGCCGCGATCACCACCATCGACAGCGACAGCATGATGGTCTGGGTCAGCCCTGCCAGGATGGACGGCAGCGCGTAGGGCAGTTCGACCTTCCACAGCAACTGCGACCCCGTGGCACCGAACGCCTGTCCCGCTTCGATCAGCGGCTTCGGCGTCGAACTGACGCCCAGATGCGTCAGACGGATTGGCGCGGGCAGGGCGAAGATCACCGTGGCGATCAGGCCCGGAACCATGCCCAGCCCGAACAGGATCAGCGCCGGGATCAGATAGACGAAGGTCGGGATCGTCTGCATCAGATCCAGGATCGGCCGCATGATCCGGAACAGCCAGGGGCGGTGCGCCGCCGCGACGCCGAGCGGCACGCCCACCGCCATGCAGACCACCGCCGAGGACAGCACCAGCGCCAGCGTCTCGGTCGTCTCGATCCAGTAGCCCTGATTGATGATCAGCAGCAGCGAGACGGCGACGAAGCCGCTGAACAGGATCGACCGTTTCAGCACCCACGCCAGTGCGGCGACCAGCGCGATGATGACGAACGGATGCGGTGCCTGCAGCAGCCACAGCAGCCCGTCGATCATCGTCTCCAGCCCGACCGCCAGCCCGTCGAAGAACCAGCCGAGATTCACTGTGATCCAGTCGACAAACGCGCTCGCCCATTTGCCGACGGGAATCTTCTGCTCGGTCAGCCAGTCCATGCGCTTGCCTCCTCTACAGGAACTGCAGGCGACCACGGCCCGCTACGGGACTTGATACAAACGCGGTGTCGATTGACGTACCAGCCAGTTGGCGGTCTGAAGGATCGAAGGGGTTCCTACAGGTTCGCCTTCACGGCCTTCATGCCATCGGTCTTGCCGTCCCAGTGCTTGACGCCCTTCACCCAGCCTTCGACGACGGACGGGTGCGCCTTCAGCCATTCGGTCGCCGCCTTCTCGGGATCCATGCTGTCGTTCAGGATCGCGCCCATGATCTCGTTTTCCATCTCCAGCGAGAATTCCAGGTTCTTCAGCAGCTTGCCCACGTTCTTGCACTCGTCCAGATAGCCTGCGCGCACGTTGGTATAGACCGTCGCACCGCCATAGTCCGGTCCGAAGAAGTCATCGCCACCGGACAGGTACGCCATGTCGTGGTTGGCGTTCATCGGATGCGGTGCCCAGCCCAGGAAGACGATGTTCTCGCCACGCTTGGTCGCGCGGGAAACCTGCGCCAGCATGCCCTGCTCGGAACTTTCGACCACCTTGAAGCCCTTCAGGCCGAAGGCATCCTGGTCGATCATGTCCTGGATCAGCCGGTTGCCGTCGTTGCCCGGCTCGATGCCGTAGATCCGGCCTTCCAGCTCGTCGCGGAAGCTGTTGATGTCGGCAAAGCTCTTCAGGCCGGCATCATAGGTATATTGCGGCACGGCCAGCGTGTACTTCGCACCTTTCAGGTTGGCGCGCACCGTCTCGACCGAACCGTCCTCGCGATAGGGGGCGATGTCGGCTTCCATGGTCGGCATCCAGTTGCCCAGGAACACGTCGATATCGTTGTTCTTCAGGGACGTGTAGGTGACCGGCACCGACAGCACCTTGATGTCGGGCTTGTAGCCCAGCGCTTTCAGCACGACCGCGGTCGCGGCGGTGGTTGCGGTGATGTCCGTCCAGCCGACGTCCGAGAATGTCACGGTGCGGCACTGGATCGGTTCCTCGTCCGCGCGGCTGCCCGAGGCGAAGCCGCCCACCAGCGCCAGCAGGGCCGCGCCGAGTGTCGCGCGCCTGATCAGATGCTTCATGTCTCTTCTCCCTTTTCGGTTCTTCCTGTTGCCGGCGAAGATCACGGTTGCCGTTGCCAAGGTCAAGCGATCCTTGCATGTCGCCGGGTTGGCGATATATCTCCCGCCATCATGCATGTTGATCTGGACATAGCGGGAGACCGCGCCGCGACCCGTGTCGTCGTCGCCATGTCGGGGGGCGTCGATTCCTCGGTGACGGCAGCGCTGTGCAAGGAGGCGGGATACGACGTCGTTGGCATCACGCTGCAGCTTTACGATCATGGCGCGGCGGTCGAACGCAAGGGGGCCTGCTGTGCGGGGCAGGACATCATGGATGCCCGCAACGTCGCCGACCGGATCGGCATCCCGCATTACGTGCTGGACTATGAAAGCCGGTTCCGGGACTCGGTGGTCGATGATTTCGCCGATGCCTACATGCGCGGCGAGACGCCCGTGCCCTGCATCCGTTGCAACCAGACGGTCAAGTTCCGCGACCTGCTGGAGACCGCGCGCGATCTGGGTGCCGTGGCGCTGGCGACGGGCCATTACGTGAAGCGTGTCGCCGGACCGGCCGGGCCGGAGATGCACAACGCCGCCGATGCCAGCCGCGACCAGAGCTACTTCCTGTTCGCGACGACGGCGGCGCAGCTCGAATTTCTGCGGTTCCCGCTCGGCACCCTGCCGAAGTCCGAGGTGCGCGCCCATGCCGAACGGTTCGACCTGCCCGTCGCGGACAAGCCGGACAGTCAGGACATCTGCTTCGTGCCCAACGGCGACTACCGCCGCGTGATCGAGAAGCTGCGCCCCGACGCCCGCATCCCCGGCGAAATCGTCGACCTGAGCGGTCGCGTGCTGGGCGAGCATGACGGGGTGATCGGTTACACGATCGGACAGCGCAAGGGGCTGGGGCTGGGCGGCGAGGCCGGGGGCGACACCGCGCCGCGCTTCGTGGTGCGGCTGGAGCCTGAAAGTGCACGGGTCGTGGTCGGCCCGCGCGAGGCGCTGGCCTGCCGCAGCCTGACGGTGAAGGAACTGAACTGGCTCTCGCCGGAAACGATTCCGGCAGATGGCCTCAGGGTGAAGGCGAAGATCCGGAACAATGCGCCCGCAACCGATGCCACGATCTACCCGCCCGTCGGCGGCATGGCTCAGGTTGTCTTCACCGCGCCCGAATTCGGCGTGTCACCAGGGCAGGCGTGCGTATTCTACGACGGGACGCGGGTGCTGGGCGGCGGCTGGATCACCGAAGCCGAAAGCGCGATGGCCGCCTGACGCTGACGGCCAGGCGGCATCATCACAAGCTGTTTCAGGCTGCCCGTGACGGGGCGGCGGCGCGGATGTCGCTTTCGACATAGCTTTCGAACTGTTCGAAATTGTCGTTGAAGCGCCCGACCAGTTCACCGGCCTTGGTGTCATAGGCTCCGCCATCGTCCCACGTGCCGCGCGGGTTCAGAACCTCGTCGGGCACGCCCGGGCATGCGGTCGGCACCTGTACGCCGAAATTCGGATCCGTGCGCGTCGGGACGCCATCCAGCGATCCGTCCAGCGCGGCATTCAGCAGGGCACGGGTGTAGTTGATCGGCATGCGCTGCCCCACGCCGTAGACGCCGCCGGTCCAGCCGGTGTTCACCAGCCAGCAGTTCGCACCGTGCTTGGCGATCTTGTCGCCCAGCAGGTTGGCATAGACCGACGGATGGCGCGGCATGAAGGGGGCACCGAAGCAGGTCGAGAACGTCGCCTGCGGCTCGTTGCCCAGTCCCTTCTCGGTCCCGGCGACCTTGGCGGTGTAGCCCGACAGAAAGTGGTACATCGCCTGTTCCGGCGTCAGCCTGGAAATCGGCGGCAGCACGCCGAATGCGTCGGCGGTCAGCATCACCACATTCTTCGGATGACCGGCAACGCCCGTGGGCGAAGCGTTCGGGATGAAGTCGATCGGATAGGAGGCGCGGGTGTTCTGTGTCAGCGATCCGTCGAACAGGTCAAGCTCGCCGGTCATCGGATCCATCACGACGTTTTCCAGAACGGTGCCGAACATCCGGGTGGTCGCATGAATCTCGGGTTCGGCCTTCTCGGACAGGTCGATGACCTTCGCGTAGCAGCCGCCCTCGAAATTGAAGACACCGTCGTCGGACCAGCCATGTTCGTCATCGCCGATCAGTTCACGCAGCGGATCGGCCGACAGGGTCGTCTTGCCCGTGCCCGACAGACCGAAGAAGATCGCCGCATCGCCCGCCTGACCGACGTTGATCGAACAGTGCATCGGCATGACCGACCGCGCGGGCAGCAGGTAGTTCAGGATCGAGAAAACCGATTTCTTGATCTCGCCGGCATAGTGCGTGCCGCCGATCAGAACCATCTTCTTTGCAAAGTTGGCGATGATGAAACAGTCCGAGCGCGTGCCGTCGCGTTTCGGATCGGCCCTGAAATTGGGGGCCTGGATGACCGTGAATTCCGGATCGAAACCGGCCAGTTCATCCGCGGTCGGCTGGATGAACATGTTGCGGGCGAACAGATTGTGCCAGGCATGCTCGGTCACCACGCGGACGCCGAGGCGATAGTCGCGCGCGGCACCGGCCCAGCAGTCCTGCACGAACACTTCGCTGCCCTTCAGGTGTTCCTGCACGCGGGCCAGCAATGCATCGAACCTGTCGGCGTCGAAGGGCTTGTTGATCGCACCCCAGGAGATCTCGTTCTCGGACGTCGGTTCCTTGACGATGAACTTGTCCTGCGCCGAGCGGCCGGTGTGCACGCCGGTCTCCACGACGATTGCGCCGCCGGATGCCAGACGCCCCTGTCCGCGGGAAAGCGAAGCCGTATAGAGCGCCGCCGTGCCGTAATTCCAGTGTGCTTTCGCAACGCCGCCCAGGCCCTGGCCATCCAGGCCATGGCTGCTGATCGTCGGTCCCAGATTTTCCACGATGTCCTCCCGCTGGATGGGTCCGTTGCCGGTTATGTCGTCCGGTGCATTTCGCGAGTCCGGAAAACAGTTCCGGGCGGCACCGCAGATCCTGCACCACCAACCTTTACCGCACGCTGTCACGAAAGCGTCGTCAACATATCCAAGGGTGCCATGGTTTCAACCCGATTCGGACCAGAAAACTGTGCGAAAGTGCCGCGCTCGGCGGGCGGTCGGTTTGCGGCGCGGCCAGGCGTCCGTCACCGGGGTTGCCGGTGCGGCATCCATGCCCTGTCCGGCACGCGTCGGGGCGCGCCGGATTTGGCAATGATCACCGGGTGTTGTCGGCTCGCGCGGAATCGAAAAGCACGGGCGTGTCGAACTGCGCACAGAGCCAGAGGCGGTAGAGGCTCACCCGGCCTTCCGTCAGTTCGAAGAAGCTGAAGACATCCGCGGAAATTTCCTCGCCGGTCGGCGTGCGCCCCAGCCACGGTCCGGTGTGTCTGCCCGTGAAGGACCACCAGGCCATCACGTCGCTTTTGCCCGCGACGATCTTGCGGATCCTGATCCGGCGTTCGGTGATGTTGCGATGGAAGCCGACCACATGCGCGACCAGCCCGTCGCGCCCCGGCGGTCCGCCGAAGGCCTGATTGGCCTCGTCGATCATGTCGGGCTGTGCGATCTCGTCGATCAGTTCCAGCTTTCCGCCGCCCGCGATGTCGTGCAGATAGGTTTCCATGATCTGATGCGGTGTGCGCTGCATGTGGTTTCAGCTCCCCTTTCGCGCCCGTTTCACCAGCCGGACCAGTTCCACGCGGGCCTGTTCCGCGGTGGCCACGGGCTTGTCGAATGCGATGCGGCAATGATCGCCGGGACGGGCCAGGTCCGCGCCCTCCGGATCGATGCCGGTCAGCCGCCAGCCGACGCCGCGCCGGTCGCACAGCACATTGGCATAGAGTGCGACGGCATCGGAATGATCGGCGTTCATGTGCGCCACGACATCGGCTTCGGCCTCGGCCAGCTCGCCCGCCGACGAGACATCGGTCAGCAGGTCACCGGCATCCACCCAGTCGATCCTGCCGAACCCGGCGACGATATGCGCGCGCTCCGGTTCGACATGATAGAAAGCAAAATCGCCGAAGCCGGCATAGAACGAAGCGGAAGGGTGCCGTGCGATGAAGCGCTGCCTGGCGTGATCGTTTTCCGCCTTGATCGCCCGGCCCATCACGGTCACGCGCGGCCCCGTCAGTCGCTCGCGGTATCCGGCGGTTCCGTCGAACATCAGCGACACCCGGTCGTCGCGCAGGATATTCTTCGTGTGCTCGGCCAGGGTCGAGATCAGCAGGATCGGGCGCGCCGCGTGATCGCAGGCGACAAGCACCAGCGACCCGTACGGCCAGCCGTCGTCGCCGAGCCCGGTCGACAGTGTTGCCACGGGTTCGGCCCGCATCAGCCGGCGCGATGTCTGCGCCGCATCATGTGAGGCGGCATCCGTCACTTCGCGATCAGTGCCCAGTAGTCCAGGTCCAGGATCACGTCCTTCGCGGGCCTGCCGTCGTCGCCCCTGTGCGGGAAGTCCGACGCATTGCGGTTCTTGCAGGCCACCGTGCGCAGCCGCAGCGCACCCAGCGGGCCGTCGATGTCGGCGGTTTCGAGCACCTCGGACCATGCATAGATCGTGTCGCCCGCGAAGGCCGGGGCCGTATGCGCGCCGCCGTTGATTCCGGCGATCCACATGGCCGGCGCGAGGCCGTTGAAGGCCAGGCCGCGTGCCAGGCTGATGATGTGACCGCCATAGATCAACCGCCGTCCGAAGCGGCCTTCGCCCTCGGTGTGCTGGTTGAAGTGTACCTTCGCCGTGTTCTGGTAGAGGCGCGTGGCCATCATGTGCTCGGCTTCCTCGATGGTCACGCCATCCACATGGTCGATCTTCTCGCCCGCCTGATAGTCGCCGAACCGGTGGCTCTGGCCGATCAGGCGCGGGTCATAGGCCGACAGGTCCACGCCCGGCACCACCAGCGTTTCCGGGTCCACGCGGTCGGGCAGGTCGGGCACGACTGGGGCGGGCGCGGGGGCGTTCTCGTCGCGCTTGCGGATCATCACCCAGCGGCAATAGTCCAGCACGGTCTCGCCTTCCTGATTGCGGCCCACCGAATTGACGTAGACCGTACCGGTCTTGCCGTTCGAATTCTCCTTCAGCCCGATGACCGTGGATGTCGCCGACAGCGTGTCGCCCGGAAACACCGGCGCCAGAAAACGGCCCTGCGCGTAGCCCAGATTGGCCACCGCGTTCAGCGACACGTCCGGCACGGTCTTGCCGAACACGATGTGGAAGGTCAGCCAGTCGTCCACCGGCGCGCCGGGATAACCCAGATCCTGCGCCACCTGATCGGCGCTCTGCAGGGCAAACCGGCCGCCATACAGCGCCGTGTACATCGCGACCTCACCTTCGGTCACCGTGCGCGGCGTCGCGTGCGGCAGTTCCTGCCCGACGGTGAAGTCCTCGAAGAAATTGCCCGGATTGGTCTTGGATGACATGCGTGATGGCCCCGTATCTGGCGTGTTGAGATCGTGCATCGCATATCATGCCGGCCGACCCGGCTCCAGCGCGCAGCTTGCCGCGCTTCTCCCCGGTCGATGGCCCGCGCGGTGGAAAATCGTTCACGTTTCGAGGTCCGATGACGTAGCCTGACGTTTCGGGGAAGCAAGAAAACCACCTGAACGGGGAGAACATCATCATGTTTCACAGGATCACAAAAGGCCTTGGCGCATTGACCATCGGTGCCGCGATGCTGACCGCCGCGGCAGCGCAGGCCGCGGACGGACCATACGTCGTCAGCGGGAACGAGCACATCCTGGTGGGCATCACGCTGGACGAGGCGAAGGTCAGGGCCGTGCTGCCCGAAGGCATGGAGCCGACGGAAGGCATCACCGGCGGCCTGAACATCTACACGTCCAACGGCGGCGAAGGCGTTGCGGCCTATCAGCGGTCCTATGTCTGGGTCGATCTGGCGAACTTCGATTCGATCACCGGCAACGGCGGTCGCTACATCCTCTGGCTGTCGGATTCCGCGCATTCGGCGAAGATGGCCAGGGCCGGTTACGACACCGAGGTCGGGGCGTCGACCCTGACGAAGGACGGCCACAGGGTCATCGGCACGACCGCACTGGGCGGCGAACAGGTCATGAAGATCACGATCGAACTGTCCGATGCGGGCTGCGGCGATGCCGTGGGCACGCAGAACTATCCCAGCCTGCCGCAAGGGGCCGAAGGT
The DNA here is from genome assembly GCF_048263705.1 of Minwuia sp. Classification (GTDB taxonomy): domain Bacteria; phylum Pseudomonadota; class Alphaproteobacteria; order Minwuiales; family Minwuiaceae; genus Minwuia. The sequence continues at coordinate 37,952 of NZ_JBLXDV010000007.1, read as the reverse complement.
CTGGTCGTGACGCAATATTCCTTCGCCGGCAAGATCTGCGGGGCGTCGCCGGTTTCGGTCGACATCACCGCGCCGGCGGATCATCCGCTGTCGGTCTACAAGCCCGTGTCGGTCGTCTGGGCGGCCTTCGCCAAGGACCTCAGCTTCTCGGGCAGCCCGCTGATGCCGGTGAAGATGGCCGGCAACTGACCGGCGAGCGCCTTGCAGCATCCGGTCGACCGTTGCCCCCGCACAAGGCGGGGGTGACAACCTGTATTGTTGACCGATTCAATCGACGGCGGGAACGCTCTGAAGGCCCGACCGGATCCCTGCACAGGGCGGGCAATCGCGCGGGGGACAGGCCGGGTTTCAGAACAGCCCGTTGTCGTTCTGCGACTCGCCGGTGATGACCTGCAGCACGTCCCAGTGCTCGACGATCTTGCCGTCTGCATCGAAGCGGAAGATGTCGATCCCGGAGTAATCGTCGATGCCCGGCCAGAGCTGGTGGCAATGCAGCACGACGATGTCGTCCTCGGCGATCGCGCGCACGAAACGGACCTGCTTGCCGGAATACTCCTCGGCCATCCGTTCGAAATAGGCGATGAAGGCTTCCTTGCCGTCGCCAACGTCCGGGTTGTGCTGGATGTAGCGGTCGCCCGCATAGCGCTCGATGGCCGCGCGCGGCCTGCACTGATTGGACATCAGGTCGTGGAAGGCCTGTGCGTTGGCCTTGTTGCGGTCCGTGGCCGCGGTCATTCACGCGGTTCCGGCGCGGGCGGATAGAGGTCCTGGCTGTCCTCGGACTGCGCGGTACCTTCGTCTCTTCTGTCCACCACTTCCAGCGGGGTGCGGAAGATGACCTCGCGATGGGGGAAGGGAATGCCGATCTCGTGCTCCTTGAAGATATCCCACAGCGAGAGCAGCACCTTGCCGCGGATGTTGACCACACCGTCCGCCGGATCCTGGATCCAGAAGCGCAGCACGAAATCCAGCGACGAGTCGCCGAATTCGACGAAGTGGCACACCGGCACCGGCGTTTTCAGCACGCGTTCGACGTCGGTCGCCGCCTCGACCGCCAGCTCGCGCACCTGATGCGGATCGCTGTCATAGGCGACGCCGAACTTGATCTCCAGGCGCACCCGGGAATGCGAGAAGGACCAGTTGATGACCTTGTTTGTGATCAGGTCCTCGTTCGGGATCAGGTGTTCACGCCCGTCCCGGGTGATGACAGAGACATAGCGGGCGTTCAGGCGTGTGATCCAGCCGAAGGTCTCCTCCAGCGTGATCACGTCGCCGGGTTTGATCGACTTGTCCATCAGCAGGATGAAGCCGCTGACCAGATTGGAGATGACCTTCTGCAAGCCGAAACCGAGGCCGAGGCCGACCGCACCGCCGAACACGGCCAGCGCCGTCAGGTCGATGCCGGTCAGGTCGAGGGCGAACAGGACCGCTGCCGCCAGCGCCCCGATGCGGAACAGCTTGGACAGCAGAACCCGTGTGGCCGGTTGCAGGTCGCGGGAACTGTCCAGGCGGCTTTCAACGATGCGGCTGGCCGCCACCGCGATCCAGACCAGCAGCACCGCGAGGCCGACGGCATTCAGCACCGACAGCAGCGAAACCTCTGCGTCGCCGACCTTGAACGATGTGCCGTCCAGCGCCGTCAGCGTCGCCGGCAGCACCCCCAGGATGTTCAGCGCGGCGATGCACCAGATGACGAATGCCGCAGTGCGCGCCAGCGCCCGGTTGCGCATGACCTTGGTCAGGATTGAGATGACGACCCAGGCGGTGACCAGATTGGCGGCAATGCGCAACAGCCGGTAGTGTTCCAGGGGCTGACTGCCGGACAGGGCCAGCACTGCGACCCAGAGCAGCAGCATCAGCATGATGGAACGCCGCCGCCGCATCAGCATCGCCGCCATGCGCTGCAGGAACCTGCGGCCCGACAGCCGGGCCACCGCCCGCTGGAAGAACGGCCCGGCCTGCACATGGAAGAGATGCGCCAGCAGGACCAGCGTGACCAGAATGCCGAGCTGGATCAGGTTCCAGCCGGTGACGATCTCCTCAAGCCAGAACTGCCGATCGGTGATCTGTGGCAGAAACGCACTCAGCCAGGCCTGAAGGTTCTGGACAACCGGGATATTATCCACTCAGACCGCCCTGGCGCACAGGTTCACCGAACGCGCCCGATCTATCCGAAGACGAAGAAGCACAGCTTGTTGCCGTCCGGGTCGCGGACATAGGCCCCATAGAAACGGTCGGGGATCCGCTGTCCCGGCTCGCCCTCATCCGATGCGCCAAGCGACATGGCCTTCTTGTACAGCGCGTCCACGTTTTCCTTCTTGCCTGCGGGGATCGCGATCATCGTCCCGTTGCCGGGCGAGGGTGCCTTGCCGTCATAAGGTGTGCAGACGGCAATCATCGGCTTGCCGGGTTCCGCGCCGATGAAGGCGATCCGGCCGGCATCGATCATCACCTTGCCGCCCATATCGGCGAACAGGTCGCAGTAGAATTTCTTGGCGCGCTCCATGTCGCTCACGCCCACGGTTGTATATCCGATCATCCTCGATCCCTTTCGCAGTTGCGTTTCGAACAGGTCAACCTGTCCGTCGTCTCTATTCGGCCGCCACGTCAAGGTGTGACCGTCCACGGCGCAGCACGCGCCCGGGGCCGTCGACGTCCAGATAGTCCGATCCGTCATGGACCTGGACACCATTGACGAACGTGCCTTTCAGGCCAGGTGCCTCTCGAACAAGACGTTCGCCGTCGGCGGGCAGGTCCTTCAGCTTCTTCGTCCTGGAGAGCTCCAGCGTTTCGGGATCGAAGATGATGAAGTCCGCAGCGCTGCCGACCGTCAGTTCGCCGCGGCCTTCCAGCCCGTAGATGCGCGCCGGTTCCGATGTCAGCTTGCGGATCGCCTCGGTCAGCGTGAACTTCTTCGCTTCCCGGACCCAGTGGCTCAGGAAATAGATGCCGAAACCGGCGTCGCAGAACAGCGTGTGATGGGCGCCTGCGTCCGACAGGCTGACGATGTTGCCCGGCATCGACAGCAGTTCGGCCACCGCGTCTTCCTCGACGTTCAGCAGCTTCGCCGTGAACACGGTCTTCAGGTCTTCCGACAGGGCCAGATCCAGAATCGCGTCCAGCGGATCCTTGCCCTGTTTCTGCGCCAGATCCGCGATGGTCAGGCCGGTCAGGCTCTCGTCGCCTGCGATGGTGATCTCGACCCGCTCCCAGTGGCCGTTGAAGATGCGCGTGCCCGACGGAACCTTCAGGGCCTCGCGGATCTGCTGGCGCACGGCCGGGTCCGCGAAGGCCGTCTTCAGCTTCGCGACGTCGCCGTCCTCGGGCCAGCCGTCGATGGTCAGCATCGGATAGGCGGCCTCCAGCGTGAAGTCCATCGACAGCGGCTGGCAGGAACACTGCGGATAGACGGGACGGCCCGCTTCCCGCTCGGCGGCACATTCACGGGCAAATGTCATCGCCCGGTCCGGCTGGTTGGAATAGTGCAGCAGCGGCGCATAGATCGATGCGCCGTTCGCCAGTTCCGCCAGTTCGCCCAGCAGCCTGACCGAGGTCCGGTCGCCGCAGGTCGCCATCATCAGGCCGCCGCCCGCGTCGCCCAGCGTGCGCGCAAAAGCGCGGAACTCATCGTCGCTGGCCATGCGGGACGGGACCGGTCGTCCGCCCGCGCCGAAATGGTTCTCGAACGTGGATGAGCCCATGCCGATGGCACCGGCGTCCAGCGCCTCGCGAAAGAGGGCCTGCATCCTGTCCAGTTCTTCCATCGTCGCCTCGCGTTCGGACCCGGCATCGCCCATCACTGCGGTGCGCATCACCGAATGGGACGCCATCGCCGCGACGTTCGGAAAGGGCTTCTTCGACTGCACCAGATCCAGATATTCGCCGAAGCCGGTGAACGAGAAATCGACGCCCGCATGCAGGCTGTCCAGCGACATCGCCTCGACCACCGACAGGTTGGCCAAAATGGTGTCGCGCGCCTCGGCGGGGGCCGGTGCGATACCGAAACCGCAATTGCCGATGACCACGGTCGTCACGCCCAGCGCCGGCGACGGCGAGGCGGTCGGGTCCCAGGTCAGTTGCGCATCATAGTGCGTGTGGACGTCCACGATGCCCGGCGCAACGGCTGCGCCGGCCGCGTCGATCTCGCGGTCTGCCGAGCCGCTGACGGTGCCGATGGCCGTGACGCGACCATCGCTGACCGCCATGTCGCCGGAGACGGGATCGTTGCCCAGCCCGTCATAGATCACTGCATTTCTGACAATCAGATCATAGTCCGCCATTACGCCCTCCTGCTAGAACGCGCCGATTCTCGCATGTGGGCGCGTATTGTCCAGAGGCGTTGACGTTCAGGAAGTCTGCGCCACCGGCACGGGGCCCATGGCCCGTTGCGGATCCAGCGCTTTCCGGCCCTTGCGGATTTCGAAGTGAAGCTGCGCGACATCGACCCCGCCGGACCGGCCCACCGTCGCGATGCGCGTACCGCGGTCGACGCTTTGCCCCTTCTCGACCAGCATCTCGTCCAGGTGCGCGTAGGCAGTGGTCAGGCCGCTGGCGTGCCGGATCAGCACCAGATTGCCGAACCCGCGGACCTCGTTGCCGACATAGACCACGGTGCCGCCGTCCGCGGCCAGAACCGGTGCGCCGGCGGCGGCCAGGATGTTCACGCCGTCATTGTGCAGGCCGCCCTTCTTCGGGCCGAACCCGGAGATGACGCGCCCGGTCACAGGCCAGATCAGCTTGCCTGAACTTTTCACGGCGGCAACGGGTTGCTGCATTCCGGATGCAGGGGCGGTGCGTGCCGTGTGGCGCGGCGCGGCTTTCGCGATATGGACGGGCGGCGGTGAGAAGGCCGGGCGGGCGGGCGGCGGGGGCGGCGCGCTGACCGGTGCACGGGCAACCTGCGTGCGGGGGCCGCGCGTGCCCGGTATCTTCAGGATCTGCCTGGGGAAGATCGTGTAGGGCGGCCGGATCCCGTTGAAGCTGGCCAGTTCCCGGTAGCCGATGCCGTAGCGTTCGGCGATGGCGGAGATGAACTCACCCTTGGCGACGCGATGCAGCCGAAGGTTCGGGATGAACAGGCGCTGGCCGGGGGACAGCCTGTACGGAGGTTGCAGGCCATTGGCCGCGACCAGGTCGGCGATCGAGATGCCGTTGCGCTGCGCGATGCTGGCCGCCGTGTCGCCCGGGCGCACCATGATCGTGCCGCCGGTATTGTCGTTGGCATTGTGCACGGTCGGCGGACCCGACGGCCCGCCCGATCCGCCGCATGCGGCGACCAGCAGACAGGCCAGGACTGTGAACACACGAATCGGCATCTTGGGAAAGTAGGATGCTGCGGGCCAGGCCGCAAGTATTACCTTAACTTCCTGCCGGAACCCCCGATACCAAAGGCACAAATCGGACCGGCAGGATGTTTTCAGTGTGTACGGTCCCGTCGTCGGCGCGATGCACCCGCACGATCTGCTGGCCGGTGGCGCTGTCACCCACGGGCACCAGCATCAGCCCGCCGGGTGCCAGCTGGTCGGTCAGCGTCTGTGGCACCTCTCCGAACGCGGCGGCGGTGACGATGATCCGGTCGAACGGTGCCTGCGACGGCCAGCCGCGCATGCCGTCGCCATGCAGGGTGATCACGCGGTGCAGGCCCATCTCCTCGAAGATCGCGCGCGCCTCCAGATAGAGGGTCCGGTGCCGTTCGATGGTATACACCCGGCGGCAGATCTGGGCGAGGATGGCCGCCTGATAACCCGAGCCCGTGCCGATCTCCAGCACCTTCATGCGCTCCTGCAGCTCCAGCTTCTGCGTCATGAAGGCGACGACATAGGGCTGGCTGATGGTCTGGCCCTGCTTGATCGGCAGCGGCAGGTTCTCATAGGCCTGGTGGCGCAGGGCTTCGGCGATGAAACGCTCGCGGGGCACCTTCTCGATCGCGCCCAGCACCGCCGTGTCGGTGATGCCCTCGCGGCGCAACTGCATCAGCAGCCGGATCTTGCGATCGATGTCAGCCACCGTTGCGGATCAGTCCGAGAAGACTTCGCCGACAGCCTGCAGTGCCTTCGAATCGGTGAAGTTCAGGCTGATGGGCGTGACCGAGATTCCGCCGCGCCAGATCGTGCCGATGTCCGTGCCCGGGGGCGGGGTGCTTTTCTGGCGGCGCAGTCCGATCCAGTAATAGGGGATGTCGCGCCCGTCGACGCGCGGCTCGATGGTGACGTCGGACTGGTCGCGCCGTCCGTGCGGGACCGCGTGAATGCCGTTGACCTCATCGGGGGCGACATCCGGAAAATTGACGTTCATCAGCACATCCCGGCCCCAGCCGGTCTCGACCAGGCGGCGGACCACTTTCGGGCCGTGTTCCTCGGCGGTCTCCCAGCGGATCTTCTGTCCGTGCGCACCGACCTGGCTCATGGCGATGGACGGAACCCCCAGCAGGGTGCCTTCCATGGCCGCCGCGATGGTACCGGAATAGGTGATGTCCTCGGCGATGTTGGCGCCACGATTGACGCCGGACAGCAGCAGGTCCGGCTTGCCGTCCAGCACCTGCCGCAACGCCATCATCACGCAGTCGGTGGGGGTGCCGACGACCGAGAACCGCCGCTCGCCCAGTTCGTTCATGCGCAGCGGGCTGGTCAGGCTGAGCGAGCGTCCGGCACCGCTCTGTTCGGCAGCCGGTGCGACGATCCAGACGTCGTCGGAGAGCTGGCGCGCGATCTTCTCCATCACCTTGATGCCGGGCGCATCGATGCCGTCGTCGTTGCAGATCAGGATTCTCATGTCTTTCTCCCGGCGGTCCGGTTCAGGCCGCACCAATGATTTCAACACCGCCCATGTAGGGCAGAAGCACATCCGGTACGCGCACCGTGCCGTCCGCCCGCTGGTAGTTTTCCAGCACGGCGATCAGGGCACGGCCCACGGCCAGACCGGACCCGTTCAGCGTATGCACGAAACGCGTCTTCTTCTCACCCTCTGGGCGGTAGCGGGCGTTCATCCGCCGGGCCTGGAAATCCCAGCAGTTGGAACAGGACGAGATCTCGCGATACCGGTTCTGGCCGGGCAGCCAGACTTCCAGGTCATAGGTCTTGCGCGCGCCCGCGCCCATGTCGCCCGACGACAGCAGCATCACCTGATAGGCCAGTCCCAGCTTCTGCAGCAGCTTTTCGGCGCAGCCCGTCATGCGCTCCAGTTCCGCCTCCGACTGGTCCTCGGTGGTGATGCAGACCATCTCGACCTTGGTGAACTGGTGCTGGCGGATCATGCCGCGCGTATCGCGTCCGGCGGAGCCCGCTTCCGAGCGGAAGCAGGGGGTCAGGGCGGTGACACGGTGTGGCAGGTCCGCCGCCTCGACGATCTGTTCGCGCACCAGATTGGTCAGCGGCACCTCGGCGGTCGGGATCAGCCAGAAGCCGTCATCGGTGTGGAACAGGTCTTCCGAGAACTTGGGCAGTTGCCCGGTGCCGAAAACCGCCTCGTCGCGCACCAGGAAGGGCGGGTTGATCTCGGTGTAGCCGAATTCCTCGGTCTGGGTGTCGATGAAGAAGTTGGCCAGCGCCCGTTCCAGCCGCGCCAGTTGCCCGCGCATGACGACGAAGCGCGCGCCCGACATCTTCGCCGCTGCGTCGAAATCCATCATGCCCAGCGCTTCGCCGATCTCGAAATGCTCCTTCGCATCGAAATCGAAATCGGGCGGCGTGCCGTTCTGGCGGACCAGCACATTGGCGTCCTCGTCCGCGCCGACGGGCACATCGTCCATCGGAATGTTCGGCAGACCGGCCAGCGCGTCGTTCAGTGCCGCTTCCCGGTCGCGGTCCTCGTCTTCCAGGCGCTGCACGTCGGCCTTCAGGTCGGCCGTCGCCTGCATCAGGCGCCGGGCCTCGGCCTCGTCGCCGCTGCCCTTGGCCTTGCCGATCAGCTTCGCCGTGCTGTTGCGTTCGGCCTGTTTGGTCTGGAGCTCCTGCTGCACGGCCAGGCGCGCCTCATGCATCGCGGCAAGATCGGCGGCGCGCACGGACTGGCCGCGGGCGTCCATGCCACGGTCGAAAGCTTCCGGATTGTCGCGAATCCAGCGGATGTCATGCATGAGTCTGTCTGCCGGTTGGGATGAGTGTCGCAGGCGTTATAGGACGGGCTGCGGAAGCCGTCCAGCGGCTCACTCGGCCTCTGCCGCCGCCTCTGCCTTCGCGCGCTGGCGTTCGACGTAGACCGCGCACCAGATCGAGATTTCGTAAAGCAGGATGATCGGAATCGCGAGCGTGATCTGGCTGATCGGGTCGGGCGGCGTGATGATCGCGGCGACCACGAAAACGGCGACGATGGCGTACTTGCGTTTCTCCCGCATGCCCTGCGCCGAGGCGATTCCGACCTTGGCCAGCAATGTCAGCAGGACCGGCAACTGGAAACACAGGCCGAACGCGAACAGCAGCTTCATGACCAGCGACAGATACTCGCCGACCTTGGGTTCGAGCTGGATGGCCAGCGATTCGTCGCCCGACGGTGCCTCGAACGACAGGAAGAATTCCCAGGCGAAGGGCATCACCATGTAATAGACCATCGCCGCTCCCAACAGGAACAGGATCGGCGTGGCCACCAGAAACGGGACGAAGGCCGACTTCTCGTTCTGGTACAGGCCCGGGGCCACGAACATGTAGATCTGCGAGGCGATGATCGGGAAGGCCAGCATGAAGGCCGCCCAGAAGGCAACCTTGATGTAGGTGAAAAAGGCTTCGTGCAGCGCCGTGAAGATCATCCGGCGGCCCTGATCCTCGCCGACCACATCGACCAGCGGTTTCATCAGGAACGCGTAGATGCCTTCGGCGAAATAGAAGCAGAAGATGAAGGCAACGATGATCGCGACCACGGCGTACAGCAGCCGGTTGCGCAGTTCGACCAGATGCGCGATCAGCGGTGCCTTCGCATCCTGAACCTCGTCATAGGCGTCTTCGCCGTCCGGACTGTTCAGCGTGTCGCTCATGTGCTGCCGGCCTTCTTGGGGTCGTCGACGACCTCCTCGACCGACACGGTCTCGATGGCCGCGCTTTCCTTCGCCGTGGGCTTGGCGGGTTTTCCGTCGGGATCGGGCGCGCTGTCAAAGCCGGGTACCGGGGACGAGGATTCCTTCCGGGCCGGCTTGCCGTCCGGTTCCTCGTCATCGTCGAACAGCTTGTCGAACATGTTGTTCTCGGTGCCGGTGGGATCGAGCATGGAATTGGTGTTCGTCGCTTCCTTCATCTCGTCCTTCAGCTTGTCCAGTTCGGCTTCACGCGCCACGTCGTCCATGGTGCGCTGGAAGTCCCGCGCCATGCCGCGCATCTTGGACACGAACTGGGTGACCGTCCGAAGCACGGTCGGCAGTTCCTTCGGTCCGAAGATCAGGACCGTCAGAACGGCGATCACCAGAAGCTCCGTCCAACCGAGATCGAGCATCGAAAACCGCCCGTCAGCAGAGTGAAAGAGGGATGAACGTCAACGCGGGCCTCAGACCTTGCGCGCCTCGTCCTGTTCGTCGGGACTTTTCGGCAGGTCGGCGTCCTTTGCCGGGACGTCCTTGTCCTTGTCCTCGTTCAGTCCGGTGCGAAAGCTCTTGATGCCCTTGCCGACATCGCCCATCAGGCTGGAAATCTTGCCGCGGCCGCCGAACAGGACCAGCACGACGACAAGAACGATCAGCCAGTGCCAGATGCTGAAACTACCCATGGATCTACTCCCAAAGTCTGTCAGTTGAAGGCGGAACATCCCGTCAGGGCCGCTCACGCCAAACGATTGCCGACCCTTATAGTGCGATCAGGCGCTGGCGGGAAAAAGAATCATGCGCTGATGGTCAATCGTGACCGAAACGGCGGTGCCGATGGCGGGCGGGCGACTGGACGTGCGCAGCCTGATGGCCGTGCCGTCCCGCGTCGTCAGGCGCACACGCCAGTAGGCACCGACCAGCCGCACATCCTCGATCCGGCAGTCCGTGCCGGTGACATCGATCTCCATCGCCTCGGGGCGGAGCACGATCAGCGCATCGCCGTCCGCCGCATTCGCGGGAAACCGCCCCAGCGCCGTCGTCACCGTGCCGCCTCTCACGGTGCCGGAAAATTCGTTCACCACACCGAAGAAGCGCGCCATGAACAGGTTCGCCGGGCGCAGATAGACCTCTTCGGGCGTCCCTGACTGCACGATCCGCCCGTTCTGCATCACCGCGATGTGGTCGGCCATGCGCATCGCCTCTTCCGGGTCATGGGTCACCAGCAGGACCGACGCGCCCAGCCCCTTCAGCAGCGACAGGGTCTCGTCGCGCACGGTGTTGCGCAGGGTGACATCCAGATTGGCAAAGGGTTCGTCCATCAGCATCAGCCCCGGCTCGGGGGCCAGCGCCCGCGCCAGGGCGACGCGCTGCTGCTCCCCGCCCGACAGCTGATGCGGAAAGACGTCGGCGCGTTCGGTCAGCCCGACCCGTTTCAGCATGGTCGCGACACGGGCCTCGCGATCGGCGCGCGGCATCCCGTTCAGGCCGAACCCGACGTTCTCGGCGACGGACAGGTGGGGAAACAGCGCATAATCCTGAAAGACCATGCCGATACGGCGGTTCTCGGGCGGGGCGGCGCGACCCGGTTCTGCCACCGTTCGGCCGTCGATCTCGATCCGGCCCTGCTGCAGATCCTCCAGCCCGGCGGCGAGGCGCAGGCTGGTGGTCTTGCCGCAACCGGACGGGCCGAGCAGGCAGAGGATCTCACCGTCGTCGATGTCCAGGGACAGGCCGTCCACAGCCTTCATGGTGCCGAAATGATGGCTGACATCGGTAAGCCGGAGTTTGGTCAAGGTGGATCGCGCCTTCCCGGTGACGAGGTTTCAGCCGCAATTGAGAGGGACTCGCAGCAAACGTCAAGGCGTCTTGCCGCCTTCGTCAGCCGGCGCCGTCGTCCTTCACCGCATCGAAAAGGCTCGGATCGCGGGGTTCGGCGGACAGGAGGCCCGTCGCCTTCAACTCGTCGATTCCCGGCAGATCGTTCAGGTTGGACAGTCCGAAATGGATCAGGAAATCGTCCGTCGTGCCATAGGTGACCGGACGTCCGGGCGTCTGGCGGCGTCCGCGCGGGCGCACCCAGCTGGTCTCCATCAGGACGTCCATGGTTCCCTTCGAGACCGCGACACCGCGCAGTTCCTCGATCTCGGCGCGGGTGATGGGCTGATGGTAGGCGATGATCGACAGCGTCTCCACGGCGGCGCGCGACAGCTTTCGCGGCACCACACGGTGTTCGGCCAGCGCGTCCGCCAGATCCGGTGCCGTGCGGAACAGCCACTTGCCGTCAACCTGCACCGGCTCGACGCCGCGTCCGCGGTAGTCCTCGGCCAGCGCAGCCAGCACCACGGACGAGTCGGTCCCGTCGGGCAGCCGCTGGCTGATCGTGCCGAGATCAAGCGGCTCGGAAGCCGCGAACAGCAGCGCCTCGACGATGCGGACGTGATCCCGGTCGACGCTCATGCGCTGGCCCGCCTGCGCACGTAGATCGGACCGAAGGTGCGTCCCTGCTTCAGGTCGATGTCGCCCTGCTTGGCCAGTTCCAGCGCGGCGAGCAGGGTCGAGGCGGTGGCAGACTTGCGGGTGAAGGGCTCCGCCGGGGTCGGCGGCAGGAAGGCCTGCAGGCTGGACCATTCCGGCAGGGCACCCAGCAGGCGGCGCATCCGCTCAAGCGCCATCTCCACCGAGATCACCTTGTCGCGGCGCACCTTCAGCGGTTCACCGTCGCCCTGTGATTCCCGGTGCGTGCCATAGGCCTTCAGCAGGTCGTACAGATCGCATTCCCAGGCGGAACTTCGGTGCACACGCACGCCTTCCGGTGCGCCGCGCCGATGGAAATCCTGGCCCTCCTGTGCGCGGCCCATCAGCTTGACCGATGCATCGCGCATCGCCTGCAGACGCCGCAGCTGCCAGTTCAGGCGCGCGGCCAGTTCGCTGGCCGATGGTTCGTCCTCGGGTTCGGGATCGGGGATCAGCAGCCTGGATTTCAGGTAGGCCAGCCATGCCGCCATGACCAGGTAGTCGGCGGCCACTTCGAGGCGCAGGTGCTGCGAGGTTTCGATATAGGCCAGATACTGATCGGCCAGCGCGATCATCGAGATTCGGGCGAGATCGACCTTCTGGTCCCGGGCCAGATCCAGCAGCAGATCCAGCGGCCCCTCGTATCCGCCCAGATCGAGCACGAGCTGTTCGCCGAGGCGCGCGCGCGGCGCATCCTCCTCGAAGTCAGCGCGGCTGGGTTCGGATGATTCGATCATAGATGTAGTATGACATGCTCATTCGACCACATCACGCAGTTCTTCGATCAGTTGCGACCGGTCGACCTCGTCCGCAGCCTGCTGCATCCCGCAGGCGGCGTCCCAGCGGAAACGTGCGCTGTCCGTCATGTCGTCGAGCGCGTCCGCAACGGCGCACATGGTCGCGAAATCGCCCGAGCATTGCAGCACCCCGTCGCACCCGGCGGCCAGCGCCGCACCGGCCAGCTCTCCGGGGGCCCCGGTCAACGCCTTCATGTCCAGATCGTCCGAGATCAGGAAGCCTTCGAACCCGCAATGGCCGCGAATGACCTCGGCGATCACCTGTGCGGACAGTGTTGCCGGGTGCGCGGCATCGAACGCCGGAAAGACGAGGTGGCCCGTCATGGCGATCGGCGCGCAGTCCGACGCCAGCCGGAAGGCCTCGATATCCGTCTCCAGCAGCCCCTGCCTGTCCGTATCAACCGTGGGCAGGTCGTGGTGCGAATCCACCAGCGCCCGCCCGTGTCCGGGCCAGTGCTTGGACACCGGCAGCACGCCGCCCGCGATCAGGCCTTCCGCGACCGCGCGTCCCAGCGCGGCCACGACCGCCGGACCGGCACCGAAGGCGCGATCGCCGATCACCTCGTGGGTGCCGGGAACGGTCAGGTCCAGAACGGGCGCGCAGGCGATGTCGAACCCGGCGGACGCCACCTGATCGGCGATGATGCGGCCCAGCAGCCATGCCGCATATTCCGCGATCTCTGGGTCGTCGCGCCAGCACCCGCCGATCCGGGCCGCCGCGGGCAGTTTTTCCCAGTGCGGCTCGGTCAGCCGTTGAACGCGGCCCCCTTCCTGATCCACCCACAGGCACGCGCCGTCCCGTCCCAGCGCGGCGCGGACGCTGTCGTTCAGGCGGCGCACCTGCTCCGGCGTGTCGATGTTGCGGCGGAACAGGATGACGCCCATCGGCCGGGCATCCCGCAGGAAAGCCGTCTCGTCGGCGGTCAGTGATGTGCCGGATATGCCGAATACGGCTGGTTTCATGATGTCTGGCCGCCTCTGGCTATTTCCGTGCGACCAGACAATCCTGCCCGGCTTTCTTCAGGCGGTCGCAGAAGGCGGCGGCCTGATCGCGTGAGGCAAACCCGCCGACCCGCAGGCGATAGAAAATGCCCTTCGATCCCGTGTCGGTGCGGCTGATGTCCGGCTGCATTGATCCCAGCAGGGCTTTCTGCTTGCTGCTGACCCGTTTCCAGGTCTGACGCGCGGCGGCTTCATCGCGCAGCGCGGCAAGCTGTACCTGCCAGTTGCCCTCTGCGGCAGGCGCGGGCGCAGGAGCAGGTTGCGGCTCCGGTTTCGCGGCGGCCGCCGGTTCCGGCTTCGGAGCCGGGGCGGGCGGCGGGACGGGCGCGGTGTCCGGCGTTTCCACGACAACGGTCGCCGGGCCAGACGCCGCCGCAGCTTGCGTCTCCGCTGCGGTGGAGTCCGGTTCCGGTCCGGTTTCCGTGGGCGCCGGTTCAGGCCGCGCTTCCGGTTCCGGTTCCGGCATGGGCGTCTCGGCCGCCGGCAGCAGCCGTTCCACCCGTTCCGGTGCGCGGTCGCCCTCGGACTGGAACGTCTCGAAGACCTGCTTGTCCTGGTCGGGGATCTGCTCGCCGCCCCGGTCCGCCGGGCGTTCGCGGTCGGGATTTTCCGGCGCCCGTGCGATGGGGATCGATTTCGGATCCATCAGGGCCGAACCGCCGTCGTCGCGTGCGACGAACCAGATCGTCAGCGCCAGGGCCATCACGGCGGCCAGCAGCGCCAGCCCGGCGAACAGCGGCCAGCGCCCGCCGCCTGTTTCCTCGCCCGCCACTAACGCATCTCCTCGCGCGGGGTGACGCCCAGAATCCCCAGGCCGTTGCGCAGGACCGTGCGGACGCCTTCGACCATCGCCAGCCGGGCCAGCGTCAGGTCGGGGTTGTCGGCGTGAATGAAGCGCAGTTCCTCGGCATCGCGACCCCTGGTCCAGAAGCTGTGGAAGGCCGACGCCAGATCGTAGAGATAGAAGGACAGCCGGTGCGGTTCAGCGGACTCCGCCGCCTGTTCGACGATTCGGGGCCAGGTCGCGGTCAGCCGGATCAGCGCCAGCTCTTCCGGATGCGACAGCCGCCACATCTCCGCCGCCTGCAGGGCCTCGTGGGCCGTATCCAGCCTCGGCATGTCCCTTTCGGCGTTGCGGAAGACGGAACAGCAGCGCGCGTGGGCATACTGGACGTAGAAGACCGGGTTGTCCTTCGATTGCTCCAGCACGCGGGCGAAGTCGAAATCCAGCGCTGCCTCGTTCTTGCGCGTCAGCAGCATGAAGCGGACGACATCCTTGCCGACCCGGTCGACGAGGTCGCGCAGGGTGATGAAGGTCCCCGCCCGCTTCGACATCTTGGCGGGCTGGCCGTCCTCGAACAGGTTCACCAGCTGGCACAGCCGGATGGTCAACCGGCCTTCGTCGTTGGTCACCGCGCGGGTCGCCGCCACCATCCGCTTGACATAGCCGCCATGGTCGGCCCCCAGGACATCGATCATCTGGCTGAATCCGCGCCTGTACTTGTCCAGATGATAGGCGATGTCGGCGGCGAAATAAGTCCAGTCGCCGTTCGACTTGCGCAGCGGACGATCGACATCGTCACCCCATGCGGTCGCCCGGAACAGCAGCTGCGGGCGCGGTTCCCAGTCTTCCGGCTTCTTGCCCTTGGGCGGTTCCAGCACGCCGGTATAGACCTGATCGCGGCTTTCCAGTTCCGACACCACGTCCTGAATGCGCCCGTCCAGATGCAGGGTGCGTTCCGAGGTGAAGACTTCCTGCCTGATGCCGACGGCGGCCAGATCGTCGCGGATCAGCATCATCATCTGCTCGACCGCGAACAGCCGCAGTTCCGGCAGCCAGTCGGCTTCCGGCGCATCCAGCCACTTGTCCTGATCGCGTTCCGCCAGCAGCCGGGCCGGCGGAATCAGATAGTCGCCGGGATACAGGCCCTCGGGCATGGCACCCTTGTCGATGCCCAGTGCCTCGCAGTACCGCCAGTGCAGCGACCGCGCGAGCGCGTCGATCTGGTTGCCGGCATCGTTGATGTAATATTCCCGCGTGACGTCGTAGCCGGCCTTTTCCATCAGCGATGCCAGGGCGTCGCCGAAGACCGCGCCGCGGGCGTGGCCGACATGCAGCGGTCCCGTCGGGTTGGCGCTGACATATTCGACGTTGACCGCCAGCCCCTGACCCAGGTCGCTTTCGCCATAGCGACGGCCCTTGATCAGCACTTCCTTGAGGCGATGCTGCCAGAACTCGGCGGTCAGCCGGATGTTGATGAAGCCGGGCCCCGCGATCTCGACGGCATCCACGCCGCTCAGGGCGGCAATGGCGGGTTCCAGCATGGTGGCGATTTCACGCGGTTTCATCCGGGCGGGCTTGGCGAGCACCATCGCGGCGTTGGTCGCCAGATCGCCGTGGCTCGCGTCGCGTGGCGGTTCGACGGAGATGGCCGACAGGTTCAGGTCGTCGGGCAGGCCTTCCGTGCTGGCCACCAGGGCCACGATCTCTGACCGGAAATGCTGGAACAGGTTCATACCGATTCGCCTGACTGAGTTGACTGGAGACTAGTGGAAGTATGCGGCCAACGCCAAGGCTGGCCGCCACCCGGAGATTGACAAAGCAGGCCAGCGGTCTAAATCGGCAAGGTGCAGGAAGCAACCTCGAACCGTGATAGTATGGGCAGATGAACCAGATCGTTGAGACACCCGCCGATTTCGCCGTCACCGCCGCCGCGGCCGAGCGCGTGGCCGAACTGATCGAGGCGGAAGGCAACCCCGACCTGAAGCTGCGCGTGCAGGTGCTGGGCGGGGGCTGTTCGGGTTTCCAGTACGATTTCAGGTTCGACAGCGACGTCGCCGACGACGACCTGATCATCGAGCGGGATGGCGTCCAGGTGCTGGTCGATCCCGTCTCCATCGAATATCTGCGCGGATCGGAATTCGATTACGTGCAGGAGATGATCGGATCGTCGTTCCAGGTCCGCAATCCGAATGCCACGGCCAGCTGTGGCTGCGGCACGTCCTTTTCGGTGATGTAGCGGGATGCTGAACCGCGTTGCCAGCTGGCTCAACGGCGATTCCTCCAAGACAAGCGACACCGCAGGGTTTGATGAAGTCCAGATCGGGGCGGCGGCCCTGCTGGTCGAGGCGGCGCTGCTGGACGGCACCTTCACGGCTGACGAGCGCGCGACCATCGGTGCGGCGCTGGTGCGCCAGTTCGGACTGACCGAGGCCGAGGCATCGACGCTGATCTCGCAGGCGGAAGAAATCCAGGACAATGCCGTCGAGATTTCCCGCTTCACCCGTGCCGTCAAATCCCTGCCTCAGGCGCGGCGGATCGAAATTCTTGAAGCCATGTGGGAAGTGGTGCTTGCAGACGGCGACCTGCATGCCTATGAAGCCAACCTGTTGCGCCGCGTCGGAGGCCTGATCTATGTTTCCGATCGAGAGAATGGGGAGGCGCGACAGCGCGTGATGGCCCGCTCGGGCTGATATCTGCCGGTTAGAACGCTGTTCCCGGCCAAGGATTATGGGGAGATACGGCTGATGCCATACGTCGTCGCGGAGAACTGCATCAAATGCAAGTTCCAGGATTGTGTCGAGGTTTGTCCGGTCGACTGCTTCTACGAGGGCGAGAACATGCTGGTCATCCATCCGGATGAATGCATCGACTGCGGCGTGTGCGAGCCGGAATGCCCGATCGAGGCCATTCTGCCCGACACCGATCCCGACTCCGAGAAATGGCTGGAGCTGAACCGGGAGTATTCCGAGAAGTGGCCGAACATCACCCGCAAGGGTGAGAGCCCGGCAGATGCCGACGACTGGCGCGATGTCGAGAACAAGTTCGAGAAGCACTTCAGCACGGAACCCGGCAAGGGCGACTGATCGCTCACCCGTGGGCTGAACGGGCGACCGCCGAAACAGAACAGACTCGACCCGTTGTGACCCCTGGTCAAAAAGGCCGTGGGAAAACCGTCATTTTTGTGTTATATATCCGTTGTCTGGGACGTGTTGGGCACCCAACCGTACGGCGATGACGATAGGGGCGGGCGGCATCAGGCAGCCCGTCGTTTCATGTCAGGCCGGTCGATCCCCACCGGGAAAGGCCCGCGTCACCGGACATGATGGCGGATTTCGAGCGGCAGAATGCCTTTCATCCCGGAAAGACATGGCTGTGCGCCTGCGCCATCGGGCCTGCGGTATTTCCCGCCGGGTCAATTTCCGGCTGCCCCGGAGTCACCGGGCGGCACCTGTAATATGAAACTAGTATGAAACGGATACTGGATTGACCATGAGTGACAAGAAAGCCTCTCCCGCGCCGAAGAAGAAGGCCAAGGCCGAATACGCCGCCAACGATTACGTCGTGTATCCTTCGCACGGTGTTGGCCAGATCACCGCCGTCGAGGAGCAGGAAATCTCCGGCCACAAGCTGAAACTGTTCGTCATCGACTTCCCGCACGAGAAGATGACGCTGCGCGTGCCGACAACCAAGGCGCAGGCCACCGGCATGCGGCCCCTGGCCTCGACCAAGGTCATGAAGCAGGCGCTGGAGACCCTGAAGGGCCGCGCCCGCGTCAAGCGCACCATGTGGTCCCGCCGCGCCCAGGAGTACGAGGCGAAAATCAACTCCGGCGACCCGATCTCGATTGCCGAGGTCGTGCGCGACCTGCACCGCAACGAGGATCAGCCGGACCAGTCCTATTCCGAACGCCAGATCTATGAAGCGGCGAAGGAACGGCTGACGCGCGAACTGGCAGCGGTCGAGAAGATCGAGCATGACGACGCCCAGACCAAGCTGAACCGGCTGCTGGCGGCGTAAGCGATCTGCATCCGGTCGAGATGGACAGGGGCTGGTCTTCGGACCGGCCCCTTTTTCGTCGCCCGGTCCGTGCCGGTGGTCCGTGCTGGCGGACTGGCGTGCGTCGAAACTGTTTCTGTCTGCGGATCGCGCCTGTAGTCTGTCTGCAAAACAGCTCTGGGAGAGAAGCATGTCTCGCATGAAATTCGGCGCGTTCCTGGCCCCGCATCATCCCATCGGCGAGCATCCGATGCTGCAGTTCCGCGCCGACCTCGACCTGGTCGAGCAGTTGGACAAGCTGGGCTACGACGAGTTCTGGTGCGGCGAGCACCATTCCACGGGCTGGGAAGTGATCGCCTCACCGGAGATGTTCCTGGCCGCCGCCGGCGAGCGCAGCCAGCGCATCAAGCTCGGAACCGGCGTCGTCTCGCTGCCGTACCATCATCCCTTCATCGTTGCGCAGCGCATGGTGCAGCTCGACCACATGACCGGCGGCCGCGCGATTTTCGGCTCCGGGCCCGGCGCATTGCCGTCGGATGCCTACCTGATGGGCATTGATCCCATGACCCAGCGCGACCGGCAGGACGAGGCCATCGGCGTCATCCGCAAGCTGCTGAAGGGTGAGGAGCGGGTCACGCACGAAAGCGACTGGTTCACCGTGCGCGACGCCAAGCTGCAGCTGCGTCCGCTGCAGGAGGACCTGCCGTTCGCCGTCGCCTCCATGATCAGCCCGTCGGGCATGACGCTGGCCGGCAAGCATGGCACCGGTGTGCTCTCCATCGGATCCATGTCGTCCGCGGGCCTGCAGAATCTGGCGACGCAGTGGAGCTTTGCCGAGGAATCGGCGGCCAAGCACGGCAACACCGTCGACCGGAAGAACTGGCGCATCGTCATGATGTGGCACATCGCCGAAACCCGCGAGAAGGCCATCGAGGAGGCGCGCGACGGCCTGTTCCGCTGGCACAATGAATACAATGTCGGCACGCTGATGCGGCCCGGCGTCGAGGCGTTCAAGGACCGTGACGAAGCCATCGAACTGACCGGGTTCGCCGATGGTGCGACCGCCGTCATCGGCACGCCGGACGACCTGGTCGCGCGCCTGAAGGAGTTGCAGAAGATCACCGGCGGCTTCGGCACCGTGATCGGTTTCGTGCATGACTGGGCCAGCCGGGCGAACACCTCCAAGAGTTGGGATCTGGTGGCGCGCTACGTGGTGCCGGAGATGAACGGCATGCTGGATGCGTACCGCGAGAGCCGTGAATATGTCGTCGAGCACCGGGAGTCCTTCGAACGTGCGGGCGAGGCGATCCTTGCCAAGATCAAGGCCAACCCCCGCGCCGCCGAGGCCCTGAAGGAAAGCGCCGGTCCGAACACGCCGCTCGGCTCGCACCATGAACCCGACCTGAAAAAGGCGCGCAAGGAAGCCGGCGGCGACGATTGAGATCAGCAGCATCTCAATCCCTGCTCCCTTATAGGGTGATCGAATGACGGATGTGTCCATGAGGGTCATGCCCGCCGTGCGCGGGCATCCGGTTGAGCCGCGGACCTGCGGCGATGCTGCCCCGGACCCCCGGACAAGCCGGGGGTGACCCGTTCCGTGAAACGTGGCTCAATCAGACAGCGAAGCGCTATAAGCGGTCAGCCACGCACCTGAACTTTTGAGACGGAATATGCTGAAAGACATCTCAGGTCAGGCGGTCGGAGCCGGGCTGCTGGCCGCCGTGGTCGGCTTTGCCAGTTCCTTTGCCGTGATCATCGCGGGACTGACAGCGGTCGGCGCGAGCAGTGTCGAGGCCGCGTCCGGCCTGATGGCGCTGTCGCTGGCCATGGGCCTGCCCGGCATCCTGTTCAGCGCATGGCTGCGCCAGCCGGTCTCGATCGCCTGGTCGACGCCGGGCGGGGCACTGCTGGCGACGTCGGCGGCGCTGGATGGCGGGTTTGCCGCCGCCGTCGGAGCCTTCATCATTTCCGCCGTACTGATCATCATCGCGGGCCTGTTCAGACCGTTCGGCAGGCTGGTGCAGCGCATTCCGCTGCCGCTGGCCAACGCGATGCTGGCGGGCGTGCTGTTCGGCCTCTGTCTGGCGCCGTTCAGGGCGATCGCCGAACAGCCGCTGAACGGGCTGCTGATCTTTGCGACATGGCTGCTGGTGGCGCGCCTCAACCGGCTGTTCGCCGTGCCCGCCGCCGTTGTGGTCACGGTCGTCCTGATCGTGCTCAACACGGACCTGGCGGGACAGGACATCGGCTCCATCGCCCCGGTCGCGGTACTGGTCAGGCCGGCGTTCTCGCTGGAGGCGCTGGGTCTGGCGCTGCCGCTGTTCCTCGTCACCATGGCGTCGCAGAATATCCCCGGCATTGCGGTGCTGAACGCCAATGGCTACCGCCCCGAGCCGGGCCCGCTGTTCACCGGTACCGGGCTTTTTTCGCTCGCCGCCGCGCCGTTCGGGGCGCATGCCGTGAACCTGGCGGCGATCACCGCCGCGCTCTGTGCGGGGCCCGAGGCGCATCCGGATCCGGCAAGGCGTTACTGGGCGGGAATCTCGTCCGGTGCGTTCTACGTGCTGTTCGCGCTGATCGCGGGCGCAGCCACCGCCTTCATCGGCGCAGCCCCGCCGGTGCTGATCGAGGCGGTCGCCGGACTGGCCCTGCTGGGCGCGTTCGCGGGTGCGGTGACCGGGGCCGTGGGCGATGCGCAGGGACGCGAAGCCGCTGTCATCACCTTCCTGGTCACCGCATCGGGCCTGAGCTTCTACGGCATCAGCGGCGCGTTCTGGGGCTTGCTCACCGGCGGTCTGGTGATGGCTCTGGACCACTGGCGGAAGGTCTGACGATCAGAAGATGAAGTCGTCTTCGGTGAATTGATCGACCGTCGCATTGTCGACGCGCGCCAGCCGGATCGCACCGAAGTCTCGATCGTTCACAAGTATATCGACGCCGGTGCCGTTCTGCCTGATCTCCATTGCCTCGAACGTCGCGTTGCGCTGGTTCGATACGTCGATCCGGTCAATGTCGTCTTCGAAGTCGCGGATGCGGATCGCCTGCTCGAAATGCCCGTTGACCACAAATGTGTCCGTGCCGTCGCCACCGGTCAGACGGGTGTCGAAGCCCTCGCCGCCAAGCGTATCGTTGCCATCACCGCCGAAGATCTGGTCCATTCCGCCAGCCCCGCCAAACAGCAGGTTGTCAGCATCGTCGCCGCGGATGTGATCGTCGGCGCGGCTGCCCAGAACCCCTTCGATGCCGGTCAATGTGTCGGTGATGAATTCGCCGTTGCGGGTTTCGGACTGAGCCGTACCGGACTCCAGTCGGATATTGAGATGAAGTGTGTCGCTGGCCGCGTCGGAAAAATCGGCAATGTCAAAGCCGTCGCCGCCGTACAGCAGATCGAAGCCCCCGCCACCTGAGAGTGTGTCGTCGCCGGCGCCGCCGAAAATCTCGTCGCCTTGATCGGTGCCGGTCAGGACATCGTTCCCGTCGGTCCCCGTAATTACTGCGGAATCGTCTTCAATTCCGACGAACATGTCCGCCGTGACGTCTCCACCGTTGATGCCCAGAAGCCGGATCGTCTGCTGACCGGCGATGCTGATGATGGTGTCGCCCGGATCGGCACTGATCTCGATCTCGCTGAACGACGACG
Source organism: Minwuia sp. (assembly GCF_048263705.1). Taxonomy (GTDB): domain Bacteria; phylum Pseudomonadota; class Alphaproteobacteria; order Minwuiales; family Minwuiaceae; genus Minwuia. The sequence continues at coordinate 16,215 of NZ_JBLXDV010000007.1, read as the reverse complement.
CAAGTCCGCCCAGATCGATCAGATCCTCGCCGATCCGGAAATCAACGATCATATCGACCGTATCGGTCAGAACATCGATGACGAAGAGATCCGATCCGCTGCCGCCGAACAGACTGTCCGCACCGGAACCGCCGACCAGCGTGTCGTCGCCGTCGCCACCATCCAGAAGATCGTTGCCTTCGCCACCGGACAGGAAGTCGTCGTCCTTGCGTCCTTCCAGACTGTCGCCGCCGCCGCCGCCAAAAAGCACATCGTCGCCATATTGTCCGATCAGAAGCTGGTCGCCACCGTGCCCGAAAACCGTGTCGTCACCGGCTGATGCAAACACCCGGACATTGTCGGCTGCGGTGTGAACCAGATCGGCGCCGACGGTGCCATACAGTGCGAAATCGGTGGCAACGCGGGCTTCCAGGAAATCACCGCCCAGCACTTCGATATCGCTGAATCTGCCGACAGCACCGTCCATCAGGAACAGACCCGTCTCACGATCGGCGATGGCGGTTGTATCGCCCGCGAACGTCAGGGTGTCTGTGCCTTCGCCACCGAAAACGTTCAAGGCGTCCAGCACGATGGTTTCGTCATCGCCACTACCACCGAACACATTGTGTGCGATGTGCGTGTTGCCTGTTTCCGCCATCCGGGCGGTGATCGTATCGTTCCCCGCGGCGCCGAAAACGTCGCCGCAATCGGTTTGCGTGGCCAGGACGTCGTCACCGTCGCCGGCAAAGACAATCAGTCCGTAGTTGTCCGTACTGCCGGCGGTGATGCTGTCGTTGCCCCTGCCGGCAATCAGGAAGCTCACATCATTGTCGACAATGACATCCGCATTCGTGGTGCCGCGCACGAACCCGATGCGGGCGCTGCCGTGCTGGAAGCCTTCCACATCATGAAGTTCTGTTGAAAAGGTGTCTCCGAAAGCGTCCACCGCATGGATCGTCACGACACCGCTGTTGGCGACGTCGGCATCCGAGATCGACGCATAGGCCGTCTGCAGTGCGCCGTCCGGATCGTTCGGGTCAACCGGAACCCGGCGGGAGCCGCTGATGGTGAAGAAATCCTGCCCGGCACCACCGAAAATCAGATCGTGTCCGCCGTCCACCAGATGGAAGACGTCGTCGCCGGCCTCGCCGTGAATCCTGTCATCGCCCGTGCCGCCGTTGATGACGTCGTTCCCGTCTCCCCCGAACAGACGGTCGTCTCCATCGCCACTGTTCAGCGTGTCGTCGCCATCGTCACCCGCCAGAGTGTCAGCGCCTGCGGCACCCGAGAGAAGGTCATTATCATCACCGCCCTCGGCGACGTTGTCTCCACTGCCGGTGTCCAGTGTGTCGCTGCCTGCGCCGCCATGCAGTGTGTCATCGCCCGCGCCGCCATTGAGCATGTCATCGCCTGCGCCGCCGTCGAGAAAGTCCGCGCCCGATCCACCCGAAAGCGCATCCGATCCCCCGTTGCCGCGCAGTTCATCGTCGCCTTCCTGACCTGCCAGATCGTCATTGTCCGTACCGCCATGCAGGGAATCGTCGCCCTCGCCGCCGTCCAGCCGGTCGGACCCGTTGCCGCCGAACAGCAAATCCTCGCCTGCGTTGCCATTCAGGACATCGTCGCCATCCCCGCCGACGAAATTGTCGTTTCCATCGCCGCCAAAGGCAAAGTCGTCGCCATCGCCGCTGCGCAGGGTGTCGTCGCCCGCGCCACCCGACAGGAAATCATTGCCGCCGATGTCGGTCAGCTGATCGTCGCCCAGGCCACCGAACAGGGTGTCGTCATCCAGGTCGCCGCGCAGCCGGTCGTTGCCACGACCGCCGACCAGCGCGTCGCGACCGGAGCCGCCACGCAGCACATCGTCACCATCGCCACCAAAAAGCCTGTCATCGCCGTCGCGTCCGAGCAGGGAGTCGTCCTGTGCGTGGCCGTAAAGCGTGTCGTCGCCATCCGCGCTGCCCAGCGTATCGGCGAACGCCGTGCCCGACAGCAGGGAGTCCGTGCCTGTCAGACCGCTCGCGAACAGCCCGCCTTCGTCAATGATCACGCCTTCGTCGCCGTCCGCCATAGGTCCGTGGCCCACCCTCAACCGCGTAATGCCGCACGGAGCCTGCCGCTACGGGTTTGCGACATCCGGCTTCAGCATGCAGAATTAATGTATGATTCATAAATGACACGCGCTCTGGTGGCGATAATTCTTTAGTTGACCAATCAACAGTCGCAGATACGGCAAGAACGCGTGCGCCTGTTTGCACAGAAATGAAAGAGACGGAACGCATGATCGATATCAATGGCATGGCGCATCTGGTCGTGACGGTAAATCAATGGGAGAAGGCGACAGCGTTCTACAAGAAGCTGTTGCCGGAAATGGGCATGAAGCTGGTCTTCGACGGCGATGAGTTCTGCTATCACGTCGGTGCCCGGACCGCGATCGGCCTCAATCGCGCCGCGCCCGAGCATGCCGATGCGACCTTCGACCAGACGCGCGTCGGCCTGCACCATTTCTGCCTGCGGGCGCGCAGCCGGGAAGACATCGACCGCACGGCCGACCTGGTGAAGGAAGCGGGCGGCACGATCGTGCGCGGACCGATGGAAGGTGCCTGGGCCCCCGGATACTATTACGTGCTGTTCGAGGACCCCGACGGCCTGCGGTTCGAGGTCAACTTCGTGCCGGGGCAGGGTGTGCTGCGGGACGATCTGGGACAGATCGATTCCGGCGGAGACTACAAGTAGACCCGACCGCCCGCCGGATCACGCCTTGCGCAGGATGAAGCGCTGAATCTTGCCGCTGGGCGTCTTGGGCAGCGCCTCGGGGAAGGCGATCTCGCGCGGGAAGGCATGTTTACCCAGCCGGGTGCGGACGTGCTGGCGCAGCTCCTCGGCCAGATCATCGGTGCCGGTGTGACCCGGGTGCAGGATCACGAACGCCTTGACGATCTCGCCGCGTTCCTCGTCCGGTTTGCCGACGACAGCGCTTTCGGCGACGGCATCGTGTTCCAGCAGGCAGCTTTCGACATCGAACGGCCCGATGCGATAGCCCGATGAGGTGATCACATCGTCCGAGCGGCCCACGAAGCTGATGGTGCCGTCGGGGTTCTGTTCCACCGTATCGCCGGTCAGATAGTAATCGCCGACCCAGCCCTGACCCTCGGCGCCCAGGTACCCGTCGAAGAAGAACAGCGGCGAGTCCGGCCTGTGCACGGCCAGAATGCCCTGTTCGCCCTGCGCGACGGGTTTCCCGTCATCGGTGACGACCTCCAGCCGGAAGCCCGGCATCGGATAGCCGGCCGACCCGGGCCGGACGTCGTGGCTCAGGCCGTGATGGTTGCACAGCACCATGCCGCATTCGGTCTGGCCGTACTGGTCGAACAGGTTGCAGTCCAGATGATCGCGGAACCAGCGCATGACTTCCGGGTTCAGCGGCTCGCCCGCGCTGGAGGCCACGCGCAGGTTCGCCGCCAGCGGTTTCGCAGCCTCGGGACCTTCGGCGATGATCATGCGATAGGCCGTGGGCGCACCCGCAAAGTTCGTGACGCCCAGCTTCTCGACGATGGCGGCGTTGCTCTCGATGGTGAACGGGCCGTCGTACAGGGTCGTCTGATGGCCGATCAGCAGCGGACCGGTGATGGCGTAGTACAGACCGTAGGCCCAGCCCGGATCGGCGATGTTCCAGAACACGTCGTCGTCCCGCACGTCCAGGGCGTAGCGCATGTACGCCTCAAAAGCGGGCAGCGCGCGCAGCGGGATCTTCAGGCCCTTCGGCAGGCCGGTCGTGCCCGACGTCGCCATCATCAGGAAGGCATCGTCGCCCAGGCGCATCACCGGCTCGAACCTGTCGGACGCGTCGGCCATGGCCTCATCGAAGTGGATGTCGTCGCCGTGCCCGCCCACGGTCATGATGACCGGATCGACCGCCAGCCCGTCCAGCTTGGACCGGTTCGCGGGGTCGGTCAGCACGACCTTCGCTTCCGAGGTCTTCAGGCGATGCTCGATGGCCTTCGGGCCGAAGGCGGTGAACAGCGGCTGATAGACCGCGCCCGCCCGCCAGGCCCCCAGAATGAAGAACACCAGTTCCGGGATGCGCGGCAACAGCCCCGACACCCGGTCCCCGGGACCGACGCCCCGGGCGACGAGCAGGTTCGCGACCCGGGCCGACTGCGCCTGCAGGTCCTCGAACGTGAAGCTTCGGCTTTCGCCGGACACGCCTTCCCAGTTCAGTGCGATCCGGCCTGAACCGGTGTGGCGGTCACAGCATTCGACGCACGCGTTCACGCCCGTCGCGAGACTGCCGTGCAACGCGTCATTCAGGCGCGCAACGTCGAAACTGTCGTAGAAACTCTGGTAGTCGGGCTGCCCGGACATTCACACCTCCCCGCATCTGTCGTGCGGGGCAGAGTGCGGCGACCGGCTTCAGCCTGTCAACGCGGTTGATGCCGGCCGGTTGACGCGCGGAACAGTTCCGTGACGGCGCCGATGGCGCGGAAGAACAGGCTGCGCATGTAACGGCTGCGGGCCGCGCACGCCTGGGCAATCAGGTCCTCGACCTGATCCGGGGTCGGGGAGACATAGGTCGGGGTGGATCGAACGGTCGACGCGTAGTCGGTACGGTCGAAGGTGCTGATGAACGCGTAACGCATGCTTTTGGCTTTCGGTGTGTGGTGCGGGCATCAACGCCCGGTCCCGACCTCTATCAGCCGGGGCACCGTTGAGATAGTGTTATGCTGCAATGCAACAATGAATATTTCGCAATTGCAGCATTGCATGGTTTGCATGGCCCAGGGGAAACCAACCGGGCGGGTCCGGGCGCGTGGCCACGCGGGTCCGTCGGCGCACCGTTCCTTATGCCGGATCTGACCCCGAGAAGGTACCGATGAAGCGGATGTCGCCGTTCTCAAGCCCGCTGGCCACGACGTCGAAGCCCCCTGAACGGATCATCCATTCCAGCCGGTGATCGCGGTACTGGCGTCTGAACGCGCCGCTCTCGACGGCCTTGTAGGCCTTGCCGATGGATGACAGGGAGGCCGCGGCCTCGGCAGCCGTTTCGGCGACGCTGTCCCGCGCGTTCGCCCGCGCCAGCCAGCTTTCCAGCGCGCTGCCGGGTGCCGGCGGAAACCCGAACCCCGCGGATGCATTCAGGAAGGGCACGACCGACAGGTCCGCCCGTCCGAACGAACCGCCCGAGAACCAGACGGCAGTGCCGAGCTGCTGCGTCAGCCAGCCGTGCAGGTCAGCGATCTGTGCGGCCGCAGCGGCGCGAAGCCGAGCGGCCATCCGACCCTCGGCGCGTCTGAAATAGGCGATCTCGCCCAGACCCCAGTTGATCGCCTCATAGTGGGTGTCCATCACCTCCTCGACCATGCGCACGGCTGCGCGCTGCGGGGGCGAGGCCGGCATCAGGGGCGGCTGCGGCCAGGTTTCCTCAATGAAATCCAGCATGATGGTGGAATCGAAGATGCGGGTCGCGCCGTCGATCAGGAAGGGCACTTCGCCGCGCGGGTTCCCGGTGGCGAAATCTCCCCCCGTCTTGCCCGAGCCGATCCCGTCCGGGCGGCGAAGCGCGAAGGCCACGCCCTTCTCGCGCAGCGCAATCTTCACCTTCTGGGCATAGGGCGACAGTGGATGTTCATACAGGATCAAGGCGCGGCTCCCATGCTTTCGGCAACGTCAGGCAGTCTTCCAGATGCCGCCGCCATTGCCAACGGGCGCACGCAGCCGGACTGGAGCGTTGTCGATGGGAACCCCGGTCACGTCACCGCGCGAAAAGATGCTGTCGGACACGGAGGAGATACGTCGAACCCTCCAACAGGCCACGACTGCGGCCCGGCGACCGTTCGCCGCCCCGTCGGAGCGGGCGAGCGCAGCGAACTGAGCGTGAGACAAAAAATCGTGGCGAAGCGGGAGGGAGATAGTTCGAACTCTGAACGCTCTCGGGCGTTTGCTATGCAAACCCCTGCCGCGTTGGGTACGCCTCAGAACATGTTCTCATCGTTATCGCTTCGCGAAACGATACTGGCGGAGAGGATGGGATTCGAACCCACGATGGAGGATTAGTCCATACTCCCTTAGCAGGGGAGCGCCTTCAGCCACTCGGCCACCTCTCCACTGCCGGGTTTAGTGCATCTGACCCGCCGGATGCAAGGGCTTCGGTAAAGCGGGCGGAAAGCGTCAGATCTCGATCAGGCGATCGGGCAGTTCGCTGACATTGCCGGGCACCTTCGGCGCGTGGATCTTCAGTACGTCACCGCACGCCGTCACCGCGCCGACAAAGGCGTCGATGACCTTTCCGCGTTTCATGTCGGCTGTGAAATCGCTGACGACGGACTCCCAGACGCCGGGATCGACCCGGTCGTTGATGCCTTCGTCGGCAATGATCTCGACATAATGCTCGGCCATGGCCGCGAAGATGAGGATGCCGGTCCGGCCTTCGGTGCGATGCAGACCCTGCTCCAGAAACTGCGTGCGGGCCATGCGGTGCGCACGGCGGTGACGGACCGCCTTCGGCACCAGCGTCATGCGCAGCGGCATGTACTGCAGCAGTCCGGCCACGATCAGCGACACGCCGATCTGGCCGGCGACCAGATAGACCGCGGGCACCTCCGGCCAGAGCGGCACGGCGATCACGCCGGCGGCCAGACCCGCGAGCACGGACCAGAGCCCGGCAATGATGGAATAGGGCTCGCAGGCGCGGGCCACGACGGTCACGATCTCGCCGGTCGTTTCGTTCTCCACGGCGCGGATGGCGTCGGCCACGCGCTGATGCTCGGCGTCTGAAAAGACCCTGTCCGTCTGCTCTGTCATCTACCAGCCCCCCGAGGATCCGCCGCCGCCGAAACCGCCGCCACCGCCGCCAAATCCGCCACCGCCGCCGCCGAAGCCACCGCCGCCGAAGCCGCCGGTCGGTGCCACAAGGACGCCGCGGCGGCCACGCCGGCCGACCCGGCCTTCATTGCGAAAGAACTGAAAAAGAACGAACATGAAGAACATCAGCATGACGCCGCCCATGGCCAGTCCCTCGTCCGCGGTCTCCTGCTGCCGGGGCAGGGGATCATAGGCACCGTCGATGGCCGCCAGGATGGCGTCGGCGCCCCGGACGATGCCGCGCTGCATGTCGCCGGCCTTGAAGGCGGGAATGATCTCGTTCTCGATGATCAGCTTGGCCGTGGCGTCCGGCAGATCGCCTTCCAGGCCATAGCCGACCTCGATGCGCACTTTCCGTTCCTGCGGCGCGACGAGCAGCAGCACGCCGTTGTCGCGGCCCTGCTGGCCGATGCCCCAGTGGCGGCCGAGCCGGTAGCCGTAGTCGGCGATCTCGTACCCTTCCAGGCCGGGCACGGTGACCACGACCACCTGATTGCTGGACGCCTGCTCGTGTGCCGCCAGCCGGGCGGTCAGATCCCGCTCGGTCGAACTGTCCAGAATGCCGGCACCGTCGACGACGCGACCGGTCAGTTCGGGAAAGGTCTGCGCCTGAACCGCCGGGACCAGCAGGAAGACGACCAGAAACGCTCCGGCGAGGACACGCATCAGAATTTCACTTTGGGTGCCACTTCCGAACCGGGTGCCGCCTCGAACGACTGTTTCGGTCCCAGATCCCCATACAGCAGATTGGCCCATATCAGCCCCGGAAATGTCCGGTATTCGGTGTTGAACTGCCGTACGGCCTCGATGTAGTCGCGGCGGGCGACCGCGATCCGGTTCTCGGTGCCTTCAAGCTGGGCCTGCAGGGTGATGAAGTTCTGCGAACTGCGCAGTTCGGGATACCGCTCGACCGTCACCAGCAGGCGCGACAGGGCGCTGGTCAGCTGCCCCTGGGCCTGATCGAATTTCTGCAGGGCTGCGGGATCGTTCAGCATCTCGGGCGTGATCTGCGCCTGAACCTGGGTCGCCTTGGCGCGCGCCTCAACGACGCCGACGAGCACATCCCTTTCCTGCGCGGCAAAGCCCTTCACGGTCTCGACCAGATTGGGCACCAGATCGGCGCGGCGCTGGTACTGGTTCTCCACCTGGGCCCAGGCGGCCTTCACCGATTCATCCAGCCGCGGGATCTCGTTGACGCCGCAACCCGAGAGAAACAGCCCCAGACCGGCGATCGTCAGCCAGCGGGCAAGGCGGCCGATCCCGGTGGAAGATGCCCGGTCGGGCAGGGCGATGGCGAACATGGCAATATCCTGACTTAACGAATTCCTCACCCGGATATGGGCATATGGCCCCCTGTCCCGCAAGGTCGGGCGTGCCGCTGCGTCACTTGTGCGGCACGCCGTGACTCGCAATGCCCTCCGGACTTCCTATCTGAAGTCATATAAAACCACGGTGCGAGGCCGAACCTCGCCCAGGGGCGGAAACCGTCCACAAGGAGCAAGCCTGATGAGGAGTGCGATCACCCTACTGACTGCCGCCGGATTTCTGGCGATCGGCCATGCCGCCCAGGCGGAGATGCTGTGCAAGGACCGTGACGAAGTGCTGGCGCAGCTTTCGAACAGCTACAAGGAAGCGCCGGTTGCGATGGGGCTGGCATCGAACGGTGCCGTTCTGGAGGTTCTGACCTCCAGCGGGCAGGATGCGACGTGGACGATACTGGTCACCCGGCCCGACGGTGTGAGTTGCATCATGGCGACCGGCAGCGCCTGGCAGCCCGTCGAGCGCATCGCCCTGACGACCGATCCGATTTCCTGATCAGGCCCGGACCAGAAAACCACTCAGGTTGGCGTTGATTTCGGCTTCGAGCCGCCTGTCGAGATCGCGACCCATTTCCTCGACGAACTGAACCATCAGATCGTCTCGCTCGTTCAGCGTCAGATCTTCCCTTGCGGACTGGCTGCGGGTGACGATTGCCTCGGCGAAGCCGGTGCCCGACGGGTTCTGCACATCGATGCGAACCTGATAGCGTCCATCATATCGCGTATCGTTCTGGGTCTTGAAGGCACCGGCAAGCGACCGGTCGATCTTCAGCGGCACCTCGACGATGCTCGCATCCAGGATGGTGAAGCGCACGAAACCCGCCGATCCGCCGGCGCGCAGGCGGTCGCTGGCCCAGCGCTCGGCCACGCGGGCAGGCGGGTTGGGGATCTGATGTTCGACGTTCGGCGCACGACCCGACGGCACGAAGGGTTGCTGGATGTCCACGCGAGCGGCGTCGAAGGTAATGGCCGGGCGATGCGCGAACGTGATGCGCGGGATGTCGATGCGCGGCGGCGGGGCCTGTGTATCGGCGCACGCCGTCAGCGCGAACATGCCGCCTGAAATGACGAAGGTGCGTCGCGTCAGCATCATCTACCCCAGTTTCTGTTTCAGCTCTTCGGGCGCGAAGCCATAGGTCCGGGAGCAGAACTTGCAGGTCACCGATACCCTACCCGATTCGTCGGTCAGGTCGTCCAGTTCGCTTTCCGGAAAACGGGCGATCACCTCAACGACGCGATCCGCCGAGCAGGTGCAGCTATCGCGCAGGAATGCCGGGTCGTGCACCCACACCCCATCTTCATGGAACAGGCGGTAGATCAGGTCCCGCGCGGGCAGCGCAACATCCAGCAGTTCCTGTGGTTTCACCGTGCGGGCCAGCACCTGTGCGGTGTTCCAGTCCTCGTCCGCCTTGCTTTCGTCGGGGTCGCGCGGCAGGGACTGCAGCATGATGCCGCCGGCCCGCCAGCGCCCGTCAGGCCCGTGTCCGCAAACCGCGCGGAACAGGGTCGGTATCTGCTCCGACTGGCGGAAATAGTGCTCGACGCAGCCCGCCAGGTCGTCACCCAGCAGTTCGACCACCCCCTGATAGCGCTGGCCGTCGCCATCGCGGTCGATGGTGAGCGCCATGCTGCCGCGGCCCAGCAGCGTGCCGCCCGCACCCTTGGTATCGCCGGTTTCGCTGATGCGCACATAGCCGCGCATGTCGCCGCGATCGCGATAGTCGCAGACGATCAGACCGGCCGGCCCGTCGCCGTTGGTCTGCAGGGTGAAGATACCGTCGAAGTCGAGGGCGCTGGCGGTCATGGCCGACAGTGCCAGCGCTTCGCCCAGCAGGGCGGCCGGTGCCGGTTCCAGGTCATGGCGGCTGATGATGTCGTGGGCCATGCTGCCCAGCCGCACCATGCGGCCGCGCACTTCCCGGCCGTTCAGATGAAACGCCTGGATCAGGTTGTCGCTGGTTTCAGACAATGGTTCAGAATGCCTTTCTGGGCGTGGACGCGGTTCTCGGCCTGCTGGAACACGACCGACTGCGGCCCGTCGATCACATCGGCGGTCACTTCCTCGCCGCGATGGGCGGGCAGGCAGTGCATGAACAGCGCATCGGATTTCGCGACGCGCATCAGGGCGCTGTCGACGCGGTAGGGTGCCAGCCGGTTGTGGCGGTCGGCGGCATCGTCACCCATGGACACCCAGGTATCGGTGACGACACAGTCCGCGCCATCCACGGCGGCCTTCGGGTCGTCGGTGATGATGACGTCCGCGCCGGCATCCATGGCGGCCTTCAGCACCTTTGGATCCGGCTCCAGTCCTTCCGGGCAGGCCAGACGCAGGCGGTAACCGAACTTGGCGGCCCCTTCGATCCAGCTGTTGGCCATGTTGTTGCCGTCGCCGCACCAGGCGATCACCTGTCCGGCCAGATCGCCGCGATGTTCCTCGATGGTCAGCAGGTCGGCCATCAACTGGCAGGGATGTCCGGAATCCGACAGGCCGTTGATCACCGGGATCGAGGCGTTGGCCGACAGTTCATCCAGATTGGACTGTTCATAGGTGCGCAGCATGATGGCGTCGCAATACCCCGACAGCACGCGCGCCGTGTCGGCAATGCTCTCGCCCCGGCCGAGCTGCAGCTCCCCGGCGTTCAGAATGGTCGTCTGGCCGCCGAGCTGGCGCATGGCCGCATCGAACGACACGCGGGTGCGGGTGGACGGCTTCTCGAAGATCATGGCCAGCAGACGGCCTTCCATCGGACGGTCCGTGTCGGGCGCGGCCTTCGGCCATCCCGCGCGCGCGTCCTTGCGGGCATGCGACTCCTTGAGGATCGATTTCAGGGTGGTATCGGAGGCCTCCCAGATACTCAGGAAGTGATTGCCGGCGGTCACGATGCACCTGCCTTCTGGGCGAGATCGTCACAGGCCATCTCGATGGTCGAAAGCGCGCGCTCGATATCCTCGTCGGTCACCACCAGCGGCGGCAGCAGACGCAGCACATTGTCTCCCGCAGGCACGGTCAGCATCTGGTGGTCACGCAGCCGGTTGCCCAGGTCGCCGTTGGGCACCACGCATTCCAGGCCCAGCATCAGCCCGCTGCCGCGGATACCCTTCACCACGCTGGGATAGCGGTCGACAATACCGGCCAGGCCCTGCTTCAGGCGGTTCGCGACATCGTTCACACGATCCAGAAAGCCGTCCGACAGAACCTCGTCGATCACGGTGTTGCCGCAGGCCATGGCCAGCATGTTGCCGCCATAGGTGGTGCCGTGGCTGCCCGCAACCATGCCCTTGGCCGCCTCCTCGGTGGCCAGGAAGGCGCCGAGCGGAAAGCCGCCGCCGATGCCCTTGGCGACGCCCATGACATCGGGCGTGATATCCGACCACTGGTGCGCGAACAGCTTGCCTGTCCGGCCCATGCCGCATTGCACCTCGTCCATCAGCAGCAGCAGACCGTGCTTGTCGCAAAGCGCGCGCAATCCCTTCAGGAAGCCGTGCTCGGCAGGGCGGATACCGCCTTCGCCCTGGATCGGTTCGATCAGGATCGCGGCCGTCTGGTCGCCGATGGCGGCTTCCGTCGCCTTCAGGTCGCCGAACGGCACCTGGTCGAAGCCGTCTGTCTTCGGGCCGAACCCGGCGAGGATCTTCTCCTGACCGCCCGCGGCCATCGTGGCCAGCGTACGACCGTGGAATGCCCCTTCGAAGGTGATCACGCGGTAGCGCTCGGGGTGGCCGTTGGCGCTGTGATACTTCCGGGCCGTCTTGATGCAGCCCTCCAGCGCCTCGGCACCCGAGTTGCAGAAGAAGACCGTGTCCGCGAAGCAGTTGGCGGTCAGTTTGGCCGCCATCTCCTTCTGGCCTTCGCTCTGATACAGGTTGGACGTGTGCCACAGCTTGCCCGCCTGCTGCTGCAGGGCCGCGACCAGCTTCGGATGGCTGTGACCCAGAAGGTTGACCGCGATGCCCGATCCGAAATCGAGATAGCGTCGACCGTCTGCCGTGTAGAGGTACGCACCCTCTCCCCGCTCGAAGGATACATCAATCCGGGCATAGGTCGGCATTACGGGTTCGATCATGGTCGCCTCCAAAGGCGTTTCTGGTTCAGGACAGTGAATTGTCTGACGGTTTCCCCGCGCCTGAAACCAAAATGGGAAAGGGCGGGGATTTAAGGGGTGGTTGCCCCTCGGTCAAGCTCTGGCGAGAGTGACGGCGGGGTTCAGGCCTTGAGGTTGTAGCCTCGTCGGACCAGAACGAACGCCCAGACCGCCAGCACGGCATTGATGCCCAGCAGCACGGTGGCACCGAGCAGCATCGACGTGTCGCCCTGCCCCACAATGGCATGGCGGAATCCATCAATGGCGTAGAAGAACGGGTTCACGTGTGCAATCGCCTGTGCAAGATCCGGCAGTCGCTCGATCGAATAGAATGTGCCTGACAGAAACGCAAGCGGCGTGATGATGAAATTGGTGATGAACGCCATGTGGTCGAACTTGTCCGCCCACAGGCCGGTCAGCACACCCAGCAGCCCCATCATCAGCGACATCAGGAACACGAACAGCACGGCCCAGCCGATCGACGCGAAGGGCAGGTCGACGAACAGGCTCATGGCGATGAGGACGCATATCGCCACGGCGAACCCGCGCGTGATCGCCGCGCCGCAGAAGGCAATCAGCATTTCGGCGGCACTCAGCGGCGGCATCAGCAGATCGACGATGTTGCCCTGGATCTTCGAGATCAGCAGCGACGAGGACGCATTCTGGAAGGCGTTCTGGGTCACGGCCATCATCACCAGCCCCGGGGCCAGAAAGACCTCGAACGGCACGCCTCCGACCGGCCCGCGGCTCTCGCCCAGGGCAAGCTGGAAGATCAGCAGGAACAGCAGCGTCGTGATGATCGGCGCAAGCACGGTCTGACCCGCAACCTTGATGAAGCGGTGTACTTCCTTCGCATACAGTGTCCAGAGGCCGACCCAGTTGACCAGGCCGACATGTCGGGGTGTCGGATACATCGGATACCTTGATGGCTTGTGCAGGCAGTCTGGCCGAAACGGCCTTCACGAGAGAGTTAGAGGGCCGGAACCGTTTGGGCAACCCTGCCGCTTCCAATGGGGGGCAATGCGCGTATCATGCTGTGCGAGGGGTACGACCGGAAAACCTTGGGAGGGTAATCGTGTCGGTTGTCGTATTGCTGGAATTCAAGTGCAGGCAGGAAGCCTATGACGGTCTGAAGCAGACCATGTCCGCGATATTGCCGGATACGGCGAAATTCGCGGGTTGCGAACAGATCCATGCAGCCGCCGATGACGAGAACCACAGCATCGTGCTCTACGAGGTCTGGGACGCAGTGGCGAGCCAGCAGAAATACATCGGCTGGCGTCAGGAAACCGGACTGATGGAGACGTTGGGACCCGCCTTGCGCGAACCGCCCGCCGTCCGGACCATGAACGTCCTGAGCTTCTGATGTCCACGCGCCTGATGCAGTCGCAGGTCGATGCCTTCTGGCGCGACGGTGCGATCCTGGTCGAGGACGCGATCTCGCCCGAGTGGGTTGCGCGCGTGCGGCAGGCCATCGAGAACGACATCGCCGAGCCCGGGCCGTTCTTCAACAATTACGTGCTGCCGAACGGCAAGCGGTTCCACGGCAACCTGCGCCTGTGGGAGACCGACCCTGATTTCAGGGCCTACTGCTTCGAGTCACCGCTGCCGGCCATGGCCGCGCAGATCATGGACACCTCGAAGGTCACGCTGTTCTACGACCAGCTGTTCGTGAAGGAACCCGGTGCCGACCACCCGACGCGCTGGCATAACGACCAGCCCTACTGGCCCGTGCGCGGGCGTCAGGTCATGAGTTTCTGGCTGGCGCTGGATGATGTGACCGCCGACAGCGGGCGCATGGAGTTCGTCGCCGGATCGCACGACTGGGAGCGCTGGTTCCAGCCCGAGCCGTTTGCGCCCGGCGCGGCGGATTACGAGCGTGGCGAGAACTACGAGGACATACCCGACATCGATGCCGACCGCAGCGCCTATGACCTGCTGGCCTGGGACATGAAGCCGGGCGATGTCATCGCCTTCCACGCGATGGCCGTGCACGCGGCGGGCGGCAACAGGCGCGCCGACCGACGCAGGCGGGGTTACACGGTCCGCTACTGCGGTGAAGACGCGACCTACTTCGGCGGTCCCGGTCCCAACGCAGGCCTGCGCAACCCGAGCCTGAAGACCGGCGACCCGATCGAAAGCGCCCAGTACCCGCTGGTGTGGCAGGCCTGAGCGCTTCGCCCGATGGCTACTTGTCGATGCCGGCCATCAGCAGGTACTTGACCTCAAGGTAATCGTCGATCCCGTACTTCGACCCCTCGCGTCCGAAGCCCGATTCCTTCATGCCGCCGAAGGGCGCGACCTCGGTGGAGATGATGCCGGTGTTGATGCCGACGATCCCGTATTCCAGTCCCTCTGACATGCGCCAGATCCGGCCGATGTCGCGGGTGTAGTAATAGCAGGCCAGACCGAACTCGGTGTCGTTGGCCATGGCCAGCGCCTCTTCCTCGGTTTCGAACTTGAACACCGGGGCCAGCGGGCCGAAGGTCTCTTCCTTCGCAACCTTCATGTCGGTGGTCACGCCGGAGATCACGGTCGGCTGGTGGAACAGGCCGCCCAGCTTGTGCCTGTCGCCGCCCTCGACGACCTTGCCGCCTTTCGAGACGGCGTCCTGGATGTGCTCCTGCACCTTTTCGAGGCCCGCCTCGTCGATCAGCGGCCCCTGATCGGTCTCGCCCTTCAGGCCGTCGCCGACCCGCAGTTCGGACACGGCCTTGGCCAGCTTTTCAACGAACGCATCGTGGATGCCTGACTGCGCCAGCACACGGTTGGCGCAGACGCAGGTCTGGCCGGTGTTGCGGAATTTCGACTGGATCGCGCCTTCGACCGCGGCATCCAGATCGGCGTCGTCGAAGACGATGAAGGGCGCATTGCCGCCCAGTTCCATCGACATCTTCTTCACGGTACCGGCGCACTGCTCCATCAGCATCTTGCCGATCTCTGTCGAGCCGGTGAAGGTCAGCTTGCGCACGATCGGGTTCGATGTCATCTCGCCGCCGATGGCGCCCGACGACCCGGACAGTACCGACAGCACGCCCTTCGGCACGCCCGCACGCTCGGCCAGTTCGGCCATGGCGAACGCGGAATAGGGCGTCGCGGTCGCGGGCTTGATCACCATCGTACAGCCCGCAGCCAGTGCCGGCCCCGCCTTGCGGGTGATCATGGCGGCGGGGAAGTTCCACGGCGTGATCGCCGCGCAGACGCCGACCGGCTCCTTGGTCACGACGATGCGGGCGTCGCCGCGATGCTGCGGGATCGTATCGCCATAGACCCGCTTGGCCTCCTCGGCGAACCATTCGATGAAGCTGGCCGCATAGGCGATCTCGCCCTTGGATTCAGCCAGCGGCTTGCCCTGTTCGGCGGTCATCAGCTTCGCCAGATCGTCCTGGTTCTCCATCATCAGATCGAACCATTTGCGCAGGATCGCCGCCCGTTCCTTGGCCAGCTTGGCCCGCCATGCCGGCAGGGCCGCGTTCGCCGCCTCAATGGCGCGCCGCGTCTCGTCGGTGCCCATCTTGGGCACGGTGCCGAGCTGCTGGCCCGTCGCCGGGTTGAAGACGTCGATGGTGCCCTTGCCGTCGGCATCGCACCACGCGCCGTCGATGTAGCACTGTTCGCGGAACAGGCGCGCGTCCTTCAGGCCCAGCGCGGCGACACCCGTCGGTGACTGTTCATTCATGGCAACCTCCCAAATCTCAAAGCGTGCAGATCGGGATTGTCTCAGGTTCCGTCAAGCATGTCGCCCGAAACCGCGTGACCGGAACCGCACCAGTGGTTGCCAGGCCAGCGTCACCGGATCCGGCGGTCCGCGCCTCGGACTCGCGGAGCAGGCCGGTCAAGAAAAGTCCGGCTGCGCAAAGAAAGTCGAAACGCTTGGGGAAAATTCGGTATAAATACACTGTCATCGATGAAGCAGAGGAGACAGTCGATGGCACCCCCAGACCCCTTCTGGATGCATGACAGGATCGGACCGG
>NZ_JBLXDV010000006.1:0-271728 GCF_048263705.1 Minwuia sp. | reverse complement strand
AGCATCACGCCAAAGGAGTGCGCCAACTACATCACCAATGCAGGATACGCTTCAATCTAATATTGGAACGCTCTAGACGTTAAGGCGGTCCCGCATTTGATTGAAACGGCCAAACGCACAGGGTGTCACCCCCGCCTCCGTGCGGGGGCAACGGGTGACCCGTCGAACCCGACGCGTGTCCGGTATTCAGGAAAGGCCCCCGGATCAACCGGGGGTGACAGACCGGGAGTCGGCGAGGCAGGCAAAGACGGGACAGTTCTAACGCCGCTCAGACGGGCCGTGTCGCGTCTTCCAGCCACGTGGCCGCATCGCCGGCCAGTGGCGCAAGCTTTTCCCGCACACCGGCGTGATAGCTGTTCAGCCAGTCGCGTTCCGTCTCATCCATCAGCGACAGATCGACCAGCCGCAGATCGATCGGGGCCTGCGTCAGCGTCTCGAAACCCAGCGTCGGGCGTTCGCCATCCGGGGTCTCGACCTCCGTCACCGTGACCAGATTCTCGATGCGGATGCCATATGCGCCGGTCTTGTAGTAGCCGGGCTCGTTGGACACGATCATGCCCGGTTCCAGCGCCACGTTGCTGGGCAGCTTCGAGATACGCTGCGGGCCTTCATGGACGCTGAGATAGCTGCCGACGCCATGCCCGGTGCCGTGATCAAAGTCGATCCCGGCTTCCCACAGCGGCAGCCGGGCGAGGGTGTCCAGCTGACTGCCGGACGTGCCCTTCGGAAAGCGTGCGCGGGCCAGCGCGATGTGCCCCTTCAGGACGCGTGTGAAGCGATCCTTCATCTCGGCGGAGGGCTCACCGATAGCGATGGTGCGGGTGATGTCGGTCGTGCCGTCCAGATACTGGCCGCCGGAGTCCACCAGAAACAGTTCGCCGTCGCCCAGCGTGCGGTTGGTGTCCGGTGTCACCCGGTAATGGACGATGGCTCCGTTCGGGCCGGAGCCGGAGATCGTGTCGAAGGACAGGTCACGCATCAGATTGTCTTCGCGCCGGAACTGTTCCAGCCGGTCGGCGGCAGAGATTTCGTCGAGTGTCCCCGGTTCGTGCGCATCCACCCAGGCGAGGAACTTCGTCACCGCCACGCCATCGCGAATGTGCGCCGCGCGGGTGCCCGAAATCTCGGTCGCATTCTTGCGCGCCTTCGGCAGGGCGGTGGGGTCGGTGCCCATGGTCAGTCGGGCATCCGCAGTCTTCAGCCGCTGGGTGACGGCGGCCACGGCGGTCGCACCGTCGACCAGCACGGCCTTGCCGGTCAGCCCGTCGAGCCCTTCCAGGAAATCTTCCGGCGCATGAAGGCTGACGTCCGGACCCAGATGCGTCCGAGTCTCGGAGGACAGTTTTGCAGGTGCGATGTAGAGATCGACGGTCGCGTCGGCGTGAAGGATGGCGAAGCTCAGGGGCAGCGGCGTGCGGGGCACATCGCTGCCGCGGATGTTCAGCAGCCACGCAATCGATTCCGGGAGGGTCAGCACGGCCGCGTCATGGCCCTGATCGCGCAGGGATTCCGCAATCTCCGCCCGCTTCCGGTCGTGGGGAACGCCCGCGAATTTCACGTCATGGGGCACCACCGGTTCCGTCGGCGGGGCGGGCCTGTCCTCCCAGATGGCGTCCACCGGATTGCTGTCCAGCGCGTAAAGCTCTGCGCCTGCCGCACCTGCGGCGGCACCAAGACGCTTCAGTCCGGCCTCGGTATGCAGCCACGGATCGAAGGCCAGCTTCTGACCTTTCGAGAGGGCCTCCCGCAGCCACGCTGTGGCCGGTTCGTCAGAGACATGGCGGGTTTCGAAGATGCCGGTATCGACCTGATCGCGGACCTGCAGCGTATATCGACCGTCGATATAGATCGACGCGCGATCGTGCAGAACGATTGCCATGCCCGCCGAGCCGGTGAAGCCGGTCAGCCAGGCCAGACGCTCTGCGCTGGCAGGCACCCATTCGCCAAAATGCTCATCGTTGCGTGGAATGATGAAGCCATCCACGCCACGTTTCGAGAGTTCGGCCCGCAGGGCCTCGACGCGATCATTCATCTTCAGTCCTCCGGGCGATGCAGCCGGAGCACGCTCCATTCGTTCTGCCGCCATTCTTCCATCAGTTGCAGGCCTTCTAGCCTGTAGCGTGACATGATCATCGGGACCTGACGGGTCAACAGTCCGGCCAGGATCAGGTCGCCGCCCGACGCCACCTGTGCAGCGATGCCGTCGGCCATCGACACCAGCGGACGGGCCAGGATGTTGGCGAACACCAGGTCGAAGGGCTGCCGGTCGGTGACAATCCGCTGACGCACGCCGTCCGCATGAAAGAACCGGCACAGGTGCTTTGCGTCGTTCAGTTCCGCGTTTTCCCTTGCGACCTCAACCGAACGGCGATCGATGTCGGTGCCCAGCGCGGTGGCGTTGGTCAGCCGCGCCGCGGCGATCGCCAGGATGCCGGCACCGGTCCCGACGTCGAGGACGTTGTGGATCCGGCGGCGGCGTGCTGTACGCTGCAGCATGATCAGGCATCCCGACGTGCTCTCGTGGCGTCCGGTCCCGAAGGCCTGACCGGCTTCGATGACCAGATCGATGAGGCCTGTCGGCGGCGGCGTGTCCCAGCCGCCCCTGATATGGAAACGGCCGATGCGCAGGGCGGGCAGGGCGGCCTGCGACTGCGCCACCCAGTCCTGCTGGATCAGCGGCGATATCTCGGTCTCGCCCGGCAGGGGCCAGACCTCAGGCCGATCCTCGACTATCGCCTCGACGCGCCAGCGCCCGCCGTCGGCCTTGAACACCGAGGTCGAGACGGGCAGATCGCCGAGGCAGGCCTCGATCTCGTCGAGACCGGACAGGTCGGTCAGCGTCACGACCTGCCAGTAGCCGGTTTCCTCGCCGACGTCGGCCTGATCCCTATTCAACGTAGGCACCATGATCGACAGGGGCCATTGCGATGGGTGTGCCCACGATCTCGCGGATCAGCTTCATGCGGATGGCGCGGGCGAAATCGACATAGTCGGTTGCAGTGATGATGAAGGCCCCGGTGCCGACGATGACGTCCGTCCGGAAATAGTGATTGAGACGCGGCTCCTCGTTCAGGATCGCGATGCCGTTGATGATGATGCCGGCCGCGCGCGCCTGCTCGCGGATGACCTGCGGCAGGCGGCCCTCGTTCGATCCGCCATCGCCGGAGATGTCGATCACGTTGCGCCGCGCGATGGGGCCGAGCTGATCGATCAGGCCGATGCTGTGCGCCATGGCCTCGCCCAGTGCGGTCTTGCCGCCCTTCATGGCGCGCGGGACGCGCGATATCCTGTCCGCCAGGCGCGAGGCGTCTTCCAGACTGGTCAGCAGGGTCCAGGGGATGACCTGTTCCTGCTCGTCACTGGCCGACCATTGCACAAGCGTCACCGCGAGCCCGCTCGGCGCGCCGGTGGTGATGGCGTACTGCACGGACGGATCGCGGAAGGCGGCCGCCATGCCCGCCATCTGCAGGCTGTACTCCTTGTTGTCGACGCTGCGTGAGGTATCGACGGCCAGCACCAGCGCCATGTCGATGCGCTGTTGCGCGCCGCCGGCAAGCGGCAGGATGCAGATGATTGCCATCACTGTCGCGAGAAACAGTTTCATTTCGGCTTCATTTGCGCCCAGAGATGCCAGCCCATGACGGATCCGCCGGGCCAGTTGGTCACGGGCAGGGGCGGGGCGTACATGAACCGCTTGTAGGTCTTCGTGACCTCGAAGTGCGGGAAGTCCTTCTCGACCTCGGCTCGGTCGTAGACCTTGCTGTAGGGGTTGCCCGCGCCATCGGTGCTGCGGTGGATGAAATTGTCCATCTTCAGATAGTTGGCCAGTCCCATCTCTTTCGAATTGTCATAGTGCTCGGCGTAGATCCCGTCGCCGCGCATGCCTAGGGCCCGCATGCCGATCAGACCAAGGCGGCGCAGCACACCGATCGCGAGCAGATAGTTCAGCGACCATTTCGCATACATCATGATGATCAGTTCGCCGTCGGGCCGGATCAGGCGATGCAGCTCCCTTTCCGCCGTTTCGATCTCAGGCACATGGTGCAGCACGCCGTGGCTGAAGATGATGTCGAAGCTGTTGTCATCGTACGGTGCATCCAGAATGGAACCCTGCTTGACCGCACCGTATTCCAGCCCGCGCAACGCCATGCGCGTCGCGGTGCGTTCCACCGCCTCGTTGGTCAGGTCCAGGCCCGACCAGTTGCCGCCGCGCTTGATGATCTGCTCGGAATCCGCGCCCTGGCCCAGGCCGATTTCAAGCACGTCCCTGTCCTGCCAGTCGATGGCATCCAGACACCCGAGGATGTGACCTTCCTTCTGATAGCGGAACCGGTCGTAGCGGTTGAAGAAGTCGAGATAGTCGTCCTTCAGGCCGCCGACCTGCTGATCGCCGCAGGGGTGCGTTTCCCAGAAGGAGGCAACTTGCTGTTCGTTCATGGTGATACGGCCTCAGGCATTCAGTCGGTATCGACGCAGGAATAGTTCGAAGCTGACCAATGTCCAGATCAGCTTTTCATGATTCTGGCGGCCATCCGCGTGATCGTCCAGTATCCGCATCAGTTCCCGGCTGTCATACAGGACGCCGGAGCGGCTGTCGCTGCCGGTCAGGTGATCGCGCACCCAGTCGCGCATGGTGGTGCGGAACCATTCGTTGACCGGCACGCGGAATCCGACCTTGGGCCGGCTCAGTATCTTCTCCGGCAGGATGCGCCGCATGCCCTCCCGCAGCAGCCATTTGTCCTCACCGTTGCGGATCCGGCAATCGTCGGGCATGGCTGACACGGTCTCCGCCAGCATGTGATCCATAAACGGCATGCGCGCTTCGATTGAGGCGGCCATGGTCATGCGGTCGCCCCGTTCCAGCAGGTTGTCCGGCAGCCACGATGTCTGATCGAAATGCTGCAGGCGTCGCAATGCACCGACGTCTTCCGGCGCGTCGAAGGGCGTGCCGTCCATCCCGGCCATGTCGATATGCTGCCTCAACAGCCGCTCCCGGGCGGCCGGGCCCAGTACGCCGAACCAGCGCGGGAAGCGGTCCCGCACGTCCCGTTCGGACAGGCTGTCGAACAGGGTCTTCACCCGGCGGAACCGGTAGGGCAGGGCGGCCACCAGCGGTCGGGCGAGGCGGTTGTGGATGAAGCCCGGGACGAGGCCGTGATAGCGCGCGGCGTGGCGCTCGGCCCTGTGCTTGGGATAGCCGGCCAGGATCTCGTCCGAGCCTTCGCCGGTCAGCACCATCTTGACGGTCTTCTGTGCCTCGACCGACAAGAGGTAGATCGGGATGTCGGAGGGTTCGGCGACCGGCGCGTCGCGGAAGCCGATCAGGTCGGGCAGCCAGTCCATCAGCGTGTCCGATGACACTTCAAGCTCGTGATGGCTGGTGCGGAACTGATCCGCGATCTCCCTGGCATAGCCGAGTTCGCTGTAGGCACCTTCGGCAAAGCCGACCGAGAAGGTATTCACGGGCAGGGCGCTGTTCTCGCTCATCAGCGCCACGATGGCCGATGAATCGATGCCGCCCGACAGGAACGCCCCGAACGGCACATCCGCGATCATGCGCAGCTCGACGGACTCCCGCAGCACATCCATGAAGCGTGTCACCGGGTCGCCATCGACGGCGTGCGGTGTGACCCGGCTGTCCGGCGTCGTCCAGTAGCGATGAACGTTCACCTGGCCGTCTTCGCAGACTGCAATGGACGCCGGCGGCATCTTGACGATGCCTTCGAAGAAGGTCTGCGGACCGGGGACGTACCGATAGTTCAGATAGGCAGGGACCGCACCAAGGTTCAGCGATGGTTCGAAGCCGGGCAGGGTGAGCAGGGACTTGATTTCGGAGGCGAAGAAGGTGCCCTCGGGACGCGCCGCCATGAAGACCGGCTTCTTGCCGAACCTGTCGCGCACCACGGTCATGCGGCCCGTGTCATGCTCCCAGATGATGTGAGCGAACATGCCGCGCAGGCGTTGCGCGGAATCCGGACCCCATTCGGCATGGGCGGCCATGATGATCTCGGTATCGGACGTGGTCTGGAAGCGGTGGCCGAGGGCCTCCAGTTCGTTGCGAAGGGCGCGGAAGTTATAGACCTCGCCATTGAACACGATCGACAGCCGCCGCCCGTCGGGGGCGGTGTAGTGCATGGGCTGGTCGCCGGTGGACAGGTCGATGATCGACAGACGCCGGTGACCCAGGCCGCCCTGATGGTGACCGTCGGGGCTGGTCAGGATCAGCTGGCCTTCACCGTCGGGTCCGCGATGCGAGATCGCGTCGGTCATCGCCTTCAGGGTGGCGGCATCGGGGGCAGCAGCTGTCTTCAGATACCAGCCCGCGATTCCACACATCCGGTAACAGTGTCCCTACTTGTAGGGATCGGCAGCGTCGCGCAGTCCGTCACCCAGGAAGTTGAAGGCCAGCACCACGACGATCACCGGCACCATCGGCCAGAGCAGCCACGGCGTCAGAACCACCGCGTTGAGGTTCTGGGCCTCGTTCAGCAGCACACCCCAGGATGTGATCGGCGGACGCAGGCCGATGCCGAGGAACGACAGGGCCGTCTCGCCCAGGATCATGGCCGGGATCGACAGCGAGGCGCTGGCGATCAGATGCGACATGAAACTCGGCAGCAGATGACGTCCGATCACGCGGGTGGGGCTGGCTCCCATCAGTTGCGCCGCGACCGTGAAATCTTCCTCACGCAGCGCCAGCAGTTTCGATCTGACCGCCCGGGCGAGCGATGGCCAGTCGAACAGCGCCAGTATGAGCGTGATGCCGAAGAAGACGAGCAACGGTGACCAGTTGGCCGGCAAGGCTGCCGAAAGCGCCATCCAGAGCGGCAGTTCCGGGAACGAACGGATCATCTCGATGATGCGCTGGATGATGTTGTCGATCCAGCCGCCGTAGTAGCCCGAAATCCCGCCCATCACGATGCCCATGATGAAGGACAGGGTGATGCCGATCAGGCCGACGGTCAGCGAAATTCGGGCGCCATGGATGATCCGGCTGAGAATATCGCGGCCAAGACGGTCGGTGCCCATCAGGAAGAACGTGCCGCCTTCCGCGGGGCAGACGAAATGGAAGCGGCCCTCGATCAGCCCGAGATACTCGAACTCGTCGCCCATGCAGAAGAAGCGGAGCTTCTGAATCTTCTCCGGGTTCTCGGTATAGATGCGCTGCCGCATGACCTGATCCTTGGTCAGGTCGTAGCCATAGACGAACGGCCCCATGAACTCGCCCTCATGGAACAGATGAATGCCCTGCGGCGGTGCCAGGATGTGCTTGGCGTTGCGTGTGTGCAGATCGTAGGGCGCGATGAATTCGCTCAGAATCACGGACAGATAGAACAGCAGCAGGATCACACCGGAAACCATGGCGAGCTTGTGGCGGCGGAACTTCCACCACATCAGCTGCCACTGAGATGCCAGATAGAATTTCTCCTGCTCCGGCGTCAGGGTTTCCTTGGTGCTGGGATCGAACGGGCGGTCATCCACCCAGTGCTGCAAGCGGCCTTCCTGATCGGGCATGCTCATTTCGCGACACCTCCGCCCAGACGAATGCGCGGATCAAGCAGGGCGAGCAGGAGATCCGAAATCAGCATGCCGATCACCGTGAGGAACGCGAGGAACATCAGGATCGAGCCTGCCAGATACTGGTCCTGGCTCTGCAGGGCCTGCAGCAGGACCGGTCCGAGTGTCGGCAACTGCATGACCACCGCGACGATGGCCGAGCCGGACACGACCGACGGCAGCAGGTTGCCGATGTCGGCGATGAAGGGGTTCAGCGCCATGCGCACGGGATATTTCACCAGCAGCTTGCCGGGCGGCACGCCCTTGGCGCGCGCCGTGACGACATACTGTTTCTGCAACTCGTCCAGAAGGTTGGCGCGCAGGCGGCGGATCATGCCGGCGGTGCCGGATGTGCCGATCACGATCACCGGCGCGATCAGATGCGCGGTCACCGAACCGAATTTCGCCAGCGACCATTCTTCGCCCAGGTACTCGGGATCCATCAGCCCGCCGATGGACACCCCGAACCAGAGGTTGCTGAAGTACATGATGATCAGCGCCAGCAGAAAGTTCGGCGTGGCGAGACCGAGATAGCCCAGCAGGGTGAACCCGTAGTCACCGATGGAATACTGCCGCGTCGCCGAATAGACGCCGATGGGAAACGAGACCACGTAGATGAACAGGATGGTGACGAAGTTCAGCAGCATCGACAGGAACAGCCGGTCGCCGACGACTTCGGATACCGGCAGATCCTGTTCGAAGGCCCAGCCCCAGTTACCCTGCAGGATACCGTCGAAACCGCTCGGTCCCGGCCAGAAGCCCATCCACATGCCGTACTGGATGATAGCCGGCTGATCCAGACCGTATTGCTGTCTCAGGAACTCGACCTTTTCCAGGGCCGCAGCTTCGCCCTGTGCCTGCAGTTCCTTGACCAGGTTGGTCAGATAGTCGCCTTCCGGCAGCTGGATGATCACGAACGTGACGATCGAAATGACGATCATCGTCGGAATCATGATCAGCAGCCGATGAATGATATAGGTGAACATCGATCAGAAACGCCCTGACTTCATCATTTGGATTGCCGCAGTTCTTCGGTTTCGTACCAGAACGAATCCGGCCGGTAGATCCCGAAATAGGCACCCGGATCCCAGTGATAGACGCCTTTCTCCGGCACGTTGCGCAACCCGCGGCGCACGACGACCGGCTGCGGCACGGCAGTCACGATGCCGATCGAGTAGACCTGATCGATATTGATCTCCAGCATTTCCTTCCACAGACGCTCGCGCTCGGCGCGGTCGGTGGCCTGGTTCCACTGGTTGGTCAGTTCGACCAGTTTCTTCGGCAGTTCCATGTCGGGCGGCTCGCCCATGGTGCCGCCGGATTCATAGTACAGTCCCCACTTGGGCCACTGCAGGCCCAGCTGACTGGTCGGGGCCAGTTCCTCCGGGCTCATGTCGGGCGTGGCGAGACCGGCCTGAATGCCGGTCCAGACGGCGACCTGGGACAGACCGGCGGAAACCCGGTTGCGGAACGTGTCGCGCTGCGACGGCTTGATGAACAGTTTCACGCCGACTTCGCGCCAGGTTTCTTCCAGCAGTTCCAGAATGTCGGTCTGCTGCGGGTCCTCACCGGACGTCTCGACGATGATTTCCAGCAGGCGTCCGTCAGGCAGCTTGCGGATACCGCCGGGCCCCCGTTCGGTCAGTCCGATCTCGTCCAGCAGGCGGCGCGCTTCCTTCGGATCGTATTGCGTCCAGCGGGTCTCCAGATCCTTGTCGTACAGCTTGCTGCGCCGCAGCACGGTATTGTTCGATTCCCGTGCGTCACCGAAATAGACGACCTCGTTGACCAGTTCACGGTCGATGGCCAGTGACAGCGCGCGCCGGAACCGGACGTCGCGGAACAGCTTGCGGTATGCCGGATCCTCGTAGTTCAGGTTCGGAAACAGGGCCATGGTCGATCCCATGGCGGTCTCCCAGCCATAGACATCGTAGTTGCCGCGGTCCTCGGCCTCCTTCAGGAAGGTCCAGTCCACCAGCCGCAGACCCAGCGCCTGCAGGTCCGTCTGGCCCGAACCGGCCTGCGCGGGAATCAGCGCGGGAGAGGCGACGGTCAGGATCAGGCGGTCCATATAGGGCAGCTGGCGCCCGTTCTGATCGACCTTGTGATAATAGGCGTTGCGCACGCCTTCAAACCGGCCGGCGGACTTCTTCCGGGTGGTGTTGCGCCAGGGTTGAAGGGTCGGCTGCTGTACATTGTCGAAGCGATACATCCGGTCGCGCCGGTTGTGCAGCGAGGCCCAGCTCGGCCGGC
Organism: Minwuia sp.; assembly: GCF_048263705.1. Lineage (GTDB taxonomy): Bacteria > Pseudomonadota > Alphaproteobacteria > Minwuiales > Minwuiaceae > Minwuia. The sequence goes on along the minus strand of NZ_JBLXDV010000006.1, from coordinate 261,918 downwards.
GGCTGTCCTCGACCTTCTGGGCCAGTTCCTCGGGATCGGCATAGTCCGCGTGAAACTGCTTCAGGTAATGGGCCGGGCGGTACAGGAACAGCGGCGACGCGGCGGCAATCCGCGGCAGAAAGTGCGGATTGGGCATCGGCCACTCGAAACGCGCGGTCAGACTGTCGGGGAAGGTGACGATCGGCGGTCTTCCATCGACCTGCATGAAGGACGGCACGCCACCGGGGTTCAGTTCCTCGTTCAGGACGACATCTTCCCACCAGTAGCGGAAGTCCTCGGTGGTGAAAGGATGGCCGTCCGACCATTTGTGGCCCTCGCGCAGGTGGAAGGTGTAGATACGTCCATCCTCGACGGTGAAGTCGCGGGCGATATCTGCGACGAATTCATAGTTCTCGTCATAGGCGACCAGCCGCGCGTACCCGTAGACAACCATGCGACGCAGATAGCGGGCACGCGGGATCAGCATGTTGAGGTCGCCGCCGTGAACGCCCGGTGCCTTGTCCCCCGTGAACGAGACCACCAGCGGTTCCTTCGGCAGGCGTTCGGTCACCGGCGGCATGGTGCCTTCGGCCACACGCTCTGCGAAATACGGCGTCTCGACCGCCTCGGCAACCAGCGCGGAACCGGCCATGGCGATGCTCAGCGAAAGGGCTGCGATCAGGCGCTTCATGCCGCGATCTCCCGCACGTCGGCGCTTTTGGATGCGCGTACCAGATGGCCGTCTCCGATATCGATCATGCCCATGTTGCCCGAACCGTCGACGGTGAACGGTGCCGGCCATTCAGACGGGATGGAGGCCTTGCCTTCCATCAGGGCGGTCAGATCGAGGCGATCATTCGGATCCGGTTTCGGCACGGCGTTGAGCAGGGCCCGTGTGTAGGGGTGCACCGGATTGTTGAACAGGGTCTTCCGTTCGGCGGTTTCGACAAGGCGACCCTGGCACATCACGGCGATGCGGTCGGCCACATAGTCGATCACGGCCAGATTGTGCGAGATGAACAGGTAGGTCAGGCCGAGTTCCTCTTTCAGGTCCTTGAGCAGGTTCAGCACCTGCGCCTGGATCGACACGTCCAGCGCCGAAACCGGCTCGTCGCAGATGAGCAGTTCGGGCTGCAGCGCCAGGGCGCGGGCGATGCCGATACGCTGTCGCTGACCGCCGGAGAAGCTGTGCGGATAGCGGCGCAGGAAGCGCTCGTCCAGACCGACCAGCCGCATCAGTTCGCGCACGCGTTCGACGCGCTCTTCCTTGTTGCCGATCTTGTGGATGATCAGCGGTTCGGAAATGATATCCAAGACCGTCATGCGCGGGTTGAGCGAACCGAACGGGTCCTGGAACATGAACTGGACCTTGCGGCGATAGTTGAACAGCGCCTTGCCTTTCATGCTCAGCACGTCGACCTGATTGCCACGGTCGTTGAACAGAACCTGACCGCTGTTCGGCGACAGCGCCCGCATCAGGATCTTCGATGTCGTCGTCTTGCCGCAACCGGATTCACCCACCAGTCCCAGGCACTCGCCACGATTGATGTGAAAGCTGACGTCGTCGACGGCCAGCACCTGAGCTTCTTCGACCGGGGTCAGCAGCCCGCTCTTCTTGATGGCGAAGCTTTTCGACAGGTTGCTGACCTCCAGCATCGGCTTGTCGGCATCGGGCGCTTCGGTGGGCCAGGGTTCCTTCTTGGCCATCATCGCGCCGGACTTGTCGGTGATGATCTCGCGGATCGGTACCAGCCGCTCGCCCGGCTCCATGTCGAACCGCGGCACAGCCCGCAACAGGGCCTGCAGATACGGGTGCTGTGGTGCGGCGAACAGGTCCTGGAGGTTGCCCCGTTCCATGACCCGTCCGTGGTACATGACCACGATCTCGTCGGCCATGTTGGCGACGACGCCCAGATCGTGCGTGATCATCAGGATCGCCATCTTCAGTTCGTCCTGAAGATCGTTCATCAGCTTCAGGATCTGGGCCTGGATGGTCACGTCCAGCGCAGTGGTCGGTTCGTCGGCGATCAGCAGCGACGGACGGCAGACCAGGGCCATCGCGATGACGGCGCGCTGACGCAGCCCGCCGGACAGTTCGAACGGATAGGTCTTCATGGCTTTCGCCGGATTCGGGAAACCCACCAGTCCCAGCATTTCCTCCGAAATCTCGTTGGCGTGCCGGTCGCCCTTTTCCGAGTGCAGTTTCAGCGCCTCGGACACCTGATCGCCCACGGTGTGCAGCGGCGACAGGCTGGTCATCGGTTCCTGGAACACGATGGACACGCGTCCGCCACGCAGGCGGCGCATCTCGGAACCGTCGCGCTTCAGCTTGGTGATATCGACGAAGCTGCCCGGCTTCTCGGGATCGAACAGCAGAATCTCGCCCTGCGAAATCTTCGCAGACCGCGGCAGGATACCCATGATCGACTGAGAGATGACGGTCTTGCCCGAACCGGATTCGCCGACAAGGGCGACAGTCTTGCCCTGGGGGACCCGGAAAGAGACCCCGTCAACGGCCTTGATCACGCCTTCGGAGACGTGGAACTCGACTTTCAGATCGCGTACGCGCAGCACATTTGTGCTCATTCAGTGCGGTCTCCCTGATTCCACATGCAGGTCCAGACCCAGCGCCCCCGCGTTCTGCCGCGTGGTCGCGTCGAATGTCACGCCCCTGGCCTCAGCCATGGAAAAAACGGTTTCAGCCACTTCGCTGAACCCGTTCAGAGCCTGATCGACGCGGATTGCCGAGCCATTCCCCTTCAGTCCCAGTTGCATCCATCCCGACTTTCTATCGCGCCAGGTTGAATAAAATCTCAATCGGACTTCGCTCAAGTCGTCCCAGGCGATCGCACGCGATACCGGTCCGGTCATCCGGACGCCATGTTCGTCGATCAGAAGCCTGCTTTGCTGCCTGATCAGTGTGCGCAGCGCGAAGACGGCAAAAAGAAGTCCGAGCCCTCCAAGCAGGGCGACCATGACAGAAGAAAGAGGGACAAACAATGCCGGAGCACCAAACACTGTGAGGCCGATCACCGCCCCGGCAAAGTCCTTGAAAATGGCGCCCGCCGGATAGCGGTAGTCATGTGCTTCCATCAATTCTGTCCGCCCATCAGAATGCGAGTGGATGTTGCCAGTCCATTCAATTTCACGTTGCCGAAATCGGGCGCAGGCGACCGCAATGCCTGCCTGACCGCACCGGCGAGATGTCCGGTGGAAAGCCCGCTTTCGGGCAATACGGCAATACCTGTTTCATGGAAGGCCTCGGCACGCCGGGTCTGCTCCGTCTCGCCCGCGCCCTCGTAAGGCACGATGAGGCATCTGGTCCCCGCGTGCATCAGATCGGTGGCCGTATTGTAGCCGAACTGGGAGATCGAGAGGGCCGCCGCGTGGAGTTTTTCCCTGAAATCCGGCGCGACTGGTTCGAACACGGCCGCCGGGTGCGCCTGTTTGCGCCACGCGCCTACCTTCGCGGGCGACACCTGCATGCCATGCCGGATGCGCCAGATCTCCGGACCGTCATGCAGACGTGAGGCCCCGGCCGCAGCATCGAACAGTGCCTCGCCCGCCGCGCCGCCGCCTGCCGTGACAAGAATTTCGCCCGACCTGCGGGATACGGAAACCTCCTCAACATCGGAGATATAGCCGGTGTGATGCACGGTGCCGGAAAAGGCTCCGATTCCGGGCACACTGTCTGAAATCGGTGTCAGTCGCGCGTCCCCGTGCACCAGCAACAGGTCGAAATATCGGTTCAGCCAGTCGAGGGCTTCCGGTTCGCGTTTCGGGCGCTGATTGACGATGTCGCGCACGGAACAGACGATTCGTATCTCCGTCGGACGGGCCCGCTGCAGCAGGGGCAGAAGTTCGAACCGCATCTGACGGCGGCCAAGCGGGAACAGTTCGACCACCAGCGTATCGGGGCTGAAATAATCGAAGGCTTCCAGCAAGGCCTTCACGCGGCGACCGCGGAAGCTGTCGTCCGGCGGGTTGCCGTCCTGATCGACCAGGCCTGAAAAGCTGGCATCGGCGGTCCGCACGGGTGGCAGTTGAATGAAGCGTACCCGTTGGTCGATGGATATATGCAGGGCGGGGAACCCGCCGCTGACCAGCATGACCTCGGCGGACTGTTTCACCAGATCGTTCGCCAGCAGCGCCATGCGCTTCAGATGCCCGACGCCGAGCAGGTGCTGGACATAGATCATGATGCGGCGTGCCATGGCCTATGTCAGTGGCACATTTTCCCGTTCAAGCGCCAGTCTGCCGTTCGCGAAACGGAAAAGCTGCCCGGCGTTCCAGTCGACGTGGAAAGGCAGGGGGCCGGTCATGTCCCAGTCGAGCGCTGCCGAGAACGCCGCCCGGATGACCCCCTTGTGACAGAACAGCAGGCATCGGTCCGCAATCCGGTGCCCGAGAAAATCCGTCAGCCGCGCCGCCACCTCGCGCGGGGTTTCACCGTTCGGCGGGCGCATGTCCAGACCCATCGCTTCCAACCGGATCATTTCCTGAGGCTTCTCAGCCTTCAGTTCGGCATGGGTGCCGCCTTCCCAGTCGCCGAAGTTCATCTCGATCAGTCGGTCGTCGATGATTGGATCGGCGATGCCCATCAGCCGCGCCGTTTCGGTGGCCCGGACAAGCGGGCTGCTGAAAGCCGGTGCGTCTGCGAAGTCCTCTGGCACGGATCGCAGCGTCTGCTCCGCCCGCCCGGTCGCCGACAGCGGGATGTCGGTGCGTCCCTGGATCCGCCGCGACGCATTCCAGTCGGTCCGCCCGTGCCGGATCATCAGAATCAGCACAGGCTCTTCAGCACCCGGTCGAGATTGCGCGCGGCGTGGCTCACCTGATGGTGTCGCTCCACCTGCCGCCAGCTTTCCGACTGCAGCCTGAGGAACAGATTCCGGTCGTCCAGCACCTGCGCGGTCTGGCGGGCGAACGCGTGGGCGTCGCGCGGCTTGACCAGGATGCCGTTCATGCGGTGGCGGACAACCTCCGAGACGCCGCCCTCGTTGCCGGCGATCACGGGCATCCCGCGCGCGGATGCCTCCAGAAGCGCCAGTCCGTAGGCTTCGTTGACGGCGGGCCACAGGAAAAGGTCGTGCGTGGCATAAATCCGGTCAAGACGGCTGGGCGGCACCATGCCCGAGAAGGTCACCCGACTGCCGAACGAGGCAAATGCCTGGCGGACCAGCCGCGCCATGCTGCCGTCGCCGACGATCGTCAGGTGCCAGTCCCGGTCCCGAATGTGGTTCAGTGCGTCGGCCAGCAGGCCGTAGGACTGCATCTTGTCGCCGGGGCGCATCATGGCCACGGTCAGCAGGCGTATCGGCTTGCCGCTGCTCTTCGCCGAGGGGCGCGGCCGCTGCCGGACAAAGGGTTTCAGGTCGTGCAGCCGGCTCTGGGGGACGATGTCGTCCAGCCCGCGCCTGTCGCGCTCGGTCATGCAGAAGATCGCGTCGGCACGCTCGATCGCCTTCAATGCCTGCCGGGCAAACTCCGAGTGCGGTCCCTCCATGCGTTTGGCGGCATGGCTGGCCTCGGCGACCGCATAGGGAATATCGAGCACATCACAGATCGCGGGTCCGATCAGGTCCGGTGCCTTGTAGTAGAGGTGATAGGTAAACCAGAGGTCCGGCGGATCTTCCAGCAGCCGCGCGGACAGCATGGTCACTTCCTGACGGGCGATGGATCCGATGTGATTCTGCGCGCGCGGATCGCCCTCCGGTTCGCGGGTCCTCAGACGGCTGGCCAGGAAAACCTCATGGCCCGCGGCCCGCAGCGCCTGCATCAGCAGCCGTCCCATCGTGCGGTCGCCGGACGGCAGGGGATGATCGGGCGGTTTCATGGGGGCGTGGAAGGCGATGCGCATCAGCTCTCATCCAGGCCGAAGCGGGACGTCAGGTCGCCAATGCAGCTGTTCAGATCAAAGCTCTGCCGCACGACGGTCTCTCCGCGCTGTCCCATGTCGGCTCTCATATGCGGATCGGCGAGCAGGCATTCAATTGCATCTGCAAGGGCCCGGGGATCGCCGGGTGCGACAAGCAGGCCGTTCTCGCCATCGCGGATCAGTTCCGGGATGGCTGAAACGGCGGTCGCAACGACGGGCAGACGCTGTGACTGGGCTTCCACGATCACGTTGGGCAGGCCGTCGCGGTCGCCGTCATCGGTGATCCGGCTGGCCAGCGCGAAGACGTCCGCTTCCCGATAGGCGGCCAGCACAGCCTTCTGAGACTGTGCGCCGCGCCAATCAACGTGAGCGGCGATGCCGAGGTTTTCCGCCAACTGCCTCAGGGAGCCGGAGAGTTCGCCGCCCCCGATATGGACGAAGCGGAAGGGTCGTTTCACCTTCGCCAGTGCCTCCAGCAGATCGCTGTATCCCTTCTTGGGCACCGCACGACCGACTGAAAGGATGACGGGGGTTCCGTCGGCGGTGCGTGCAGGCGGCGATGGAAACCGGCTGAGGTCCAGCCCGTGATAGACGCAGGCCACGCGCCCCGGTGGTGCCAGACCCGAAAGATGCTCGGCGTTGGAGCGGGTACAGGTGACGGCCCAGGCGCAATCCTCCAGTTTCTCGCGCTTTTCCCACTCTGGGCTGGTCCAGATGTCCTTGGCGTGCGCCGAAACCGACCAAGGCAGGCCGCGCAGCATGGCCGCATATCGGGTCACCGACGCCGGGGTGTGCAGGAAATGCGCATGCAGCCGGTCGATGTCGGAAGAAAGCTCTGCCGCCAGGACGAAGGCCTGTCCCAGACGCCGGACGCGATTGGGGGTCGGGTCCCGGGCGAAGTCGCGCTCCCAGAGTTTCAACACCGCGGCATGGCCCGGCATGGTCCGGCATGCCTGCAAAGCGGCCTTCACGCGGTCGGGTTCGTCGCGCAGATATTCGGGCAGGTAGACGACCGGCGCTTCGATCTCGTCATTCACCGGGTGGGTGGCCTTGTCCGTCGGATGGCGCAGGGCGTAGATCGTGATGTCGAGGCCGCGCTGCTCCAGCGCCCGTATCTCCTGCGCGATGAACGTCTCCGAGAGGCGCGGATAGCCTTTCAGGACAAAACCGACGCGTCCGCCCATGGTTCGCCTAGGCCGGTTTGACGGCGATGCGCGCGGCCGTGTCGATGCGATTCAGGAACGGACGGTTGCCCTGTTCGTCGAAATACTGGTCCGTGGCCTGCCGTGCGCCCTCGTAGGCGCCATAGTCGTCGATGATCAGGAACCCGTTGGACGAAAGCACCGGATAGAGGTGGTTGAGCTCATGCAGGGTGGAGCGGTACCAGTCCGTATCCAGCCGCAGCATTGCGATCTTCTCGGGCATGGTCTGCGGGATGGTCTCTTCGACGGTGCCCTGGATGTAGTCGATGTTCCGGGCAGGATAGCCGGTCGCGTCCATGTTCCGCTTCACCTCGTCCAGCGGAGCATAGGCCCATGCGTTGTGGTCGTCCTTCTGCTGCATCTCCCAGCGTTTGATGGTGTCGCTGCCGTCCCGCTGGCGCACATCGATTTCCTCGGGCTTCACCATTCCCGCGAAGGTGTCGTAGAGCCAGATCCTGCGGTCGGTGACGCCGAACAGCTTCAAGGTCAGGGCCATCGTCATGGCGCTGCCACCGCGCCAGACGCCGCATTCGACGAAATCGCCGGGAATATCCTGCTGCACGATATGGCGGGTGGCGTTGAACAGGGCGTACACGCAGTCGGGCGTGGTCATGGTGTAGTCGCCGACCTGTTCGAAGATCTCGGCGAACTCGGGCTCGACATCGCGCGGCAGCTTGATCTGGCGATTGCGCAGGGCGTGCTGGGGCAATTTCCTGAAGGTGAAATCGTAACCGTACCGGAGCGCGAGTTTCTTCAGCGGCTGCCGCGCCATCAGGCCGCCGCCGCCGGATCACGGCCCAGCTTCTCTGCCTGCGCCTTGCGATAGGGTTCGGGCAGGCGGAGCTCGGTTTCCTGGTTCCTGAAGTGGAAGCCGAGGCTGATCCGCGGTTCGTCGGTCGTGTTGTGGAACGATCCGTGGACCGTATAGGTATGGGCGATGACCGCGTCGCCGGGCTGGAGAATCATCGGCACGGGGTCGCGGAACGCGCTCATCTCGCACTCCAGGTTCTGCAGTCCGAATTCATCGGTCGCGACCCGGTGATACATGCGTCCCAGCTTGTGCGTGCCCGGCACGAACCAGATGCAGCCGTTGTCCTCGGTGGTTGCCGTCATCGGGACGAACAGGCAGCAGACGCGTGAATCCGACAGGCCCCAGTAGACCCCGTCCTGATGCCAGTGCTTCGTCCGCACTTCGTTCGGCAGCTTCGTGAAGGCGAAGCTCTGCAGCAGCTCCGACGGGCCGTTGAACCGCTCGACAGTCCCCTGGATCAGATCGGTCGGCAGGGCATCGCCGACCTGCGCGGACTTCAGATGAATGTCTTTCTGCGAACGATAGTTCTGCTGAACCAGTGCCTCGACATCACCGCGGATCGCGTCCAGGGTTTCCGAAGGCACGTGATCGCGCAGGATCGCGTAGCCGTTCGCGTTGAAGAAGGCCGCCGTCTCCTCGTCGAGGCCGGGACCGGGGACCGCCGGACGAAACGCCTGCGGCTCAATGAAATCATCTATCGCCATGGCCGGATATCTAGTGTTTTTGCCTGCCTGTTGAAACCACTCTCGCGTGAATGGTGACCGAATATCGCGGCAGGCGCAAAATCGGACTTGCACCCGTCCCTGCCTGCCGCTAGAAACCGGCGCTCGACAACCGGTTCGGCCCAGGTGGCGGAATTGGTAGACGCGCTAGCTTCAGGTGCTAGTTCGGGTAACCGAGTGGAGGTTCGAGTCCTCTCCTGGGCACCATTCCGGAACGGCTTGTCGATCAAGGTCCGGCCCCGGCTCAACGCAGCCGGGGCGGTCCCTTGTCCTCGGAGACCTCCGCAAGGCGCGGGTCTCATGCCTGCATATCCCGCATGACGGGTTGCATGCCCAGGTGGCGGAATTGGTAGACGCGCCAGCTTGAGGGGCTGGTTCTGGCAACGGAGTGAAGGTTCGAGTCCTTTCCTGGGCACCAATTTCCAAACACGACAGATCTTCACGGAAACGATCATGAGCGGTGATGGCGGCGATCGGAAGGTTCAGCGCGAAGGCGATGGGCTCGACGCGCTTGCCCGGCTGGCCGAGCAGGCCCTCGCCGGCATTCCCCCGGCGCTTGCCGCGCACTGCCAGGGCCTGGTCATCCGGGTCAGCGAACTGCCCGAGCGCGACGTTCTGGCGGAACTGGAGATCGACAGCCCGCTGGACCTGCTGGGCCTGTATCAGGGCGTGGGGCTTCCCTACCAGTCTGTCAGCGACCCCACCGGCGAGCCGGACATGATCTGGCTCTACCGGCAGCCGATCCTGTCCTATCAGCGCGAAACCGGCGAGACGCTCGACGATATCGTCCGCCATGTCCTGATCCACGAGATCGGTCACCATTTCGGTTTCTCGGACGATGATATGGAACTGATCGAAAACGGCGAATAGACTGTGCCCCCGGGAGGAAACAGACATGACCGACAGCTACCGTTTCGATGACCGCACGATTTCCTGGAAACCCTTCGCGGGATTCGAGGGGCTTTATTATCACCTGCTGAGCGTGGATCACGACGCGCAGGTGGTCGACATGCTGATGAAGTTCGATCCGCACGCCGAATGCGTGCCGCACCGGCACGTCGGTCCGACCAAGACGCTGGTGCTGGAGGGGGCGCACAGCCTCTATGATGCGGTCAAGGACCACGGTCCGGCCAACACGACGCGAACGGCCTCGGGCTTTGGCAGCCATCGGGGGGACGAGACCCACATCGAAGGCGGCGGACCGGACGGTGCCACGATCCTGCTGATGATGTCGGCGGTCGACGGCGTGGTCTACGAGATCCTGAACGATGACGGTTCGATCGACCGGAAGATCACGATGGACGATTTCCAGCGGGGCCTCGAACGTCAGCGGCAGGCCGCCTGAGCGCACGCCTCAGCGCAGCGCGCGGTAGGCTTCGGGGACGTAGAACAGGTAGTCCGAGTTCCGCACCGACTTGTGGCAGTCGTGGCAGAAATCGACTTTCCCGGGTTCTTCGCCCCGTGTGTCGCCGTAGGTCTCGCCCGTCGGCGTGATCATGACATACCGCCAGTCGCCGGTCGGTTTGCTGGATCCTGCCGGCAGTTTTTCCATCACGAAAAGGGACTGCGCGTAGACGTCGCCCTCCGTGGTGATCGCGAAGGCGTCCTTGGCCAGGATCGCACCGACCGGCATGACCTTGCCCTGTTTCACGGCCCTGTATTCGGCGGCCAGGGCATTGCCGTAGTTGTTCACATAGCGCTCGCCATGGGTCTTCGACTTGTAGGGGGCCGTGTTGAAGCGGGTCCAGGTCTGGTAGGCGCGGCCCGCCGGTTCATCGGATTCGGCATAGCCGCTGCGCATGTCGGATATGATGCTCTGGTAGAGCTGTTCGGCCTTCGAACCTTCGGCATCGGCGGCGTTCATGGTCTTGAAGTGACCCTCGGGCGCGAATGCGGGACGTCCGTCCGACGACGACTGCCCGAGAAAATAGAATCCTGCACCGGCGGCGATCAGGACGGCGAGAATGATGATGGCGGCGTTTCTGGACACGTTGCTTCCCCACAGTCTGTGATGCCGGGCCAGGCCTGTTACAGATTGGGTGGTCGGCGGGGATCATCCAGTGCCGCCCCGCATGTCTCACGTTCAGTTGTTGGATGGTGATCGGCCGGCAATCACAAGTTCCGAACTGAGTCCGTCCGCTGTAACGCGAATGCTCTTCTGTACGGGCCAGCCGTCCGCAATCATCCGCTGCTTCAGCCGGACCGGCCGGCACCCGCCCACCTGCCGGGGCGCAATGCGATGCAGCGACTGCCAGAACAGCATCCTGCCACGTTCAACGATATTGCCGCCCGGTGTCATCGTGATGGCGCAGAACAGCCCGCCCGGACGCAGCACGCGCCGGGTCTCCCGGAACAGGGTGCGCATTGCGGGAAATGTCAGCAGGTCCAGCACATAGGCGGCTACGACCCGGTCCATGGACCGGTCCGCGAAGGGCAGGCTGACCGTTGCGTCGGCCTGCAGTACCCGGGCCCGCGCACCGAAGGAACCGATCGTCCCGTACGTCAGGCCGGTCATCGCCCCGGAGATGTCGAGGCCGGTGTATGTCAGGCCGGCATGGCGCGACAGCAGGCCGGATGCCAGCGTGCCGGTTCCGCAGCCGATCTCCAGGACATCGGTCGCCGCGTCGAAGCACCCTGAATCGAGCAGGGCGTCGAATGCGGGCTGTGCGTATCGCAACTCGCGGTTCTGGTCCGCGCCCAGCCGGTCATAGTGCGCGCGGGCCTGATCCGGGCGCAGCATCACGTGGGCCAGATGCCTTTCACCCGGTCGCGCCATGCGTCGCGCAGTCCGTCGCGAAAGTCCGGTCCGGCGATCTCGATCAGGGCGTCCGGGCGCTGGTTCACCGGCATGTTCTTCAGGTGCGCGCTGCCGTGTTCGGTGACGACATAGTCCACATCGGTCCTGAGGCCGGTTGTGACACCGTTCGGGTCCAGCGACGAGACAATGCGGCTGATCCTGCCGCCAGCCGCCGTCGCGGTCATGGCAAGGATCGCCTTGCCGCCCCTGCTGCGTTGCGCGCCGCGCATGAAATCAACCGACCCGCCGGTGCCGGAAATCTGACGTCCCTTCACGGTTTCGGCGTTCAACTGACCGCACAGATCGACCTCAAGACCCGAATTGATCGAAATGAAGTTGTCGATCTGCCCGATGATGGCGGAATCATGGGTGTAGGAGATCGGGCGGTAGGCGATGTCGCTGCGCCCGTCGGTCCAGTCGTACAGCGCCTGCGAGCCGTTGGGCACACCAGCCACGATCAGCCCCTTGTCGATGGTTTTCGCGGCACCGTTCGCGTTGCCATTGTCCACCAGCTCCGGCATGCCGTCGGCCAGCATGCCGGAATGAATGCCGAGGTCGTTCTTGGTGCGCAGGGCACGCAGCAGGGCGACCGGCAGGGTGCCGATCCCGATCTGGATGCAGTCCCCGTCACGGATCATGGCCGCGACGTTGTCGGCGACAGCCTGCACGTCGGGCGTGATCTCGCCGATGCCCAGCGTCGGACCGGGATGCGATACCCGGACGCCGACATCTACCTTGCCGCCCTCGACCGTCGGCCCGCCGACGATGTGCGGCATCCGGTCGTTGACCTCGGCGATGACGAGGGAGGCCTGACCGAGGGCCGCGTCCTGACTGTCCAGTCCGAAGCCGTGGCTGAAGTCGCCATTGCCGTCATCGCGCAGCGAGACCAGCGCGACATCGATGTTCGCGTCCTGCTCCAGATAACGGTGCAGCGCATGATACTGCTTCGGGATGAATTCCGTGCGGCCGCTGGCGAGACTGTCGCGGATGTCGCCGGTGCCGAAGAAGGCGATGGCGCGCGCCGTCGGATGCAGTGTCGAGAAGTCGAGCCGGTTCATGCCGGGCACGCTGACGCCGATGAAGGTGCAGTCGCGGCCCGCGTCCGGATCGGCCGCCAGCGCCTTCAGCAACTCCGATGGCTCCCCCACCGACCCCTGGACGTAGATCGTGCTGCCGGGCGGAATGCGTTTGACCGCATCGGCGGCGCTCAGAAATTCTGTCATTGTGTTCTCTCCCCATGACCGGGGAACAAGGTTACAGTCCCTGCGTCGGGGAGGACAGAGCATGCAGCACGGATTTCTGGAAGCCTGCCAGCAGGTTGCGGCCTGATGGCGGAGAAGCACTGTCTCGTCATCGGGGTCGGACCCGGTGTCGGCCTGCACACGGTCCGGGCCTTTCGCGACGAAGGTTACACGGTCTCGATGATCGCGCGCCATGCGGGCCGGCTCGAAAGCTGGGCGCGCGAGGAGGCCGGGACGCACGGCTATCCCGCCGATCTGGTGGATATCGAGGGCTACAAATCCGTCCTGCGGCGGATCGTGGATGAGCAGGGCCTGCCCGATGTCATCGTCTACAATGCCGCGATGGCGTCGTTCGGGGCATATGAAGACATAACTGTCGAGAGTTTCGAGACGGCATTCCGGGTGAACGCGACAGGACTTCTGGTGACGGCGCAGACTTTGTGTCCGGCGATGGTCGAGCGTGGCCACGGACGGTTGATGGTCACCGGCAATACGGGATCCTTGCGTGGCAAGCCGAACTTCATCGGCTGGTCGCCGTCCAAGGCTGGTGGCCGAATCGTGGCCGAGGCGCTGGCCCGCAATCTGGGGCCGAAGAACGTGCATGTCGCCTACATAGTGATCGATGCGCTGATCGACATGCCGTTTGCCCGCAAGCGCTGGCCGGACCTGCCGGACGACGTGTTTGCGAAACCGGCGGATCTTGCGTCCGAGATTTACCGGGTTGCCCACCAGCCGCCATCGGCGCGATCCTTCCTTGTCGAAATCAGACCTTCCGGAGAACCATGGTGAGTGGCACGCGTGTCGGCGTAGAAGTCGGTGGAACATTTACGGATCTGGTTGCAATCGGGGCCGACGGTCGGCTGTCGGTGGCCAAGGTGCCGTCCACGCCGTCCAGGCCGGACGAAGGCGCGCTCGCAGCGATCGACGCTGCCGGTCTCGATCTGTCCGAGGTCGATGACCTGGTCCACGGATCGACGGTCGCGACCAACGCCATTCTGGAACGCAAGGGCGCACGGGTGCTGCTGGTCACGACCGAGGGCATGCGCGATATCCTGTTCATTCAGCGGCACAACCGGCGGCAGATCTATGACCTGGCCTACGCCAAGCCCGAACCGGTCGTGGCCCGCCGCGACGTGATCGAGGCTCCCGAGCGTATCGATGCCGAGGGGGCGATCGTGACCCCGCTCGATCTGGACGCCACGCTGGAGCGCATCGGCGCGCGCCTGGCCGGGGATGAGGATTTCGGCGCTGTCGCGATCTGCCTGCTGAACTCATACGTCGAGCCAGGGCACGAACAGGCCATTGCCGAAGCGGTCCGCGCCCGCTTCCAGCATCTGAAAGTCACCTGTTCGTCCGACGTCTGCCGCGAGTTCCGCGAGTACGAACGCGCATCGACCACCGCGCTGGCCGCCTACGTGCAGCCGGTGATCGACGCCTATCTGGGGCGGTTTTCCGAGGCGCTGTCGTCGCGGGGGCACCGCGGCAGGTTCTCGGTCATGCAGTCGAACGGCGGCAGGCTGCCGGCGGAAGGCATGGCGCGCTCGGCGATCACCGCGCTGTTCTCCGGCCCGGCTGCCGGGGTCGTCGGGGCGGCCCGTCAGGCCGCGCGCTCGGGTGTCCGCGACATCATCACCTTCGACATGGGCGGCACATCGACCGACGTCTGCCTGGTGCGTGACGGCCAGCCCGATCTTGCGCCGGCGACGGAAATCGACGGGTTGCCGGTGAAGACACCGGTGATCGATATCGCGACCGTCGGTGCGGGCGGCGGGTCGCTGGTCTGGATCGATGATGGCGGCCTGCTGCGCGTCGGCCCTGAATCGGCGGGTGCCGATCCGGGACCGGCCTGTTACGGTAAGGGCGGGCGGCAGCCGACCATCACGGACTGCCATCTGGTCCGCGGTTCGATCCGGGCGGAGACGTTCCTGGGCGGGGACATGCCGCTGGACCGGGCTGCGGCCGAAGCGGTTCTGACGCCTGTGGCCGGGCAACTCGGACTGCCGTTGCGGGAAGCGGCGGACGCGGCCATACGCATCGCCGAGGCCAACATCGTGCGCGCCATCCAGCGGATATCCACCGAGCGCGGTCACGATCCGCGCAGCTTTGCGCTGGCCCCGTTCGGTGGTGCCGGTCCGATGCTGGCGTGCCGGATCGCCGAGGAACTGGGCATCGATACCGTGCTGGTGGCACCGGCGGCGGGTGTGATGTCGGCCTATGGTCTGCTGGCCTCGGATTTCGTCCACTTCGAAAGCCAGACGCGGCAGATCAGGCTGGAAGACAGCGCCGCAGACCTGATTGCCGAGACCATCCGCGCGGTTTCGGAAGCCGCCGTGCGTCATCTCAGGTCACTGGGCTTGTCGGGCGATGTGGATGTCCGCGTGTCGCTGGACATGCGCTATGTGGGACAGGCCTTCGAGATTCCTGTCGAACTGCCGGGAGACGGTGCGATGACGAGTGTTCCTGAGATCGCGCGCCTGTTTGCCGAAGCGCATCATCGGGTCTTCGAATTCGACAAGGCCGGCGGCGCGGCAACCGAGATCGTCGCCTTCCGCGCCCGGGCCTCGGCCAATCCCGGCGAGCCTCCTGTACTGGAATCGGAAACCGGCGACGAGATGGCGGAAACGGTCGATCTGTTCGAACATGGCGTGGCCCATCGCGCGCTGTGCGGCGGGCGGCCAGCGGCGGGGCGGGAACTGAGAGGACCGGCGCTGGTCGAGGATGGCACATCGACCCTGCTGGTGGCGGATGGCTGGTCCGGCGCGGTGGACGCGGCGGGCAATCTGGTTCTGAGGAAATCATGAGCGACATCGCACAGGAGACCATTGACCGCCTGATCGGCGCGGTCGGCCCGAAGGGCGCGATCACCGCTTTGGAGGACATGCAGCCCTATCTGGTCGAATGGCGGGAGAAATGGCGCGGCAGGTCCCCGCTGGTGCTGCGTCCGGAGACCACGGATCAGGTGTCGGAGATCGTGCGCATCTGTGCGGAAACCGGGACACGGATCGTGCCCCAGGGGGGAAACACCGGCCTGGTCGGCGGTTCGATACCTTTCGAGACCGGCGACGAGATCGTCCTTTCGCTCGGTCGCATGAACCGGATCCGGGCGGTCGATCCGCTGAACGACACCATGACGGTCGAGGCGGGCTGCGTGCTGGCCGACATCCAGCAGGCTGCCGAAGAGGCCGGGCGGCTGTTTCCGATGCGGATTGCGTCGGAAGGCACCTGCCAGATCGGCGGCAATCTCTCCACCAACGCGGGAGGCACCGCCGTGCTGCGCTATGGCAACATGCGCGATCTGGTTCTGGGACTGGAAGTGGTGCTGCCGGACGGGCGGATTTGGAATGGCCTGAGAGGTCTGCGCAAGGACAACACGGGCTATGATCTGAAGCACCTGTTTGTGGGGGCCGAGGGGACGTTGGGAGTCATCACGGCCGCTGTGCTCAAACTCTATCCCATGCCCGCCGAGCGGGAGGTAGCCTTCATCGGGCTGCCGGATCCTGAATCGGCGGTCGAACTGCTGGCCCTGTCGAAGCAGGCTTCCGGCGGTCAGGTCACGGGCTTCGAGATCATGCCGCGCCTCGGCATGGATCTGGTCCTGCAACTGCTGCCCGAGGCGCGCGATCCGTTTGCGGAAAGCCATCCCTGGTACGTGCTGATGGAATTGTCGTCGGGGGGTGGTGGTGGTGCGCTTCGCAATGCGATGGAATCGGCGCTGGAACAGGGCTTCGAGAAGGGGCTCGTCGCCGATGCCACGATTGCAGCCTCGGTGGCCCAGGCGGATGACTTCTGGGCCTTGCGTGAAGGCCTGTCGGAGGCCCAGAAGCTGGGGGGCGGCTCGATCAAGCACGACGTTTCAATCCCGGTGCCCGACATGCCCGCCTTCATCCGCCGCGCCGACCAGGCGCTGCAGGCGGTCATTCCCGGCTTCAGGTCGATGGCGTTCGGTCACATCGGCGACGGCAACGTGCACTACAATCCGCTGCAGCCCGAAGGCGGTGACAAGGACGCCTTTCTGGGCGAATGGCAGGCCGTCGCGGATGTCGTGCACGGCATCGTCGCCGACATGGGCGGCTCGATCAGCGCGGAGCATGGGCTGGGGCGGCTGAAGCGCGACGAGATCAGGCGCTACAAGTCGGACGTCGAAATGGAACTGATGTCGCGGATCAAGCGTGCTCTGGATCCGGCCAACATCATGAACCCGGACAAGGCGATCACGCCGTAGCGGACTGCGCGCCCTTCGCGTCCTTGGCAATCGGGATCAGGCGTTCGGGCGGGAAGGTCAGGATCACCTTCGTGCCGCGCCCCTCCTCGCTCTGAATGTCCAGTTCGCCCTGGTGCAGACTCATCAGGTTGCGGCTGAGTGGCAGGCCCAGGCCCGTACCTTCCGCGGCGATTTCGGAACGGGCGCGACCGAAGGGCTGGAATATCTGTTCCAGCTGGTCCGGCGCAATGCCGACCCCATCGTCATGCACGGACAGTTCCAGCCCGCCCGCTTCCGATCGGCGCGCTTGTATCAGGATGCTGCCTTCCGCATGGGTGAACTTGATGGCGTTGGCGAGCACATTGATCAGGATCTGCCGGAAGGCGCGACTGTCGGCCCGCAGCGCATGATCGCGGATGGCACACTCCACCCGGAGGTCCCGTTCCCCGGCCTGACCGGACAGCAGTTTCGTCACCGTATCAATCTCGTCGGCGATGCGGACTTCCTCTTCCTCAAGGTCGTAGCGACCGGCTTCCAGCCGGGACATGTCCAGCAGGTCATTGACCAGACTGAGCAGGTGATGGCCGCTGCTGTTGATGTCCTCCGCATAGCGCCGGTAGCGTTCGTTCGCCATCGGGCCGAGGATCTCCTCTGCCATGACCGACGAGAAACCCAGGATCGCGTTCAGCGGTGTGCGCAGTTCGTGACTGACGTTGGCAATGAAGGCGGATTTGGAGGCGTTGGCGGTCTCGGCCTTGGCCAGGGCATCAAGCGCCTTGTTCTGGGCTTCCGCCAGTGAGGAGAGATCGCGCCCGATGCCGCGATAACCGATGAAGTTCCCGTCCTCGTCGAAACGGGGGTCTGCGCTGTAGCCGACGGTGCGCCAGCGCCCGCTGTCTTCGCGGTATCTCAGAACCTGATCGCGCAGCGATTCATGCCGGCGCCAGCGCTTCAGCATGTCATGCCACGGACGACCGTCTTCCTCGCTCATGCTACTGGTGCGCCGTTCGATCAGCTTGTCGAAGGGCTTGCCGACAATCTGGCTGCTGGGCACGTGACTGATCTGCTCGTACTGCTCGGATATGAAGGTGACGATCAGGTCGGCGTCGGTTTCGAAATACCAGTCGGAGGCGAGTTCGGTGAACTGGCGAAACCGTTCCTCGCTCTCTTTCAGGGCGGCGGCGGCCCGCTTCATCGACGTGATGTCGAAGTAGATCGCATCCAGATAGTTCCGGCCCCTCTGGTCCTGCACGGTCCAGCCGATCTCGCGCGCCCAGCGCGGCCTGTCGGCGTCCGGAGTCTTGAAACGGAACTCGATCGTGTAGGGATCGCTGCCCGGTCGCTTCGCGCGCATGGCAGCGGCGTAGGCGTCCCTGTCCCGCTCGTCGATCCGGTCGAACCAGTCGTCGGCAGCAGCCTGACCGGGGCTGGTCGGGTTCGGCGCGATGGCAGACTGGCCGCTGCCCCATACCTGCAGGCTGCCGTCCGCGTCCAGCGACCGGCGTGAGAACAGAATGCCGTGAGCGTTGCGCATGAACAGCTTGAGTTGCTGGTCACGTTCACGGAACTCGGTCACGTCGTTCATCAGCAGGAATGTGGACCCGTCGGCCATCCGGCTGGCCGTCGACAGGGCCCAGCGTCCGCTTGGCGTCACGCCCAGGCGCGGATTGCCGGGCATCTGGTAGATATTTTCGAGGCTGGCGTACCACGCGTCGAATTTTTCGGACTGGCGGTCGATATCATAGGTCTCGATGATGGCTTCCAGCTGATCGGCATGGCTGCCGCCGGGTTTCGGAAAGCCGGGACGCGGCGGAAAGTAATGGCGGACGCCGTTGTTGTAGGCGCGCAGTTTTCCTTCGGGGTCGAAGAAGAAAATGCCCATGTCGCCGACCGACGCCGACGCCACCCACTGGGCCACTTCATCGATGACCGTATGCGCGGCCTGGCGTGTGGCCTGCCACAGGTGATGCGTTCCGTCGTCGAGGGAAAGATGCTGGATACGCCAGTCGGGCTGGTTGGGAAACGCGCCGGGTGTCCGGGGGTCCAGGCTGTCCAGCAGCCCGGAAAACAGCGCGGAGGGTTCGATGCCGCAGCCGTGGAGAAGTTCCCGAAAGCTGCCGCTGATGGCTTCCAGAGAAAATGAACCGCCCTGACAACGGGTGATCGCCGTCGCCGCGTTCAGACCGCAGAATGCCTTCTTCCAGATATCGACGGAGTCTGAAGGACTCATGCTCCCGGTTTCGCCTCATGCTACGGATCACGTTGGTACAGTGATACTAGCGCATGATCGTTGACGAAAGGAAAACGGGTTTCATGCCGTTTCCGGAATCGTCAGGCCGGTCTGTGTTCCGGTGGCCAGACACGCGGAAACAGATCGCACTCCAGCGGCGCGCCTGACGGAATGCCGGGTTCCCGGATCAGGGGCTGGAAGCTGCCTTCCGGGCGGTAGGTGGCATCATCGCCGCAGAAGCGTGCCGCCAGCGCCCGCCGCCGGGTCGACACGTTCGAATTGCCCGGCGCGCTGTGCAGGATCAGGCCGTGATGGACGATGCAGTCGCCGGGTTCCGTCTCGTAGACCACGAACTCGTGCCTATCGCGTTCCGCCTCGATGTCCGGGATCGGTTCCATCGTGCTGCCATACCGGTCGTCGCCGGTGAAGCTTTGCGGCTGAAATCGCTTGCCCCAGCGATGCGAACCGACCAGATATTCGACCGCGCCGGACTCCCGGGTCACCGGGTCGAAAGGCGTCCACACCGTGCAGACCTGTTCGCCTTCGATCGGCCAGTAGGGCTGGTCGTGATGCCAGGGGGTCACGGCCTGCGATCCCGGTTCCTTCACCAGAAGCGTGTCGAAGAACAGCGTGACGCGTTCCTTCGCGCCCAATACCTGCTGCGCGATCTTCGCCGCCGGACTGTCGAAGACGAAGGCCCTGAAATCGTCCTGCCAGGTCCAGACGAAGCTGTCTCCGTGGAACTTGCCGTTCAGTCCCTGATTCAGGTTCAGCTTCATCGGGCCGGGATTGGCGATGGCATCATCCACGGCAACGCGCATGCGTTCGATCCAGTCGGCATCGAAGAAGCCGCGCAAACAGATTACGCCGTCCCGCCAGAAGGTTTCTTTCTCGGCCTCGGTGATATCGCGTGTCAGATTCTGTTCCATGGGCACAATTCTGACTCAGAATCGTGTCGAGAGCCATATCGCAAGGCGCGACCCTGCCTTGACACCAGCGGTGAGCAATCCGTAGCCCGGCGCACCCGCGGCATCATGTTCACGTGCCGTATCCCGGTGTTCCAGTTCTTCCGCGCGGAACTGCTCGATCTTGTCACGCAGTTCGGGTTCGTCATCGCCCAGTTCGGCGGCCTGGGCCGCGTAATGCGCGTCGATGACCTCCTCGACGGCCTCGGTGCAGGCCATGGCGGCCTTCTCTCCCATCAGGGCGGTGGCCGCGCCCATCGCATATCCCGCGACGTGCCAGACGGGTGACAGCAGGGTGGGCCGCACCTGCCGCTGGTTCAGCAGATCGTCGAATGTGCGGAGGTGCCGTTCCTCCTGCTCGGCCATGTGGCGGATGACGTCGCCCGAGCGGGACTTTCCCAGCACCGCGAGCTGGCCCGCGTAGATGCGCTTGGCACCATATTCCCCGGCCTGATCCACGCGCAGGATCTGCGCCAGGCGTTCTTCCTTCGACATTTCTCCGGGCAGGGCAGGTTTCACCGGGGCCTCCTGAGGTGACGAACGGCGAGGACCAGCATCAACAGCGTGGCGACAGACGCATAGACCGCGTTCCAGCCGGCGATGGACAGTCCCAGGAACGAGAAGGGCACCTGGTCGCAGCGGGCAGGCTGGCTGCCGAGCACCTGCGCGCGCAAATCGTCCAGACTGCCGGGTGTGTCGGCCCCGGAACAGGTCGCCAGCCCCTGCCAGAGGCCTTCCTCGACACCCGCATGGAATACGCCGAACCCGGCGGTCGTCGCAAAGCAGATGGCCGCCGCCAGCGCGAACCAGCCGCGGCCCCCGCGGATCAGGATGGCAAGGACGCCGACAGCCAGCGCCGCCGCATATGGCCAGCGCTGCCAGACGCACAGGGCGCAGGGCTCAAGTCCGAATACATACTGGGACATGAGCGCCGTACCGAGCGCGACACCCGCGATCAGCAGGATGGTGGCACCCAGATTTCCGGACATCCGATCAATCATGCTGATGACTTAGGATGATGCCCGCGCAGCGGCAATCAGAATAAATAGCGCACCGCCACGAAGCCGCCGATCAGGCAGACCATGAAGATCAGGGTCAGGATGCCGAGGTATTTCTCGATGAAGGTGCGGATCGGCTCCCCGAACCACCAGAGCAGGCCGGCGACCAGGAAGAAACGCAATCCGCGCGCGCCGACACTGGCCGCGACGAACGTCCAGACGTCCAGCGCCGTCGCACCCGAAGCGATGGTGATCACCTTGTAGGGGAAGGGCGTGACGCCGAAGAAGAAGACGATCCACGCGCCGCGTTCGTTGTAGTTGTCGCTGAAATCGGCGAATTTCTCGGCAGCGCCGTAGATTTCCAGAATCGGCTGGCCGAGGGCTTCGAAAAGGAAGAAGCCGATGGCGTATCCGGCCAGCCCGCCCAGGACCGACGTGACCGTGGCGATGGTCGCGTACAGGAACGCCTTCGAGCGGTCGGCCAGGACCATCGGGATCAGGACGACATCCGGGGGAATCGGAAAGAAGCTCGACTCGGCGAAACTGATGCCGCCCAGCGCCCACGGCGCGCGACGGTGCGCGGCCAGTCCCATCGTCCAGTCGTACAGGCGTCGCAGCATCAAGGATTCCCGATCAGAAATGCCAGAGTGCTGGCAACCAAACCTGTCCGGTGTTTAACCGCTTTGTCGCCAACAGAAAAGGCGGGCCGTCGCCAGCCCGCCTTTCCGTGGACCGTTTGTTCGGAAGGATCAGATAACCGCTTCGATCGCGCCGAGGCGCTTGGTCATCTTCACGTTCTCCGAATAGTCTATCGGCAGCGCGATCAGGGCCGGGCCCTTCTGCTTGAAGGCTTCCTCCAGCGCCGGCTTCAGTTCATCGACCGACGTGAGGTTCTTGCCCCAGATGCCGAATGCCGCAGCCATGGCTGCGAAATCGGGATTGGTGAAGTCCAGTTTCGAATGCTTGCCGTCGAAGCCGTTCTGCTGCTTCCACTTGATCAGGCCGTACTCGCCATCGCACCAGACCATCCAGACCACGTTGATGCCCAGACGGGCCGCGGTTTCCATGTCCTGGACGTTCATCATGAAGCCGGCATCGCCGTTGATGGCCAGAACCCTGCTGTCGGGCTTGGCGATCTTGGCACCGATGGAACCCGGCATGGCGAAGCCCATGGTGCAGAAACCGTTGGAGATCATGCAGGTGTTCGGCGTATCGCACTGGTAGTAGCGGCTGATCCACATCTTGTGCGCACCGACGTCCGACAGGAGAATGTCGTCCGGGCCCAGCACCTCGCGCACATCCCACAGCACCTTCTGCGGCTTCATCGGGAAGGAGGTGTCGTCCTTCTCCATCGCGAAGTCGTCCAGAATGGTCTGGCGCAGATTCTGAACGCTGCCGATATCGAACGGCGGCTTGGTGACGCCCCGGGCATCCAGTTCCTCGTTCATCTGCCACAGCGCATCGGCGATATCGCCCTGCACGTCGACGGTGACTTCATAGTCGCTGTCGATTTCCGCCGGCCAGAAATCGACATGGACGAACTTCTTGCCCTTGGTCTTGTTCCAGTGGCTGGGGCTGTATTCGACCAGGTCATAGCCGACCGAGATCACCGTGTCGCAGCTGTCGATGAAGACGTTCGCGTGGTCCTTGCCCTGCAGGCCCATGGTGAACAGGCAGTACTCGGAATCGCGGGGCACCGCGCCCTTGCCCATGAAGGTGTTGATGACGCCGACGCCCAGCTTCCTGGCCAGGATTTCCAGCTGCGCGGCGGCACGTTTCCGGATCGCACCATTGCCTGCCAGGATGACGATCTTCTTGGCGTCCAGGATGACGTCGATGGCTTCCTTGACAGCCTTGTGGTCCGCTCCGGGACGGCGTGTGCGGATCGGGGTCAGCGGGGTCGCATCCACATCGTTCTTGGCCAGATCTTCCGGCAGCTCGATCATCACGGCGCCGGGCTTCTCGGCTTCGGCGACCTTGAAGGCCTTGCGGACGATTTCCGGAATGGCACCGGCGTTGGACACGGTCTGCGCCCATTTGGTGATCGGGCGGAACATGGCGATCGAGTCCATGTTCTGATGGCTTTCCTTGTGCAGGCGGTAGGTGCCGGCCTGGCCGATGATGCCGACGACGGGCGCACGGTCCATGTTGGCATCGGCGATGCCGGTGACCAGGTTGGTGGCACCCGGGCCAAGCGTCGCCAGGCAGACGCCGGCCTTGCCGGTCAGACGACCGTAGACGTCGGCCATGAAGGCAGCGGCCTGTTCATGACGGCACAGCACGAATTCGATCTTGCTGTCGATCAGCGAGATCATCGTATCGGCGTTTTCCTCACCCGGCACACCGAAGATGCGTTCCACACCTTCCTCTTCCAGACACTTTACGAATAGATCGGACGCTTTCATGGCATTCCCTCCTTTGCCCCCCACAGGGCTACCTAAATCTGTTCAGAACAACCGGAAGAACCGGCATCCCCCTCAAAAACCGTCATCGGTCTCAATCTGCTTGCCGTCCAGAAGCGCGCGCTTCCTTCGGGTCTCTGCACTCAATCGTTCGCGTTCGGCCCGGGTACGTCCGTGCCGGATGCGATTCTCGTCAGCCTTCTTCGCGGCTTCAACGCGCCGTTTCCGTTTTCTGACCTGGTTGAGATTGACAACCTTGTTCATACCAACTGCTTAACGCCTGAATGCTGCCGCCGGAAGACAATCAGAAGACATATGGTCTGGCCGGTACGCTGAGCTGCCTTTCATGTATGTTCAAAACCTTAGCGGATCACAAGGACGACGCAAGCGTTGCTGCACCCACGGTGTTGGCGGTCACTGGATTGCGTCGGGCCCGGACGCATGATTAATAGGCCGGACTGGCTGGTCACGGACGGGCAACCGGACCGGCAACTCTCGAAACACGGATGACGGACAGACCATTGCGTATCCTACTGATCGGCGTCTGCACTGTCGCGGTGCTGGTGGTTGCAGGCCTTTTTGCGGCCCCTCTGCTGATCGACGCCAGTGACTATCGCGACAGGATAGAGGCGGCGGCCTCACGCGTGATCGGTCAGCCGGTACAGATCAACGGCGAGATGAGCTTCCGGCTGCTGCCCACGCCCAGGCTGGTTGCCGACGACATGGTCGTTTCGGCGCCGTCCGATGCGGCAGGTCTGCCGCCACTTCTGGTCGCCGATCATCTGGAACTGGGCCTGTCGCTGGGCAGGCTGCTGGGCGGGACGTTGCTGGTCAATCGCGCCACGCTGGAGAAGCCGGTGGTGCGTCTGCAGACCGACCTCGCCGGCCGACGGAACTGGGTGCGGCCGGGCGGTGCGCGGGCGGTCGTGCGGATGCTGACCATCAGCGACGGACGTCTCGGTTTCAGCGATGCCCGCACGGGTCGAAGTGCGGATGTCTACGAGATCGCCGGGTCGATCCGTGCGGACGAGGCGACGGGTGCGCTCAGAAGCGAACTGACCGGGTTGTGGCAGCGGCGACGGGCGGATCTGGATTTCCGCATGTCGGCGGGCAACCGTCCTGCCGTGTCGGTCGATATCAATGTCGAGCAACTGGGCAATCTGGCGTTTCAGGGGCGTCTTGCCGACGGTGCGGATCTGCCGGCGACCGGCGAGATGAAGCTCGCGGTCGACGATCTGGCCGCGCTTGGGGAACATTCCCTGCTGGCTGCGCGTCTGCCCCGGCCCCTGTCAGCCACGCTGCAGGGGCAGGCCACGGTCAATGCAGACGCGATCGCGCTGGAGGCCGTTGACGGTACGATCGAAACCACCGCCTTTGGCGGAAGGCTGACCGTGGTGGCGGGCACCATCTTCGATATCGATGCTGCCATCGCGTTCGATCAGGTGGACGGAATGGCGCTGAAGCCCTGGCTGGCCGGCCTGTTCACCGAGCTTGCCGGCCGTCAGCCGGACGCAGACGCCGGATGGCCCGTCAGGACGCGCCTCCGTCTCGATGCCGGCCTCGTGTCCTTCCCGGACGGATTCATCCGCCAGTTCTCTCTGGACAGCGTCTACGACAGGGGGCTGCTGACAGTCGATCATCTGACTGCGCAGGCGTCCGGCGGATCAGCCTTTTCCTTTGTCGGCGAGATGCGTCTTTCAGGCGGCGCTTTCCGGATCGGGGGGCAGGCCGACCTCTCGTCGGACAATCTGGCCGCGCTTCTGCTGTCGGGGGGCGTTCCGGTCGAGTCCGGCGGGCAGGGACGTTTGCGCAATCTTGCGGCGACAAGCCGTATCAGCGTCAGCAGCGACGTTGCCCAGATTTCGGCGCTCGATCTGACCGTCGATCAATCCCGCATCCGGGGCGGGCTCGCGATCGCGCTCGTGAAGCGACCGTCGTTCAGCACCAACCTGACCCTGGACCAGATCAACGCCAATGCCTATGTGCGGCTCCTGGTGCCGGGGGGCGATGTCCGGTCGCTTCTGTCGGGGCCGGACGGCGCGCCGGACCTGTCGTTCCTGAACGGTTTCGACACCAATTCGACCATCCGCATCGAACGGCTGATTGCCGGATCCTCGGTCGCGCGCGACGTCTTCATGGACTTCGGGCTGATCGGCGGTGCGCTCGATCTGAAGACATTGAACGTGCGCGATCTCGACGGTGCGGCGCTGACCCTGTCCGGACAGCTGGACACGCCGGAAAACCCGCAGATGCTCTTTCGGGCGACAGTTCAGGCCGATCAGCCCGAAGGCCTGTTTGGCGGCAGCGCAAACGAGGTCTTCCGGATGCTCGGCAGGACCAGCGATCTGGCAATCAATCTGGGCATCGAAGGCAGCTTGTCGCGAACGGCGCTGGATGCCGATATCCGATCGGCCGAGATCTCCGGCCAGGTGTCCGGTCTGCTGTCCGCCCTTCTGGGCGATCCCCGTTTCGATCTGGACGTCAGCCTGTCCTCCCGGGAAGCGTCCCTCCTGCGGGATGTGGCCGTTCCGGGATTCCATCCGCCGTTCGCGCTTTCCGGACCTGCGGTGACCGCCGCGACGCTGAAGGGCAGTGCCGGGTCATTTACGCTGGACGGTCGGATCGATGTCATGCAGGCCCGCCTTGAAGCGAACGGATCAATCAGTGATCTGGACAAGGGGCGGCCAGACTATGATTTCGATCTGCTTTTTCGTCATGGCGATGTCTCGGAACTCGTCCGTTCTTTCTGGCCGGACCGGCAGTTCCCACCTGATCTGCCGACCCCGGTCCAGATGACCGCGCGGCTGAACGGAAATGCCGAGCGATCAATGCTGACCGACCTGATTGTCGAGAATGGCGATGACCGGATGTCAGGCGAACTGACCGTGGACTGGCGGCAGCGCCGACCTGCGGTGACGGCCCGGCTGTCCGGTCTGGTGCTGGATGCCGACCGCTTTGTCCCGGCGGGGACTTCGGGTGCTGCGCGGGTGGCGCAGACGGGTGACCGGTCCGAACGATGGTCCCGGCAGCCGCTTGAGAATCCGGGTCCGGAAGGCTTTTCCCTGTCAGCCGACGTGGCATTCGAGAGCCTGACGGTGGAGGGGCTCACCCTGACCGAAGGGCGGTTCGATCTGAGCACGGGTGCCGCTGGCGGTGCCGTCAAGAAGCTTCAGGCGAACCTCGGCGGAGGCGATGTTTCGGGCGAGATCCTTCTGGAAACCACCGGTTTTCCGGCGCTGCAGACGTCCCTGAAGCTGCGGGGCGGCGACCTGAAAAGCTGGCTGGGGCCGCTGCTGGGTGTTGAGTCCGGGATCACAGGCACGCTTGACCTTGATATCGATGCGACGGGCCAGGGCGTGACGGCATTCGATCTGGTGCGCAACCTTCAGGGTCAGATCAGGATCGGCGACGGAGAACTGGCCTGGGACAGCTCGGCCGGGTTGGCAAAGCCCCCGATTTCCGAGGTGTCGGGACAGATTCCGCTCCGGCGCGGGGTGATCAGGCTGTCGCCTCCCCTGCAGGCGGAGGCGAGCGATGACAGCGCGGTCCGGATTCTCGGTGAGATCGATCTGCCGGGATGGCAGGCGGAAATGGAAGTGCGCTTCGCCGGGGACGAGATGATCCGGTTACGCGGATCGCTGCATGACCTGCAGGCCGACGTGGTGCGTTGAGGGCGGCGTTTGCCGGCCGCTTAGTCCGTTATTCACCCCGGTCATATTCCTCACGTCGTCGTCTGATCACGGTACGAACTCAGCACGTAGACCCTGATCGCACTCGACAGGTTCTGGCTGGATCGCTCGGCGTCAATCTGTTCCACCAGTTCGCTCAGCTTGATCTGCCGATCCGAAGCCAGTTCCCGCAGCGCCTCCCAGAAGGCATCTTCGAGCGAAATGCTGGTGGGATGCCCCGCGATGCGCACGGACCGCTTCTGAATGGCGGATGTGCCCACACCCTTTTTCCCGTCTCTGGTATCAGTCATTGTCATATTTCTTGTCAGTCTTTGTTGCTCGAAGGTTTGTCAGGACGTGACGCGGAGAAATCGTGCGCGTGCACGCGGTGAAATTGCTGTCAGGAAGGTCTCGCGCAGCCTCTGCGCGCGTTTCACGGCGCCGGGATCGGCGCTGTCGAGCAGGCGCATCATCGCCTGCCGGTCCTCGTCCCGACCGGCACTGGCACCCAGGCCGTACCAGAAGATCGCCTGTGCCGGATTGCGCCTGACGCCCTGACCCGATGCGAACATGTCGCCCAGATCTGTCACGGCCCGGTAGTTGCCGCGCGCCGCCGCCTGGCGCAGCAGGCGAACCGCCTGCGGTTTGTCGGTCTCGACGCCTCGGCCCGCGCGATAGGCGCTGGCCAGCATGTACAGCGACGAGACCTCGCCTTTCCGGGCACCCTTGCGGTACCAGGTCACGGCCTTCTCCCAGTCGCGTTCGACGACGATGCCGCGTGTGTGCATCAGGCCGATGTAATAGAAGGCGCGTCGTTCGTTGTTCTCGGCGGCAATACGGAACCAGTTCAGCGCGGCCTCTGGATCGCCTGGCCCGCCTTCGCCGTTCAGCATCATGACGCCGACGTTCTTGGCAGCGTTCGCATGGCCCTGCTCGGCGGCTTCCAGATACCACTGACGCGCAATCGGCAGGTCGCGGGGCGTTCCCTGACCGCGATAGTACATGCGCGCCAGATTGTTCTTCGCTGCGGCGCGCCCGCCCGCGGCAGCGAGTCCGAAAAGCTTCAATGCCAGTTCGTGATCGCGCTCGACGCCCTTGCCGTTCTGATAGGCCAGGCCGAGATTGTTCTGCGCGACGGCATCGCCTTTTGCGGCGAGTTCCTGCCAGATGATGACGGCCTCGGCGTAGCGGCCCTTGGTGAAATGGCCGTAGGCCTGCTTGTGCGCATCAATCGAGGGATCCGCGGATGCCGCATTGCCCTGGACTGCACGCGCGGCGTCCGCCGGCAGCATGGCTGCAAGCAGGAGCACGGCGCAGGTCACGGCTGTTGCAATTTGCATTTTCACACGGCTCTCCGGATCAGGTGGAACGCAGGCCTGCAATCCTCACACCAGTATGATTTCCTGCAATTTCTCGTCGTTCCGTGTCGGTCGCGTGCCTCTTGCGCGCCAGCGGATGCCTGTCTTGCAGGGCCGGTCAGTGCGATGGATTGATGTCGTCGAGCCACCAGCCGCGACCACGGAAAGCTGCTCATCGACATCATGAATCCGAATATGTATTCGCAATCTGGAAGTGGTTGGATACCAACAGGCGAGTCACATGACGGGGCTGCGATCGACGGGCGCTCTGTTTGTTTCCCTGTCGGGCGCTGTTACAACGGGTCCGTCGGAACGATTGCACGCGGGGGATAGGATGACGGAACTTACGCTTGAACAGGCGCGCGCCGGAGCCGCCGAGTGGTTCGCGCCCTGGGTTCAGGATCTTGGGCTGATCGTCGAGTCCGTCGATCGCGGCGCGGTGCGTGTCCGCGTGCCCCGGAGCGAACGGCTTAACCGCATCGGGGGCACTCTTTCCGGACAGGCCATGATGGCAGTCGCCGATACAGCCATGGTCTTTGCCGTCCGGTCCTGTCTTTCGCACGGGCAGAACATCGCGACAGTGCAACAGTCGACCAGCTTTTTTCGTGCGGTGGCGGATGCAGACCTTATCTGTGAGGTGAAGGTCACCAAGGAAGGACGCAGCATGATGTTCGGCGACTGCGTGATGTATGCCGACGGCCAGCAGGAAAAGCCCGCCGCGCAGGCGACGCTGGTTTATGCGGTCATTGCGAAACGGTGAGCGCGCCGCCGGTCCACGCGACCTGTATCGCGCGCGATGGCAGGGGACTTCTGATCACCGGTCCGTCGGGCAGCGGCAAGTCCGATCTGGCGCTCCGGATGCTGGGGCGCGGCTGGCTGCTGGTCGCCGATGACCGGACCGAACTCGATCGGCAGGACGGGAAGGTGCTGGCATCGGCGCCGGAAAGACTCGCCGGCATGATCGAGGTGCGGGGGCTGGGGCTTCTCAGGCTCCCGGCCGACCAGATTGTGGACCAGGCGGTTGTGACGGGTCAGATACGGCTTCTTGAACCCGGCGGGAAGATCGAACGCATGCCCGCCCCGGTCTCAGCAAGGGTGGAACAGGTCGCCCTGCCGGAACTCAGGCTTGATCCGTTCCAGGCGTCCGCGCCGGAGAAGGTGGAAATGTTCTTTCGTACCCTTGGCGAACCCGGCATGTTGCTGACATGAGCGACGATCAGATGGCCCAGCACCCCCGGCGCGTTCTGCTGGTAACCGGCATGTCCGGTGCGGGCAAGTCGACCGGCCTGAAGATGCTGGAAGACCTCGGCTGGGAAGTGGTCGACAACCTGCCTCAGTCGATGCTGGAGGGTCTGCTGAATCTGGGGGATGCAAACCCCGATATCGAACAGTTGCCGCTGGCGGTCGGTATCGACACACGCACACGCGGCTTCAACCCCGATACGCTTGCCGACCATGTGGATCAGTTGCGGGTCCGCCTGGGCACCTCCAGCGGCCTCTGCTTCTTCGATGCCGACGCGGATGTCCTGCAGCGGCGCTTCACCGAGACCCGGCGGCGGCATCCGCTGGCCGCGGATCGCACCGTGATGGACGGTATCCGCCATGAACGGCAGCTGCTCGCCGATCTGCGCGACCAGGCCGACCAAATCATCGATACCTCTGATCTCTCCCTGCCCGAACTCCGGGACCAGTTGCGCACGCGCTTCAGCCCGGTGCGCTCGGCGGGTCTGCAGGTTCATGTCACGTCCTTCTCGTTCAAGCGCGGCCTGCCCCGGGATGCCGACCTGGTGTTCGATGTCAGGTTTCTGAAGAACCCCTACTACGATCCCGAACTGCGCCATCAGACCGGACTGGACGAACCCGTCCGCGCCCATATCAGGACGGATCCGGGCTGGGCGGCATTCCGCGAAAGGATCGAGGACCTGCTCGCTTTCCTGACGCCGCGATACGGTCACGAGGGCAAGTCCTACCTGACCATCGCCTTCGGCTGTACGGGCGGTCGGCACCGGTCCGTCTACAGTGCGGAACTGTTCGGCACCTGCTTGCGCAATGCCGGCCATCATGTGACGGTTCGTCACCGCGACCTGCAACGGCAGTAGGTGTTCGGATGCGTCGCCTCGGAAAAACACGGAACAGGAATATGCGCCGATGATCGGGATGGTGTTGGTCACACACGGCAGGCTGGCTGATGAATTCATCGCCGCCACCGAACATGTTGTCGGGCCGCAGCAGAATGTGCGCGCCATATCCATCGGTCCGGACGACGACATGGAGCAGCGGCGCAACGACATCATGGACGCCGTTGCGGACGTGGACGGCGGCGACGGTGTGATTGTCGTGACCGACATGTTCGGCGGCACACCCTCCAACCTCGCGATCTCGATCATGGATCAGGGCAAGGTCGAGGTGATCGCCGGCATGAACCTGCCGATGCTGATCAAGCTGGCGACGGTGCGGGAAACCGGCACCCTGAAGGAAACCGCCGAGACGGCGCAGGAATACGGTCGCAAGTACATCAATATCGCCTCGTCCGTCCTGGCGGGCAGCGAGGAATGAGCGGTGCTGCGCAAGAGGTCATCAGAGAACGGCTGATGATCTGCAACGAAAAGGGCCTGCACGCCCGGGCCGCCGCGAAGTTCGTGCAGTGCACCTCGGAGTGGAACGCGAAGATCACCGTCGAGAGAGGCGGCATGTCCGTCGGCGGGGATTCGATCATGGGGCTGATGCTGCTGGCGGCCGCGAATGGCTGCGCGATCGACGTTACGGCGACAGGCCCCGATGCGGCGCAGGCCGTCGCCGCCCTGAAGACGCTGGTTGATGACCGCTTCGAGGAAGAGCGCTGAAAGGCGGTTTGCCGTTGGCTTCGTCCGCACCCGACTGGATAGATGCGTGGCTGGCGGGCGACCGCCGGGCGCTGTCGCGCGTCATCACGATCATCGAGAATGACGGACCTGAATCGGCGCGGATCGTGCGCGCGATGCAGGGCCGGCTGGGGCGCGCGATCTCGGTGGGCTTTACGGGTCCGCCGGGCGCGGGCAAATCGACACTGGTGAATGTCTTCGTCGGCGAACAGCGCAAGCGCGGTCTCAGGGTGGGTGTGCTGGCGGTCGATCCCTCCAGCCCGGTCAGCGGCGGTGCGATACTGGGCGACCGGATCCGGATGACCCGACATGCCGACGATGACGGTGTCTTCGTGCGCTCGCTCGCCAGCCGGGGCCATCTGGGCGGTCTGTCGCGCAGTGCCGTGCGTGTCATGGACTGCATGGATGCCGGCGGCTGGGACATGATCGTTCTGGAAACCGTCGGTGCGGGACAGTCGGAAGTCGAGATCGCCGACATCGCCGACGTGAAGGTGGTCGTCGCCGCGCCGGGGCTGGGCGACGATGTGCAGGCCATCAAGGCCGGTATTCTGGAGATCGCTGATATCCTGCTGGTGAACAAGGGCGATCACCCGCTCGCCAGCCAGACCGTGCGGCATCTGAAGACCATGGCCAATATGCGGCCCGTCGAGACACGCCCGCCGGTACTGAAAGCCACCGCCATCACGGGTGAGGGCGTGCAGGCACTGGCGGATGCGGTCACCGAACTTGGCCAGTCCCGGCGTGTTGCCGCACCCCTTGCGCGGGCGCGGCGCCTGGTCCGTCGCGCGGCGCTGGATCTCGCGTCTGCCCGGCTCGCCCGGGCCGATCAGGCGGACATGGATCGGCTGGCAAAATCATTGACGACCGGGGAGAAGTCGGTCGAAAAGGCGGCGGAAGAGCTGCTTCGCCTCGTCCTGAAGGAAAAATCATGAGCCGTATGCCCGCACAGGTGCGTGACCTGATCCGCGATCTGCCGGATTCGAAGATTCGCGAAGTCTCGATGAACTCGATCGGGAAAGAGGGAATGATCGCGCTCTGGTTTGGTGAATCTGACGAGGAGACACCGTCGTTCGTGCGCGAAGCCGCGAAGGCGGCGATCGATGCGGGTGAAACCTTCTACGCGCCGAATTCCGGCATCGAACCGCTGCGTGTGGAAATCAAGGCCTACATGGAACGCGTCTACCGGCGTGACTTCGACCTGAACCGCTTCACGGTGACGGCCTCGGGCATGAACGCGATCATGCTGTCGTTCCAGGCGCTGGTCGATCCGGGCGACAATGTGCTGGTGGTCAGCCCGGTCTGGCCCAACTGCTCCGAGACGATCCGCATCATGGGCGGCGAGATCCGACCTGTCGGGCTGGACGAGACGGACGGTGCCTGGTCGCTGGACCTTCAGAAGCTGTTCGATGCGGCCGATGGTAGGACCAGGGCGATCTTCGTGAACTCGCCCGGCAATCCGACGGGCTGGATGATGTCCGAGGATCAGCGCGACGCGATCATGGCGTGGGCGCGCGAGAAGGGCATCTGGATCATCGCCGACGACGTCTATGCCCGGCTGGTCTACGACCGCCACCATGCACCGGCCTTCATCGAGATCGCAGAACCCGAGGATCGCCTGATCTCGATCAACAGTTTCTCGAAGAGCTGGTCGATGACCGGCTGGCGGCTGGGCTGGATCACCGCACCGCCCGCGCTGGAGACGCAACTGGGCAAGCTGAACGAATACAATATCGCCGGGCCGACGACCTTCGTGCAGCACGGCGGTGTCGCAGCACTTCGGGACGGTGATCCCTACATCGACGGGCTGGTCGAGCGGCTGCGCCGGCGGCGCGATCTGGTCACGCAATCCCTCAGCCGGTTTTCACGCGTGCGCTACACACAGCCGGACGCCGCGTTCTATGCGTTCTTCGCCGTCGAGGGGATGGATGACAGTCTGAAATTCGCGCTGAAGCTGCGGGACGAAGCGGGCGTCGGCATCGCGCCCGGCATCGCGTTCGGCCCGCAGGGCGAAGGCTATCTCAGGCTGTGTTTCGCCAGTTCGGAGCAGGCGCTCTCCGAAGCGATGGAGCGCCTGCGTCCGTATCTGGACAAATAGTCGTCTGGACCGACGATCAGCGGTTCTTGAAGGCCGGTTTGCGCTTCTCGGCGAAGGCCGACATGCCTTCGGTCTGGTCTTCGGTCGAAAACAGCGAATGGAACAGGCGGCGTTCGAACATCACGCCGTCGCGCAGCATGGTCTCGTAGGCCTTGTTCACCGATTCCTTGGCCATCATCACCGAGGGCCGTGACAGTTCGGCGATCTTGGTCGCTGTCTTGACGGCTTCCTCGACCAGATCGTCATCGGCGACGATGCGGCTCACCAGTCCCGCGCGCTCGGCCTCTTCGGCGTCCATCATGCGGGCGGTCAGCACCATCTCCATGGCCTTGGACTTGCCGACGAAGCGGGTCAGGCGCTGGGTGCCGCCCGCGCCGGGAATGACGCCCAGATTGATCTCCGGCTGGCCGAACTTGGCGCTTTCGCCCGCCAGGATGAAGTCACACATCATGGCCAGTTCGCAGCCGCCGCCCAGGGCATAGCCTGAAACCGCGGCAATCACCGGCTTGCGCGTGCGCGAGGTCGTCTCCCAGTTCGCGGTGATGAAGTCTTCCATGTAGGCGTCCATGTAGGACTTGGACTGCATTTCCTTGATGTCGGCGCCCGCCGCGAAGGCTTTCTTGGATCCGGTGATCACCATCGCGCCGATGGCGTCGTCGGCTTCGTATTTGCCCAGCGCTTCGGTCAACTCATCCATCAGCTGCTTGTTCAGCGCATTCAGCGCGTCGGGCCGGTTCAGCGTGATCAGCCCGACCGGGCCGCGCGTGTCTGTCAGAATGCATTCGTAACCCACAGGTGTTCTCCCCAATGTCACATCAGTGTCTGAGCCGATATGTAACTCAAATTCTTGCCGCTGCCAGCCATTTGCTGACGATCTGCAGCCATGCGCCAGTGCGTCAGCGCTGGCAGGTGCTGCAATAGAAGGTCGAGCGGCCGGACTGGACGATGCGTTTCACGATGCCCGTGCAGCCGGTCTTCCGGCATGGCGCGCCTTCGCGCCCATAGGCCCGGAAATCGTGCTGGAAATAGCCGAGTTCGCCGGACGCCTGAACGTAATCCCGCAGCGTCGAACCGCCTGCTGCGATGGCGTCGTTCAGGACATCCTTGATGTGCGGCACCAGCCGTTCGGCGCGCGCGCCCGCGACCGAATAGGCACTGCGCTTCGGCGATATGCCCGCCCTGAACAGCGCCTCGCAGACGTAGATGTTGCCCAGTCCGGCGACGACATGCTGGTCCAGCAGCGCAGCCTTGATGGGGGTTTTCTTGGCGGTCAGACGCCGGGTCAGTTCCGCACCATCGAAATCTTCGCCCAGCGGTTCCGGACCCAGGTTGATGAAGTACCGGTGCGTGTCCAGCGCCCCGGTCTCGATCAGGTCGAAATAGCCGAACCGCCGATGATCCTGAAAGGTGACCGTCGTGCCGTCATCAGCGACGAAGACCACATGTTCGTGCGGTGCGACGCTGTTGGGGCGGGCGTCGTGGATGTTCATCCGGCCCGACATGCCCAGATGACCGATCAGGGTCATGCCGTCGTCCAGGTCGAACAGCAGATATTTGGCGCGGCGGCGCAGATCGTCGATGCGACGCCCTTTCAGGCGTTCCGCCAGCCGCTCGGGCAGGGGAAAGCGCAGATCGGGGCGACGCACCTCCACGTCGGACAGGACGCGCCCCTTCAGGCGCCGCTCCAGCCCGCGACGAACGGTCTCGACTTCTGGCAGTTCCGGCATGGGTCCCAATGTAGCGCAGGGTAGGGGGCTCCGCTATGGTCCGAAGCACCATGAATGACAATCCGACAGATGATCAGGACGAACGTGCCAGCTTCGGCTTCACCGAAGTGCCGGTCGATCAGAAGGCGTCGCTCGTGGGCGAGGTGTTCAGTTCGGTCGCAGGCCGCTACGACCTGATGAACGACCTGATGTCCGCGGGCATTCACCGCCTCTGGAAAGACCGCTTCGTCTCGGCACTCCGGCCGCGCCCAGGTGAACGCGTGCTCGATCTGGCGGGCGGCACCGGAGATATCGCGCATCGCATTCTCAAGCGCACCGGGGGCCGGGCTGCCGTGACGCTGTGCGACATCAACCCGGCGATGGTCGAGGCGGGCCGCGACCGCCTGATCGACAAGGGCGTGATGACGGGGATCGACTGGACGGTGGGCGATGCCGAGACCTTGCCGTTTCCCGACTGCAGCTTCGACGCGGCAACCATTGCCTTCGGTATCCGCAACGTCACCCGGATCCCGAAGGCGCTCGCGGACATCCGACGGGTTCTGAGGCCGGGCGGACGGTTCTTCTGTCTTGAGTTCTCGAACGTGCGCGAGGCACTGAAGCCTGCGTACGACCTCTATTCCTTTCAGGTGCTGCCGCGTGTCGGCAAGGTGGTTGCGGGGGATGAAGACAGCTATCGCTATCTCGCCGAAAGCATCCGGCAGTTTCCGGATCGGGAGACCTTTGCCGGCATGATTTCCGACGCCGGGTTCCGGCGCGTGTCGCACGAGGCGCTGTCTCAGGGCATCGCCGCGATCCACAGGGGCTGGCGCATATGACCGGAGCGCACGATGCTGCGTAGGATCAGCTATCTGACGCGGCTGGTGGGCATCGGCTGGACGCTGGCGCGTCATGACGCCCTGTTCCCGTTGCAGCAGTTCGACGCGCCGCCGCTGTTTCTGCGGCTGGCCGGGCTGCCCGGCAGGCTTCGCCGCAGGAAATATCAGCATCTGCGCCCCGGCGAGCGTCTGGCCTCCGCCTTCGAGGAACTGGGGCCCTCCTTCATCAAGCTGGGGCAGGCCCTGTCCGTGCGCGCCGATCTGCTGGGCGAGGATATTGCCGCCGATCTGGGACGCCTGCGCGACCGGCTGCCGCCCTTCTCCTTTGCGGAAGCGAAGGCCAGCATCGAGCATGAACTGGGGCATCCGCTTTCCGACCTGTTCGAGGACTTCGACGAGAAACCGGTGGCGGCGGCCTCCATCGCCCAGGTTCATTTCGCGACGGTCCGGGATGGCGACGACCTGCGAGAGGTCGCCGTCAAGGTGATCCGACCCGGGATCGCCGAGAAATTCTCCCGCGATCTGGGGCTGTTCTACTGGCTGGCCGAGATGGCCGAGCGCGCCGAGCCGTCGCTGCGCCGTCTCAGGCCCGTGGATGTGATCCGGACGCTTCAGGAAAGTGTCGCCATCGAGATGGATTTCCGGCTGGAGGCCGCTGCCGCCGACGAGATCCGCGAGATCTTTGCCGCCGACGAGGACTTCCGTGCGCCCACGATCGACTGGGAGCGCACCGGAGAAACCATCCTCACGATGGAGCGTGTCCGCGGTATTCCCATGGGCGACCGTGCGGCGCTGGAAGCCTCGGGGCTGGACCGCAGTGAACTGGCGGTCCGGGTGATCCGCATCTTCCTGAAACAGGCGATGCGCGAAGGCCTGTTTCACGCCGACATGCATCACGGCAACCTGTTCGTCGAGGATGACGGCACCATCGTGGCCGTCGATTTCGGCATCATGGGCCGGCTGGACCGCCCGACACGCATCTTCATGGCAGAGATGCTGGGCGCGTTCATCGCCGGCGATTATCGCCGCGCCGCCGAAGTCCATTTCGAGGCCGGTTATGTCCCGCCGCACAAATCCGTCGATCTGTTTGCGCAGGCCTGCCGCTCCATCGGCGCGCCGATTCGGGGCAAGCCCGTCAGCGAAATCTCGGTCGGACGGTTGCTGGCGCAGTTGTTCCAGATCACCAAGACCTTCGACATGGAAACGCGGACCGAACTGCTGCTGCTGCAGAAGACCATGGTTACGGTCGAAGGCGTGGCGCGCGATCTGGATCCGGATATCAATTTCTGGTCCGCCGCGCAGCCGGTGGTGGAGGAATGGGCGATCGACAACATGGGCGTCGAGGCCCGGATCGTGGACACGCTGATGACTGCCGCTGACCTGTTCGAGCGCGTGCCGCGCCTGCTGGGCAGTGCGGAGCTGGCGCTGGACAAGGTCAATGCGGTGGCCGATCTGCGCCGCGAAGCTGCCGAGCAGCGCAACCGCGCCTATCTGATCGCGGGACTGGCAGGTTTCGGCGGCGCGCTGGTGGGTGCCGTTCTGGTCGCCTTTCTGCTGGTCTGAGGCATGCCGGCATCCGGGTGAAAAGGCCGACCGCACAGAGCGTCACTCATGCCGCCGTGCGGGGGGCAGCGACGGTTCAGCGACAGCCGCGGGTATCTGATATTCGAAAGGCCCCGGGAGAGACCGGGGGTGAAAGCCCGGGAGCCGGCGATTCAGTCAGGAGTGGGACTGCTGCAGAAAGGCCTGCAGCTGCTCGATCACGGCGTCCGGTTGTTCCTGCTGCACCCAGTGGCCTGCACCCTCGATCAGGTGCGTGCCGCGCCAGTCCGAGAAGGCTTTCTCCGCCATCCGCTCCAGTGCACCGGGGCGCTGCTGAATGCCCCAGTCCTGCGCGCCGGCAATGAAGGTCGCCGGGATCCCGATGGTTCGTCCGGCATAGATTCGCATGTCGGGTCCCAGGCGGCTGTCGGTCGAGCACCGGTACCAGTTCAGTGCGCACTGGAAACCCGATTGCCGGAAACTGTCCGCGTAGACGGCCATTTCCGGCTCGGTCAGCCAGTGGCAGGCCGCGATCTCGGCGGGCGCGGGCATCTCCGGCGCGACCGTTTCCGCCATGTTTCGGTCCAGGTCCATCACATAATAGGTCGGCATCTTTGCCAGTTCTTCCGCCGTCCAGCCAGCCAGGCGAAAGGGCCGGTTGTCCGGCCAGTCCGCGCTCTTGACGTGATAGTAGGCGCGGAAGAAGTCGTGGAGCCCCTGTGAGGCGTTCAGCATGTCAGCGGCGGCGTCGCGCGTTGAATAGTACCACTGGTAATGCTTGCGGGGCCGCGGAAGGTTCGCGAGATCGTCGTGAATATTTCCGGCGGCCTGCTGGGGACGCATGGCCGGCGGGCCGCCGAACGGCGCGCTCATCAGGGCGACAGAGGCGAACATGTCGGGCCGGATCAGAGCACAGTGTCCGGCGACGGCAGAGCCGAAATCATGTCCGACGACGGCATCCACCCGGTCGATCTGCAGCACGGACAGCAGGCCGACGATATCCGTGGTCAGGTTGAACATGCTGCAGGCGGCGACGTCGCCATCGTAATCGCCGTCCCAGCCGGTGGTGAAGCCGTACCCGCGCTGGTCCGGTGCGATCACGCGATAGCCCGCCTCGGCCAGCGGCAACATCACCTTGCGCCACGAAAAACTCAGTTCCGGAAAGCCGTGCAGCAGAAGCACGACCGGTCGATCCGTCTCGCCCGCCTCAAGCCAGTGCATGTCCAGGCCGTTCAGATTGTCGGTCCGGTTCGATCGAATGCCATCCGGCAGCAGCGGGTACATGGTCGAATGCGTGTCCTTCAGAAACGGGCAGGGTACAAGCCGTGTCTGCCACCTCCCAAGGGTTTAGCGGAGATGCGCGCGGACGGCCAGTATCGACCGGGCTAGAAGAGGTCAGCCTCGACGATGCCGCTGACACCCAGCAGATCGACCGTTGCACCATTGTCGAACGTGACCCGCGTGTCGGACACGGTATCCGAATTAACATCCTGTTCCGACATGTCGGCAACCGTCAGTCCGATCAGCATGAAATGATCGGTGACAACATTGAAATCGGTAATCCGGTCGTTGCTGTCTGCACCATCGCTGCTGCGGAAGATGAATCGGTCGCCCCCCAGACCACCTGTCATTTCGTCATCCCCGGCTCCGCCGTCCAGACGGTCGTTGCCGTTACCCGCGCTGATCGTGTCATCGCCGGCACCCCCGGAGATGCCGTTTGTTCCGCTGTCACCGGCCAGCGTATCCGCCAGGCTTGAACCGACGATGTTCTCGACCCCGTTGATGGTCAGCGTGTTGATCCCCGACTGACCTGTCTCGGTCGCCAGATTGACATTCACAGCCTGCGTGTTGCTGCTGAAGATGATCGTATCGATGCCTTCGCCGCCTGAGACGGTGTCGTTGCCGCCACCATCAATGACCACACGATCGTTCCCATCACCACCATCCAAGCTGTCCGAGCCCGCATTTCCGAAGAGGCGGTCAGCGCCGGCACCGCCGGTCAGACTGTCATTGCCACTGCCACCGGTCAGCGTATCGGTTCCATCTCCGCCGTCCATTGTATCGCTGCCTGCGCCGCCTGTGAGCCGATTGGCCCCTGCATCACCTGCGAGCACGTCCGCGCTGTCGCTGCCGATCGCATCCTCGATGCCGATAAAGGTCAGTGTCGCCCCGGCCGAAGATCCGGATCCGGCCTGAAGATCGATCGATACAGCCGCGTCGTGAAAGCGGAAGTCCGCCGTGTCTGTACCTGCGCCGCCGTCAAGCGTGTCGTCGCCGCCTTCCCGATAGAGCAGCCGGTCTGCGCCTTCGCCGCCGTCGAGCGAATCAGCACCTGCTTCGCCGAACAGCAGATCGGCGCCATTCTGGCCCCGCAGTGTGTCGGCACCGTCGCCACCGATCAGCTTGTCGTCCCCGTTGCCGCCGACAATCAGGTCGTTTCCGACTTCGCCCGAAAGGGTGTCGTCTTGATCGCTGCCGGTAATCTGGTCGTTGCCGTCAAGGCCGAGAATACGCAGCGCAGTCGCGCTGCCCGAACCGGACAGCGTGTCGGCACCTCCGCCGCCAGCAGCGATCTCGATATCCGTGAAAGAGAAATTGGCCGCGTCGGTACCGGAGATGATCACGCGGTCCACGCCTGCGCCGCCCTGAAGCGAAACGTCGGCCGCATCGGCGATCAGAAGATCATTTCCGTTGCCGCCGAACATGCTGTCTGTGCCGTTGCCGCCGATCAGCGTGTCGTTGCCGTTGCCACCCTGCAGCGAGTCCGAATCCGCGTTGCCGGAAATCCGGTCATTGAAGCCTGATCCGGTCAGCGTATCGGATCCTTCGCGTCCCGAGATCGTGACGCTGGCGTTGGTTGCGGAGGCGTCAATCGCATCATCCTGATCGGCGGCAATGATCATCTCGAAATCATTCAGAACCAGGTCGACGGCTTCGCCCGCCCAAACATTCAGGGTATCGGTGCCGGTCCCGCCGAACACGGCAGTATCGAGTGCGTCCGCATTGATCCTGTCGTTCCCCGATCCGCCGAAAAACTCATCTTCGCCGCCCAGACCGGAGATCACGTCGTCGCCGGCCCCGCCGATCACGGTATCGTCTCCACCGAATGACATCAGGCTGTCGTTTCCGGCATTGCCAACCAGAGAGTCCGATCCGGTACCGCCACGCAAGGTGTCGCCAAATACGCTTCCGTTGATCTGAGCTTGTTCGAACCCGCTGATTACGGTGTTCCCCAGCGGAGTGATGAGCGCGGTCACCACATCCAGTGTTTCTCCGACGAGCAGATCAATGAGCATGCTGATCGCGCTGCCGAATCCCGAAAAATCCATGATCAGCGTGTCAGTGCCACTGCCGCCGTCCAGCGTGTCATTGCCGCCTCCCGCAAGGATTGTATCGTCGCCGGCACCCGCGGAAATACTGTCGTCCAGATTGTTGTCGAAGTTGAAGCTGTCGTTGCCGCTGCCGGTCTGGATCTGGACGCCTTCAAAACCCGAGATGTCGGTGCCGTCGGACAGCGTCAGGGAACTGCCCGAAGAAAGCACGAACGCTTCGCCTGATGCGGAGAAATCGCCGATCAGAATGTCATCGTCGCTGCCACCTGAAATTGTATCTCCCAGCCCGCCGGTGATGGTATCGTTGCCGGCACCGCCGTCGAGACTGTCACCTGAGCCGGAACCGTCAATCAGTCGGTCGTTGCCGCCGTTTCCAATCAGCGTGTCGCTGAGATCGCCACCAACCAGGTGGTCGATGGTTTGTGAGCCCTGTATGTTCACACGTTCGATGTTCGAAATGGTCTTTGTGCCCGACGACAGGACGACTGCAACGCCTGCGAGTGTCAGAACGGGATCAAGACCGTCGGTCATGATTACGCCGGTGAGTGTGTCGCCGGCGTTGTCGAGGACCAGCAGGTCGTCCCCGGAACCGCCATCAATCAGATCAGCGCCGCCCAATGGTGTGATCGTGTCATCGCCGCCCAGGCCGGAGATTGTGTCGATTAGGCTGGAACCTGAAAGTGAGTCATTACCAATTGTACCGACGACGATGGCCATAAGCGCGGCCCCCTTGCCAACAGAAAATTATTGTCAGGGCAAGTATTTTTTAAATTCTCTAATTTTCTGTAAAAAATGAATTACCTGGCCATTTCAACGTCCATGGTGTGATTTTTTCATGTGTTTTCCATGTTAACATTCAAATATAGAAGAAATTGTGTATCTGATAATTCAAATGAATAGGAGGTTGCGTGAGGGCAATGTGAAGGCTTGTGATGAGATTTTAAAAATTCAGCTCAATTTATGAACCTGATGGTTTCTTTGGATTTAGGTGGGCGGGGTGCTCGGATAGGTTGTTTCGCTCGGGTGTGCCGGGCATTTTCGCCGATGGCGAAAGACTGGATGAAAATCTGTTCTGCACGCAATGGATGTATTTTTTTCGACTTTTCAACGCCGTCCGAACAGGCGTTCGATATCGGCGAGCCGGAGTTCGACATATGTCGGGCGGCCGTGGTTGCACTGGCCTGAGTGCGGCGTCCGCTCCATCTCGCGCAGCAGGGCGTTCATCTCGACGCCGGTGAGTCGCCGCCCGGCGCGGACCGATCCATGACACGCCATGGTGGAACAGATGTCGTCCAGCCGGTCGGCCACACCCGATGCGCTGTCCATCTCGGCGAGTTCATCGGCCAGATCTCGGATCAGGCCGGTCACGTCGCACGCGCCCAGCATCGCGGGAGTCTCCCGCACCACAACTGCACCTGCTCCGAACCGTTCGAGCACGAGGCCGATCGAGGCGAGTTCGTCGGCCCGGCTTTCGATGCGGTCGGCAGAGACCTCGTCCAGTTCAACCACCTCGGGCAGCAGCAGGCCCTGACGGGCGACGCCGTTTGCGGCCATTTCGGCCTTCATGCGTTCATAGACCAGCCGTTCGTGGGCGGCATGCTGGTCCACGATCACCACACCGTCGCGGGTCTGGGCGACGATATAGGTCTCGTGCATCTGAGCCCGGGCGACTCCCAGCGGATAGTCGCGTGCATCCTCGGGCATGTCGTCCTGAGGTTCAGCAGGGGCCGAGGGCAGATCGAAGCCGTCCGGCGCCGTCGGGGCCTGGAAGCGCGCGGCGGCCTCCATGACGCTGGCGGACGCATGTTGTGCAGACGTGCCCTGCCAGGGGTGGCTGGAAAGGTAACCCTGGGCGGGCCGTTCAACGGGGCGGAACGCGCCGAGCGCGGCCTGGGCGACGGTGGTGGAGGCACGATGGCCGGCGGCCTGAAGCACCGATCGCAGTGCACCGACGATCAGGCCGCGGACCAGACCGGGCTGACGGAACCGGACTTCGGCCTTGCCCGGATGGACATTGACGTCGACTTCTGTCTGTTCGATCTCCAGGAACAGGGCGACGACCGGATGGCGGCCACCGGAAAGGAAATCGTGGTAGGCACCTCGGACGGCTCCGGTGAACAGCTTGTCGCGCACCGGGCGTCCGTTGACGAACATGTACTGCTGCACCGAGTTGCCGCGATTGTAGGTCGGCACCGCGGCGAAACCGGTCAGACGGATGCCTTCGCGTTCGGCCTCCACCGGCAGCGCGTTCTCGATGAAATCGCGGCCCATGATCCGGGACAGCCGCGCGGCACGGCGGTCCAGCAGTTCGCCCTGTTCGGACTGGCTGCTGAAGGCGACACGGTCGCCATCCTTCAGGCTGAAACCGATCTGGGGGTGGGCCATGGCAAGGCGCTTGATCTGGTCGAGGGCGGCTCCGAATTCCGCGCGGTCGGTCTTCAGGAATTTCAGGCGGGCAGGGGTGGCGAAGAACAGATCGCGGACCTCGACACGGGTGCCGGCCGCGCGCGAGG
The DNA here is from genome assembly GCF_048263705.1 of Minwuia sp. Classification (GTDB taxonomy): domain Bacteria; phylum Pseudomonadota; class Alphaproteobacteria; order Minwuiales; family Minwuiaceae; genus Minwuia. The sequence goes on along the minus strand of NZ_JBLXDV010000006.1, from coordinate 218,581 downwards.
AAGGCTGAACGGGGCCTGCGCGTCCGCCCTCGACCTGCAGGGCCCAGGCGGTGTCATCGCCGTCTGCCCGGCTTTCGATGGACAGGCGCGAGACGGACCCGATCGAGGGCAGCGCCTCACCGCGGAAGCCGAGCTGCGAGATCGCCAGCAGATCGTCATCGGGCAGTTTCGATGTGGCGTGACGTTCGATGGACAGCGCCAGATCCGCGTCGGTCATGCCGCGACCGTCGTCATCGACCGAGATGAGCGTCCGTCCGCCCTCGCGCAGGACGACGTCGATGCGCCGGGCTCCGGCATCGATGCTGTTCTCCACCAGTTCCTTGACGGCGCTGGCCGGGCGCTCGATCACCTCACCGGCGGCGATGCGATTGACGGTCGTCTCCGGCAGCTTCCGGATGTTCATCGCTGAGCCTCGCTGCCCGCCAGATAGCGGCGGGTCAGACGTTTGCCGGTCTCGACGGCGGGCTGGCCATAGGGATCCAGTCCCAGCAGGTAGGCGGCGAACAGTGTCTCCAGCATGAAGTGCATCAGCAGGCCTCCCATCGACCTTTCGTCCAGCCTTGGTATCCGGATCAGGCGTACGGGCTGTTGCCGCGCCACCAGCGTTTCGATGGTCGCGCGCGCCTGTGTCTGGACGATCATACCGATGGAACGGTCATGCAGGTAGTTGATGTCGGGATGATCCAGGCCGCCGGTCGAGATGACCGGACCCGAGAACGCCTCGGCGACGGTGATCACCGTGAACATCTTGTCCGGCGGTCCGTCGAGCCAGAGTTGCAATTGGCTGTGCTGGTCCACGGGGCCGAGCGCGGCATACGGGGTCAGACCGCGCCCGTCCTTGCCCAGGCTTTCAGCCCACAGTTGCCGCTGCCAGTGGGCGAACCGTTCCAGCCCGCCGACATAGGGCAGCATCACCTGGATCGAACGCCGTCGTTCCGCCGCCAGACCGACGGTGATCGCGCCGCCGGTCAGGGGCGCCGATTCCGGCTCGGCGATCGCCGCCTCGAAGGCCTGCGATCCGCCGGTCCTCAGGGCCTGCGCATCCAACCCGGCAATCAGGGCGGGCAGCAGTCCGACGTTGGAAAAGGCCGAGAAGCGGCCACCGATCAGCGGGTCGTGATCCAGCACGCCGCAGCCGATCCGGTCCGCGATATGGCGCAGGGCGTTCGTGCCGGGCTCGGTGATCATCAGCACGTGCCGGCTGATCTGGCTGGGACGGACCTGACGGCGCAACCACTGCAGGGCGGCGAGTGTCTGTGCGACGGTCTCTGTCGTGCCGCCTGATTTGGAGACCACCAGCAGGTGGGTCTCCCGCGGTTCCAGCCTGTCCAGCAGATCCGCGAAGTCCCGTCCATCCAGATTGTCGGCGAAGATCAGCCGATCCCGACTGGCCCGCGACGCCAGCGCGGTGATCGCCTGCGCGCCCAGGCTCGATCCGCCGGTGCCCAGCACGATGGTGTGGGCGAAGCGGTCCCGGATTTCGAGCGCCGTCTGCGAGAGACCGCGAAGGTCATCGCGCCGGGATGCCAGTCCGAACTGCGGTGCCTGTCCCTCGGCCAGACGCTCCCGCAGGATCTGGATGCACGGCCGGGCCCGGCCCCGCAGATCCGCCAGCAGGGATCTGCTCAGCCCGTTCTCGCCGAGGGTTTCTTCCAGGCAGGCATCGATGTATTGCTGCAGAGGCATGATGATCGGCGAATCCCAGTCTGACCGCCCGTGACAGTCTCAAATCGGCCGTTGAACGGCAAGGCAGCCCCGGTGGCTATTGCGTGGCCTCGTCCACGGCGATGCCGTCCGGCCGCCCGACGCCGACGACGATCATGTCCTCAAGCTTCAGGATGCGGCTGGCGACTCGCTTGACGTCCTCGGCGGTCACGGCGTTGATCCGTTCGGGCCGTCGCGAGACGTAATTCTTGCCCAGATCATAGCGCTGCATGGCAACCAGCAGACCTGCGATGGCGCTGTTGGACGTGAACCGCAGCGGGAATGCGCCGTTGATGTTGGCCTTCGCCTTCCGAAGCTGTTCTTCCGACACGCCTTCATCGCGGAATGTCGCGATCGTGGTCTTCAGAATGGTGAGTGCTTCCGCGGCCTTCTCGTTGCTGGTCGACAGACCGCCGAGCCACATCCCGCCGCGTGCCATCGGACGCATGTAACTGTAGACGCCGTAGGTCAGGCCGCGTTTTTCGCGGATCTCCTCGGTCAGCAGGCTGGAGAAGCCGCCGCCGCCCAGAATGTGGTTCATGACGCGCGCGGTATCGAAGTCCGGATCATTGCGCCGGATTCCGGGCGTGCCGAAGACGATCACCGTCTGCGGGCTGTCATAGCCGATGACGCGCTGCGCACCGCCCGCCTGCACCGTTGCGGGGCCAAGCTCGGAGACATCGCCGATCTCCGGCAGGTCGCCGAAGGTCTTGTCGAGCAGCGGTTTGAGTTGTTCCGGCGTGATGTCGCCGACGACCCCGATGATCAGGTTGTCCTTGCCGAAGGTCTTTATCATGTGCGCCTGAACATCCGCGCGGGTCAGGCTGGATACCGTTTCAATCGTGCCGTCGACCTGCTGGCTGTAGCGGTCCGAACCGAAAGCGATCTCCGAGAAGACCCGTCCGGCGATGGCGTTGGGGTTCTGTGTATCACGTGAAATGCCGTTCAGGATGCGCGCGCGCATCCGCTCCAGCGCGTCCGTGTCGAATCGCGGCTTGGACAGCGCCAGTCCGGCCAGCGCGAACGCCTCGTCTGCGTTTGCCGTCAGCGTCTGCAAGGTCATGGTGAAATCGTCGCGGCCGGTCTCGAAATTCAACCGGATGGCGCTGTCATCCAGTCTGCGCTGGAAGGTCTGCGCATCCATCTCGCCAGCGCCTTCGTCCAGCAGCGCGGCCAGCAGATTGGACCGTCCGGACTTCGAGGCCGGTTCCGCGACCGCTCCGGCTCCTTTCCACATCGCGTTGACGGCAATGATGGGAATGGAAGGCTCGGACTTCAGCCAGGCGACAACCCCGCTGTCGGACGTGACCTCAACAATATCGGCGGCCTGTGCCGAGCGCGCGGTGAGGTGCACGGCGCCCGCGATCATCAGGATCGCCAGCGCCCTGGTGAGAAGAACGGGTAGGCGGATCATCATGAACGCTCCTCGGGCAGAAGTGTTGCGGTGACCGAGCGTTCCGGCCGGAACACAGCCTCAGCCGCTCGTCTAACATCTTCGAGTGTCGCGGCGCGGACCCGGTCCGGCCAGCTCTCCACCTCCTCGATGCTCACGCCGGCGGACAGGGCGCTGCCGAACACCCGGGCACCCTGGCTCAGGCTGTCGCGCATGTAGATGGCGTCGGCCAGCAGTCCCGTGCGGGCGCGTTCCAGTTCCTCGGCGGTGACGCCGTCGGTCAGGACACGGTCGATCTCGGCATCGATAGCGGCTTCGAGTTCCTCCAGCGAGACTCCGGGGGCGGGCGATGCGTAGATCCCGAAGTTGCCCGGTCCGCGATTGACGCCGGAATACCAGGCACCGATCGACAGTGCCTTGTTCTGATTGACCGCAAGTTCGCTGTAGAGGCGGCTGGTGCTGCCGGCACCCAGGATGTCCGAAAGCAGCTGCAGGCCCAGTGTGTGATCGGGATTGCCCCAGTTGACACTGTCGGCGATGTACATCCGCTGCCAGCTCGGTTCGGCCACACGCGGGTCGCTGTGCGTCAGACGCCGTGCCGCGCGATGCGGGGGTTCATGCGGCAGCTCGCGCTGGATGACCTCGGGGTTGGCGGGGATGACGCCATAGTATTTCTCGGCGAGCGGTTTCAGTTCCGCCGCCGTGATGTCTCCCGCCACCACCAGGATGGCATTGTTGGGCGCATAGAATTTCCGATAGAAGGCCAGCGCATCCTCCAGATCGAGCCGGATGATCTCATCTTCCCAGCCGATGATCGGGGTGCCGTAGGGATGTGCGAGGTAAAGCGCGGCGGCGACCTGTTCGTAAAACTGGCCCTGGGGTGTCGAATCGGTGCGCTGGCGGCGCTCTTCCAGCACGACCTGGCGTTCGGTGATCATGTCCTGCTCGCCGAACTGCAGGTTCACCATGCGGTCGGCCTCCATGCTCATGACCAGTTCCAGCCGGTCGCGGGCAATGCTCTGGAAGTAGCCGGTGTAGTCCTGGGATGTGAAGGCGTTGTCACGGCCGCCGTTGGCCGCGACGGTCTTGGAAAACTCACCGGGTGCGAGTTTCGCCGTTCCCTTGAACATCAGATGCTCCAGGAAATGCGCGATTCCTGACTTGCCGGGTGGCTCGTCAGCCGCGCCGACCTTGTACCAGACCATGTGAACCACGACGGGCGCGCGGTGATCGGGCACCACAACGACTTGCATGCCGTTGTCCAGCGTGAAGCTTTCAGGATTGAAGAGACCGGCTTCCGCGCGGGCGGAAAGACTGCCGAGAAGGATGAGTGAAATGACTCCGGTGATCAGTAGGCGCACCAGCAACTCCCTGTGCATCGCAACAGACACAAATGACAGACGTGCATCTGGACGTCCCGGAAGGCGACTGCAACCCGTCATTGCCGCTTTCGTGATGAACGACGGTCGGAAACCGGTGCCGGACCGTGTCTAGAAGAACAGTCCCTGCCGCTTGATCAGGGTCTTCTCCTGCGGGCTGGGTTCACGCTGCTTGCCGGGGCTGTTGTTGAACAGGATCAGTTCGGTCAGCAGGCTGTTCAGCCGCGTGACGGCGGTTTCCTGCTGGGCGGCCAGGCCGCGAACCCCCTTCGGCGGCGTCAGCGCGCCGGCCTGGCGCAGCAGGGCGAGCTCACCGGGACTCGCGTCTTCCGGAATCGACTCCTCGCCCGTGATGCCGCCTACAACCCGACCGTCTGCCGTGATCACCGCACCCGAACGGGGGCGTCTGGGTACCTGCGGCACGCCCGCGCGATCCACGCCGCCCGGTCCAGGCGGACGCAGGCTGAAATCGGGCGGGACCACCAGCGGCGAGAAGACGGTCACGCGGCTTTCGTCCGGTGACGTCTTGGACAGTCCCAGAATATCGCGCGCCGAGTCGCAGCCGACCAGGACAATCCCGAGCCCGGCGACTGCTGCAAGACGTGAAACACAACGCAGGTTTAGACTTTTCATGACGCCCTTTTAGAACTTTCGCCGCCGCCGAACAAGGAATCGAAAACGAGAATGATCACACCCAGCGAAATCGCCATGTCGGCGATGTTGAACGCGGGCCAGTGATTGCTGCCCAACGTCCGGAACGCCCATTCTCCGGCGGCACCGGACAGGAAAACATCGAAGAAATCGGCGACGGCACCGTAGTTGAACCGGTCGATGGCATTGCCGACCGCGCCCCCGATGACGAAAGCCAGGCCGAGACGCAGCCGGGTCTCCGGCGTGCGCCAGAGCCAGATCGTCAGTCCCGTGGCCACGACCAGATTGATGACGCCGAGAATGTATCTGGAACTGTCTCCGCCATTGGAGAACAGCCCGAAGCTGACGCCGGTGTTCCAGACCATCACCAGGTTGAACCATGAGGTGAGAACGACGGGTTCGCACAGATGCGGCAGCCCGCCGATTTCACGGCAGGACCGGTCGGCCATCAGGTCGATCAGCATCAGTTTGGAGACCTGGTCGGCAATGATGATCAGCAGGGCAAGGGCGAGCGGCCGGAGCGGCATGGGGCGTGGCGATCCCGTTTCGATGGACATGGCGCATCTCATAAGTGGTCCCGGCAAGGCTGAAAAGCCGCAAATGCCGCTTCTGTCCCGAAGGCCCGGCGGAACCGGGGAGCGCCTGTCCCATTGTGACGCATGTCACATCAGCCGGACTGGCTGCTGTTCTGATTCATGACAGTCTCTGCCGTTATCGTATTCTCTGAATACTACATATCACCGGGCACTCAATTCCGACCCATAGTTATTGCCAGGTCAATATTCTGTTCCATTCTTATAAACTATTGATTTAATTAAATTAAATCGGAATGATTTGTCGTGCTGTCGTAGAAAGCGCGCAAAGTTACCCGGCTGTTAACCTACGGCGCAGGCATTGCACGACTTTCCCGTCGGAGGGTGGACACAATGACTGATATTTTCGGCACCGCTGGCGACGACGTTCTGACCGGGACAGCTGACCGCGATACGATTTCCGGCCTCGCGGGCGACGATCATATTACGACAAACAGTTTTCGCGACCGCGCATTTGGCGGCGATGGCGACGATACGCTTCGCGGAAGCGGGTCCACGGTCATTCTGAATGGCGATGGCGGCAATGATCTGCTGGTCGCGGTGACTTCGACGTTCATCAGGCAGGACACGCTGTTCGGCGGCGCAGGCGATGACACGTTGATTGCCGGCAATGGCGGTGCAGCGCTTGTCGGCGGCGACGGTCGCGATCTGTTCATCCTCGATGGACGCGAAACCCGCATCGTCGATTTCGATATCGGCAATGACCGGATCGATCTTTCGCGCCTCGACCTGACTCTGACATTTGCGGAACTGACCGCGCCCGACTTCTCGTTTCTGCAGAACGGCATTCTGCGATTTGCGCCTTCGATCAACACATCGGCCTTCCTGCGGCTTCAGGATGTCAATCTGTCCGACCTGTCAGAAGCGCACTTTATCGGGCTGGCACAGTCGCCGGATGAGCCGACTGTCAGCACCGGTACCAACGACGCGGACGATATTCTCGGCACGGACGGTGCTGACGTGATCGACGGTCAGGCCGGCCCGGACACGATCGGCGGGCAGCAGGGTGACGACAGCATCATCGGCGGTGCGGGCGCGGATCAACTGCGCGGCGGCAAGGGCGATGACAGCCTGTTCGGCGGGATCGGTACCGACCGCCTGCGCGGCGACCTGGGTGACGACCTGCTGGACGGCGGTGAAGGCACCTTCGATGTCGCCGATTATTTCAACGCGCAGCAAGGCATCTCCGCCGATCTGGCCGCGGGCACAGCGACCGGCGCAGGCAACGACACGCTGGTCGGTATCGAGCGGCTGGAAGGCGGCGATTTCGACGACACGTTGCGTGGCGATGTACGGGACAACGTCATCGCGGGTGCCGGGGGTGACGACATCATGGACGGTCGCGGCGGCGATGATCTGTTCGGTATCGATGTCGGTACCGGCGACGATACGGTCATCGGTGGCGAAGGCGACGACCGTCTGCTGATCGTCAATCAGGACGGCGGTGCGTTGCAGGTGCGGTTCCTGGGTAGCAGTCTGACTCTGAACGGGACCCAGGTCATCAGCCTGGATGATCTCGAAACGCTGGAAATCCGCAATGAGGGTGCGACCACGATCAACAGCAACAGCCCCTCAATTCTGGAAATCAGTCTCGGCGTCGGGGACGACGTCTATGCAGGCGGGAATGGCAGCGGCCATACGGTGAGCGGTGGGCTGGGCGATGATCAGATTCGCACGTCTTCTGGCGACGACAGTCTGGATGGCGGCGATGGCGATGATGTTCTGAACGCCTCCTCAGGTCGCGACACTCTGCTCGGCGGGGCTGGCAATGACACGCTGATAGCATCGTCGGGTGACGGCGATCAGCTGTTCGGCGGCAACGGTGACGACATTCTAGGTGGCGGGAGCGATTCCCAGTCATTCTTCGGCGGTGCAGGCAACGATACGATCACCACCGGCACCGGAACGGACCTCGTGGATGCTGGAGAGGGTGACGACCACATCACCGCATCCGGTGATGGAGACATTGTCTCCGCGGGGAGTGGCAATGACTTCATCCGGTCAAGTGCGTCCAACTCGACCAATTACGGCGGGGATGGTGACGACGAGATCGTGCAATCAGGCGTCAACAATCTCGTGGACGGCGGCGCGGGCGCCGATAATCTGCAGTTGATCGGGGCGAATTCGACCGTCAGGGGCGGTGCCGGCGACGATCTGATCCGGCTGGGAAGCCGCGCGGACACGGTCGTGGCCGAAGCTGCGATGGACCAGGATCGCGTCATCTCCTTTACCGTCGGCCAGGACAGGATCGACGTCACCGCCTTCTCTCCTGCCCTGGATTTCTCAGCGCTGAACATCTCGGACAGCGCCGGCAATGCGATCATCGATTTTGGCAATGGCGATGTCCTGCGACTGGACGGTGTCGATGCCACCGCCCTTTCGGCCGCCGATTTCGTCGGCCTGGCCCCTGAGCGGATCCCGACGAACGGTGACGACGATCTGACCGACAAGCCGGGCGACGACCTGATCTTCCTGCTGGATGGCGATGACACGCTGGTCAGCCATTCGGGCAATGACCTCGTCTTCGGCGGGAACGGGAACGATTCCATCTCGGTCGCGGGAACCAGTGAACGGGAACTGCTGATCGCCGGTGATGCCGGGGACGACACGCTTTCGATCTCCGGCGATGTGACGGGGTCGAGCACGGTGATCGGGGCCGACGGTGCCGATCTGGCCGCTGGCGGCGGCGGTCGTGATCTGATTTTCGGCGGCAACGGGGACGACACGCTGGATGGCGGTGCGGGCCAGCACGACAAGCTGACCGGCGGCGATGGTGCTGACACGTTCGTTGTCCGGGCGGGGAATGGCGACGACATCATCCGCGACTTCACCTCAGGCGAAGACCGGATCGATGTCTCGGATCTCGCGCTGGATCTCGCCTTTTCCGATCTGCAGATACAGGCGATCGGCGGTAACACCCATGTCGACTTCGGCAACGGCGACAGCCTGCTGCTCTATCACACCGCACCTGATGACCTGTCCGCCGACGATTTCATCGGTCTGAACGTGCCGGTCATCCCGGGCCAGAATCTGCTGGCCAACGGCAGCTTCGAACTGGACAGCGACGGCAGCGTGCTGAGTGCGGCCGGTTTCCGCAGCAGCGCCGACCTGTTCGGCTGGGACGTGATATCGGGCGATGGGGTCGATCTGCATGGTGACGGAAACGGTGTCGCCGCCACGGACGGTCATTTCGTGCTGGATATGGGTGAAACGCTGCCCGGCGATGTCAATCTGGCGATCGGGCAGGATGTCGCCGGTCTGTCGGCGGGGACGGCGCTGCAGCTCAGTTTCGATATCCAGAACAAGGCTGCCAACACATCGCATACGGCCGGCAATCCGGACAGCGCGATCCTGGAGGTCTTCTGGAACGGTGAACGGGTCGCCCGTTTCGACGATCCGCCGCTTTCACCCGAGACGCAGGTTCTCAATGTCGTCGCCGGCAGTGGCGACGGTTCGAACCGGCTTGAGTTCCATGAAGTCGGCCATCCCGACAATTGTGGCACCGGTCTCGACAACGTCCGGCTGATCATTTCGGACGGAACGCCGCCGCCGGACCCCGAGCCGATCATCGGCACGGAGGCGGCGGACGTGATCGCCGGAACGGACGGCGATGACACGATCGACGCACGCGGCGGGCCGGACGCGGTTGACGGCAGGGGCGGCGATGACAGCCTGAGCGGCGGCAAGGGCGCGGATACGCTGACCGGCGGTGCAGGCGACGACAGCCTGTTCGGCGGCATCGGCACGGACCGCCTGCGCGGCGGTGACGGCAACGACCTGCTGGATGGCGGGGAAGGTGACTTCGATGTCGCCGACTTCTTCGATGCCCAGGGCGGCATTCATGCCGATCTGGCTGCCGGAACGGCGGCCGGCGCGGGCAGCGACACGCTGGTCGGTATCGAGCGTCTGGAAGGCGGCGACTTCGATGATACCCTGCAGGGCGACAACGCGGACAATGTGATCGCGGGTGCCGGTGGCGACGACATCATGGAGGGACGGGACGGCGACGACCTGTTCGGCGTCGATGTCGGCACGGGCGACGACACGATCAACGGCGGTGCGGGCCGCGATACCCTTCTGCTGGTCAGGCAGCCGGGGCAGGGCGGCGACCAGATCGTGATCACGCGCAACAACGATATCGTTGCGACGGGACCGGACCAGACCGGCAGCGGTGGCGACCGCGTCTCGACGGCCAGTATCGAAGCGATCGAGTTCCGGGGTTCCGATTTCGCGGAAACTTTCAGGGCCCATAATTTCGGCGGCGATCTCTCCATTTCGATGGGGGCCGGGGACGATGTGGTCGTGGGCAGCAACTCCGGCGGCGATCTGATCGATGGCGGGGCCGGCAACGATCTCGTCATGGGCGAGAGCAGTCGCGACTTTGGCCTGGGCACATCGGATACACTGTCCGGCGGTGCCGGTCAGGACACGATCAGCGGTCAGTCGGGCGACGATATTCTGGACGGCGGCGCGGATGACGACAGTCTCTACGGTGGGGCCGGTGCCGACCGCTTTGTGTTTGGTGCCGACAGCGGCGACGATATCATCTTTGATTTCACCAGCGGTGAGGATGTCATCGATCTGACGGCACTGGACCTCGACAGTCGTTTCAACGAACTCGAGATCGCCCGGGTCGGGAGCAGCGCCCGTATCGATCTCGGTGACGGAAACCGGCTGACCCTGTCGGGAATCGATCCGGATGACCTTTCTGCCGACGATTTCCTCGGCCTGGTGGAAGACCCGGGCTCGACGGCGACGGACGGCGACGATCTGCTGACCGACACGGCGGGCGACGAGTTCATCTTTGCCCTGGCCGGCAACGATACGATCCGCTCCCTCTTCGGCGATGACAGCCTGTTCGGCGGCGCGGGTGACGATGAGATCCGGATCGACATGTCCGGCGACGGGCGAAACGTTCTGGCGGCGGGCGACGACGGGGACGACCTGATCCTTCGCGACATAACCGGCTTCGGTTCGGGCAATACCACGCTGATCGGCGGGGCGGGCAACGACACCCTGCTCGTCGCCGGCGGCAGCGACGACGAGATGTTCGGTGGCGACGGCAATGACGTGCTGTTCGACGAGGGCGGCGGCGCATTCTTCGATGCCGGTGCGGGCGACGACACGCTGCACCTGCGCAGCGGCATCGACACAGCCTTTGGCGGCGATGGCAATGACCGATTTGAAACCCCCGGCAGCGGCGACACCATCGATGGCGGACGGGGCGACGACACGATCATCGGCTTCGAACGGGGCTTTACCGTCAAGCTGGGCGAAGACTTCGGCGATGATGTCATCGAGGCCTTCGATCCGCTCGGCGACAGGATCGATCTCACGGCGCTCGATCTCGATGCGCGTTTCGAGGATCTCGCGATCACCGACACGGATGGCGACATCCTGATCACCTTCGATGAAGGCACCCTGCGCCTGACGCAACTGAACGTCGGGCAGATCGGCGCTGACAATTTCCTCGGGCTGCTGTCTTCGGAACCGCCGGAACCGATCATCGGGACGGCGGGCGATGACGCGCTTTCGGGAGCCGATCCGGACGAACTGTCGAACGGAGCGGATAACGTGAGCGGGCTTGCCGGAGCGGACACGCTCGATGGGCTGGGCGGTGATGATCGGCTCTATGGCGGGGACGGCAACGATCTGCTGTCGGGTGGCGCCGGCACGGATCTGGTCTATGGCGGGGCCGACGATGACACGCTGAATGGCGGCACGGGCCGCCATGACAAGCTGACCGGCGGTGCTGGCAGCGATCTGTTCGCCTTCAATCCGGGCGACGGCGCGGACATCATCCGCGACTTCACGACCGGCGAGGACCGGATCGACCTCAGCGCGTTTGATCTGGACGCGACCTTTGACGACCTGAACCTTCAGGCCAGCGGTCCCCACGCCTTCATCGACATGGGCAGCGGCGACAGCCTGCTGCTCTACAACGTTGCGTCAGACACGCTGGTCGAGGACGACTTCATCTTCTGATCAGGAAGGGTTCATCGCCGCGCGTTGACGCTTCCTCCCCCTTCACATGGGGGAGGAAGCGACGTACGGGCCTCAGTTCCAGCGGCGGATTTCCAGGCGGGCGAGTTGGTCGCGGTGCACCTCGTCGGGGCCGTCGGCCAGGCGCAGGGTGCGCTGGTGGGCGTAGGCGAAGGCGGTGCCGAAGTCGGTGGTGACGCCGCCGCCGCCGTGGGCCTGGATGGCCCAGTCGGTGATCTTGCAGGCGATGTTCGGCACCGAGACCTTGATGCCGGCGATCTCGCGGCGGGCTTCCTTGTTGCCGACCGTGTCCATGCGCCAGGCGGCGTACAGCACGTACAACCGGTTCTGGTCGATCATGATGCGGCTTTCGGCGATGCGCTCCCGCCAGACCGACTGCTCGATCACGGGCTTGCCGAAGGCCACGCGGGACTTCAGGCGCTTGATCATCTTCTCCAGCGCGCGTTCGGCCACGCCGATGGAGCGCATGCAGTGATGGATGCGGCCCGGGCCGAGACGCCCCTGTGCGATTTCGAAACCGCGGCCTTCGCCCAGCAGGATATGGTCGGCGGGCACGCGCACATCCTCGAACAGGACCTCGCCGTGGCCGTGCGGCGCATCGTCGTAGCCGAAGACCGGCAGCATCCTCTTCACCGTGATGCCCTTGGCGTCGCGCGGCACCAGGATCATCGACTGCTGCTTGTGGCGGTCGGGGTTGTCGGGGTCGGACTTGCCCATCAGCACCAGGATCTTGCAGCGCGGATCGCCGATCCCGGATGTCCACCACTTGCGCCCGTTGATGACATATTCATCGCCGTCGCGCTCGATCCGGGTCTGGATGTTGGTGGCGTCCGACGAGGCGACTTCCGGTTCGGTCATCGCGAAGGCCGAGCGGATTTCACCGTTCAGCAGCGGCTTCAGCCACTTCTCCTGGTGTTCCTTGGTGCCGTAGCGTGCCAGAACTTCCATGTTGCCGGTGTCGGGTGCGGAGCAGTTGAAGGCCTCGCCCGCGAAGGTGGAGCGGCCCATCAGTTCGCACAGCGGCGCATATTCCAGGTTGGTGAAGCCCGGTCCGCCTTCATGCTCGGGCAGGAAGAAGTTCCACAGGCCTTCCTTCTTGGCTTCTTCCTTCAGGTCTTCCAGGGTGGGGATCGGCTGCCAGCGGTCGCCTTCGTCGATCTCGTCCATCATCTTCTGTTCGTTCGGATAGATGTGCTTGTCCATGAACGCGCTGATGCGTTCCTGCATCTCCAGACTGCGTTCGGTCTGTGTGAATTCCATTGCCTGTCTCCCCTGAAAGGCGGTGGGCCGCGCTGTCACTGCGGCTTCGATGTGCGGCCGGATCATAACCTGCCGGTTTCGGCATGTCACAGGTCAGGTTGCCGCGAGCGCCGACCCGTTTCCTGCCGCGTCAGGCATTTGTAGCAGGCCCGCACGCCCTCCGTTTGATCGGGATCAAGTTTCCGACGCACACGCTTTGGCTCAGAATTTCGTTAGTCTCGTCTGTCGCTTCTGCTTGTCATCGATGTCGGCAAGACTTGGAGGATCAAGACTTGGAGGATTGATAGTCTCAGTCCCTAATGCCTAGCAGTAGCCAGTCTAAACTTTTGCCTGTTACATTACGAATTCGAGCAAGATGTTCGAGATCGGCTGGCTTCGTTTCACCCCTTTCCCAACGGTAATACGTCAGGCGTTCAACGCCGATCTTCCTAGCGAAATCTGAGGCGGTATCAAAACCCATAGCTTCCCGGGCGGCTTTAAGCCGGTCTCCGAACGCCCTGTTCATCGGATACTGGCTCACAAACCGCCTCCATTTCTGCGATGGGAATTAGACTGCCTCGATTCCATTTAAACAGTGCGTTCGATCGGACAATAGTGCAAATCGATACGAAGGATGAAGACTGTCTGTCTGCGTATTGCTGCCCTATGCTGATGTTCTTCAATCTGGGAGGACGCCATGAAAAATTCGCTGACGCTGCAACTGAACCCGAAGGACAATGTCGCGGTCGCCCGGGTCGATATCCTGCCCGGTACCGACATCGGCGAAGGCGTGAGCGCGGTGCACCACATCCCGGCGGGCCACAAGATCGCGCTGTCGGCGATCGGCGCAGGCGCACCTGTCCGCAAGTACGACCAGATCATCGGCTTTGCCGAAGGCGATGTCGCACCCGGCGATCACGTCCACACCCACAATTGCAAGTTCGCGATGTTCGAGCGCGATTACGCCATCGGGCAGGACGTGAAACCGACCGACTATTTCCCCGAAGCCGAGCGCGCGACGTTCAACGGATACCGTCGCGAGAACGGTAAGGCCGCGACGCGCAACTTCATCGGCATCCTGACGTCGGTGAACTGCTCGGCGACGGTCGCGCGATACATCGCCGACCAATTTCGCCATTCGGACGCGCTGGCCGACTATCCGAATGTGGATGGCGTCGTCGCGCTGACCCACGGCACGGGCTGCGGCATGGCCTCGGACGGCGAGGGCATGCGGATGCTGTCGCGTACCTTCGCGGGCTATGCGCGGCATCCGAATTTTGCGGGCATCCTGTTCATCGGACTGGGCTGCGAGGCGGCCCAGCTCGGCATGATGATGGATGTCGAGGGCCTGAAACCCGGACCCCTGCTGCACATGTTCACCATTCAGGATTCCGGCGGCACCACGGCGACCGTGAAGAAGGGCGTCGATCTGGTGAAGGAGATGCTCCCTCACGCCAACAGCTTCAGGCGCGAACCGATCCCGGCGTCCGAACTGGTGCTGGGCCTGGAGTGCGGCGGCTCCGACGCCTATTCGGGCATCTCGGCCAATCCGGGGCTCGGCGCGGCGGCGGACCTGCTGGTGCGGCATGGCGGGACGGCCTGTCTGGGCGAAACGCCAGAGATCTACGGTGCCGAACATCTGCTCACCCGTCGTGCCGTTTCCGACGACGTCGCGCAGAAGCTGATCACCAAGATCCACTGGTGGGAAGATTATGTTGCCAAGAACAACGGGTCGCTGGACAACAATCCCAGCCCCGGCAACAAGGCCGGTGGCCTGACCACGATCCTTGAAAAATCGCTCGGCGCGGCGGCGAAGGGGGGCACGACGAATCTTTGCGACGTGTATTCATACGGCGAGAAGATCACGTCGAAGGGCTTCGTCTTCATGGACACGCCGGGATACGATCCCGTGTCGGTGACCGGCTTCGTGGCCGGTGGTGCGAACGTGGTGTGCTTCACCACCGGTCGTGGCTCGGTGTTCGGATGCAAGCCCGTGCCGTCGCTGAAACTGGCGACCAACTCGGTGATGTACAACCGCATGTCCGACGACATGGACATCAACTGCGGCCAGGTCGTGGATGGCGAGAAGTCGGTGCAGGAACTGGGGCAGGTGATCTTTGACAAGATCATCGCGACGGCGTCCGGTGAGCAAACCTGCTCGGAGCGTCTCGGTTTCGGCGATGACGAGTTCCTGCCCTGGCAGGTCGGCGCGGTGATGTGATCCGGCACCGGACCGCGGTGACGGATTGGATTCGCGTCGCAGCGGTTCAGGGGTAGTCCGCCTTCACGAAGTACAGGCCATGCGCGGGCGCGGTCGGTCCGGCGGCGGCGCGATCTTTCGCATCCAGCATCTTCTGGACGTCGCCGGGGGTGAAGCGGCCCTTGCCGACCTCGATCAGGGTGCCTGCGAAAATGCGGACCTGATTGTGCAGGAACGATCGTGCCGAGCAGCGCAGGTGATATTCCGGGCCCGCGCGTTCGATGGTCAGAACGTCCAGCGTTTTCAGTGCGGTCTCCGACTGGCAGTGCGTCGACCGGAAGCTTTCGAAGTCATGCTTGCCGATCAGCAGGCGTGCGGCTTCGCGCATCGCGTCGAGATCAAGATCGTAGGACACATGCCACACGCGGCCCCGGTCCAGCACCGGCACGGTATCCCGGTTCAGCACGCGATAGAGGTAATGCCGCCCCGTGCAGTCGAACCGGGCGCTGAAATCGTCCGGGGCGGGTTCGACCGACAGCACTCCGACGGGATGCGGGCGGACGTGGAAATTCAGTGCGTCCCGGATCTTGCGGGGTGACATGTCCCTGTCGATATCGACGCTCGCCACCATGCCCAGCGCATGGACCCCGGAATCGGTGCGACCGGCCCCGATGACCGTCCGGGTCTCGCCCGAAAAGCCGGTGATCGCCTCTTCCAGCACCTGCTGCACGGCCAGCCCGTTGGTCTGGCGCTGCCAGCCGACAAAGCCGCCGCCATCATATTCCAGAGTCAGGCGATAGCGGGCCATCAGCGCAGGACTGTGCCGGGCGCGATGGGCCTGCCGCGCTGGAACTCGGTGGCGTCCATCGTCTTCTTGCCCGCGCGCTGCAGGCTGAGAAACCGGATCGCCCCGTCGCCGCACTGCACGGTCAGGGCGTGATCCAGCACCGTGCCGGGCGCGGCGTCCGCAGGGGGGATCAGCATCGCCATGTGCGCCTTCACGCGCTCGCCGTCTGCCTCGAACCAGGCGCCGGGAAAAGGTGACAGCCCGCGTATCTTTCGTTCGATCTCGACGGCCGGGCGGGTCCAGTCGATGCGAGCTTCGGCCTTGTCGATCTTGGCGGCATAGGTGATGCTATCTTCCGGCTGCGGCGTGAGGGCCAGCCTGCCCTTCGCCAGCTTTTCCAGCGCTTCGACCATCAGGTCCGCGCCCATCTGCGCCAGACGGTCATGCAGGGTCTCGGTCGTGTCGCGCGCGCCGATCGGCGTCTCGACGGTCAGCGCCATGTCGCCGGTATCCAGTCCCGCATCCATCTTCATGATGGTGACGCCGGTCTTCGTGTCGCCAGCCAGTACGGCGCGGTGGATCGGTGCCGCCCCGCGCCAGCGCGGCAGCAGCGACGCGTGGATGTTGAAACAGCCCAGCCGGGGCGCGTCCAGAATGGCCTGCGGCAGGATCAGGCCGTAGGCCGCGACGACGGCGACGTCGGCCTCATGGCGCGCAAACTCGGCCTGGGCCTCGGCGTTGCGTAACGACTTCGGCGTGAAGACCGGCAGGTCCAGTTCCTCGGCCGCCTTGTGCACGGGCCCGGGGCGCGGTTTCTTTCCACGTCCGGCGGCCCGCGGCGGCTGTGAATAGACGGCCACGATCCGATGCCCTGCCGCATGGACGGCCTTCAGCGCGGGCACGGCAAAGTCGGGCGTACCCATGAAGATGATGCGAAGTGGGGCAGTCACCCCGTCGCCTTCAGCTTCTTCGCTTTCTTCAGGCGTTTCATGATCATGGCGCGTTTCAGGGCGGAGATGTGGTCGACGAACAGGATGCCTTCGAAGTGATCCATCTCGTGCTGGATGCAGGTCGAGAGCAGCCCGTCGGCTTCCAGGCTTTGCGGGGCGCCGTCGCGGTCCAGGTAGTCGACCGTGATGCGGTCGTGGCGATCGACTTCCGCATATTGTTCGGGCAGCGAGAGGCAGCCTTCCTCGTAGGCGCGCAGATCGTCCGAAGCCTCGCGGATCACCGGGTTGACCAGATAGATCGGCTGGGGATCTTCGCGGTCGTCGGCGCAGTCCACCACCATCACCCGCTTCGCCACGCCCACCTGAATGGCTGACAGGCCGACGCCCGGCGCGTCGTACATCGTCTGCAGCATGTCATCCATCAGCGTGCGCAGATCGTCATCGACGGTCTCGACGGGTTCGGACTTCACGCGAAGGCGCGGATCGGGCGCGGTGATGATGGGCAGCAGGGCCATGGGTCTCGCCTGACGTTAACGGAACAGGGGGGAGGTAATTCCGACGCCCCCTCCCGTCAAGTCCGTTGCCGGTTCTGGCGGCTATCGCGCGACGGTCGGTGCGAAGCCCAGATGCATGCCGCCGTCCACCAGCATCGTCTCGCCGGTGATCAGGTCGGATCCGGCGATGAACATCAGGATCGCCCGTGCATTGTCTTCCGGCGTCGAGACCCGCTGCAGCGGGTTGGTTTTCAGCTGATGGTTCAGGGTGGCGTCATAGAGTTCCTGGCCCATGCCTTCGCGCAGCCACTTGCCCTGGATCATGCCGGGACAGATCGCGTTCACCCGGATCTCCGGACCCAGCACGCGGGCGAGCGAAAGGGTCATGGTGTTCAGCGCGCCCTTGGATGCCGCGTAGGCCACGCAGGAGCCCATGCCGGTCACGCCCGCGATGGACGAGACATTGGTGATCGAGGCGCTGCCCGCCTTGCGCAGGTGCGGTTCGGCGTGCTTGGCCATCTGGTAGGGACCGACCACATTAACCGAATAGATCCACTGGAAATCGTCCGCGTCCAGCCCGGCCATGTTGCCATGGGCGTTGAACTTCGTCGTGCCGGCGTTGTTGACCAGATGGTCCAGCCGTCCGTATTCGGCAACGCAGGCATCGACCAGCTTCTTGCAGTCGTCGTCGTTGGCGACATTGGCCTGAACGGTGATCGCCTGCGCGCCGACGTTGCGGCAGGCCTTGGCGGTCGCCTCGGCGTCGTCGACCGATTTCGTGTAGTTGATCACCACGTTGCAGCCGTATTCGGCCAGCAGCTTCGCCGTCGCCGAGCCGACGCCGGTGGCCGACCCGGTCACGATGGCGGCCTTGCCTTTCAGATCAATCATTCTTCTTTTTCCCCTCAGGTATCAGGAACCACAGAAATGCCGCCAGTTCGATGGCGATGATGATGAGCAGGCCCGTCTCGTAGCCTTCGGGCGCGTAGCCACCGATTGCGGTCTCCGGGAACTGCTTGATGATCCAGCCGAGCGTGGAGGCGATGACGAAGACGCCCAGGAACACGAAGACGTTCAGGGCCGAATTCACCCGGCCCGCGAGGTTCAGCGGAAACTGTCCGCACAGCCACGGGAACGCGAGCGCGGACATGTTCGACGACAGCCCCAGCAGAATCCAGGGCCAGTGGCCCTGCAGGTCCATGCCGGTCGCGATGGCGATCTGGCTGAACAGCAGGATGGAGACGCCGCCCGCCATGATCGCGTGCAGCGGTACTCCGAAGCGGGTCAGGATGTCCGCCGTCACCCCGCCCAGCACGAAGCCCGCCGTCAGGGCGATGCTCAATGTCTGCAGGTAGACGGCCACCGTCGTCTGGTCCAGACCGGCCACATCCTTCAGCCACAGGCCCGACCACTGATTGTGGATCGCCATTCCCGTGGCCATCGTCATGACCGCCATGGGCGCGATCCGCCAGTAGGAGCGGCTGGAATAGATCTGCTTCAGGCTGCCGGCCAGTTCGGCAACCGAGATCGGATTGCTGGTGCCGGCCTTCTCGGGCACCACCAGAAAGATCAGCAGGGACGCCAGAACGGTCAGTCCCGCGATATAGAGGAACAGGTCATGCCAGGTGATCGTGGTCAGCAGGTATTCGACCGGCGTCGTGGCGAACAGCGCGCCAAGGCCGCCCATGCCGAGCAGGCACCCGTTGACCAGCGGCCAGCGGCTCTGCGGGAACCAGATGGTGATGGCCTTCAGCGAGCCCATCAGGCCACCCGCACAACCCAGACCGATCAGCGCCCGTCCGATGATCAGTGTGGTGGGGTTGGTGCCCAGCCCGAAGATCACCGCCCCACCCGCCGCGATCAGCAGCAGGCAGGCCTGTACCCGCCGCGGTCCGTAGCGATCCAGGGCCGCGCCGACCGGCAGTTGCGCAATGCCGAAGGCGAGGAAATAGGCCGCGCCGACCAGTCCCAGGACGCTGGCATCCAGTGCCAGTTCGTCGCGGATCCGGTCGCCGATCAGGGACGGCAGCGCCCGATAGAGGTAGGACAGGAAATAGCCGCTGGCGAACGGCATGAAGACCAGCAGCACCAGCCGCATCCAGTGGGAAGCGGAATGCTGTTCGTTCGAGGCGATGCTCTTGTCGGTCACGTTGTTGTTCCTCCCCCGCCGGAACTTTCGGCTGCCAGCGAGAAAACCGCAACCGCTTCCTGTTTGTCCGGCATTGTCGCTCAGCTGTCAGGACACCCGATCGCGCCGGCGGCATCTGCTGCGCCCGACAGTTCCGGTCGCTGTTCAGCCTTGCGACGTTTCCAGTCAGGATGTGTAGCGGGCGGTGCACGTTTGCAGCAGTGCAACGATCTCAATGCCGCAATGCATGTCGTAGCGCACCTGTCCGGCAATCCGGCGAGACCGGGGGAATGGCTCCTGTCTGTAGGGGCGGAGTCCTACTGGGTGCGGACGATCATGCAGTCGAGGGATTTCTGCCGCAGTTCGCGACAGGTCTGGCGGGCCTCGTTCAGACTCAGATCCAGCACGCGGGCGCGATAGATCGACGAAACCTTGTTGGGGATGCGGTCGATCGAGACCGGACGGTTCTGCAGCGTCTGCGGGGCTGCGCCGACGGCCAGGCGCGCGCCGCTGTGGGCGCGATCCCTGGTGCTGTATGCCCCGACCTGCACGCCGTAGTCCCCGCTTGAGATCTTCAGATCCAGCGGCCTGGGGGGCGGGGCGGCATGAGCGGAACTGACCACGCCCCGCGCCAGCGATGCCAGTGTGCTGCCGGAGTCCGCGCCGGGGGTGCCGGGGCGGGGCGGGGGCATGGTAGCACGCGCCAACTGTCCGGTTTTCTGTTTGGCGATGGCGCTCTTGAAGCCGGCGCTGAGCACGCGCTGGACTTCCGCATCGCGGCGGGCGCCCGTACTGCCGCCGATCACGACCGCGACCAGCCTGCGATTGTAGCGCACCGCCGAAGCGGCGAGATTGTATCCGGAATCGTTGATGTAGCCCGTCTTCAGGCCGTCTACGCCTGGATAATTGGTCAGCAGCTTGTTGGTGGACGTCATCCGCCGCCCGTTCCAGACGAAGGTCTCGGCGCTGAACAGTCGATAGTATTTGGGGAAGTCGCGGATGATGGCCAGCGCCAGCGTCGATACATCCCGCGCGGTCGATTTCTGGCGCCTGTCCGGCAGGCCGTTGGCGTTCCGGAAGGTCGTGTTGATCATTCCCAGTTCGATCGCTTTCGCGTTCATCTTGCGGGCGAATCCGGATTCGGTCCGGCCAATGGCCTCGGCGATGACCACGGCGGAATCGTTCGAGGAGCGGACGATCATCGACATGATCGCCTCGCGCAGCTTGATGGTGCTGCCGGAGCGCAAGCCGAGCTTGACGCGCGGCTGACGGGCGGCGTGGCGCGAGACGGGCAGGCGCTGCTCCATCTTCAGCACGCCTTTCTCGATCGCCTCGAACGCCAGATACAGCGTCATCATCTTGGTCAGCGATGCCGGATAGATCGGCGTATCGGCGCGGCGGCTGTACAGGACCGTGCCGGTGCCCGCATCGACCACGATGGCCGCCTTCACCCGCTTGGCGGCTTCGGCGCCGTTTGACATGGCCACGGCAAGCACCATCATTGAAATGGCCAGCGTGGCGAGGAATCTATTTCCGTGCAGCATGGTCAAGATGACTGGACCTCATTTCGATGACCCGCGATTCAAACTGATTCGTCAACAATTTAACCGCGAATCGATTCGCGGTCCATGTGATCTGTGACGCACTTGGATGAATAAAAGATGAGACCTTCAAACCCGGACCCGGAAACACCAATTGTACCTGACCGGGATTTCATTAATCTTTCCACCTGAGCCTTCTGCTACACACTGGATACCATGACGGACAAACGCAGCGATTCTGACAATGAAACAGGCGTCGTCACCAAGACACGTCCACGGACGAAGAAGCCGTCCCTGTGGCGCGTGCTGATGCTGAACGACGACTACACACCGATGGAATTTGTCGTCTACGTCCTGCAGCGCTATTTCAACAAGGATCAGGATGCAGCCACACAGATCATGCTGCACGTGCACCAGCGCGGTGTGGGTGTGTGCGGGGTCTATCCCTACGAGGTGGCTGAAACGAAGGTAACCCAGGTCATGAATCTTGCGCGGGAAAACCAGCATCCCCTGCAATGCACTCTGGAAAAGGCGGAATAGGAGACATCGTGCCCTCGCTTTCCAAGCACTTAGAAGACTCCCTGCGTCGTGCCCTCAGCTATGCGGGCGAACGGCATCATGAATATGCAACGCTTGAGCACCTGCTGCTCAGCCTGATCGAGGATCCGGACGCGGTCGCGGTGATGCGCGCCTGCAATGTCGATCTCGAAGCCCTGTCATCGGAACTGACCAAATTCGTCGACAGTGAACTCGATGATCTGATCCAGGATCACGATGAGGACGCGAAACCGACGCTCAGCTTCCAGCGGGTGGTGCAGCGGGCCCTGATCCATGTCCAGTCCTCGGGACGGGAAGAGGTCACCGGCGCCAACATCCTGGTCGCCATCTTCGCCGAGCGCGAAAGCCACGCCGCCTATTTCCTGCAGCGTCAGGACATGACCCGTCTGGATGCCGTCAGCTACATCAGCCACGGCATCGCCAAGGCGCCTGGCATGAGCGATGCCAAGCCGATCCGCGGTGCCGGTGACGGCGGCGAGGAGGAGGACGAGGCCGCCGGCGAAGACGGCACTTCCGACGAGGAAGGCGCGGCAGAGAACGAAGCCCTGTCCCAGTACTGCGTGGACCTGAACGAGAAAGCCCGCGCGGGCAAGATCGACCCGCTGATCGGGCGGGCGCTGGAAATCGAACGCACGATCCAGATCCTTTGCCGCCGTTCCAAGAACAACCCGCTTTATGTCGGGGAACCCGGCGTCGGCAAGACCGCGATCGCCGAAGGGCTGGCGCGCCGGATCGTCGAAGGCGACGTGCCGGACGTGCTGCTGGACGCGACGATCTTCGCGCTGGATATGGGTGCGCTGCTGGCGGGCACCCGCTACCGCGGCGATTTCGAGGAGCGGCTGAAAGCCGTGATCCGCGAGGTCGAGGAGCATGACGGTGCCATCCTGTTCATCGACGAGATCCACACGATCATCGGCGCGGGCGCCACGTCGGGCGGCGCGATGGATGCGTCCAACCTTCTGAAACCGGCGCTGGCGTCCGGTTCGATCCGTTGCGTCGGCTCGACCACCTACAAGGAATACCGGGGCTACTTCGAGAAGGATCGCGCCCTGCTGCGGCGTTTCCAGAAGATCGACGTGAACGAGCCGACGATCGAGGATGCCGTCAAGATCCTGAACGGTCTGAAGCCCTATTACGAAGAGCACCACAACGTGCGCTATTCGTCCGAGGCGCTGAAGACCGCCGTGGAACTGTCGGCGCGCTACATCAACGACCGCAAGCTGCCGGACAAGGCAATCGATGTGATTGATGAAGTCGGCGCGGCCGAGATGCTGAAGCCGAGCCATCGGCGCAAGAAGCTGCTGGGCGTGAAGGACGTGGAGGCCGTGGTCGCCAAGATCGCGCGCATTCCGCCGAAATCGGTGACCAAGAAGGACGAATCGCAGCTGGCCAATCTGGAGACCGACCTGAAACGCGCGGTCTTCGGACAGGACACGGCCATTGAGGCGCTGGCGTCGGCGGTGAAGCTGGCGCGTGCGGGGTTGCGCGAGCCCGAGAAACCCATCGGTTCCTACCTGTTCTCGGGGCCCACGGGCGTCGGCAAGACCGAGGCCGCACGTCAACTGGCGGACACGATGGGCCTGGAACTGCACCGTTTCGACATGTCCGAATACATGGAGCGTCACACGGTCAGTCGTCTGATCGGCGCGCCTCCGGGCTATGTCGGGTTCGACCAGGGCGGCCTGCTGACCGACGCCGTCGACCAGCATCCGCACTCGATTCTGCTGCTCGACGAGATCGAGAAGGCGCATCCGGATGTCTTCAATCTGCTGCTGCAGGTCATGGACCATGGCAAGCTGACCGATCACAACGGCAAGAAGATCGATTTCCGCAATGTCATCCTGATCATGACCACCAATGCGGGCGCGGCCGAGATGCAGAAGCAGTCGATCGGCTTCGGACGCGGCCTCAAGGAGGACGAGGACCAGGAAGCGATCAAGAAGCTGTTCACGCCGGAATTCCGCAACCGTCTGGACGCGGTGATCCCGTTCACGGCGCTGGGGCCGGAAGTGGTGGCGATGGTTGTGGACAAGTTCGTGCTGCAGCTTGAAGGGCAACTGATCGACCGGAATGTCACGATCTCGCTGACCGATGCGGCCCGGACATGGCTGGCCGAGCGTGGCTATACGCCGGAATTCGGCGCGCGACCGCTGGCCCGCGTCATTCAGGAGAAGATCAAGCAGCCGCTGGCCGAGGAACTTCTGTTCGGCAAGCTGAAGAAGGGCGGACACGTGAAGGTCCGCCTGTCCGAGGGCGCGCTGACCTTCGATCTGGAAAGTGCACCGGAACCCGCGCCGAGAAAGCCGAAAGGCTCCGGCAAGGGCCGGAAAAAGGCAACGCCCGCCTCGGTGAAGTGAGCGACCTCACCCGGACGGATCGCTGAACGGAAAAGCCCCGGTGTCGAGCCGGGGCTTTTTCGTTGCGGGCGGTTCCGTGCCTGGCGCAGTCCCGTGTTCGACTGGACCGCCGACTCCCGGAGTTTCATCCCCGGTTCATCCGGGGGTCTTTCCGCATACCCGGGCACGCGCTGCGTTTGCCGGATCGTCGGTTGCCCCCGCACGGAGGCGGGGGTGACGCCCGGTGCGCTCTACTCGGCGGCCTGCGCCGCGGGATCCCCGGGATTGCGGAATGCTTCCAGCATTTCCTTCTCGCGCCGTTTGGCGACCTCGACGTTGCGGTCCTTGATGTGGCCATAGCCGCGCATCTGTTCCGGCAGCATGGCCAGTTCGACGGCATGCATGTAGTTCCGGCCGTCCAGTTTGGCGATGATCTCCTCGATGATCGCTTCATAGTCGGAGATCAGCCGCCGCTCCATCTTTCGCTCCTCGGTCCGGCCGAAGATGTCGAAGCGGCCGCCGCGCAGGCCTTTCAGTTTCGCCAGGACGTGGAAGACCGGCATGATCCAGCGGCCATTGAACTCCATCTTCTCGATCTTGCCGGTTTCCGGATCGGGCCGGGTCAGGCCGGGAGGCGCCAGATGGAACTTCAGCTTGTAGTCGCCGTCGAACGTCTGGCGGATGTTCCGCATGAAGGTGCCGTCGGTGTACATCCGGGCAACTTCATATTCATCCTTGTAGGCCAGCAGCTTGGCATAATTCTTCGCCACAGCCTCGGCGAGGCCGGTGAAACCGCCGCCCTTCTCGCGGGCGGCCTTCTGCACCTTGCGGACCAGGGCCTCATAGCGGTCGGCGTAGGCCTTGTCCTGATACTTCGTCAGCAGCTCGCGGCGATGGTCGATGATGTCGTCCAGATCGGTCAGCGGCTTCACGAACGGCAGAACCGGTGCGGCGGGCCGTGCGGCCTGTTCGACCTTGTCGATATCGTAGGCGGCCAGCCGGCCCCAGTTGAAGCTCTCCTTGTTCATCGCGACAGCGACGCCGTTGAGCTCGATGGCCTTCATCAGCGCTTCCTCGCTGACAGGCAATTGTCCGCGCTGATAGGCGAGACCGAGCATGAACAGGTTGGTGGCGATGCTGTCGCCCATCAGGGCGGTTGCGAGCCGTGTCGCATTGATGAATTCGGTCTGGTTGCCGCCCGCGGCCTCCTTGATCGCGTCCTGCATGGCCGTCGGCCCGTACTGCAGATCCGGATTCAGCGTGAAGGCGGCGGTCGGCGCGAGATGGCTGTTCACGATGGCGCGGGTACCGCCGTTCTCCATGGTACCGAGCGCCTTTTCCGACGCGGCCACGACCATGTCACAGCCCAGCACCAGGTCCGCGCCGCCGGTTGCGATCTGAACGGCCTTGATGTCTTCAGGCCGTCGGGCAATGCGCACGCTGCTCATGACCGCGCCGTTCTTCTGCGCCAGTCCGGTGTAATCGAGCACCGTCGCGCCCTTGCCTTCGAGATGGGCCGCCATGCCGAGCAGGGCACCGACCGTCAGCACGCCGGTGCCGCCGATGCCGGTGACCAGAACGCCGAAGGGTTCCTCGTTCACCGACGCGGTTTCGGGCGTCGGCAGATCCGCGAAGGGATCCTTCTCGTCCGGCTGCTTGCGCTGCGCCGAGGCTGCCTTGGGCTTGCGCAGTCCGCCGCCATGGACGGTCACGAAACTGGGGCAGAAGCCGTTGACGCAGGAGAAGTCCTTGTTGCAGCTGGACTGGTTGATCTTGCGCTTGCGACCCAGTTCGGTCTCGTGGGGTTCCACGGACACGCAATTCGATTTCACGGAACAGTCGCCACAGCCTTCGCAGACATCGGTGTTGATGAAGGCACGCTTGGCGGGGTCCGGATAGGTGCCGCGTTTGCGGCGGCGGCGTTTCTCGGCGGCGCAGGTCTGATCGTAGATCATCGCCGAACAGCCTTCGACCTCGCGCAGCATCTTCTGCACTTCGTCCAGTTCCGAGCGGTGGTAGACGTCGGTACCCGCCGGGAACGCGCCCGCCGGGTACTTGTCCGGCTCGTCGGTCACGACCACCAGCCTGGTCACGCCCTCGGCAGCCACCTGTTCGGCAATCTGCATGGGGGTCAGCGTGCCGTCGTGGCGCTGTCCGCCGGTCATGGCGACCGCGTCGTTGAACAGGATCTTGTAGGTGATGTTCACCTTGGCGGACACAGAGGCGCGGATCGCCAGCAGCCCGGAATGGAAATAGGTCCCATCGCCCAGGTTCGCGAAGATATGCTTGTCCTCGGTGAAGGGGGCCTGGCCGATCCACGGGGTACCCTCACCGCCCATCTGCGTATAGGTCGAGGTGTCGCGGTTCATCCAGACAGACATGAAGTGACAGCCGATGCCTGCCGTGGCGCGGCTGCCCTCCGGCACGCGCGTCGAGGTGTTGTGCGGACAGCCGGAACAGAAATACGGCGTCCGCTCCAGTTTCTGTTCGCCTTCTTTCCCGGTCGTGACCACTTCGCGGACGCGCTGCTTGCGGGTGAAGAACGCGACGCGTTCCTCGATCTCGGGCGAGGTGAAGAAGGGCTTCAGCCGGTCCGCGATGTGAAGCGCGATCTCCGACGGTTTCAGTTCGCCGTGGCTGGGGAACATCCAGTTGCGGTCCTCGTCGAACTTGCCGACGACGCGCGGGCGGACATCCTCGCGCCAGTTGTAGAGCTGCTCCTTGAGCTGGTTCTCCATCAGTGCGCGCTTCTCTTCGATGACGATGACCTCTTCCAGGCCTTCGGCGAAGTGACGTGCGCCCTCGGGTTCCAGCGGCCAGGGCATGCCGACCTTGTAGACGCGCAGGCCGATCTCCGCCGCGACTTCATCGGTGATCCCCAGATCCTCAAGGGCCTGCATCACGTCCAGATAGGACTTGCCGGTCGTCATGATGCCGATGCGGGGTTTCGGGCTGTCGATCACGGTCCTGTCGATGCCGTTCGCGCGTGCGAAGGCGAGGGCGGCATAGACCTTGGAGCGATGCAGCCGCCGTTCTTCCTCGTGGCGGTCATCGGGCCAGCGGATCGACAGGCCGCCCGGCGGCATCTCGAAATCGGGGGTCTGTATCTGTACGCGATGCGGATCGATATAGACGCTGGCGGCGCTCTCGACGGTTTCGGAGACGCACTTGAAGCCGACGGCGACGCTGGCGTAGCGGCTCATGGCCCAGCCCAGCAGGCCAAAGTCCAGATACTCCTGCACGTTGGCCGGATTCAGGACCGGGATCATGGCGGACGCGAAGACATGTTCGGACTGATGCAGCAGGGTGGAGGAGACGCCACCGTGATCGTCGCCGGCCAGCAGCAATACGCCGCCATGTTTCGACATGCCGGCGGAATTCATGTGTTTCAGCACGTCGAGGGAGCGGTCAACGCCGGGGCCCTTGGCATACCAGATGGAAAAGACCCCGTCGTACTTTGCCGAGGGATACAGGTTGGTCTGCTGGGATCCCCAGACCGCCGTCGCCGCAAGGTCCTCGTTCACGCCGGGCTGGAAGTGGATGTGGTTCTTTTTCAGGAACTTCTCGGCCTGCCAGAGCTGCTGATCGTAGGTGCCCAGGGGCGAACCGCGATAACCGGAGATGAAACAGCCGGTGTTGAGCCCGGCCTCGACATCGCGCTGCCGCTGCATCATGGGTAGGCGGATCAGCGCCTGCGTTCCGGTGATGAAGACGCGGCCTTCCTCGAGCTCGTACTTGTCGTCCAGCGACACTTCGGCAAGGCTCATCCCCATCTCCCAATCATTCCAAAACCACTCATTCTATTGGAAGCTATTTCAAGACTTCCGCAAAGTCAATAAAAGGTCAGTATTGTTGACTTATCAGCCCGGTTTGCGCAGGGCCAGCCTCAGTCCGCCCAGATGCCCGCGCTGCACCAGACCCACGAAGAAATCGTAGGGTCCGATGTACTGCGTGTGTGCCTCTTCGCCGAACGTCTTCTCGGTCGTGGCGCGCATCTGCCGGTACATCTCCAGGCGCTCGGTCAGGATGCCGATCCAGTCGTGCGACAGGTCGTCGATGCTGACGATATCGAAACCGCTGGTTTCTGCGGCATGCAGATAGTCCTGAACGCTGTTCAGCGTGACCATCTGCATGCCGTCATTGGCCAGCCGGTCCCGATCCGCATCGGTCAACCCGTCTCGGGCAACCAGGTCGGTGAAGGCAAACCGTCCACCGGGTTTCAGGATCCGGAATGCTTCTTTCAGCACAGCGGTCTTGTCGGGGACATGCAGCAAGGCTTCCTGACTCACGGCGGCATCGATGCAGGACGTCGCCAGGGGGATCGACTGAACGTCGCAGCGCAGGACCTTCACCCGTTCGGCCATGCCGACCAGAGCGTTCAGCTTCGCCGCCCCCTGACAACGGCCGAAATTGAAGTCCAGCGCGATGACCCGCGATCCCTCATAGGTCTCGGCGATCAGCCGGGCAGGGCCGGACATGCCCGCGCATATGTCCGCGATGACATCGCCCGGCCCGATGCCGGCAGCCTGCGCCAGTGCATGCACGACAGCCTCGCCGCCATAATGATCCTGATCGTGAGGCCGCAGATCGGCGGGCTTCAGATTGTCGGGGTTCTTTCCCGCGGCAGCCACCGCATCCAGGATCTGGGCGGCGTTGATCGGATGCCGGTCATACAGATCGACGTTCTCGGCAGAATTCACCACGCCATCTCCAGAATTTCCCTGATCTGAGCGGGTTTGTCGATCGGGCGGGGGTTTGTGCGGACCCAGATGTTCTGCATCGCGCCGGCAACGATATCGTCGATCTGGTCGGTGCGGACGTCCATCGAACTCAGGCTGTCAGGCATGTTCAGCGACCGGACCAGATCGCCGATCGCTGCTGACGCGTCCCCATCATCGCGGCCCATGGCTTCGGCGATCCAGGCCTGACGGGCCTCGGTGTGGCTGCGGTTGTATTTCATGACGGGCGCCAGCATCACGCAGGACGTGTGGCCGTGGCTCATGCCCGTGACCGCGCCGAGGCTGTGTCCGATGCCGTGGCTCGCCCCGAACTGCACGCGCAGAATGTTCGATCCCGCAAGCCACGCCGCCTGCTGGCAGGCCAGCCGCGCGCCCAGATCCGAAGGCTGGCGCTTGGTAGCGGGCAGGGCCTCGCAGAACAGGCGCAGCGCCTGAAGGCTGCAGCCATCGACCATCGGCGAACTCTGAATGGCGCAGATGCCTTCCGCAGCGTGGTCCACGCCACGGATGCCTGTGGAAAGCCAGAGCCAGTCGGGGGTGTGCAACGTCGTTTCCGGGTCGAGTATGACCGTCGCCGGATTGATGCCGCGTGCGGTGTAGCCGTCCTTGATCTTGCGCTTCGGGTCGGTGCTGCCGCCCAGGTTGCTGAACTCTGCGCCCGACAGGGTTGTCGGCACGGACACATGGACCGCAGGCGGCGCACCGACGTCGGGAATGAAGCGGCTGCCGTCTTCCAGCACGCGCATGTGGCAGCGGTCCATGTCGTCTGCCGTTTCGACACCCATGGCCCAGCAGACCAGCAGCACCTTCACCGCGTCGATGGGGGTGCCTCCGCCAACCGACACGATCATGTCCGGTTCGGCCTTGCGCACCGCCGTCAGGGCGGCGATCACCGATGCGCGCGGCGTATGCTCGGCCACATCGTCGAACAGGCCCGCGAACCGGTCGCCCAGCGCCGTCTTGATCCTCGTGACCACGTCGGTCTTGCGGCTGAGGGTCTTCGAGGAGACGATGAAGACCTTGCGTGCACCCCGCTTCTCCGCCTCGTCAGAGATCGCCTCGGCGGCTGGACGGCCCCAGATGACCCGGTCCTGCGCCAGGAACTCGTGACTGTATGCCTCCACGATCAGCCCTTCCGGTCCTTCAGCTTCAGCGTGCCTGCATTGTAGGCGGCCAGGTTCTCGACAGCCTCGTCCTGGACCAGCAGGTCGAGGAACAGCGTGCGTTCCAGTCCGAGCGCATCGGCGTCGCCGGGCTCGTTCGCAGCGCGTGCGATGCGTTTGATGTGCTGGACGGCCAGCGGCGCGTGGGCGGCAATCCGCTCTGCCACGTCCATTGCGTGCGCGACGACATCGCCGTCGATCACGTCATTGACGAGGCCCAGTTCCTTCGCCTGCGCCGGGCCGAACGCTTCGCCCAGCAGGCAGAGTTCCATGGCCCGCGATGCACCGATCATCTTTGCTGTCCGAACCACGCCGCCCGCACCCGGCAGGATGCCCAGGGCGATCTCGATCTGGCCCATGCGGTAGTCGCCGGCCTTCGCGAACCGCATGTCGCAGGCCAGCGCGAATTCCAGCCCGCCGCCCATGCAGTTGCCGTTGATCGCGGCGATGTGCGGCTTCGGGCTGTTGGCGATCCGGTTGAACACGATGTCGATGTTGCGCTCGGGCAGGATCCGGTCTGCACTGAAGCTCAGGTTCTTCCTGCGCACGGCATCGGCCATGCCGGAAAGCACATCCGTATCGAAGTGATAGATGAAGGTTTCCGGATCGGCGCCGGTGTAGACGGCAGCCCGGATATCGGGATCCCGGTCAATCTCGACACACAGTTCGTCGAGATCGGCCAGCGTGTCGTCGGTCATATAGCCCTTGGGCGGGTTGTCGAACTTGACCAGAAGGATCGGTCCGTGACGCTCGGTTTTCAGTTGTTTCATCCGCTTTTCCCCGGTTGCGGTCAGAATCTGGCATCATTGTGAAACATGTTGCGCGTAGACGCACCCGAATCCGCCGGATGATTTTTCGGCACGCCTGTGCAGGCGCAGACAGATCCGATCGAGGGACGGAGTGAATGAGCGATATCTCCCGAAAGAATCCTGCCGGAGAGCACGCACCGCTGCTGCCGTTCCCGGCTCGTTTTCTGACCTGCTGGTCACTTTTCGTCGTTCCCTGCGCGGCCATCTTCGGCGGCTTCGCAGCCAACACGGATGTATCGCCCCGGACCGCGCTGTTGTGCTTCGCCGGACTGGCCGCCCTGTCGGCCTTCGTGATCCGCAGCCTGCTGGCTGCACAATGGCGGGCGCATTCCGGTACGGTCGCCGCCGTGCGCGACACGGCCAACGCACGGGCGGCAGCCGATGATGCGGCGCTGCGGACGGTGCTCGACGGTCTTCAGTTGCCGGTCCTGCTGTTCGATGACCAGCGGCGCATCCGTTTCCTCAACCTGCCGGCGCGCGATCTTCTGGGGCCGGTGTCGCCGGGAAAGGACTTCGCAACCGCGATCCGCAATCCGGAAATTCTCGCCGCCATCGATCGGGTGATCCGCAGCGGAAGCAGTGAAACCGTCGAGTTCAGGCGACAGCAGCCGGTCAGCCGCCTGCTGCGGGCGCGAATCGAAAGCCTGCCCGATCCGGGGGACGGGACGCGCAGTTTCATCGTCATGCTGGACGACATGACCGATTCCGAGCGCATGCGCGAAGTCCGGTCGGATTTCGTCGCCGACGTCAGCCACGAACTCCGCACGCCGCTGGCGTCGGTACTCAGCATCGTCGAAACGCTGAACGGCGCGGCGCGCAATGATCCGGACGCGCAGAAACGCTTCATGGTGATCCTGGACGAACAGGCGAAGCGGATGGCGCGGATCGTCGACGATCTGTTGTCGCTCAGCCGGATAGAGATGAATGAACACCGGCCGCCGGAAGGCATTGCCGAACTGAACGAGGTGATTGGCGGCATCGTGGAATCCAGTCGTCTGATCGCCGGGGAACGGGACATGACGATCACGGTCGATATGCCGTCGCCCTGCGAGGTCGCGGGCGATTCCCTTGAACTCAGCCGCCTGTTCCAGAACCTGATCGACAATGCCGTCAAATATGGTGAGGCCGGCACAGCGGTCTCGGTGTTCGGAAGGTTTGTTGACGATACCGTTCACGTGACCGTGCAGGATCGCGGGGCCGGCATTCCGCGTGAGCATATTCCACGGCTGACCGAGCGCTTCTACCGGGTCGACAAGGGGCGCAGCCGGGCCGCAGGCGGGACCGGTCTGGGGCTGGCCATCGTCAAGCACGTGGTCAGCCGCCATCGGGGCCGTCTGAGAATCGAATCCGATGAAGGGAAGGGGTCCCGCTTCACGGTCGAACTGCCCCTCGCACCCGGCTAACCGACTGAATCTGAAGCTCTTCGCTGCAATGCAGCAAACTGTAATATTGCTGTCATAAGGAATCGGTAGTCCACACGGGCTTTTCGCACTCCAGGAGGATTACAGTGCTCAAGAAAATCGTCATCGCAGCCAGTGCGGCTGTCGTTTTCGCAGGTGCCGCCGAAGCGCGGGACCAGATCCAGATTGTCGGTTCCTCGACGGTCTTTCCGTTCTCCACTGCGGTCGCCGAGACCTTCGGCCAGAAGACCGGGTTCAAGACGCCGGTCGTCGAATCGACCGGTTCCGGCGGCGGCATGAAGCTGTTCTGCTCGGGCGTCGGTACCGACCATCCCGACATCACCAACGCCTCGCGTCGTATCAAGTCGTCCGAGGTCGAACTGTGCGCCGGCAACGGCGTCACCGACATCACCGAAGTGAAGGTCGGCTATGACGGCATTGTGCTGGCGAACGCCAAGGGTGCCACGCAGTACGACCTGTCGCTGAAGGACATCTATCTGGCGCTGGCCGCCGACATTCCGAACGGCGAAGGCAAGTGGATGCCGAACCCGAACAAGACCTGGAAGGATGTGAACCCGGCCCTGCCGGACACGCAGATCGAGGTTCTGGGCCCGCCGCCGACATCCGGCACGCGCGATGCGTTCGTCGAACTGGCGATGGAAGGCGGCTGCAAGACCTTCGACTGGGTCAAGGCGCTGAAGAAGTCCGACAAGAGCACCTACAAGGCGCGCTGCCACGCGATCCGCGAAGATGGTGCCTTTGTTGATGCCGGTGAGAACGACAACCTGATCGTCCAGAAACTGGTTGCCAACCCGGATGCCCTGGGCATCTTCGGCTTCTCCTTCCTGGACCAGAACGGTGACAAGGTTCAGGGCTCGACCGTTGACGGCACGCCGCCCGAGTTTGAACTGATCGCCGACGGCTCCTATCCGATCAGCCGTGCGCTGTTCTTCTACGTCAAGCAGGCCCACATCGGCGTCGTGCCGGGCGTGAAGGAATTCGTCACCGAGTTCACCAGCGAGGCGGCCTTCGGTCCGGAGGGCTATCTTGCCGACAAGGGTCTGATTCCGATGACCGACGCCGAGCGCGAGGAATGGCGGAACAAGGCGACCAACAACGTCAATCTGTCCATGTAGGACGGACGCTGATACAGGTTTCGGGCTGGCCACGGGGTCAGCCCGATCTCTGTCGAACCATTTTCGACGCAAGACGACTTCCACCTGCAGGGCCTGACCGAACGGGCCGCAATCACGCCTGGGACCCGATATGATCTACTGGATCGCGTTCGCCGCGCTGGCCCTTTTCTGGGCTTTCTCCTATCGGGCCGGGCGCAGCCGCGCGCTGGCGGTCGGCGGACAACAGCAGCTTCACTCCCTGCCCGGTCACTACGGCGCCTATGCCGTCATCTGGACCATCGTTCCGGCGCTGGTCGTGCTGGTGGTCTGGGCGGTACTGCAGCCGGTCGTGCTTGAGGGCATGATCGTCGCTTCCCTGCCCGAGGCCCGGCAGTCGATGGCGGATCTGGGCATGCAGTCGCTGATCAGCGACGTCCACAACCTGGCCGTGGGCGATCGCGCGGTCAATCCAGACGATCCCGATGTCCGGCGCATCTCCGACAGTTACGCCGGATGGCTGACAGCATCCCGGATCCTGATGATCGTATCGCTGACCGCCGCTGCCATCCTCGGCTTTGCGGTGGCCCGCCTGAAAATCACGCCGTCCATGCGCGCCCGCAACCGCGTTGAGCGCTTCGTCATGGGCCTGCTGATCGTTTCGTCCACCATCGCGATCTTCACCACGGTCGGCATCGTGCTGTCGCTGTTCTACGAATCGATCGCGTTCTTCCAGAAGGTGCCCTTCTACGAATTCCTGTTCGGTCTGCAGTGGAGCCCCCAGACCGCGATCCGCGCCGATCAGGTGGGACAGACCGGGTCTTTCGGTGCGATCCCGGTATTTGCCGGCACGCTGCTGATCAGTGTCATCGCCCTCATCATTGCCGCGCCGGTCGGGCTGATGTCGGCGATCTACATGGCCGAATACGCATCGCCCCGCATGCGCGGTTTCATCAAGCCCGCACTGGAGATTCTGGCCGGCGTTCCGACCGTGGTCTATGGCTTCTTCGCCGCCCTGATCGTGGCGCCGATGCTGCGGGACGGGGGTGCCACCCTGGGCATCGGCATCGATTCCGAAAGCGCGCTGGCGGCAGGCCTGGTCATGGGCGTCATGATCATTCCGTTCGTCAGTTCGCTGTCGGACGATGTGATCACGGCCGTGCCGCGGTCGCTGCGGGAAGGATCGTACGGGCTGGGTGCCACCCGCTCCGAGACGATCCGCAACGTCATCGTGCCAGCGGCGCTGCCCGGCATCGTCGGGGCGCTTCTGCTGGCGGCATCCCGGGCGATCGGCGAAACCATGATCGTGGTGATGGCGGCCGGCCTGAGCGCCAAGCTGACGGTCAACCCATTCGAGGCGGTCACCACGGTCACGGTCCAGATCGTCACGCTGCTCACGGGCGATTCCGAGTTCGACAGCCCCAAGACCCTCGCCGCATTCGCGCTGGGCCTGATGCTGTTCTTCGTCACTCTGGCCCTGAACGTCATCGCGCTCAGGATCGTTCGGAAATACCGAGAGAAGTATGACTGACATGACCGCGCAGACCCCCAACGCCGAAGGCATCGAGCGCCAGAACACCGCCGAACTGGTCCGGTCCGGTCTGGCCAGGCGCTATGCAGCCGAGCGCCGTTTCATCTGGTACGGCAGGGCCGCCATCGCGGTGGCGCTGATGTTCCTGATCGTGCTGATCGTTTCGGTGGTCGCACAGGGCTGGAGCGCGGTGCTGCAGACCAAGATCAACCTCACGATCCCGCTGCCGGTCGAGAAGGTCTCGCCCTCCGGCAATCTGACCGAAGACGAACTGCGCGGCACGGATTACAACGGCATCATCAAGCAGGCGCTGCGGGACCGCTTTCCCGAGGTCACCAACCGCAAGGAAAAACGCGCGCTCTATGATCTGATCAGCCAGGGCGCGTCGTTCGAACTGCGCGACATGGTCATGGAAGATCCGTCGCTGGTGGGACGTACCGTCGATGTCTGGCTGACCGCGAGCGACGATGTCGACCAGCTGATCAAGGGTGCCATCGACCGCGACGTCCCCGAGGAACAGCGGATCGTGAAGAACAACCAGCTGACCTGGATCGAGGATCTGGAGGCTTCGGAGAGCATCGAGACGCATTTCAACACGCGTTTCTTCACCGCGGGCGACAGCCGGGAGCCGGAAATGGCGGGCATCTGGGGCGCGGCATTGGGATCGTTCTTCACGCTGATGGTGACGCTGGTCCTGGCGTTTCCGCTGGGCGTGACGACCGCGGTCTATCTGGAAGAATTCGCGCCCAAGAACCGCTGGACCGATCTGATCGAGGTCAACATCAACAATCTGGCGGCGGTCCCATCGATCATCTTCGGGCTGCTCGGCCTCGCGGTTTTCCTGCAGGTCTTCGGGCTGCCCCGATCCGCACCCATCGCCGGCGGCGTGGTGCTGGCGCTGATGACCCTGCCCACCATCATCATCGCCAGCCGTGCCGCACTGAAATCGGTTCCTCCGTCCATCCGGGAGGCGGCGCTGGGCGTGGGTGCCAGCCGTCTGCAGACCGTGACGCACCATGTGTTGCCGCTCGCCATGCCGGGCATGCTGACCGGGTCGATCATCGGCATGGCACAGGCCCTTGGAGAGACTGCGCCGCTGATCATGATCGGCATGGTCGCGTTCATCGTCGATCTGCCGTCGTCACCCTTTGACCCGTCAACGGTGCTGCCGGTGCAGATCTACATCTGGGCCGACAGCCCCGAGCGCGCCTTTGTGGAACGCACGTCTGCGGGCATCATCGTGCTGCTTATCTTCCTTGTCCTCATGAACCTCAGCGCGGTGATGCTGCGCAAGCGGTTCGAAAAACGCTGGTAGGAGACCCTTCGCATGTCACAGGCCCAGGAAGCGATACCGGCCCCCGAAGATGCCGCGCTGGCCATCGTCGCGCGCGACGTCAACGTCTTCTATGGCGTGAAGCAGGCGCTGTTCGATGTTGATCTGGATATCGTCCAGAACGAGGTCACGGCGCTGATCGGACCTTCCGGCTGCGGCAAGTCGACGTTTCTGCGCTGTATCAACCGGATGAACGACGTGATTGAGGGATGCCGCGTCGAGGGCTCGATCGAACTGGACGGCCAGGATATCTACCATCGCGATGTCGATGTGGTGCAGTTGCGCGCGCGGATCGGCATGGTCTTCCAGAAGCCGAACCCGTTTCCGAAGTCGATCTTCGACAATGTCGCCTACGGCCCGAAGATCCACGGCATCGCCCGCAACAAGACCGAGCTTCAGGACCTTGTCGAAGACTCGCTGAAGCGCGCGGGTCTGTGGAACGAGGTGGCCGACCGTCTGGCTGAACCCGGCACCGGACTGTCCGGCGGTCAGCAGCAGCGGCTGTGCATCGCCCGCGCCATCGCCGTGCGGCCGGAACTGATCCTGATGGACGAACCCTGCTCGGCGCTGGACCCCATCGCGACCGCCCGGATCGAGGAACTGATCGACGATCTGCGCCAGAACTACACGATCGTCATCGTGACGCACTCGATGCAGCAGGCGGCCCGCGTTTCCCAGAAAACCGCCTTCTTCCACCTCGGCAATCTGGTCGAATACGGGACCACGGACGCGATATTCACGTCACCGACCGACAAGCGTACCGAGGATTACATCACAGGCAGGTTCGGCTGATCCGTTCGCACGGTCACATGAGAAGGAGCCCGATCATGGCCAGTCAGGAAAACATCACACGCCACACGGTTTCCGCCTACGAGGAGGAACTGGCGCAACTCAACAGCCGGATCCTGGAGCTGGGCGGGCTGGTCGAGGCGCAGATCGACGACGCGGTGCGCGCCATCGCCAAGCGTGACAGCGATGTCGCGGAATCGGTGATCCGTCAGGACCGGCGGATCGACGAACTGGAAGAGGAAATCAACGACATGTCGGTGCTGATCCTGGCCCGGCGGCAACCGATGGGCAGCGATCTGCGTGTGATCGTCTCGGCCATCAAGATCGCCGGCGACCTGGAGCGTGTCGGCGACTATGCCAAGAACATCGCCAAGCGGACGCTGGTGATCAACCAGTCGCCGCCCATCAGTTCGATCCGTTCGGTCCCGCGGATCACGGTGCTGGTGCAGAAGATGTTGAGCGAGGTTCTGGCCGCCTATGTCGCCCTTGATCCCGAGCGCGCGCGCGACGTCTGGGAGGCCGATCAGGAGGTTGACGAGCTCTACAACAGCCTGTTTCGCGAACTGCTGACCTACATGATGGAAGATCCGCGCAACATAACCGCGGCGACGCACCTGCTGTTCGTCGCGAAGAACGTCGAGCGCATGGGCGATCTGGCCACTAACATTGCCGAGCGCATCTATTTCACGGCCAAGGGATCCCAGATCGAGGATGAACGCCCCAAGAAGGATGTCACCAGCATCACGGACGCCGAGGGCGAGACGGTGGATGGTGGAGGAATATGATGCAGCCCTTCGTCCTGATCGCAGAGGATGAGCACAGCCTGGTCGAACTGCTTTCCTACAATCTCGAAGCCGAGGGATTCCGTGTCGACGCGGTGATGGACGGCAGTGAGGTGATGGCGCGGCTGGACGAGGAACTGCCCGACCTGCTGCTGCTCGATTGGATGCTGCCGAACTTGTCGGGTATCGAAATCTGCCGCCAGATCCGACGCAAGACGGATTTCCGGAATCTGCCCGTGGTGATGCTGACGGCGCGCGGCGCGGAAGATGACCGGATCAGGGGACTGGACGCCGGGGCCGACGATTATGTGCCGAAGCCGTTCTCGGTGAACGAACTGATGGCGCGGCTCAGGGCGGTTCTGCGGCGCACCCGTCCGATCCTGGCCGAGCAGCGCATCGTGCGGGGGGCGATCGAGCTCGATCTGGGCACCCACAAGGTCACCCGCAATGGCGAGGAAGTGCATCTGGGGCCCACCGAGTTCCGCCTGTTGCAGCATTTCATGGAGCACGCCGGCCGGGTTCAGTCGCGGGGACAGCTTCTGGATGCGGTCTGGGGGCGGGATGCCGAAGTCGAGGAGCGGACTGTAGATGTTCACATCCGGCGTTTGCGCAAGGCGATGAACGACGGCGATGCGCCGGACATCATCCGCACGGTCAGGTCGGCGGGTTACGCCTTCGAGGCACCGTCGCCGTAGGGCTGCCACCCTCGGGTTCGATCAGCCACTTCGCCCGGACGACGACCGGCTGATGTTCATAGCCGAGGCTGTCGTAGAAGCCCAGCGCAGCCTCGTTGGTATCGCGCACCATCAGTTCGATCTTCGGACACCCCTTGTCGCGAAGCCAGTTTTCGGCTTCCCGCATCAGTCTGCGCCCGGTGCCGCTGCCGCGTCGGGCCGGATCGGTGGCCAGGTAGTAGACCCATCCACGGTGGCCGTCGTAGCCGCACACCACCGATCCGGTCACCTGCTCATCCTCGACGGCCAGAAGAATGGTCGACGACGGGTTGGCGATGGCGCGTTCGATGTCCGCTTCCGGCGGGTTCCAGGGACGGGTGAGGTCGCAGGCCCGCCAGAGCTCGATCAGCCGTGTCTGGTGGATGTCCCGGTATTCGACGATCTCCATCGCCGGTTCAGTTGACGCCGACGGCGTCGCCGAGAACGGGACCGATTTCCATGTTGAGCACCAGATCGGCGAAGGCATCCTGATCCGTCGGGTCCCGGTTCAGGATCACGAGGTCGGCACCGTTTTCCTTGGCAATCCGTGGAAAACCTGCCGCCGGATAGACCACCAGCGACGAGCCAAGCACGATGAACAGGTCGGCCTGAAGGGTGGCTTCCTCGGCCCGCCGCATTTCATCGACAGGCATGCTCTGGCCGAAGGAAATGGTCGCCGTCTTGACGATGCCGCCGCAGTAGATGCAGGTCGGCAGCAGGTCCCGGGTCTCGAAATCCTCGCGGATCGCATCCAGTTCCTTGCGTGTCCCGCAGTCGAGGCACTTGGCATAGGTCGAGTTGCCGTGCAGTTCGATCACCTTGTCGTCGGGAACCCCGGAGGCCTGGTGCAGGCCGTCGACGTTCTGGGTGATGACCGCACGGCCCTTGCCGTCGCGGATCAGCTTCTCCACGGCGCGGTGTCCGCGATTGGGTTCGGCCGCGGCGAAGGTGCCTTCCATGGCGAACTTGCGCCGCCAGGACTCGCGGCGCATGTCCTCGGATCGCATGAAGTCGCGGAAGTCGATGGGCTGGTATTTGGTCCAGAGGCCGCCTGGCGACCGGAAATCCGGAATGCCCGATTCCGTGGAAATGCCGGCACCGGTGAAGAAGACGATACGCCGGGCCGCCTCGATCAGGGCGCGCAGTTCGCCGACCGCTTGCTGATCGGGCAGTCCGTCAGCCATCAGCCCTGACCGGCCTGGGCCCTCAGACGTTCCAGCAGGCTCTCGACATTGCCGGTCTGCCCGATCACCGAGGCAAATTCGGACCGGTGCGTGATGACCATGCTGACACCCTCGACGATGACGTCCACGATGCGGTTCTCGCCGTTGCGTTCCAGCACGCGCCAGTCAACCTTCAGGCTGGGCCCGCCCGGTTCCTTGATGACGGATTTGACCATCACTTCCTGATCGTTCAGGCGCTGGTCGCCGGTGATTTCGAAGGTCTGCCCGGAGTAGGCGTTCAGCCGCGATGCGTAGGTCGCCACGATGTAGCGGTGGAACAGCGAGGAATATTCCTCCTGCTGCGCCGGGGTTGCGACGCGCCAGTAGCGACCGAGCACGATACGGGCGACCAGTGGCACATCGAAGCCTTCCTGGAACAGCCGCTCGAACTTCTCCTGTTTCTCGGCAAGCTCGGCGTCACTGTCGGCGGCGATACCGATCGCCTCGCCGCCCAGCCGCTCGATCATCTGTTTCGGATCTTCCGCAGCCAGTGCCGAGGCAACCAGACCAAGAACAATGGCCATCGGGGCCAGAATGTGCCTGGAAACAAAATACGTCATTCGTGAGTGCTCCGAATTAATGGCCCGCAGGATGTGCCATTGTATCAGTTGGTTGGCAAGCTCTCGCTATACAAGTCTGCAGGGGCCTGCGCGGCACCGTTTGTGATCTCCGCCTGCCGCCGCTGGCGGTATCCGCTGCGGATCGTGGCATAGAAATCGATCGAGTTCCGTTCCAGTTCCTCCAGCTTGCCGAGCAGCTGCGCGCGCCGCGAAACAATGTCGGTGCCCGTACGGGCGTAGGGGGCCCAGTCGATGTCGTGGCCGCGGAAGGTCCGGTTCACCGGATCCGCGAAACTGTCGACGGCAAAGCCTGTCAGATCCCGCACCTGGCTGGGTCCGAGAAACGGCAGCACCAGATAGGGGCCGTCGGGCACACCCCATACCGCGAGGGTCTGACCGAAATCCTCATCGTGGCGCTTCATGCCGAGGTCGCCCATGAAATCCACAAGGCCGCCCAGCCCGAAGGTTGAGTTGAAGACAAACCGGGTCAGGGTTTCGCGGGCGCGCACGAACTCACCCTGCAGCACGGCATTCATGAAGGTGATCGGCTCGCCCATGTTGTTCAGCGCGTTGCGCACGGCACCCTTGGCCGGGGTGGGCAGTATCGCGTCATAGGCCTGCGCGACCGGTTTGAGAACTGCCGCGTCCAGCGCATTGTTGAAGCCGAACATCGTCCGGTTGAAAGGCTCCAGCGGATCATTGACCTCAACCCGCTCGGCCCGGGCGTCCGGATCCGAGGGCAGGCTGGCACACGCGGCCATCGTCATGAGCGCGGCGGCACTCAGAAGTTGCATGGCCCTGTTGTATATTGAACCTGTGTTCATGATTGCCCGTCCACCGAACGCTGATCGAATCAGCCTAAAGCGTTAGCACGCTTCCGGAAATATCACCAACATCACACAAGGGCGTTGTCGCGAACTTGGTACATTTGACTATATAAAGATATTGTTATATTGGTCTTCAAATGAGTGCGGCAATCGACATGACGGACGCTGAATTTCACGCCGAGGATCTCGTGGAGATGCTCAAGGCGGCGGGCGAGCCCACGCGCCTGCATCTGCTTCTGCTCTGTCGGCGCTGCGACCTGTCGGTTTCGGAGCTCACCTGGATACTGGGGCAGAGCCAGCCCAGAATATCACGCCATCTGAAACTGCTTTGCGATGCGGGCCTTCTGGAACGTTATTCCGAGGGCAACTGGGTCATGTACCGCCATTCGCTGGCGACGGGCATGGGCCGGCTCGGCAATCTGATCGACGATCTGATTGACACCCGGTCCGAACCGACGATCTCCTATCTCGACCGGCTCGACCAGATCCGGTTGAAGCGAAATGCCAGGGTCCAGGACTTCTTCTCCCTGCATGCGGGGGAGTGGTCCGAGATCAGCCGCCTCCAGGTCTCCGAACGACAGGTCGAGACCGTTCTGCATGGCATTCTGGGATCGGCCCCCGTCGGAGACTATCTGGATCTGGGCACGGGGACCGGCCGGATGCTGGCCATACTGGGTGCGAAAGCCAGCCGGGCGATCGGCGTCGATGTGAACGGC
The DNA here is from genome assembly GCF_048263705.1 of Minwuia sp. Lineage (GTDB taxonomy): Bacteria > Pseudomonadota > Alphaproteobacteria > Minwuiales > Minwuiaceae > Minwuia. Next base: position 176,928 of record NZ_JBLXDV010000006.1, on the reverse strand, counting down.
GAGATGCTTGCCGTCGCCCGCCAGGCCATCGACCGGCCCGACTTCCGTCACGTCCATGTCCGGCAGGCCGACATCCACAATCTGCCTTTCAGCCGCGAGTCCTTCGACCTGATCACGGCGCATCAGGTCCTGCATTTTCTGGACGATCCGGATCAGGTGATTCGCGAGGCTGCCCGCGTACTGAGGCCGGGCGGGCGGATGATCGTCGCCGACCTGCTGCCGCACGGGTTTGAACATCTGAAGACAGAGCAGGCGCATCGCAGGCTGGGTTTCAGTGACGCCGAGATCAACGACTGGATGAGCGCGGCAGGGCTGGTCCCGGCGACATGCATCAAGCTGACCGGGCGCCCCTTGCCCGTCGGAGTCTGGTCCGCAGGCAAACCTTTTTCGAAACAGGAAAAGCAGACATGAGAATGAGTATCGTGCCCTCCGGCGACAGCACGCTGGAACTTTCCGCCGAATTCTTTCCGCCCAAGTCGGAGAAAGGGCGGGTCTCGACCGTCGCGGCCGCGGCGGACATGAAGCCCCTCGGACTCAGTTTCTGTTCGGTCACCTACGGTGCGGGCGGCACCAATCAGACCGGCACTCAGGACACCGCCCTTGCCGTGGCGCACGCCGCCGGTTCCGAACCCGCCGGTCATCTGACCGCTGTGGGGGCATCGCGTTCGGACGTCGATGCCGTGGCCGATGGGTTCTGGCGGTCGGGGATCCGCCGGATCGTGGCCCTGCGCGGCGATCCGCAGGGGAATGCGAGCCGGTATGAAGCCCATCCTGACGGATATCAGAACGCCGCCGATCTGGTCGCGGGTCTGCGGCGGCTGCACGATTTCGACATCTCGGTGGCGGCCTACCCCGAGAAGCACCCCGAGTCCGCGACAGTCGATGCGGATATCGACAATCTGAAGGCCAAGTTCGCAGCCGGTGCCGATCGCGGCATCACCCAGTTCTTTTTCGATCCGGAAGCCTTTCTGAGGTTCCGCGACAGGGCGGCGGCGCGCGGTGTCTGGCAGCCCATCGTGCCGGGCATCCTGCCGATCCGGAACATCGAGCAGGTCGTCGGATTTGCCGAACGCTGCGGTGCGGCCGTGCCCGGCCATGTCGTTGCAGCCTTCGATGCGTGCACATCGGCGGCGGACCGCAAGCAGGTCGCCATCGACCTGGCGCATCGCATGTGCGAGCGCCTGTTGCGCCACGGCGTGCGTGAATTCCACTTCTACACGCTGAACAAGGCCGATCTGACGGAAGCCGTCTGCGCGCGGCTGATGAACTCCGCCGACACCGACAAGTCCGCAGCGACCCGCGCCGCGTTCGCCGCAAACTGATCACAGACAGAGTATTTCAATGACCGGACTGATGGACGCGCTGAAGCGCGAAGTGCTTCTGTGCGACGGTGCCATGGGCAGCCGCGTGCAGGTGATGGACCTGGATATCGAGACCGATTACGCGGGTTGCGAGAACTGCACCGAAGTGCTGAACCTCACGCGGCCCGACGTCGTACGTGAAATTCACCGCGGCTATTTCGAGGCCGGGTCGGATATCGTCCAGACCAATTCGTTCGGGGGATCGCCGATCACGCTGGCCGAGTTCGACCTGCAGGACAGGGCCGAGGAAATCAACCGCCGTGCCGCCGAACTGGCGCGCGAGGTCGCCGACGAACTCTCCACGCCGGAATGGCAGCGCTACGTGCTCGGGTCCATCGGTCCCGGCACCAAGCTGCCCAGCCTGGGGCACGCCACCTATGACGACATGGAGGCGGCGCTGGAACTGCAGGCCGCAGCACTGATCGCGGGCGGCGTGGACGGCCTTCTGATCGAGACATGTCAGGATCCGTTGCAGGTGAAGGCCGCCGTGAATGGCGCGAAGGCGGCCCGCAAGGCATCGGGGAAGGATGTGCCGATCTTCGTGCAGGTGACGGTAGAGACCACGGGCACGATGCTTGTCGGGGCTGACATTGCGGCGGCGGCGACGGTGCTGGACGCCCTGGAAGTCGACGCGATGGGGCTGAACTGCGCCACCGGACCGAAGGAAATGGCGGAACACGTCAAGTGGCTGACGGGCAATGTCAGCCGGCCGATTTCGATCCAGCCGAACGCGGGCTTGCCGGAATTGGTCGATGGTCAGACGCATTATCCACTGCGGCCCGACGATCTGGCGCTCTGGCTGAAGCGCTTCGTGACCGAGAACGGTGTCAACATGATCGGCGGATGCTGCGGTACGACGCCGGAGCACATTTCCGCGCTGGACGCCATGCTGAAGGAGGTCGGTCCGGGACGGCGGCCCGCGCCCCTGTCGCGCCAGACCGAGTGGACGCCATCCCTGGCGTCTCTGTTCCAGCAGACTTCGATGCGCCAGGAAAATGCTGTTCTGTCCGTGGGTGAGCGATGCAACGCCAACGGATCGAAGAAGTTCAGGGAATTGCAGGCCGCCGAGAACTATGAAGCCTGTGTCGCCATGGGCCGGGAACAGGAAAGCGAGGGCAGCCACGCCATCGACCTGTGCACGGCCTATGTCGGACGCGACGAGACCCGTGACATGTCCGAGGTTCTGACCCGGATGCGGGGCGCGGTGTCAGCCCCGCTGGTGGTCGATTCCACGGAACTCAACGTGCTGGAAAGCGCGCTGAAGCTGTATGGCGGCAAGCCGGTCATCAATTCGTTCAACTTCGAGGACGGCGAGGAGCCGGCGGCAGCGCGGCTGGAACTGGCACGGCGCTTCGGTTGTTCGATCATTGCGCTGACGATCGATGAAGACGGCATGGCCAAGACGGCGGACGAGAAGCTGCGGATTGCGCACCGCCTGTACGACTTCGCCGTCAACCGGCACGGGCTGCCCGCTTCTGACCTGATGATCGATCCGCTGACCTTCACCATCTGCACGGGCAACGAGGATGACCGCAAGCTGGGCGTCTGGACGCTGGACGCCATCGAGGCCATCGCGCGCGAACTGCCCGAGTGCCAGATCCTGCTGGGGCTTTCGAACATCTCGTTCGGTCTGAACGCTGCGGCGCGCCATGTCCTGAACTCGGTCTTCATGGACCACGCGCAGAAGCGCGGCATGACGGCGGCCATCGTGCACACGTCCAAGATCATGCCGCTGCACCTGATCCCGGAAGCCGAGGTCAAGGCCGCCGAGGACCTGATCTATGACCGCCGCCGCGACGGGCACGACCCGCTGGAAGCCTTCATGGAGCTGTTCCAGGACCGCAAGGTCAAGAAGGTGGTGCGCGAGCGCCCCGCCGAGGTCGAGGAGCGCCTGAAGCTGCGCATTGTCGATGGCGATGGCGAGGGGCTGACCGATGATCTTGACGAGGCGATGCAGAAGATGCCGCCGCTGGACATCATCAACAAGCACCTGCTGGACGGTATGAAGGTCGTCGGCGAACTGTTCGGAGCGGGCAAGATGCAGTTGCCCTTCGTGCTGCGCTCCGCCGAGGTGATGAAGCGCGCCGTGGCGCATCTGGAGCCGCATATGGAGAAGGTCGACGGCCAGCAGAAAGGCACGATCGTGCTCGCCACCGTGAAGGGCGACGTGCACGACATCGGCAAGAATCTGGTCGATATCATTCTCACCAACAACGGCTATCGCGTGGTCAACCTGGGTATCAAACAGCCGCTGGACGCCATCCTGGACGCGGCCGAGGCGGAGAAGGCCGATGCGGTCGGCATGTCCGGCCTGCTGGTGAAATCGACCGTCATCATGCGCGAGAACCTGGAAGAGATGGCCCGGCGCGGTCTGAACATGCCGGTCATCCTGGGCGGTGCCGCGCTGACCCGGAAATATGTCGAGGAGGACTGCGTCGCGGCCTACGCCGGACAGGGTGTCGCCTATGCGCGGGACGCCTTCGATGGCCTCAACCTGATGAATCTGGTGCGCGAGAACAGGTTTGCCGATCATGTCGCCGAAGCGGCTGAAACGCGGTCGAAGCGGCCTTCGTCGCGCAAGGCCGTCGGGCGACCGTCGGAGGCACCCGAGCGGCCGATCGATTTCGACGAGATCAGCCTGCGCCGCAGCGAACTGCATGAGGGCCTTACGCCCCCGGAGCCCCCGTTCTGGGGTGCGCGGACACTGCAGAACGTGTCGCCGAAGACGCTGTTGCCGTTCCTGAACGAGACCATGCTGTTCCAGTTCCAGTGGGGCTTCCGCAAGGCCGGGCGCGACCGCGGGGATTATCTGGAATGGGCCGCCAGGGAGGTGCGCCCGATCCTGCATCGCATGCTGGAAAAGGTGGAAGACGAGGATATTCTGCAGCCGCGCGCGGTCTACGGATACTGGCCGGCGGCGAGCGAGCGGGATGATCTGGTGCTCTACGACCCCGAGAGCGGGAGCGAGGCCGCCCGGTTCTCATTGCCCCGTCAACGCCGGGAAGGCGGGCTGTGCATCGCCGACTTCTACCCGGAAGCGGATACCGGCAGGCGGGATGTCATCGGTCTGCAGCTTGTGACGATGGGCTCGAACGCATCGGATGTGGCGCGGGAATGGTTCGCGGCGGACCGCTACCAGGACTACCTCTATCTGCACGGCCTGTCGGTCGAGATGGCGGAGGCAATGGCGGAATACGTCCACACCCGCATTCGCGGCGAACTCGGATTCGCGGCGGAAGACGACCCGGATCCGGTCAAGCTGCTGAAGCAGGGCTACCGTGGTTCACGCTATTCGTTCGGCTACCCGGCCTGTCCGAATCTGGAAGATCAGGCGCAGATCCTGAACCTGCTGGATGCCGGACGGATCGGCGTCGAAATGGCTGAGGAGGGGCAGTTGCACCCCGAACAGTCGACCTCGGCGATCGTGGTGCTTCATCCACAGGCGAAATACTTCTCGGTGTAAGGCTTTCATAGGCTCTGCGACGGCGCGGGCAGCAGTCGGGACGCGGCCATCCGTGCGAAACGGAGGGTCACCGCCTTGCGCCGCGCGGCGCTGAGTTTGGACAGCGGCGCATGTCGCACGAATTCGCCCCCGAACCCGTCGGCGACGATCAGGCCGCATTCCTCGGGAATCAGCTCTTTCGGAAAGTCGAGCGGTACGGCGAAGAAATAGCGATCGCAGAAGTCGAGGTAATCGCCCCATTTGCTGTCCGACCGGAAGTCCGCGATGGAAGATTTCACCTCGATGATCCAGATCTCGCCGTCTTTCGCCAGTGCCATGACGTCGGCGCGCCGTCCGTTCTTCAGCCGGACTTCGGTGATCGATGGACGGTCGTGTTCCGCCAGCAGACGCACCACGCCGCGGGCGATCTCGACGCCGTAGAGCCGGTCTGCGGTCGTATCACTCATTCGGGCACCAGTCGGACAGTTCCCTGAACCAGCGGGCCAGCGGGCGAAGGTCGTCGCAGTCGTCGGACCATCGCGCTGCCCGGCCCGCCGTCCGCCGGAAGGCTTCTGCCGTGCTGCCGACCTTGTCGTTGTTGAGCACGAAATCCCAGTCCCGCCAGCCTTCGTATTCGTCGTACTTGTTCAGGATCAGCGCCAGCCGGACGGTCATGTGCAGCACGCCGAAGCGGAGCTGGTACTGCGCGGCTTCCTGACGGCTCATGCCATTCGCATCGGGCTGAAGGATGGCGACGGCATCCGGATCCAGACCGTTCAGGTCGGGCATGTACTCGTCGCCCAGAAACCAGCCGGCATCGTCGAGCGGATCGCGCACGCCACAGTGTTCCCAGTCGAACCAACTGACCTTTCCGTCCGGACCGACCATGGCATTCGCCGGTCGGGCGTCCCACTTCAGCAGGTCGAGCGTCCTTGGCATCAGCCGCTCCGCCGTCGCGTCGATATCGAGAGCGGGCGCTGCGATGCCGGTTCGCTCGGACATGCGCTCGGGCAGTGCGCAGAGACGGCGGCGCCATTCGAACGTCAGTCCCAGGCCGGGTATCTTTTCGGACAGGCCGCTTCGGCGTCCGGCTTCGTGAAGCGTCCGCAGCGATCGCAAACCGCTGTTGACCAGCTTCTCCCGATTGATCGGGTTCTCTGCCCATAGCGCGATCGTCATGCGCTTGCCTTCGAGGTCCTGTTGAATGACCCAGCGATCGCGTTGCCCGATCAGCGCGGGCACGGCACCGCCCGCGCCGTGAAGGGCCTTCAGAACGTGCGCTTCCAGTCGGGCGCGGTCGACAGAAGGACGGCGGGTGGCGATCATGCTGTCCGCGCCGATATGCAGCCGCACGGCGCGCACGGACGACTGGACCAGGCGATCGATGCGATCCACCGGCTTTCCGAATATTTCCGCCGCCAGCGCGGTCGCCTCATCCACCCTGCTGTTCATTGTTTCATTTACGTTCTCGCTACCGTCCAGCGCAATCCCTCATTTGCCGGTGTCCGGTTTGCCACGAAATGAGACATTCCTCGCGGTTTCCCCGTGCCGGGCCTGTGTTGCAATTTGGAAAGCGTCCGTTTCGGCTGTGCAAGGGTGTCACGAAATGAGGTCGGCCGAGAACTTTGAATAACATCATTGTTTTCAATAATTTAGAGGTGCGTCTGTTGGGCTGGTGGCGTTCGATTTCTACCGGGAATTGAGTCCGTACCCGGAACCGCCGTCCCAGCCTGAGACAGAATGCCTGACCAGGGGTCGTTTCAGGCCCTGCTGCATCTGGCATATCCCTTGCTGTTAGAGACCTGATCCCGGCCCCGCCGGATACTGGAAAAATACAGGCGTGACTGATGGCTGACGAAAAGAAGAACGAAAAATACGACACGGATGAGACGGGTTCGCGGGGCTCGTCCGCCTCCAGTGGCAGCAAGGCATCCAAGGCGTCCAAGGGTTCAGACGGCTCGAAGGGGTCGAAGGGTTCAGACGGATCCGAGGGCTCGAAGAGCTCTGACGGATCGAAGGGTACAAATGGCACAACGGGCACCTCCGGGGGGAGTGGCGGCTCGATTGGCTTCGATGAATATCTGACCGGTGGTCAGGGTGACGACGAGATCTTCGGGGGACTCGGGAACGACACCATCAAGGGACTAGAGGGCGAAGACATGCTGCAGGGTGGACCTGGTCAAGACGAACTGTTCGGCGGTCCCGGCGATGACACGGTCATCGGTGGGGGCGACAACGATACGATTTTCGGTGGAGCCGGGAATGACGTCATTCAGGGTGACGGCGTCACCGGCGGTGGCGAGATCGAAATCCGCGACTTCATCGTGAATGGCTCGTTCGAGCAGGTAGCCGACGGTTCCGGCGATCCGACCATGGTCTCGACGTTCAACTCCAACCAGGACGACGTTCACGATCGCTCCGAGGTCGGCTTCTACGAGGTTATTCCCGGCTGGGAGACCGACGGAGACAATATCGAGATCCATGGCGACAAGACCGGAATCTCGAACTCTGGCGCAGCGCATGACGGCAACTTCAAGCTGGAGATCGACGGCGGCGGCACCGATCCGTTCTTCAACAACGCGAACATCCGCCAGGACGTCGACGGCTTGCTGGACGGCGAAGACTACGAACTGACCTTCCACCTGCTGAACCGCGAATGCGATCCGGGTGATATCGTGAAGGTCTATTTCGGCGGCGAAGAGGTCGCGGTCATCGAGCAGCTTCACAACACTTACGAAGAATACAACTTCACCGTCGAAGGGGGCCAGGGAGACGGCTCCGACCGGCTGGAATTCAGGATTCACACCTACGACGAACATGCCATCTTCATTGACAGCGTTTCGCTGGTGGGTCCGGCCACCGTCGTGGTTGATGATATCCCCGGCGACGACGTGATCGCAGGCGGCGCGGGCGACGATCTGATCGACGGCGGTGCGGGCAACGACACGATTGACGGTGACGACAATGCGCGTCACGTGCCGGCCGAAGAATTCTGTGCCGAAGCGACCGTGCAGAACTTCAACGACAACGGTGTGACCCTGACGGCGACGGCGCTGGACGGCTCGCCCGCGACGGTTTCGGAAGATGCTGATGGCATTGGCGTCAGCGGCAGTTCGCCCGTGTCCGGTCAGATCAACCACAATGAATCCGGATCGTCCGAGAAGCTGTTGGCCGAATTTGATGCGCCCATCGAAAGCGCCGAGATCACGGTCACCCGGCTGATCCCGAATGAAGCGGGCGGCGAGGTCGGCCAGTGGCGCGCACTTGATGCGAACGGCAACGAGGTCGGCTCCGGCACATTCAATTCCGATATTGTGACCACCGACCATGATCTGGGCAACGTGCCCGGTGTCGGCATCTTCACCATCGAAGGCATCGGTGCCTTCTCCGCGATCGAATTTTCGGCGCTGCCCTACACGAACGGCACGCCGGACGGATCCCCGGATTCCAGCGATTATTATCTCTACAAGATCAAGGGCCAGCCGGTCGCCGACGAGAACTGCGAGCCGGGCCACAACGACACGATCATCGGCGGCGAAGGCGATGACGACATCGCAGCCGGCGGCGGGGACGATGAGGTCTTCGGCGGTCTGGGCAATGACCTGGTTGACGGCGGCTTCGGCAATGACCTGCTGGAAGGTGGCGCGGGCAACGACACGATTTCAGGCGACGGCGGCGTGCAGCCGGGTGTCGTCGAGACGGCCGTGGTTCAGGGTGCGAACGGCACCTATGACGTTGTGGGGCTCGACAGCATCAACGTCACGATGGATTTCCTCGGCGGCGAAGCGAACTTCAACAGCAGCTTCGGCTTCTACCTGGCCGATGCCAACGGCAACCCGATCTCGGGTGAAATCGTCAAGGCCAACGTGAAGACGTCGGATGCCGGTGAAGGCGTCGATGTCATTTCCTTTTCGCTGGACAGCGCCGCCCTCGCGGGCGCGGCTCAACTCGGCTTCTTCCTGGTACCGAACGGCGGCAGCCTGAACCCGGATCTGGTCGACGGCGCCGTCGTGACCTTTGCCGACGACGGCAATGGCGAACTGCAGGCACTGGCGGACGGCAACCCGATCCTGGCGCAGTCGCCCCACGGTCCGGTCTTCTTCTCGGGCCAGGACCTGAATGGCGACGGTGTCGATCACGAGACCGACAATGCCTTCAAGGGGAATTCCAACTGGGAAGATCTGGAAAACGGCGGCGACCATGATTTCGACGACGTCAACTGGCAGATCGACATCACCACGCTGGCACCGAAGACTTTCGACGACACCATCAATGGCGGCGGCGGCGATGACCAGATCGACGGCGAACAGGGCGACGACGAACTGCATGGTGAGGACGGTTGCGACACGGTCCAGGGCGGCGACGGCGACGACATTCTGAGCGGCGGTCGCGGCGCGGATGTGCTGGACGGTGGCGCGGGCAACGATACAGCCGACTATTCCGACGCCCAGGGCACGGTACTGGTCAGCCTGAATGACGGCATCGCCGAAAAGGACGGTGATGGTGGGATCGATGCGCTCTCGAATATCGAGAACCTGCTGGGTTCTGCTCACGCGGATGTCCTGCTGGGCGACGCGAATGCGAATGTCATCAACGGCGGCGACGGCGACGACACGATAGACGGGTTCGGCGGGGCCGATACGCTGAACGGCGGCGGCGGCACCAACACCATCAGCTTCCAGAGCGCTGGCGGCGGGATCGTCGCGGCGCTTCAGAACGACCGTGGTGTGGATGCGGACGGCAACGAAATGTCGCTGGATGGTTTCCAGGCCGTGTTCGGGTCGGACTTCGATGATGAAATCACCGGTAACGAGGCTGACAACACGCTGGTCGGCGGCGGCGGAAACGACGACGTCCGCGGACTCGACGGCAACGATCTGCTGTTCGGCGACGGCACGGCCGCGGGCTATGGCGGCGCAGACACGCTGATCGTCAATGCGCACGGTTCGCCGCTGGACGGTGTCTTCCCCGAGATGCAGGTCTCGGTCGGCGGCGTGGTTGTCGGCACAGCCACCGTTACGCAGTCGCTGACGGCCTACAGCTTCGATGTATCCGGGCTCACCGACGCACAGCGCGCAGGCGAGGTGCGCATCGATTTCCTGAATGATGCATGGGACGGCGTTACCCCGGAGAATTCCTTCGGTCCGGCATATGATGAAGACCGCAACCTGTTCGTCGAATCGATCGAGTTCGGCGGTGCCGTGACCGATGCCTCGGAAGGGGAACTGACCTTCGATCCGGCCCGGTTCCTGGGATACCAGAGCGGTGCCGCGAACTTTGCGGTTCAGGACATCAAGAAGGAAATCAACAACGAGGGCGGCGATCGTCCGAACGGCGGCAACGTCTACAACGGCGCGGTGATTTTCGCCGGGCTGCCGGTGTTCATCGGTGACGGGCTGACCAACGATGATTTCCTGGGCGGCGGTGCGGGCGACGACACCCAGTTCGGCGGCGTCGGAAGCGACACGGTCTTCGGCGGCGACGGCTACGACCTGCTGTTCGGCGGCGCGGACAATGATACGGTCTGCGCGTTCGATGATGACGACACGGTGTTTGGCGGCTGGGGCGACGACTTCGTTGAAGGCAACGCGGGCAATGACACCGTCCACGGCGATCAGGGCAATGACCGCGTCGCGGGCAACGACGGCGAGGATCTGCTGTTCGGCGGCGAAGGCAACGACACCGTCAACGGCGGGGCGGGTGACGACACGGCCTATGGCGGCGTCGGCAACGACTCGATGGAAGGCGGCGAGGGCAATGACCTTGTCGAAGGCGAGGACGGTGACGACAGCCTGCGCGGCAACCAGGGCAACGACTTCATGTTCGGCGGCAACGGCAACGACTCGCTGCTGGGTGAGGACGGTGACGACACCCTGTTCGGCGGTGACGGTCGTGACACGCTGAAGGGCGGCGATGGCAATGACATCGTAGCCGGCGATGACGGCAACGACTTCCTGTCCGGTGACGCGGGCGATGACACGCTGATCGGCGGATCGGGCGTTGATACCCTGCGCGGCGGTGAAGGTTCCGACGCCCTGTTCGGCGGCGAAGACAACGATGTGGTCAAGGGCGATGCCGGCAATGACACGGTCGAAGGCGGCAACGGCAACGACTTTGTCGGTGGCGGTGACGGCGACGACAGTGTCTCGGGCGACGCGGGCAACGACCGCCTGGAAGGCAACGCGGGTAACGACAGCCTCGACGGTGGTGAAGGCAACGACACCATCCGCGGCAACTCGGGCCTCGACACCATTCTCGGCGGTCTTGGCAATGATTTTGTCGAAGGCGGGTCCGACGATGACCGTATCCTCGGCGAAGCGGGCGAAGACACCCTGCGCGGTGACGGCGGCATCGATGAACTGTTCGGCGGCGACGGCGCGGATGTGCTGCGTGGCGGCGATCTGGGCGATGCCCTGTTCGGTGGCCTTGGCAATGACTTTCTCGTCTCGGACGCGGGCGACGACGTCGTCAATGGCGACGAAGGCGATGACAGCCTGCGCGGCGCCGGTGGTGACGACACGCTGAACGGCGGCGACGGTGCAGACAATCTGCGCGGCAATGTCGGCAACGATGTGCTGAACGGCGGCGACGGCGACGATTTCGCCGACGGTGAGGACGGCGATGACGCGGTCTTCGGCGGCCTCGGCAACGATGTGCTGCGCGGCAACGACGGCGCGGACACCATCGAAGGCGGCGCGGGCAACGACCAGTTGCGCGGCGGTCTGGATGCCGACCGGCTGTTCGGTGGTGAAGGCGATGACTTCATCAACGCCGACGGCGGTGCCGACTTTGTCGATGGCGGCGACGGGATCGACGATCTGTTCGGTGCCGGCGGTGACGACACCATTCTGGGCGGTGCAGGCAATGACAAACTGCGCGGTCAGGCCGGTGCCGACGAACTCGATGGCGGCGAAGGCGATGATCTGGTCATCGGTGACGAAGGTAACGACATCCTGCGGGGCGGCGACGGCAACGACGACCTGCGCGGCAATGTCGGCTTCGACACGCTGTTCGGCGGCAATGGCTCCGACACCATGCTGGGCGGGGCCAACCAGAAGGATTTCTACCAGTTCGCACGCCGGACCAATCTGGAAGCCAATGATGATGTCATCATCGACTCGGGCGCGGGCAATGTTCTCGACATCCTGGGTGTCGATGCGATCTCCGAACTGGGTTTTGCGGATCTGGGCGATGGTCTGGTGCAGGTATCCTTCCTGGACGGCAGCGGTTCCATCACCTTCGACAGCAGTGCGGTGACGGAACTGAACCTTCTCGACAGCCTGGGGGCTTCCGTCAGCCAGGGCCTTGGTTTCGCGCAGGATGTTTCGGGTCTCGGTGTGATCGATGACCAGGACAATCTCTTGTTTACGATTTGATGGTTCACTACATACAGTGGTGAGAAATGGAGGTTTTCATGACCGAACAAGCTGAACAGAAGCCCGGCCTCTCGCGCCGTGCGGCACTGACACGGCTCGGTCTTGGGGCGGCTGCAATCTACGCCGTCCCCACGATCACCCGGCTGGACACGGCGAAAGCCGCGTTCCCGTCGCAGTGCCCACCCAATCGTCCCGAATGTGGCGGGCAGCGGCCGAAATAGCCGGCTGACAGAAACATGCGATCAGGGCCTCCGCTTCGTCGGGGGCCCTTTTCGTCTGTGTGGGGCGTGAACGGATCAGGCGCGTTTTTTCAGGTGATAGGTCAGGGCGCTGTGGATAAGCAGTCCGACCTTCTCCGCCTCAGGATCTTCGCCGTCCCTGAAGTGGATCGCGCGATTGCCTTCATAGGTAAAATCATCGGGAAACAGGCTGCGGAAGTCCGGGATGAGCGTGGTCTGGCAATGGGTGAAGATCGCGAAACCGCCCTGTTTCGGCAGCCCAAGGCGAATGGTCGATCCGGATTTCGTCTCCGGCGTCAGATAGGCCGGCTGTCCCCATTTCAGTGTTTCCTGAACTGCACCGACACCTGGCGTGGCCGCAGCCGTCTCGAAGATCAGCGCGCGCAGTTTCAGTAGCCCCGCGCGCGCACTCTCGGGGAACGCGGCGAACCGGCTTTCCACCTCGGCACTGTCAAATGCATATCGAACAGGTTTCATCGGTCTTCTTATCCGTTCACGGCCAGCAGAACGACGGCGCTGACGATCAGGATGACGCCCGCCAGTTCGGATGCAACGATTTTCTCCCGGAAGTAGAACACGCCTGCGATGAAGGTGAAGACCAGTTCGATCTGGCCGAGCGCCCTCACATAGGCCGCGTTCTGAAGGGTGAAGGCCGTGAACCAGCAGACCGAGCAGGCCATGCCGACCACGCCGACGGGCGCGGCCCGCCGCCACTCCTTCACGACGCGGCGCAACTCGTCACGGTCGCGCAGCAGGAACCATGCCCCCATCATGACGGTCTGCATGATCAGGGCGACAGCCAGGGCATAGGATGCGGCCATCAGGAAGTCCGCTGAATCCAGCGCCAGTATGGCACCGCGATAGAACACCGATGAAGCGCCCAGCAGCATGGCGCAGAGCACACCGATGGCTGTGGCCTTCTCGGTCAGTCCGCGTCTCAGGCCGCCGAACGTCAGCTTCGTCTCGGTCAGCGACAGGATGACAGTGCCTGCCGCGCCGAGCACAATGGCCACGACCGCAACGGGGCCAACCGTGTCACCCAGCAGGACCGCGCCCAGGATCGCGACGAGGATGACCTCCAGTTTCGAGAAGGTGGTCCCGACGGCAAAGCTGCGGAACGAAAACATCCATAGAAGGACGACCGTGAACAGGATCTGCGACAGCCCGCCCAGGGCGCAGTACAGAAGGAAGAGGGCATTCGGTTCGGGCAGGGGGTATCCACCAACGGCCGAAAGGCCCCAGGCGTAGAGAACGGCCAGCGGCATGGCGTACAGGAAGCGTGAGTAGGCTGCGCCGGTTGTCGACAGGCGTCCCTTGATGGCCTTCTGCATGGCCGAGCGCAGGTTCTGCAGGAAGGCCGCAGCGATGGTCACAGGTATCCAGAGGCTGATCATGGATGGCTCTCAACGGAATGCAGTCGACCGTCGCGTGATCAGCCGAGAATATGTCAGGTGGCCTGTAAGCCGGGTTCTGTCTTCGCAGGCGACCATAAGGTCGCGCGCGATGGATGACCATTCATCTGGGACGCCGGTTGCCCGGCGCCTCGTGCAATCAACCCGGACAGCGAGGCGGAAACGCCCCTTCTCCGACGAACGAAGATGCCGTCCCTATTCGATCTTGCTCCCGGTGGGGTTTACCATGCCGCCACTGTCGCCAGCGGCGCGGTGCGCTCTTACCGCACCCTTTCACCCTTGCCGTTCCGAGGACCGGCGGTCTGCTCTCTGTGGCACTTTCCCTGGGGTTGCCCCCGCCGGGCGTTACCCGGCACCGTGTTTCCGTGGAGCCCGGACTTTCCTCCACCGGCTCTGACACCGGCAGCGGCCATCCAGCCACCTGACCGGTACGCTGATTAGATGCCAACAGGGTCCAGGTCAAACATGCGATTCCATCTCGCCGGCGATGCGCTGTGCCATCTCGGTCAGCCATGCCTCGAACGCCTTCAGGCGCGGCCAGTCCTCACGGCCGGTCGGGTAGACCAGGTAATAGCCGTTCTCGACCGGCAGGTGGAACGTGAAGGGTTCGATCAGCGTGCCGTTCTCCAGCTCGGTCCGCACCATGTAGGGGTTGACCGGAATGATCCCCAGACCCTGGATCGCGCCCTGAATGGCCAGATTGGTGGTTTCCAGCTTCAGGCCGCGTTCGGGGTCGATGCCGGTTTCATCCACAGCCAGCAGCCAGCGCCGCCATGTGTCGGGTCGGTTGATATCGTGCAGCAACTGATAATGTCTCAGGTCGGCGGGCGTGTTGAGTGGCGGTCCCTTCTTCAGCAGGGCCGGGCTGCAGACGGGTACGATCTCCTCGGTCATCAGCAGGCGCGCCGTCAGGCCCGGCCACGATCCGGAGCCGAAGCGCACTGCGGCGTCGGCCTGGGTCCGGTTGAAGTCGATCATCTCGACATGCGTGGTAATGCGCACCTCGATATCGGGATGGCGGGCCTGAAAGTCGCTGATCTGCGGCAGCAGCCAGCGGATCGCGAAGGTCGGCAGCACGTTGATCGTCAGGCTGCCGAGCTGATCTGCCTGCCGCAGATCCTCGGTTGCCTCGTTCATCCGGTCGAAGGCCTGACGCAGGGCCGGATAGTAACGACCGCCCGCGTCCGTCAGGGTCACCTTCCGGCCGCTGCGTTGAAACAGCTTCACCCCAAGCTGCTCTTCCAGTGACTTGATCTGATGGCTGATCGCCGAAGGCGTGAGGAACAGTTCCTCCGCCGCGCGCGCGAAACTGAGGTGGCGCGCCGCGGCTTCAAAGGCGCGCAGGGCGTTCAGGGGCGGCAAACGTCGCGGCATCTTCGATCCTTTCGCAGGTGCAAAAATTGCTCAATCAATGAATTCAATTCATCAATCTGATGAAAATTCGTCCTTTGTCAAATCGCAGCGCCCCGACCATATTCATTTCCAGAAACACACGGACACCGCTGCCGGCGCTCTGGGGGCGGGTCCACAGAAGGAGAAGATAAATGGATTATCGCTCAATCGAGATCAACGAAATCAATGCCCTGAACCAGACGGTCATTGAGGATCAGGCGCAGGTCGACGCGGCAATGGCCAACATGGATTACTACATCCGCCGCGGCAAGTCCGAACGCGCCAGGGTGACCCTGAACGGTCTCCGGGCGATCAGAAACTCGATCCGGGGTCTGTTTGCCTGATCTGACTTCATCCCAGAACCGTGAGCACTTCGCCGATGCGAGAAATCGTGTCGGCGTCTGCTTTTCCGGTCAGATGGGTCGGCAGGAAGCGGCGCTGGAACGCCGTGATCACCTGGGGCAGGTCGTTGGCGTCTGTTGCGTAGCCGATCCGGGCGAGAGCGGTGCGGGCATCGTCGATCCGCTGCACCGGGCCGCCGGGAAGCGGCCAGGTACCATGTCCCTCCGCCGACAGCCGTTGCCAGGGAAACAATTCTCCCGGATCCTGCTTGCGTGACGGGGCGACGTCCGAATGACCGACGATGCGATGGTCCGGTACGTCGTGACGTGACCGGATCCCGGTCATCAGCGCGGAGAGCGCCCTGATCTGGGCATCCGGGAAGGGGCGATAGCCATGCTCGTGTCCGGGGTTCTGCAGTTCGATCCCGACCGACATCGAATTGATGTCGGTCTCGCCGTGCCAGCAGGCGACCCCAGCATGCCACGCGCGGTCGGCTTCATCGATCATCTGCGTGACGGTTCCCGCCTCATCGATCAGATAATGCGCGGACACCTTGGCGGCGGGATCGCACATGCGCTGCAACGCGGCCCCGGCCGAATGCATGCCGGTGTAATGCAGCACGATCATGCTGACGCCGAACCCGCGCCGGTCATCGAAGTTCGGTGAGGGCTGCTGTCTGATGTTCACCGGACGTCAGTTGATGCCGCGGGATCGCGAAATCTGGTCATAGGCCGCATTGATCTTGGCCAGTTTCTCGTTGGCGACCGCGATGAACTCCTCGGGCATGCCCTGCGCCATGGCACGATCGGGGTGGTTCTTCTTGATCAGTTCCCGGTAGGCGGATTTCACCTCGGCATCCGTCGCCGAGGCCTCGATGCCCAGCACCGCGTAGGGATCGTCCTTGTCCGGTCCGAGGTAGGTGGCATGGAGCCGCCGGTAGTCCTGGTCGCTGATGCCGAAGATATCGGCCACCGATTTCAGGAAGCTGACCTCGTTCGGATGAATGACATTGTCTGCGCGGGCGATGTGCATCAGCCCGGCCATCAGGTCTTCCAGAACTTCCGGATCGTCCTTGAACATGTCCGCGATCTGCCGCGCGTAGGGCTCGAAGCCCGTGGCATCGCGCTTGGCCTGATTGAAGACCCGCGCGACATTCTTCAGTTCGTCTTCGGGAACCTGGAAGACTTCACGGAATGCGGCAATCTCGTCGGATGTGACGACCCCGTCGGCCTTGGCCATCTTGGCGCCCAGCACGATGACGCCGATGGTGAAGGCAATCTGTTTGGTGCCCGCGGGCCGGCCGTCTTCAAGCGCGGGATCGCCGAGTTCGTCATCGCTTTCGCGAACGCGATCGACCGCATGTCCGGCCAGTCCGCCGATCAGGGCACCGATCGGTCCCCCGAAGGCGAACCCGATGCCGCCGCCAATCAATTTGCCCCAGATGCTCATCTAAAACCGTGCCCGCTCGAAGAATTTGCAAAATAGACAAATTCCAGACTGAGCGATAGCGGCGGGTCGTCACGCTCGACAAAGTTTTCAGCTCAGCAGTCCGAGCAGCAGCGGTAGTGTGATCACCGATACGATGACCTGGCTGGTCAGCAGCGCAGCCATCAGCGGCGCATCCCCGCCCAGAGTGCGGGCCATGACGTACGATGATGGTGCCGCAGGCAACGCGAGCCAGAGCACGGCGACCACCAGGGCCGCGTCATCCAGTCCGGTCAGATAGAGCAGTGCGAACCCCAGGGTGGGCTGGACCAGCATCTTCGCCGTGATCCCGACCAGCAGCAGGTCGCGATGCCTGCGCAACGTCTCGAACGCCAGACCGGCACCGACGGCGATCAGCCCCAGGGGCAGGGCAGCCTGACCCAGCAGGTCGACGCCGGTCATCAGCACGGGTTCCGGCTCGACGCCGGACAGGTTGACGACGGCACCGAAGACGCAGGCCAGGATCAGCGGATTCTGCAGCAGGGCACCCACCGTGCGCAGCAGGCCGCCGCCCGGCGTGCCGCGCTGCAGGGTCCAGACGCTGATCACGTTCACGGTCGGCACCATGATGGCGATGCAGATCGCGGCCAGCGTGATGCCGGTCTCCCCGAGGGCCTGCTCGGCAATCGCGACGCCGAGGAATGTGTTGAAGCGAATGCCACCCATCACCAGCGACGAACGGGCGGGACGGGCGGTCTTCATCGCGCGCGCGATCAGAAACAGCAGGAACGTCATCACAAGGACGGTCGCGATCATGCCGCCCGCCATGAAACCCAGACTGACGCCGGCCAGATCCGCGCGGGCGACCGATGCGAACAGCAGGGCGGGGAATAACACCCAGTACACCACCCGGTCCATCGCGGCCCAGCCCTTGGCGTCGAGCAGGGGCAGGTACTTCAGGACACCGCCCAGGGCGATCAGGGCGAAGATCGGCAGCACCGCCTCTCCGATGGCGATCCAGTCATCCATCGTTTCGGTTCCTGCGAATCAACCCGGTCTGCATGCGGGCACCATCGCGCTTTCGATGAAACACGGTCAATACGGGTTTACGTCCGAGATATATTTCAATAAATATTGAAATATGGAAATGAACGCCGCCATCGACGCCTTCAAGGCGCTGGGACATCGCCATCGCCTGATGATCTTCCGGACGCTGCTTCAGGCGGTGCCCGACGGGCTGACGGCGGGCGGCCTGTCGGAACGCATGGGTATCGCGCCTTCCGGCATGTCCTTTCATCTGGCGCACCTGCAGGCGGCGGGTCTGGTGTCGGCTTACCAGAATGGCCGCAACGTGCATTACGTCGTCCAGCCGCCACAGGTTCGCGGTCTGCTGGGATTTCTGGCTGAAGACTGCTGCGGCGGCAGGCCGGAACTCTGCGGGCCCGGATTCGACAATACATCTGATCTGAAGGAGGAAGGCCCGATGACCGAGCGCCCCTACAACGTTCTGTTTCTGTGTACCGGCAATTCGGCGCGCAGCATCATCGCCGAGGCGGTCATGGCGCGCGAAGGGCAGGGCCGGTTCCGCTCGTTCTCGGCCGGCAGCAATCCGGCTGGCACGGTTCACCCCTATGCGCTCGACCTGCTGCGCAACCTGAACCACGATGTTGCCACCTTCCGCTCGAAGAACTGGGACGAATTCGCCGTCGAAGGTGCACCCGAGATGGATTTCGTCTTTACCGTCTGTGACAACGCGGCCAACGAGGTCTGTCCCGTCTGGCCGGGCCAGCCGATAAGCGCCCACTGGGGCGTGCCCGATCCGGCTGCGGTGACAGGCACCGAAGCGGTGAAACGGCAGGCGTTCGCGGATACCTATCGCATGATGCTGAACCGGATCTCGATCTTCGCCAATCTGCCGCTGGAATCGCTGGACAGGCTCGTCCTGCAGAAGCGTCTGGACGATGTCGGCAAAGCCAGGGCGGCAACCTGATGGACGGATCCCGGGGCAGGCGGCTGCTGGCCGAGGGACTGGGAACGGCGCTGCTGCTGGCGACCGTGGTCGGTTCCGGCATCATGGGCGAGACGCTGGCCAGCGGCAATCTGGCCATCGCGCTGCTGGGCAACACCATCGCCACAGGCGCGATACTGGTCGTGCTGATCCTGATCTTCGGCCCGGTTTCCGGCGCGCATTTCAATCCGGCGGTGACATTGATCTTCCTGATCCGGCGTGAACTCCGGCTGCCGGATGCCGCTCTCTACCTGCTGGTCCAGGTGGCCGGCGGCGTGATCGGGGTGCTGGTGGCCCACGGCATGTTCGACGTCGCCCTGACCAGCGAATTCACCCGGCCCCGCACCGGACCTGCGCAGTGGTTCTCGGAAGGCGTGGCGACGTTCGGCCTGCTGCTCACCATCCTGGGCTGCGTGAAACACCGGATCGAGGCCGTGCCCTATGCGGTCGGCCTCTATATCACCGCCGGCTACTGGTTCACCGCATCGACCAGCTTCGCCAATCCGGCGGTGACCGTTGCGCGATCCTTCACCGGCACGTTCGCGGGCATCAATCCCTGGGACGCGCCGGGCTTCATCGCGGCCCAGTTCATCGGGGCCGTGCTGGCCTGGCTGGTGGCGCGGTTCCTGTTTCCGGCGGAACGCTCAGCGGTGTAGGCGGATCGGCATGGTCGTCATGCCGCGCGACACATAGGAATCCGACCAGGCCTGGGTTTCGTTCAGCCGCTCGAAGCCGCTGAAATGTTTCAGCAGGATCGGGAAGGCGACCTGCGCTTCCAGCCGCGCCAGCGGCGCACCGATGCAGAAGTGCACGCCGAACCCGAAGGTCACGTGCCGGTCGGCATTGCTGCGGCGCAGATCAAGCCTGTCGGGGTTCTCGAAGACACTCGGGTCCCGGTTCGCCGCGCAGTTCCACAGCCACAACCGCTGTCCGGCCCTGGCCGTCTGCCCGTGAAGTTCGAAGTCATCGGCCGCAATGCGCGGACTGGTGAGCGACGGGCCGTCGAACCGCAGCAGTTCCTCGACGGCGTTGTCGACGAATTTCCGGTCGTCGCGGTTGGCGCGGAAGTCCTCCATCTGGTCGGGGTGTGCGATCAGGGAATTCAGGCCGTTGGCGAGCAACTGGGTCGTCGTCTCGTGGCCGGCAAACAGCAGCAGGATACAGCTCGCGGTCAGTTCCTCCGCCGTCAGCCTGTCACCTTCATCGGAGGCGCTGATCAGCCCGTCGGTCACAAGCTCGCCCGGGTTCCTGCGCCGCGCCGCCAGAAAGTCGCCGAAGTAGTCGTTCATTTCCCTCAGCGCGCCGGCGGCCACGCGATATTTGTCCTCGTTGGTCTTCGACGTCAGCACGAACTGCGCCAGCGCATCCGACCAGCGCTTCAGATGCTCGACGTCCTGCTGTGGAACACCCAGCAGCAGCGCGATCACGGTCGCGGGCAGCGGATAGGCGAAGGCCTTGTGGAAATCGATCTCCTGGCCGTCCTCCCAGTCCCTGACCAGGTCCTCGACAATACCGGCGACATCCGCGCGCAGCTGTTCGACGCGTCGGGTGGTGAAGGCCTTGTTCATGAGGCCGCGCAGATGCGTATGCCGCGGCGGATCGTTGAAGACCGCCCAGAGGCTGATGTGTTCGCCCAGATAGGCGATCTCGTCACCGTCCTTGCCATGCTTCTGAGCCTCGACGAAGGGCATGATGCGGTCTGCGGACAGCCGCTTGTCGCGGAATGCGGCACGGATATCGTCGTAGCGCGTGATGAACCAGGCCCGGCTGACCGGGTTCCAGTGCATCGGCTCGCGCTCGCGCAGTTCCGCCAGCCCCGGATAGGGGTTCACGATCGTCTCAGGCGCGTTCGGATTGAAAGCTGTTGTCATCTGTCTGGTCTCCTCCCCGATACCGACCTCCGACTCTTAGCCCAGCAACCGCCGCTTGGCGAGCCTGACCGATGGTGGCACTGTCGGCTTTTGAGGGGGGAAGAGAGATGGCGCGAAAGCGGCCGGTGGTCGGGATTGGTTCGGTCATCTTCAAGGGCGACGACGTGCTGATGATCAAGCGCGGCAAGCCGCCGCGCGAGGGACAATGGTCTCTGCCCGGCGGGCATCAGGAGTGGGGCGAGACCACGGCGGAGGGGGCCGCCCGTGAAGTGCGCGAGGAAACCGCGATCGCCTGCCGGATCGAGGAACTGCTGGATGTGGTCGATGGCATCGGGCCGCTGACCGACACGGGCATCGCCTACCACTACACGTTGATCGACTTCTGGGGCGAATGGGTTTCCGGCGACCCGGTGGCAGGCGACGATGCCGCTGCGGCGTGCTGGATGACCGCGTCGGAGATCGATGCGCTGGAGCTCTGGCCCGAGACCCGCCGCGTCATCGATCTCGCGCGGCAACGGCGGGCGCGCAAACGTGACCGCTGATTCGTGTGAATGCGTTGCCCCTGCGTCAGCCGTGGCCTAGAATCGACCGGGAACTGTCGAGAAAGGCGAGTGTTTCCTGATGCGCCTGCTTCTTTCCATTCTGACGATCATCCTGTTCGGTCAGATGGCGTCGGCAAACGCCCAGTCCACCGATCCGGACGCCTCCGCCGTGTTGATCATCGGGGTCGGAACGGCTCACCCTTCGGGCGTCAGCAGCCTGTTCTCGAACGTGCCGGTCATCGAGATGCTGTGGGCACCGATCGACATCCGCCGTGTCGAGGTAGACCGGACGACACCATCGCTGGTTGTGCGTCGCGAATACTGCAATCCGCTGGCGCTGGCCCGCGCCTCCTGCCCGGCGCGGGATCAGCAGATCCAGTACAATGCCTATGAAGTTCCGGCGGGTGTCTATGTGCTGCGTTCGATCACCGTGTCCGACAGCGACCTGATCAGGGGGGATACGGCGACCACCGACTATTTCTATCCGCCGGGTCATCTGATCTTCCACAACACGCTGCCCGCTGCGCTTGAGATGGCAGACGTGCCCAAACTGCTGCTCGCCCCCGGCGGAGTCTATTACGCCGGAAATTTCATCATAGACTACGACGGCAAGGCGCCGCAGATCGACCGGATCAGCCGCGACGACAAGGCGGCCGCCGAGGTCATGAAGGAACAGACCGGTTCCGACGTGCCGCTGATCCATCTCGACCCCTCACGGTCTTCCCTGAAGGGGATCGAATCGTGAGGCGCGCTGTCGGGATCGCCGTTTCGTGCGGGATTTTCCTGATGGCCTGTGTGACACCCCCGGGCACACCTTCCATCAAGGTGAAGAGCATTGGCGAGGAAGGGCCGGGTTTCCTGACCCTTTCGTTCTCGACCGATCAACTGGCACAGACAGAAGCGCAGGAGGTCTTGCTGCTTGCCGCGGCCATCATCACCCGAAGATCGGGCGAGAGCAGGTTCCAGTTCCGGACGGTGACCGCGGAGGGGCTGGTGGATGGCTATTCGGACAGGGTTCGCTATTTCGATATCGATGCTGTCATTCACCCGCTGGGGCCCGGGGCGACCGGCGATCCGGCACGGAAGACCTACAATGCCGGCAATGTCATCGGTTTCTTCGAACCCAAATACCTCCAGTTTCTGCCCCAGCGCCTGAAACCCCTCGCCGCACCCGCCGCGTAGCGGGCTGCCGCGCCCCCGCCCCATGCCGGGCTGTGACTTCGATCACTTGAATGCTGGCCCGCCGGATACCAGATCAGGAGTACACGGCGAGACAATGGAAAGACGCACTTTCTCCCTCCTCGTCAACAGTCTGGACGCCGCCGGATCCCCTCCCTGGCGGCGTCTGCCGTTCCGGACCGCCGCACCAGAAAGCGCGCCGGAACATTGACCTCACCGTCGGCGATGGGCATGTATGGAAGTCGGCATGACACAGGATGTCAGCCGGAACAGGAGGCACCCCAAGTGACGCAGATGATGGCGTTGGCGAAATTCAGCATCGGAGACATTGTCCGGCATCGGCTCTTTCCGTTCCGGGGCGTGATCTATGACGTTGATCCGGAATTCAACAATACCGAAGAATGGTGGCAGTCCATCCCGGCGAACATGCGCCCGCGGAAGGATCAGCCATTCTACCACCTGCTGGCCGAGAATGCCGAGACGACCTACATCGCCTATGTCTCGGAACAGAACCTGCTTTGGGACGAGACCGGCGACCCGGTGGCGCATCCGCAGGTGGATGACTTTTTCTCCACCATTCACAACGGACGCTATGTCCCCAACAGCATGTTGGCCAACTGACCGGATTGACGGTCAGATCACCCGGTTGACGGAGAGTGCCGTCGGGCGGCGATAGGCATTGCGCGCCAGCGTCGCGGCCTGCGTCTGGCCTGAATAGCCATAGCCTTCGGCGGGCCCGTTCTTCTTCTCGGCCTCATTGGCGATGACGTGCATCAACCCTTCCGTGATGGATTTCATGCGGGCGACGCGCCGCGCATGACCGAGCATCGCCGTTTCCAGTTTTTCGCCCGTCCTGATCAGGATTTCGCGCTCGGGTCGGGAGATCTGCATCTTGCCGGTTCGGATCAGGTTGACCGCATTCCGGTGGTTCTCGACCAGCACCTGCTTGCGGTCGCGGGTTTCGGACAGCTTCTCGGGACTGCGTTCATCCAGCAGGCGGTTTTCGGCCTCGATCAGCCCGAGCAGCCGCTCCGCATTCTCCACAATCATCTTCGGGGAACCGGGAGTCGTCATTTTCCGACCTCCTGAAGCCGCAGGATTTCCTTGTAGATGGAATCGGCGATCCCGATTCCGCCCATCTCGGTGATGGCCTCGCCGTATTTCTCGGCAACCATCGACTGATAGGCCTCTTCGCCCTTGCCGCCGCCGAAGGCGCCGTCGGGATCGATGCCCAGGTTCATGTGGTTGAGCATCTGCGACAGGAACACGGCCTCGAAATCCTCCGCTGTTTCGCGTGCACGCCGCTCATTGGCGTTGGAGGGCTTGTCGGGCGCGGCGGGCACCACATTGCGCGGGACATTGGTCAGGGACTGGAAGTCGCTCATCACATCACCTCGATTTCGGCCTGCAGGGCACCGGCGGCCTTGATGGTCTGCAGGATGGAGATCATGTCGCGCGGCCCGACGCCAAGCGCGTTCAGGCCGTCGACCAGTTCCTGCAGGCTCACACCTTCATTGAGTACGGTCAGCTTGCGGTCCTCGCCCTCATCAATCTGGATCGCCGTACGGTCCACCACTTCGGTGTCGCCCTGTGCGGCAAACGCATTCGGCTGGCTGACCTGCGGTGTCTCGGTGACGGTCACCGTCAGGTTGCCCTGCGCGATGGCGATCTCGTCGACCCGCACATCACGCCCCATGACGATCACGCCGGCCTTCTCGTCGATGACGATGCGGGCGATCTGATCGGTCTGGATGGAGACCTGCTCGATCTCGGCCAGCAGGGTGACCATTTCGGTGCGATGCGATTCCGGGATGGCGAGGAGCACGGTCGTCGGATCAATCGCCTTCGAAATGCGCTGGCCCATACGCTCGTTGATGGCCTTCTCGACGCGGAGGGCCGTGGTCAGGTCGGGATTGCGCAGGCTCAGGCGCATCTGGCGCATGCGTTCCAACTCGAACCCCGTCTCGCGCTCGACCGTGGCACCGTTGGAGATGCGGCCGACCGTCGGGATGTTCTTGGTGACGGTCTGCGCGTTGCCGGTCGCACTGAAGCCGCCGACGATGATCGGGCCCTGCGAAACGGCATAGACCTCGCCATCGGCACCGACCAGCGGAGTCACCAGCAGCGTGCCGCCCAGCAGGCTTTCCGCGTCGCCCAGCGAGTTCACCACCACGTCGATCTGCGAACCCTGCCGCGCGAAGGCGGGCAGGTCGGCGGTCACCATCACGGCGGCGACGTTTTCGGTATTGATGTTCTGATCGCGGGTGTTGACGCCCAGGCGTTCCAGCATGGCTTCCAGGCTCTGCTGGGTGAACGGGGAATTGTTCAACGTGTCGCCCGTGCCCTGCAGGCCGACCACCAGACCGTAGCCGACCAGCGGGTTGTCGCGAATGCCTTCGAATTCGATGATGTCCTTCAGACGGACCGTCGCGCCCTGGGCGGCTGTCACCTGCAGCAGGAGCAGGAAGGCGGTCAGCAGCGTTGTGGCGGTACGGAACATGGCAAGGGACCTCAGATGCGGTTTTGGTGTCTGCGATCGTGAAAGCGAAAACCGTGCCGGAATTTATCTCTTTCAGATCAGTATGTTGGCGCGGTTTCGGGAAGCGCCGCTGGGGTCATCCTTGCCGGGTGGTGGGCATTTTCTGCCCATCTGAAAGGCTTTGTTAACGATGCGGTGTCAGGCTGGGCAGCATGAAAATCGAGTCACAGAGACTGAATGCAGCGGCACCGGTGCGCCGTACGACCAAGCGTGACGGTCGCGAAGACTCCGCCTTTGCGCTCGATTCGACGGATGCGGGATCGGAGCCGGCGAGGCTGACCGGACTGTCGGGTGCCTCAGCGATCGGGGCCGTGCTGCTGGCCCAGGAGGAAGACACGCCCGCGCAGCGTCAGCAGCGACGCGTACGGCGGGCGGACGACCTGCTGGACAGGCTTGATGAAATCCGTCTTTCCCTGCTTGCGGGACGGATCGATACGGGAAAGCTGGAAAACCTGAAACGGGCGCTGACCATGCGGCTGGACGGTACCGAACAGCCGGCCCTGCAGGAGACGCTGGACGCCATTGATCTGCGCGTTGCGGTCGAACTGGCGAAATACCACAGCTAGGTCAGTCTTTTAAACCGAGAATTCCTGACTCATCTTCGGAAAATTGGGGCTTGTGAAGCAGCCCCCTTGCTCACTATAACGCGCGGCAAGACGACGCGTTTCATTGAGGGTGACGATGGGTATCCAACTGAGTGACAGCTATCGACCGAGCAACGACGAACCTTTCATGAATCCGGTTCAGAAGGAATATTTTCGTAAGAAACTGCAGCGCTGGCGTGACGAACTCCTGAGAGATTCCCAGGAAACGATCCGTGTGATGCAGTCCGAAACCGAACCGCTCGCCGACCTTGCCGACCGGGCGTCAACCGAATCCGACCGGACGCTGGAACTGCGGACCCGCGATCGCCAGCGCAAGCTGATCTCGAAGATCGACGCTGCCATGAAGCGGATCGACGAGGACACCTACGGCTATTGCGAGGATACCGGCGATCCCATCAGCCTCAGCCGGCTGGAGGCCCGTCCCATTGCAACCCTGTCGCTGGAAGCACAGGAACGCCACGAGCGCCGGGAGAAATCCTACCGCGACGAGTAGTTCCTCCGACCGGATGTTCGGCCTCCGGTTGTATGTGCACGCTTCCCTCCGGCTCAGGATCATGGCAGCCTTGGCAAGGTGAATGGTGTTGGGGGAGAAATGCGTTGATCGTCAGGATTCTGTTGCTGGTCGGTATCTCGTGGTCATTGACCGCGTGTGTCCAGAACGACGAGTTGGCCGGAGAGGGTCGACTGATCCTTACCTCGAAAACCATGCGGCAACTCGGTCCGGATTTTCACTCCGGCCGACTGGCGGGCATGACACTTGCCGTAGATCCCGCCCGTGGTCGCGGGGCGTGGTCGAAGTGTCGGGCGGCACCTCTTGACTGTGCTGGCGGCGAAAGCCCTGGCTCTACAGTCCATCGCTGCAACGCCGGAAAGGGAACCGGCTGCAGGTTGCTGGTCGTCAACGACCGCATTGTCTGGAAAGGGCCGGTTTACCTGCGTCCGTCGAAGAACAGTCAGGCCACCTATTTCAACGGTACATGGCCGGTGACGTTCGAAGATGGCCGCTCCGGCACGCTGGTCGCCGACCGGGGCACATTGCGGATGTCCGTCGCGGGCAGCTTCGAAAACTGCAGTTTCGATATGTCGCCACGTGGCAAGACCGGCGGTAGCTGGGCCATCAAATGTTTCAAGGGCGTCGAAGGCTCGGGCAGCTACGAAGTCCAGTCCGCCATTCGGGAAACCCGGTTCGACGGGACGATTGGTCAGCGTGAAGTAAGTTTCACGACCACCGATGCGACCGCGACGGGCACCTGATCGAAGGACTTCGAGAAACACCATCAAGTTGAACTCTGGAGAAAAGAAAAGGGCCGGCTCCCCCTCGGAACCAGCCCTTTCGTCGTGATTGCCGTCTGTCCGATCAGAAGGGCATCAGCACATCGACGAGCTGCTGGCCGTAGCGGGGCTGCTGGACGTCGGTGAGCTGACCGCGGCCGCCGTAGGAGATGCGCGCCTCGGCGATCTGGCTGTGCTGGATCGTGTTCGTGTTGGTGATGTCCTGCGGACGCACGACGCCCGAGACGCGAAGGTCGCGCAGTTCGAAGTTCACGCGCACTTCCTGACGTCCGGCGATCACCAAATTGCCGTTCGGCAGCGTATCGACGACCAATGCCGCGACCTGCAGGTTGATGGTTTCCTCCCGGTCCACCGTACCCACGCCGTTGTGTGCGCTGGTGTTGCCGACGCTCAGCAGGCTGGCCGGATCGACGGCGTCGGGCAGGAAGTTGGCGAAGTTGCCCTGCAGTCCGAACAGCTGGGTGACGTCGGCGTCTTCGGATGCGGTGCGGTTGCGGGTGGTCGAGTTGTTCAGTTCGGCCTGATCCTGGATCGCCACGATCACGGTCAGTATGTCGCCGACCTGGGCGGCGCGCTGGTCCTTGAAGAAGGCCCGCGCACCGGGGCGCCACAGCGAGTTCGCCTGATGGATCACCGGCTCGGGCCTGGGCATCGGCAGGCTGACAGTGCGGAATTTCTCTTCCGTCCTGGGGTCCTCGATCGGGGCGAGGTCAGGGGCCTTGCCGATGTTGGCGACCCGGTCGACGGCCCCGCATGCCGAAAGCGCGGCGGCCAGAAGGAGGAGGGCGGGAAATCTGCTGTGCTTGATCATGGGTTCGCTGCCTTGTGCAGAAGAGGTGTGAAAGAGCATCGGTTCAGTTGCTCAGGCTGGAAAGCTGCTGGAAGGTCTCGCCGACAATGACCCGGCCCGGCGCGTCGATGCGGCCTTCGACGGTCATGCGGCTGCGCTCGTTGATGACGCGGATGATGGCGTTTCGTCCGCCGTCCTCGATGGCGCGACCCGAGGCCGTCAGGGTCATGCCGCCCGAGCGGAACAGCATGGTGACGATGTCGCCCTTGCCGACCATCACGGGGCGGCGGAGGTCGTTCTGCCGGATCGGGCGGTTCAGGGCGATGTTGCGCTTGGGCGCCATGCCGATCAGTTCACCGATATCCTGGATCGTCTGGCGGCGGACGCGGTCCGCGCGCACGCGCTGCCAGCCGACATGATGCGGTTCGATCTCGGATCCGGCCTTCACCCGCGCGGACAGCACGGGAATCTCGACCATACGCCAGGCGCGACCGGTAACCCGGTGACGCTGGGCTGTGGGATCGTTGGCGGGGGCGGCAACCAGAGCGGTGAAGCGCCCGCTGCGGCTGTCGTAGTCCAGGCTTTCGATCCGGATGGTCGGTTCCTGATCCGAGCCGACATGGATCTCCGCGCGACGTCCGGCGAACTGGATGTCCAGATCCTCGTCCGGTGCGGCGTCGGCCAGGGCCATCTCGATCTCGGACTGCAGGAGGGTGGCGTCGATCACGGTGCTGGCGCGGCGCACGACGATCCGTTTCAGCCCGACCGGCGCGCTCCAGCGGATGCGGTGCCGTGCCGCCAGACGCAGGATGGCGACGGGATTGAGAGCCAGCGCATCGCCGGGACGGGGCGCGCGTGCCACCGAGATCGTTTCGGCGCGCGGGCTGCCTTCCAGAATGTCCGACAGGCGGATCACCTGATCGTCGACCATGATGTCATAGCGGAGCGTCGCGTCCTCGATCGGCCGGGATGCGGCCTGCAGCGCGACCGGAAAGGCCAGCAGCAGGGTCAGGAGAAGGGCAAGACGTTTCATTCCGATCACCTCAGGGTGTTGATCGCCGACATCATTTCGTCTGATGCGGTGATTACCTTGGAGTTCATTTCATAGGCACGCTGGGCCGTGATCAGATGCGTGATCTCCTGCACCGGATTGACGTTGGAGGTTTCCAGAAAGCCCTGCTGGATGGTGCCGAAACCGGCCTGACCGGGAATGCCCACGGTCGATGCGCCCGATGACGGCGTTTCCAGGAACAGGTTGTCGCCGATGGCTTCCAGGCCTGCGTCGTTGAAGAAGGTTGCCAGTTCAAGCTGCCCCAGGTTCTGCAACTGCGTCTGGCCGGAAATCTTGGCGGCGACCTCACCGTTCGCGTTGATCGACAGGTCCAGCGTGTTGTTCGGCACCGCGATGCCGGGGGCCACGATAAAGCCTTCCTGCGTCACGATCTGGCCGTCCGGTGCGATGGAGAAGGTGCCGGCGCGGGTGTAGGCGTCCTCGCCCGTCGGCAGGGTGACCCGGAAGAAGCCGCGGCCGTTGATGGCCAGGTCCAGCGGGTTCTCGGTGATCGCCAGATCGCCCTGCTCGACGATCCGGTAGACCGATCCGGCTTTCACGCCGACGCCGATCTGCACACCCGACGGCACGATGGTGCCTGCATCCGACGAGTTTGAGCCGATCCGCCGGACGTTCTGATAGAGCAGGTCCTGAAAGGCCGCCCGCTGGCGCTTGAAGCCGGTGGTGTTCAGGTTGGCGATGTTGTTCGAGATGACCTCGACATTCAGCTGCTGGGCCAGCATGCCGGTGGAGGCGATGGAAAGACTGCGCATTTTTCTGATACTCCCGCTTACGCGATGGCGCCGAGGCGCTCGATGGCGTCGGTCTGGATTTCACTTTCGGTGCTGATCATCTTCTGCATGGACTCGTAGGCCCGCTGCACATCGATCATGCGTGTCATCTGGACGATGGCCTGGACGTTCGATCCTTCCAGCATGCCCTGGATCACCGAGGGGGCCTCGACCGGGTTGGCGGGCTGATCGGTCTTGAACAGTCCGCCCTCGACACCTTCCAGTGCCTGCTGATTGTCAAAGTTGACGACGGCGATGCGGAACTGTTCGCCCGGACCGGCTGTCACCGTCCCGTCCCGGGCGATCTGGACCGGATTGCCCGGATCGGCGAATTCGATTTCCTTCCCGTCGACGTCCAGAACGGGATCGCCGTCCTGCGTCACCAGCTGTCCATCCTCGTTCAGGCGGAAGTGGCCGTTGCGGGTGTACTGGGGTCCGTCATCGGTCCCGACGGTGAAATACCCCTGTCCGGAGATCGCCAGATCCAGCGGGTTCTCGGTCGGTTTCATCGGGCCGTCGCTGGTGTCGCGGATGCTGCCGTAGCTTTCCACGTACGACATCGAGTCGCCTTCGTCTGTCTTGACCAGAAATTCCCGGAACAGCAGTTCCTGGGATTTGTAGCCCGTCGTGTTGACGTTGGCGATGTTGTTCGCCACCAGATCCATCTGGTTGCGCAGCGCCACCTGCCGGGACAGGCCAATAAGGATCGCGTTCTCGATACCCATGATCACCTCGAATTCGTCGAGCGGTTTGCTTGGGATGGGGATACGCATCCGGCGTGCCAGATGTAACTAATTGAAAAATATGAAATAAATTTCGATACAAACGTTCTCTGCCGATCAGGAACTGCCTGCAGGGTCCGTTACTGGGCATTTTCTGCCGGGCGAGGGGGCTGTCGGAACGCTTTATTAACCGAAACCTTCGATGCTGCCGCTCAACCCGTTCCGGCGATCCAAGGTGCAACAGTCATGGCCGAAGAAGAAACAGTACCCGAGGCTGAAGGTGAAGCGACCGAGCAGCCAAAGAAGAAACTCAGCGGCAAGGTTCTCGTGCTGTTTGTCGCCCTGCCGCTGCTGCTGATCGGCGGCGGCGGCGCGGCCTTCTTCATGATGTCCGGCGGCGGAGACGGATCGGCCCAGGCCGCCGCGGCAGCTTCCGATGATCACGGAAAAGACTCCGGTGACGGTGACAGTCACGCATCTGAGAAGAAGGCGGACGATGACGGTCATGGTGGCGGCAAGGATGACGGTCATGGCGGCGGTGGAGGCGATCACGGTGGCGGCGATCCGGCGCTGGTCGGCACCGTCAAGTACGCGGGCTCGGACCTCATCTTCTTCGAGCTGCCTGACATGCTGGTGAACTTGAACACGTCCGGCAGCCAGCCGCGCTTTCTCAAGATCAAGGTGGCGCTGGAGTTCGGCGACGAGGAGATCGTGGGCAAGGTCCGCCGGATCATGCCCCGGATCATCGACCACTTTCAGGTCTATCTGCGCGAGCTGCGGCGCGAGGACCTGCGTGGCTCGGCCGGCATGTACCGCCTGAAGGAAGAGCTGATGATCCGTGTGAACCAGTCCGTGCAGCCCTCGCGAATCCGCGACGTGTTGTTCAAGGAAATGCTGGTCCAGTGATGCGCCGCGATTTTGAAGTGAGGACCCGCTCATGAGCGATTCGGTCGATCAGGAGAAGCTTGCCGAGGAGTGGTCCGACGCGAACGAGGCCGATGCCGCCAAGAAGGGTGCCGGCGACGAGGACATGACCGAGGCCTGGGACCAGCTGACCGGCGAATCCGGCGGTGGCCAGACCAATCGCATCCTGAATCAGGACGAAATCGACAATCTCCTCGGCTTTGACGCCAGCGAGGAAGAAGACGCCGACCGGTCAGGCATCAAGGCCATCATCAACTCGGCGCTGGTCAACTATGAACGTCTGCCGATGCTGGAAGTCGTCTTCGACCGGCTGGTCCGGATGATGACGACGTCGCTGCGCAACTTCACCTCGGATAATGTCGAGGTGACGCTGGACAACATCACCTCGATACGGTTCGGCGACTATCTGAACTCGATCCCGCTGCCCGCGATCCTGTCGGTATTCCGTGCCGTCGAATGGGACAATTTCGGCCTCATCACGGTGGATTCGTCGCTGATCTATTCGATCGTGGATGTCCTGCTGGGCGGGCGCCGTGGCACGGCGGCCATGCGGATCGAGGGCCGCCCGTACACCACCATCGAACGCAATCTCGTCGAGCGCATGGTCGCCGTCGTGCTGGCCGACATGGCCGCCGCGTTCGAGCCGCTTTCGCCGGTCTCCTTCAACTTCGACCGTGTCGAGACCAACCCGCGTTTTGCCACGATCGCCCGGCCTGCAAATGCCGCCATCCTGATCAAGCTGCGGATCGATATGGAAGATCGCGGCGGGCGGCTGGATGTGCTGCTGCCCTATGCGACGCTGGAACCGATCCGGGAACTGCTGCTGCAGATGTTCATGGGCGAGAAATTCGGCCGTGACTCGATCTGGGAAAACCATCTGGCAACGGAACTGTGGCAGACCGACGTCGATCTGGTGGCGGTGCTGGACGAACAGACCATGCCGCTCAGCAAGGTCATGCAGATGCAGGAGGGCGAGACCCTGCTGCTGAACGCATCGCCCGAGAGCACGATCGAACTGAACTGTGGCGGCATTCCGATGGGCTCGGGGCGCATGGGCCGGCGCGGACAGAACATCGCGGTGCGGATCGACAAGACCTACCGCAAGCTGGGGAGTAGCTGATGGACATGCGCGTTGATCTGTTGCTCGACATCCTGCTGGCCGGACTGCTGCTGGCGACGCTGGTCTATTGTTTCGTGCTGAACCGGCGTCTGTCGCGACTGCGCAATGCCAAGGGCGACATGGCCGAGATGGTACGGTCGTTCCATCAGGCGACCGAAGCCGCACGCGGCAGCGTTGCCGAACTGAAACAGGCGTCCGACGCCATCGGCCGCGACCTTCAGGAACAGCTTTCCCGCAGCCGCGAGATGCTGGAAGAACTGGATCTGGTGACCAGCAGCGCCAGCCGCGTTGCCGACCGGATCGAGAAGGGCGTCGAGCACGCACGCCCCGTACAGGACCAACGGTCGGCAGCGGCCCCAGAGACACAGACGGAAGGCCGTTCGCATGCCGAACGCGACCTGCTTCAGGCCCTGAGAAAGGTGCGTTGAGTTGAAGATTTTCCAGATACGGCTGCTGCCGGTAACCCTGCTTGCCCTGGTGATGGTTCTTGGCGTGCGGGTCTCCAGTCTGACGACAATTTTTGAACAGGACGGTCCGGGACTTGTCGCCGTGCCGCAGGCGTTCGCCGCCGCCGAAACCGAACCGGATGAAGCCGACGCGCGCGCTGAAGCAGATGGCACCGAGGTGGAGAAGCTTGCCGCGGCAGAGAAAACGGAGGCCGTGACCGGGACTCTGGCCGGTCGCGATCCCACGACCTTCTCGCCTTCCGAGATTGCGTTGCTGGAGAATCTGGCGCGACGCCGCGACGAAATCGAGAAACGTGCGAGCGCCCTCGACGTCCGCGAGAACCTGCTGGCAGCGACGGAAAGCCGGATCGACGAAAAGATCGATACGCTGAAGGCTCTGGAGCAGCGCATCGACACGCTGGTCGAGCAGCATGACGAGGCCGAGGAAAAGCGGATGGCCCGGCTGGTCACCGTCTACGAGAAGATGAAGGCCAAGGACGCCGCCCGGATCTTTGAGGAGATCGAGCTGGATATCCTGCTGGACGTGACCGCGCGCATGAAGGAATCCAAGGTCGCCGAGGTGCTGGCCGAAATGAGCCCGCAGCGCGCGCAGGAGCTCACGATCGCCCTGGCGACCCGCGACGATCTGGAAAGCCGCATCAAACCCTAGGGCAGTTCCGTCTTCTTCGATCAGATGCCGGGATGTCCCGGGTGATTCAGGCGCTTTCCCGGGCGCGGGTTTACGCGGTCTTAACCAACATGACGGCATGATCGGCCCATGTTGGCAGACCTGCATCATACCGCTGATCCGGAAGAAGAAACCGACGCGCCCGACGAGGGCGGCCTCGCGAATTCGACGGTTTTCCTGGCGCTCTATCTGATCCTGCTCGGGTTCTTCATCCTGTTGAACGCACACGCCTCGCTTTCCGAAGCCAAGACCCGTGCCATGGTGGACGGCCTGCGGCTGGATTTTGTCCCGCCCGTGCCTCAGCCTGAGGGCGCGATGGCGCTGGTCGCCGATCCGCTGGAGCAGCGGCTGGCCGACCTGTTCCGGCACGAACTGCCGGACGGCGGCTGGCAGCTGGAAACGCGCGAGGGCACCGTGATCGTCAGGATGCCGCAACGCCGTGCCTTTACCGAAGACAGCGCCGTGCTTCAGCCGGGCCGGATTTCGATGGTGCAGAGACTTTCGGCGCTGCTGGGCGAAGCCCAGAAGTCGAACGATCTGAACCTGTCGCTGACCCTGTTCTTCGAACATGATCGGGCTCTGGCACGACGCCGCGCCGCGGCGCTGGCGCGTGACCTGGTGCGCAACGGTATCTCGCATGAACGCTTCAGACTGGTGATCAAACGGGGCGCGGATGATGACGTCGTGATGCATCTGATGCCCGCCGCAGCGGAAGGGTCCTGAGATGCCGCGCAGTTCCTGGCTCATCGCGTTTGCCGATCTCAGCGCCGTCCTGTGCGCGTTCTTCGTGCTGATGCTGGCCATGTCGGACTTCGACGCCCCGGCGCTGGACCGCATCGCGACCGTGTTCGGCAAGAACGAGGGTGAATGGGCACGGCAGCGTCCCGAGGCCGTTCAGCCGGTTGGCGCTGTAAGACGCACGGCGGTGGATGGGGAGCAGGCGCATGACTATCTGGCAACGGTCGTCGAGGGACGGCTGCGGCGCGGCGACTGGCCCTGGACCGTGCAGCGCCAGGCCGACGGTGTGGCCCTGCACCAGACCCTGCAACCCGGCGGTGCGCGTATCCCCGACGAGATGGCCAGCTATCTGCGGTCGGCAGGTTATCCGATCCGCGTATCCGCCCTGATCGGCGGCGATGGCGCTCAGCGCGCGCGGTCGGTCGGTGCGTTCGATGACGGGCTGCGCGCGGCACAGGCACTGGCGGACCGGCTGGTGATGCTGGGCGTGGCCGATGAAGTGCCCGTTTCCACAAGATTTTCCGGCGACCGGTCGCCAATGACCATCGAGATCCTGCTTGATGCGGGCCAGGAGGGCCAGTGATGCCGCGTTCTTTCCTTGTCATGATGGCAACCGCACTTGCGCTGGTTCTGAGCGCGGGCATCGGAGCATCCGCAGCCGAAACCGTGGATGTCCGGTTCGGGGACCACAAGGGTTTCAGCCGCGCGGTCTTCGACTGGCCCGATCAGGTGGGGTTCCGTCTGGAAGAAAAGCCGGACGGCATTCTGATTCATTTCGATCGACCGGCGGAATTCGATCTGTCGAACTTCAAGGCACGGGGACCGCGCGCGATCTCTGCGGTCCGGGTGCTGGACCAGGGCCGCACGGTGCAGCTTTCCGCGCCGTCCGGGTCCGTGCTCAAGAAATTCCGGATCGGCAGCAGGATCGTGATCGACGTGGCGGTCGATCCGCGTGCGAAATCCGGTTCCGCCAGCAGCCCGAAACCAGCCGGCAAGCCGCAGAAGACCATCGCTCCTGCCGCCCCCCAGCCGGTGCGGGCCAAGGCCAAGGCCACTGCGCCGGTCGCAAAGGCGAAGAAGCCGGTCGCGCACAAGTCACCGGAACCGGCAGCCCGGACGGTAGCGGGCGACGGGAATTTCATCCCGGTCACCTACGAATTGCGGCCCGGTCGCACGATCCTGCGTTTTGACTGGCCGGAACCGACGGCTGCGGCGGTGCTGCATCGCGGTGAGCACATCTGGCTCGCGTTCGGCGGCGATGCGGAACTGAGTTTCGGCGATCAGCCCGCGGAGGCCCTGGGGCCAGTCGAACGTGTGGTTCGCGAGTTTGCATCGTCCGGAACGCTGGTCAGGATCGATGTCGCGACGGGCGTCCCGCTGGACGTCACGCTGGATGGCGATGACTGGATCATCGATGTCGGCGGCGCGCGTGGCCGGGCAGAAACGGCCATTGACTTCGAGAGCCAGGCGGACGCGCAGGGCGGTCCCAGGATTTTCGGCGCAATCGCCGCTCACTCGGAGCCTGTGATCGTCGATGACCCTCAGATCGGCGACCGCATCGTGCTGGTGCCGCTGATGGATGCCGGTGTCGGCGTGCGACCGGCACGGGAATTCGTGAAACTGGATCTGCCGGAGACGCCGCAGGGCGTGGCCATACGCTTCAAGTCACTCGACCTGCGGGTGACTGCGGACGATACGGGCCTGTCGATCTCGGGTCCCAAAACGCTTCATCTGACCGCCGAGGCTGATGATGCCGTTGCATCCGACGACGCGCTTCCGGCGCTTTCCGGTACGTCGCTGGCGGCGACGGGCCGGACCCTGCTGGACCTGAAGGAATGGCAGGGCGAGGGCGACATGACCACGAACCGTCAGCGTCATCTGCAGCGGATCGCGCTGGCCAAGCCGGCGGCGCGCAATGCCGAGCGAAAGGCCTATGCGCGCTTCCTGGTGGCGCACGGACTGGGGGCCGAGGCCCTGGGCGTG
Organism: Minwuia sp.; assembly: GCF_048263705.1. GTDB lineage: Bacteria > Pseudomonadota > Alphaproteobacteria > Minwuiales > Minwuiaceae > Minwuia. Next base: position 140,649 of record NZ_JBLXDV010000006.1, on the reverse strand, counting down.
ATGGCACGGATCGAGGAGGAGGATCGTCGCGCGGACCTTGATCCCGGCTTTCGGGCGATCCGGGGGATTTCGCGTCTGATGACTGGACAACTGGGTGACGCCAATGCCGACCTGAAACACCCGAGCGTTCTGGACGCCGGCGATGTTGCGCTTTTCCGCGGTCTTCTGGCGTTCAAGCGACGCGAGTTCGGCGAAGCGCGGCGGGAACTGCGCGCCGGCTGGCAGGCCCTGGACCAATTACCGGTCGAAATGCACCCCATGTTCCGGATTGCGATGGCGAATACGGCCCTGGAACTGAACGATCCCAAGGCCGCCCAGGAACAGGTCTCGAAACTCGTCCAGTTCGGCGGAGCCGATCAACGAAAGGAGGACGCCGCGCTGATCGCAGCCCGTATTCACGATCTGATCGGGGATGTGGAGGAGGCCGAGGTGGCGTTCGGATCGCTGAGCCGGAGTACGCATCGCGACGTGCGCGCCCGCGCGACCTTTGCCGAAACCAACCTGCTGCTGCGCGAGGACCGCATCACCGCCGAGGAGGCCATCGAGCGTCTGGAGCGGCTCCGGTTCGCCTGGCGCGGTGACGTGTTCGAGTTCGATCTGCTGAAGCGACTGGGTGAGCTGTACATCGAGACGGGTGCCTATCGCGACGGCATGGTCACGATGCGCCGTACGGTGGACGATTTTCCCGACCTGCCGGAGGCGCAGCGGCTGGCGGCGGACATGAACGACGTGTTCGCCCGCCTGTTCGAGGGCACCTATGCCGAGAAGATGTCGCCGGTGACGGCCATGGGGCTGTATTACGATTTTCGCGAGCTGACGCCGGAGGGGGACCGCGGCGACCGCATGATCCGGCGTCTTGCCGACCGGCTGGCGGCGGTGGAACTGCTCGACGAGGCGGCGAAGTTGTTGGAACATCAGGTCAGTCACCGTCTGAAAGGCATTGAGCGCTCGCGCGTCGCAACCCGGCTTTCGGTCCTGTACCTGCTGGACGGCAAGCCGCGCGAAGCCATCAACGCGCTCAGGCGCTCCCGCGATCTGTCGATCCCCGAGGAACTGGTGCGAGAGCGCCGCCTGCTGGAGGCCCGGGGACTCACCGAACTCGGCAATTACGATCGTGCCCTGATGCTGTTGAACGGGCTGGAAGGAGCCGATGTTGGCGACGTGCGCACCGAGATTCTCTGGCGCGCACGCAAATGGCAGCGCGCTGCCGCTTCCCTCAGCGCCCGTCTGGTCGATATCCGCGGCAGTTCCCGCCCGCTCGCCAAGGAACAGCGCCGCGATATTCTCAGATTCGCCATCGCCAGTTCGCTGGCCGATGACCGCGCGGCGCTGGGCAACCTGAGAGAGGACTTCGCCGAGCGCATGGAGGGCCAACCCGAATGGCCGGCCTTCAAGATCGTGACGGCGGAAGATCAGCGGGATACGGCGGAGTTCCGCAACCTCGCCGCCGAGATCGCGCAGGTCGACCGCTTCGAGGCCTTCATGGCGTCATACCGGGAACGGCTGCGTGAAAAACCCCTGAGCGCGATCAACTGAAGCGTCCCGGTCTTTGATTGAAACGGCCAACGCACAGGATTTCGCTGCGCCTCCGTGCGAGGGCCAGCGGACGAGTGAACGAACGCCGCGCGGATCGGATATTCAGGACGGCCCCCGGATAAACCGGGGGTGACGTTCCGCGGTTGGTGTCTGATGCAACCGGCGGGCGCTGCGTTCGGATTAACCTCGTATTAGTCTGACTGTGGGACGTTCGGCCCATGAACAGGATCATCGAATGTTTGACAGTGGAGCATGATCTGGCTCTGGTCGCGCTGGCCGCCACGGTCTGTCTGCTCGCCTGCTATACCGGATATCGCCTCTTCGGACGAATCGGAGGTGCCGGCTTCCGGAGCAATCTCTGGCTCCTCGCGGCTGCCGTATCGCTCGGCGTCGGTGTCTGGGCCACGCACTTCATCGGCATGCTGGCCTACCGGTCGTCGCTTCCCATCGGGTTCGACCTGCCTGTCACCCTGCTGTCCGCGCTGATTGCGATCGTCTTCATCGCGTCGGCGCTCTGGCTGTTGAGACAGGGCGAGCCTCTGTTCGCGGGGCTGACGGCGGGCCTCGCGGTGACTTCGATGCATTTCGTCGGCATGTATGCGCTGCAGGGACCTGTGCATATCGTCTGGGATTCCAACTATATCGTCGCTGCCCTGGTGCTTGGCATCTCGTTGTCGGTTGTCGCGTTTTTCCTGGCGGGCAAGAGTTCCGGCTGGCGCGACGAGACCGCCTTCACCGGGCTGATGGTGCTTGCCATCTGTGCGCTGCATTTCATCGCCATGGCGGCCGTCGAGATCAGGATCAATCCCCTGGCCGACCTGCAGGGCTGGGCCACACTGGAACGGACTGTCTTCGCGGTTGCGGTGGCCGCGCTGACGTCGGTCACGCTTTGCATCGCACTGATGCTCGCCTTCATCGACCAGTTCGCCAATCTGCGCGACCAGCGCGAACAGGACCGGCTGAGGCATTATGTCGAGGAACTGGAGACGACACAGGCTGCGCTTGAGGCCCGGTCCAGCGACCTGCGCAAGGCGCTTGATGAAACGGCGGCGCTCAGCCAGTCCAAATCGCAGTTTCTCGCAATCATGTCGCACGAGTTGCGCACGCCGTTGAATGCGATCATCGGTTTCAGCGAACTGATGCAGATGGAGCCGAAGGGACCGCTGGGCCATCCCAGTTACAACGAATACCTGTCCGATATCCTGAACAGCGGCAAGCACCTGCTACAGCTGATCAACGCGGTGCTGGATTTCTCGAAGATCGAAGCCGGACAGATGAAGATCGATGACGAGGAAATCGACGTCGCCGAGCTTCTCGCCGAATGCTGCCGCATGATGGATCAGCAGGCGAGCAACAATGACCTGACGTTGCAGTCGGATTTCGAGGCCGGCCTGCCGTTGCTGCGGGCCGACCGCTCGAAGATGCGGCAGATCGTGCTGAACCTGGTTTCCAACGCGATCAAGTTCACCAGGCCGGGAGGAAGTGTGACACTGAGCGCGCTGGTCAACAGCGATGGTTTTGTCATTCGCGTGGCCGATACCGGTGTCGGGATCGAACCTGAGAACATCGCCCTGGCGACGGAGGTCTTCGGTCAGGTCGACAACTCGCTCAGCCGGGAACATGAAGGCACCGGCCTCGGACTGCCGTTGTGCATCCGCATGGCCGAACTGCACGACGGTAGCCTGGACCTGCAGAGCCAGCCCGGCGTCGGCACGACAGTCGAGGTCCGCTTTCCCGAAGACAGGTTCGTGCGGTGCCGGAAGGCGATGAATCTGACCGAAGCGCGTCTCGCATCGGCTTCCTGATCGGCGGCTATCTTGTGGTACCCGTCCGCGGGGCGGGACGTCCGCCGTCGGCGATCACGATGACCAGCATGATTTCGTCGGGACGCGGGCTGTCCGGCACGCAGACCGGCATGGCGTCGAAATGATCGCGCGACCAGGCGTCGTCCTTGTGGCCAAGCGGCACATCCAGCGTCGCACCTGCCGCGCCGACCTTCGCTGACGAAGGTATCAGGGCCTCGCCGCCACCGATCGGTTCCCGCATGGCCCTGCCGAGCTTCGGGTGCAGCATCGCATGGCCGTGCTCGATATCGCCATGCACGCCGACCAGCGCCGCCTTGCCGTAGCTGACGGCCGGACCGGGCAGCGCCGGCAGCATCATGGTCATCAGATGCCCGGCGAGATCGTGGCCCAGATCGAACAGGCTGGACAGATCCTCGACGGGCTCACCGGCGAAAGGATTGGCGATGATCGCAATACCGGCCACACGGGTGACCGGCGCGGCCGCCACCATGCCACCCTCGGCCAGAACCCGTTCGGTCAGGATCAGGGTCTTCCGAATGCTCATTTGAACCTCCCGATGCACGACGATCAGCCTCGCACGGCGGCCGATGTCTCGCCAGTCCGGCGTACGGAGACGACGGCTATCTGCCGGTGAACGCTGGCGGGCGTCGTTCGATCATGGAGGCCAGCCCTTCCAGCGCATCATCGGTGCCGGAGAGTTCCGAAACCGTGCGGGCCTCCTCGGTCAAGACGGCCTCGACGGGCAGTTTCGCATGGTTGCGGACCTCGCGCTTCACCGCCGCCTGGGCCAGCGGCGGGCCGTCCGCCAGGGTGCGGGCGAGGGTCATCGCCGTATCGAGCAGCGCATCTTCGGCGACCACCTGATTGACGATCCCGATGTCCTTCGCCTCGGCTGCCGACATGGTCGGATTCAGCAGCAGGATCTCCATCGCGCGGCGCTGGCCGACGATGGCGGGCAGGGTGGCCGTGGTGCCCGCGTCCGGGGCCATGCCGACCTTGGTGGCTCCCGCGAGGAACCTGGCGCTGTCGGCCGCGATGACGATGTCGACCGCGCACACCATACCGAACCCGCCGCCGCCAGTGGCATAGCCCTGCACGGCGGCAATGACCGGCGCATCCAGCCGCATCAGCGCCTGCATGGCGTCCTGCAGATAGGCCGTCGCCTGCCGGATATAGGCCGGCAGATCCTTGCCTTTCGAATGGAAGGCATGGATGTCGCCGCCCGCTGAGAAATTCTTTCCCGCGCCGGTGATGACCACGGCCCGGACATCGTCGCTGCCGTGGACGGTCATGACCGCATTGTAGAAGTCGCGCAGCATCTCCACCGACATGCCGTTGGCCGCCTTCGGGCGGTTCATCCGGATGTGGGCGATGCGGTCTTCGATGGTCAGCAGGACGTTCGGTTCGGACATCGTTCGGTCTCCGGTCAGATCAGGAAGGACAGGGTGAAGAGCGGCTGGTCACTGTTGACCAGCGCGACCTTCTTGCGGGCCATGCGCAGGTGCCCGTCTTCGTCGCGCAGCCGATAGGTGGTGCGGGCCGCCCAGACGGTCTCGCCGCGCAGGCTCGATTCGTAGACCATCACGTTGCAGCCAACGGTGAGATCATCGTCCGCGGGGTCGAGCAGTTCGATATTGGTGATGAAGTGACGAATGTTGGACTTCGGCTCCTGTGTGTAGCGCTTGCCGGTCATCAGTTGCCGCACACGCACGCCGATGCGGCTGCGGTTGTCGTAGATGATCGACATCTGCGCTTCCGGATCGATGTCGCCGCCGTTGGCCGGCACCCAGTAGATCGCGTCGTCGGTCCAGAGCGCTTCCCAGGCTTCATAGTCGTGTTCGTCTTGAAGCCGGGCTTCCGCATAGATGAACTGCTCCACGCGACGCAGCAGACGGTCGTCCATCACCCGGCCTCCATCAGCGACCGATAATGCTGCCAGATCCCGCGCGACGGCACCTCGTCGGTTGCATGACCGACCATGTAGCCGTCGTCATCGCGGCGTTCGCGGTGGCGGCCCCGACCCAGGAACAGCCACTCCGGATCGAGCGACTGCACACCGCGGTGGGTGCGTTCGTACATCTCGGAATCGTCGGCCAGCAGGAACCCGGCGGGCCCGACCGAGCCCATGGTCTGCTGCCGCAACCGCCGGTTCAGCTCCTTCGCGCCCTTGAACTGCAGGGCGGTCACATGCTGGATCGTGTCATCGACGGCGCGGGGCTGCAGCACGAAGATCTGGATTTCGGCCACGAACAGGTTGGGAAAGATCATCACGTGCGGGGTGCCGTCCACCATGATCTCCCGCGCCTTTGCCTCACCGTAGCTGCCGTTCATGGCCGCCGTGTATTCGGGCAGTCGTTCGGGCGTCGTGCCGAACCAGCCCATGGGCCGGTCCAGCTTGCGGAACTCGGGTCTGAGGTCCAGTTCCGTATGTCCGCCACCGAAATCGCGGGTCAGGGCCGTGGATCTAGAGCCGTACAGATTGCCGATGCCGCTTTCGGCGACCTTGAAGATGGAGGCGTGGACGAAGGCGGGGTGATAGCCATCGGTTTCGTTCTCAAGCACGAACTTCCAGTTCGCCTTCACGCGATGCTGCAGGAATCCGGCGGTGATCTCGACCTCGCCCTCGGGGGAGTGATCGCACAGTCGGTCGAGCGTCTGCGCCGCGCCGCCCAGATGTTCCTCCAGACTGGGTCCGTCCGCGGCGAAGGAGCCGAAGACAAACCCGCGATAGCTTGCCACACGGGGAACCGGGGCCATGCCCAACCCTTCCATCTGTGATGTTTCATAACCGTCGGCGAAGGCAAACGCCTGCAACGCGCCGTCTATGCCGAACGTCCAGTTGTGGAACGGGCAGGTGAAGCTGCGCGCGTTGCCCCGTGCTTGCGTGCAGACCTGATTGCCGCGGTGGGGGCAGCGGTTCTGGATCAGGTGAACCTTCCCGTCCGAGTCGCGGGTCATGATCACCGGCTGCGGTCCGATGGCCTTCATCACGAAGTCATGCGGGTCCGGCACTTCGCTTTCATGCCCGACATAGACCCAGGTCCGGTACCAGATTTTCGCTAGTTCCTCCCGAAAGATCGCGACATCCGTATAGAGCGATCCATGCACGTGATCGTCACGGATCAGGTTGCCGAAGTCGGTCTGGGTCGATGCCGGTATCGATGTCCGGGGCGCGGCGATGGTCATGGCTCACTCACAGGATTAATAATTGAATGATCGTCCGGTTTATAATACGAGAGATCCCATGACGCAACGGGAGAAGATCAGAATGACCGAAGACATGCTGCATCCGGAAATCGAGCAACTTGATCGCGACGACCTGATCGCCTTGCAGAACCGAAAGCTGGCGGCGCTGGGCAAACGGCTCGGCGGTTCTGCGGAATGGGTCGAGCACTTCCGACAGGCGGGCATGCAGCCCGCTGACCTTGCTGACAGGCAGGCGCTCGACAGTCTGCCGTTTCTGGAGAAGAGCCAGTTGCGGGAGCGCTATCCGTTCCCGATGTTGGGCACCGAGGCGGCGCAGGTCGAGAAATTCTGCGCGACGTCCGGGACGACCGGCCTGCCGGTCCTGTTCGGCTATACGGCGGACGATCTGCACAGGCTGCTCGCGCGGCAGGTTGCGCGGCAGTTGCACTGCCATGGTGTCCGGCCCGGCGACCGGGGCTACAACGGTTTCGGGTTCGGCCTGTGGGTCGGGGGGCTGGCCTATGACCTGGGTATGGCGGAACTGGGCATGACCAACTTCCCGGTGGGGCCGGGGCGCAGCGATCTGGTGGTCGAATGGATGCGCGACATGGCATGGACGCTGGCGACGGTCTCGCCGGTCTTTCTGGCGACGCTGATCCGCACGGCCCGCGACAGGGGCATCGATCCGAAACGGGACTGGAAGCTGAAGCACGCCGTCATCGGCGGGCAGTCGGTCAGCCGCGCCTTCCGCGATGAACTGGAAGCCGATCTGCCGGAGGGATTCATGACCTTCAACACCTATGGCACGACCGAGGCGGGCGGGCCGATCATCGCCGCAAGTTGTCCCCAAAGCCACGCCCGCGACGAGATGCATCTGCTGAACGAAGACACCGTGCTGACCGAAATTCTTGATCCGGAGACCTTCAAGCCGGTCGGCCCGGGGGAGATCGGCGAGATCGTGGTCACGACGCTGGACAAGCAGGCCTCACCGGTCGTGCGCTGGCGGACCCGCGACCTGGTGCGCATGGCCGCGCACCCCTATGACTGTCCGTGCGGACGCAGGGGCCTGCCGACCATCGGGCGGATCATCGGACGTTCGGATGACATGCTGAAGGTACGTGGCGTCATCGTCTATCCGTCACAGGTAGAAGACGTCGTTGCCGCGACGCCGGGTACCGTGAAGGAGGCGTGGCAGATCTATGTCGACCAGCCTGGCAGTTCACCGAAGCACCTCACGGTCGCGATCGAGCACGAGAAGGGCTACAACGGCAAACCGGATGATCTCGCCGAGACCGTCGGGCGCAGCCTGACCAGCCGGCTGGGGCTGAAGGTGCCGGTGGAATGCCATCCGGAAGGCACGCTGCCCCGCTACGAGGCCAAGGCGCAGCGGGTACTGGTGCGCGACGAATAGAGCAGGAGCAGACCGGGAGCACATGGCACGCACGCAGGCGAAGAATTACGACGAAGTACGGCAGGCCATCCTGACCCGGTCTGCCGACCTTTTCGCGACACAGGGCTTCGCGAGCACCTCTATCGGCGACCTGGCAAAGGCGAACGGTATCTCGCGCGGCCTGCTGTACCATTACTTCGCTTCCAAGGATGCGCTGCTGGACGAGATGCTGAATGCGCATCTGGACATGATGGCCGCGTCCGTGCGGGCGGCGGCGGCGATCGACAGCGACGTCGAGGCACGCTTCCGCAACACGGTGACCGAGTTCGTCCGCATCAATGCCAGGTCCCAGTCGCTGCAGATTGTCCTGCTGCACGATCTGCAGAACCTGGATGCCGACCGTCGCCGCGTTATCATCACCAAGCAGCGCAAGATCCTGCAGATCCTGCGGAACCTGATCGCGGATCTGATGGGGGCCGGTGTGTCGGACGATGAACTGACAGCCCGCACCATGATGTGCGTCGGCATGCTCAACTACACCTATGTCTGGTATGATCCCGATGGTCCGGTCGGTCCCGATCTGTACGCTCAACAGGCGGCCGATACGTTTCTTGACGGTGTGCTGGCCCGGCAATAGCCGCATGGGCCGTTGCTCTGCGAACCGCTGGTGCATCGGGTGCAGCCAGCTATTCTGGAGTTTCATCGAATCTGTGCTCAGAGGAGCAATCATGAGCGTTGAAGATCAGCGCGCCGCAGAGCCTGGCGGTCTGTCCCGCATACGCATGAAGGTCAAGGCGCTGGTCGAACACAAGACGTTCGAACGTGCCATCCTGGCCGTCATCTGTCTGAACGCGGTGACGCTCGGTCTGGAGACCTCGTCGACCGCGATGGCGGCTGCGGGGCCGCTCATCCTTATGCTGGACAGGGCCGCGCTTGCGATCTTCGTGATCGAGATTGCGCTGAAACTTCTTGCCTACGGGCGCGGCTTTTTCCGCAGCGGCTGGAATGTCTTCGACTTCGCCATCGTTGCTGTGGCCCTGTTGCCGTCCGAGGGCGGACTGTCGGTGCTCCGGGCGCTGCGCATCCTCCGCGCGCTGCGCCTGATCTCTGGCGTCGAAAGCATGCGCAAGGTGGTGCACGGCCTGTTGAAGGCGATACCGGGCATGGGATCGATCATCGCGCTGCTGGCGCTGGTTTTCTATATCTGCGCTGTGATTGCCACCAAACTGTTCAAGGAAAGCTTCCCGAACTGGTTCGGCAATCTTGGCGAGTCCGCCTACAGCCTCTTCCAGATCATGACACTGGAAAGCTGGTCGATGGGCATCGTGCGCCCCGTGATGGACGTCTATCCGTTCGCGTGGATCTTCTTCGTGACCTTCATCCTGCTCACCAGCTTTACGGTGCTGAACCTTTTCATCGCAGTGATCGTCAACGCCATGCAATCGCAGCACGAAGCGGACATCCGCGAAGCTGAAACCGTGGCCCACGATGAGCGTGCACGCATGCTGGATGAACTCGTCGGCCTTCGTGCGGACGTTGCACGCCTCGCGGAGAGACTGCCGGTCCGGGAAGGTGAAGAGGAAACCGGGAAGCCCTGAGTTCCGCACAAAGTCTGGTGGACGCTATTTCTTCAGCTGGTAGTCCCGGGTGGTCTGCTTGAAGAAGACCCGGACCTCCTCGCCCCAGTCGTAGGGCAGGTCGACCAGTTCACCGGGCGTGGTGCCGTTGGCGGCCAGGTTCAGGGCATCTTCCAGTATCTGCCGCTGCTGGACCGCGTCGTCGGGACGCCCGAAGGCATTGCCCATGGGAAAGTTGACGAAGACTGTGCGCGGCGGCTTTACCTGCGCCGACAGATCGCGTCCGGTCGAGACCAGCACGGTCGGAATGCCGGCCTCCTCGACGGTGCGCGCGACCAGACCGGCGGTCTGGTGATCCAGCGGGCAGGCCGGCACGAGGACCAGCAGGTCCACACCATCCTTCTTCAGTTCCGCAGCGAACTCGGCTGCCTTCTCCAGCGTTGCCGTTCGCTTGTAGATCCGGCCCATGAAGCCGCTCCACAGACGCGGTGCGACGCTTCCGATCACCCCGTCGGCGGCCAGTTCACGCAGCCGGGCAATCGGGAACTGGCAGTTGATGTCGGCGCTGGCATCCGCGTGATCGTAATAGTTGTCGTTGATCTCGAAGCCGTCCTCCGGCCAGTCGCTGGCGATCGCGTCCAGCCTCAGGTCGTTGCGCGCGTCCGGATCGAACCCCGGCACGCCGCGGCAGGACGCGCCCGAGGTCGTCAGCATCGACACGCGGCATGCGCTGAGCGGCTTCGTCAGCGGCGTCAGCGGTGCATCGTCAAGAACGGTCCATTCATACGGCGGGAAGCCGAGCGACTGATATTTCTCGTTCAGGCGGTCGACATATTTCACGGGTTCCATCGGCTTGCTCCCCCTCGGATGGTGCGGTTGCGGACAGTCTAGCGCAATGCGGCTGCCCGGCGAAGCGGGGCAGGTCTGCCGCCGCGCAACTGGACCGTTTGCCGACCGGCATGATACCTTTGCACCCTTCTGTCTGGGGAGGCAGCACATGCATGACATCATCATTCGCGGCGGTCGGATCCACGATGGCACCGGCTCGGAAGCTTTCACAGGCGATATCGCCATCGAAGGCGACCGGATCGTCGAGGTCGGCCGGGTCGAGGGTCCTGCGCGGCGGGAGATCGACGCCGACGGCCTGATGGTCGCGCCCGGCTGGGTCGACATCCACACGCACTATGACGGTCAGGCACTGTGGGATCCCTATCTGACGCCCTCGTCCTGGCATGGCTGCACGACCGTCGTCATGGGCAATTGCGGTGTCGGCTTCGCGCCCGTGCGTCCCAATCAGGAAGACTGGCTGATCGGTCTGATGGAATCGGTCGAGGACATTCCCGGCGCTGCGCTGGCTGACGGTATCGAATGGGAGTGGGAAAGCTTCCCCGGCTATCTGAATGCGCTGGACCGGAAGGCGCGCGCGATCGACATCGGCACGCAGGTGCCGCACTGCGCGGTGCGGGCCTATGTCATGGGCGACCGCTGCATCGCCGAGGAAACCGCCAACGACGAAGACATCCGGAAGATGGTGGACATCGTGCAGGAAGGGCTGGAGGCGGGCGCGCTCGGATTCTCGACCTCTCGGACGATCTTTCACAAGACCAATACGGGCGAATATGTGCCCGGCACGTGGGCGGGCGCCGCCGAGATGTTTGGCATAGCCGACGGCATGCGCAGGGCCGGGCACGGCGTGCTGGAAATGGCGACCGACCTCGCCCTGAAGGAAGGGGAGCCGGACCTGGGCTGGATCCGGGAGTTGTCGATCCGCTATGGCGTGCCGGTCAGCCTGCTGCTGTTCCAGAACGATGAGGCGCCGGGCAAGTACCGCGAGCTTCTGAAGGGCATCGCCGACGCCAACGCCGACGGCGGCAAGGTCTATGCGCAGGTTTCGGGCCGTACGGCGGGGCTGCTGCTGTGCCTGGACGGCAGCCTGCATCCGTTCCAGGGCAAGCCTTCGTTCCGGGCGCTGCGGAACCTGTCCCGCGAGGAACGCATCGCGCGCATGAAGGATCCGGCGGTGCGCGAGGCGATCATCACCGAGGAGTCCGGTGGCAAGGGCGGCGAGATGGCCGATTTCTTCCTGAAGGGCTGGCACAAGATGTTCCGCCTCGGCGATCCGCCGAGCTATGAGCCGGACCGGTCCGAATGTTTCGCCGAACGGGCGAAGACCGAGAACCGCCGGCCCGAGGACATCGCCTACGACACGCTGCTGGAATTCGACGGGCGGGGGCTGATCTATTTCCCGTTGCTGAACTACGCGGACTACGGCTTTGACGCCATCCGCGAGATGCTGGAAGCGCCGCACACGCATTTCAGCGGCTCCGACGGCGGCGCGCATTGCGGCGTGATCTGCGACGTCAGCCTGCCGACATTCAACATGGCGTACTGGGGCCGTGACCGGAAGAAGGGCGGGCTGATGCCATTGGAATGGCTGGTCCACAAGCAGACACAGGGCACCGCGCAACTGCACGGTCTGAACGATCGGGGCGTCATCGCGCCGGGCTACAGGGCCGATATCAACCTGATCGACTATGACGCGCTGGGGATCGACGCGCCGCGCATGGCTTTCGACCTGCCCACCGGCGCACGCCGCCTGATCCAGAAGGCGACCGGCTACCGCATGACCATCAAGTCCGGCCAGCCGATCTTCGAGAGCGGCGAGCCGACGGGTGCGATGCCCGGTGCGCTGGTCCGGGGACCGCAACGCAAGTAGCGCAGGTACGGAGTCTACAAGCTTTTGGCGAGACGTTCGGCCTGATGCATGCGTTCATGCAGAATTGCGAAAATGCCCACGCGGCCATCGGCCAGGTGCTTCCAGTAGATGACATGGCGCTCGTGTCGGCAACGCCATGAGTCCGGCACAAGCTCCTCCGGCACCTTCTGAGAAATGATGCGATTGTTGGCAATGTCTTCGAATTTGCCGAACAGGCCGTCGATATATCGTTCGGCCCGCGCCTCTCCCCAATGTTCGCGCGTGTACAGAAAGATGTCGTCCAGCGCCGCATTTGCATGAGGGCCGAGCGCGTAGTCGGTCATTCCGAACGGTTTCGTGCAACAACCTCCGCAGCGGACACCTGAACATAGTCGGCATCGGGGGCAGCATGGGCGTCGCGCAGAGTGGATTTCAGACGCCGAAAAGCGACCTCCTCAGTCCGGTCACGGTCCCGACGTATCAGATCCCGAACATATTCGGACGCGTTGTCATAGTCGCCCTCGACGCCGACCCTCTGGCTGACGAATGCTGTCAGCGGTGCGGTCAGTCGAACAGACAGGTTCATGGTTTTCATCGTCATATGCTCCTGATCCGGAATATAAGGGATATTCTGGATCAATGTAAGATCCATCAAAACATCTGTATTGGTACGATCAGATGTTGTGCGCTGCACAAAGTGCTTGCGTTTCAAGTATTTCCGTTTATCTAGGGGACATCGCAGCCCGCGCGTAGGAAACACGCCGCTTCCAAACGGTCGTTGGCGGGCATGCAGATGGGCAGTTCCGCGACAGGGTTTCCAGACGAAACTTCGGACCGCTGCCGGAACCTGATGCACCGGACTATTGGGGTGCATCGCTGAACCCATGGGGCGCTGTTCTGCGCAAGCCTCCAAAACTGAAAGACAGCCGCGCCACACCGGATGCGTTCCCGTGGCGGACGGCCAATGAAAGATATCACTTGAAACAGTTCAATGAACTCGGTCTGGCCGAGCCTATTCTCCGTGCTCTGACCGACCAGAAATACACCGAACCCACACCGATCCAGACGCAGGTCATTCCTGCCATGCTGGACGGACACGACATCGTCGGCATCGCCCAGACGGGCACCGGCAAGACGGCCGCCTTCGTGCTGCCGATCCTGAATTATCTCGCGCAGGAAGGCGGCCGTCCGGCCCCGAAGACCTGCCGCAGCCTGATCGTCGCGCCGACCCGCGAACTGGCCGTGCAGATCGCCGACAACGTCCGCAAGTATTCGAAGCACATGCGCATCTCCTGCACCGTCGTCATGGGCGGTGTGAAGCCCGGCCCGCAGATCAAGGGCCTGTCGCGCGGTGTCGATATCCTGGTGGCGACACCGGGCCGTCTGCTCGACCACATGAGCACGGGCGCGCTGAACCTGTCATCGACCGGGATTGTGATCCTGGACGAGGCCGACCAGATGCTGGACATGGGCTTCATTCCCGCGATCCGGAAGATCATGGCGAAGGTGCCGAAAGACCGCCAGACGGCGCTGCTGTCGGCCACCATGCCGAAGCCGATCCGGGCACTGGCCGCCGACTTCCTGACCGATCCGGTCGAGATTTCAGTTGCGCCGACGGCCACTCCGATCGAACTGATCGAACAGAAGGTCATGGCGGTTGCCATGGCCGACAAGCGTCACGTGCTGACCAAGCTGATCGTCGAGGATGACAGCGTGGATCGCGCGATTGTCTTCACGCGCACCAAGCACGGGGCCGACCGTGTGACCAAACATCTGGTGCAGGCGGGCCTGAAGGCCGAAGCCATCCATGGCAACAAGAGCCAGAACCAGCGTCAGCGGACGCTGAACGGCTTCAAGGAAGGCAAGGTCCAGATCCTGGTAGCGACCGATGTCGCCGCACGCGGCATCGATATTCCCGATGTCAGCCATGTGTTCAATTTCGAGCTGCCGAACGTGCCCGAATCCTATGTGCATCGCATTGGACGGACGGCGCGCGCCGGCAAGTCCGGCGTCGCGATTTCGCTCTGTGCGCCGGATGAAAAGCCGCTGCTGCGCGATATCGAACGCACCATCGGCAAGTCCTTCGGTCTGCCCGGCATGGACGCCCCGCGTCAGCGCAAGCCGAACGGCGGCGGCGGACGGCCCCAGAACAAGCCGCACCGCGGCAAGCCCGGCTTCAAGGGCAACGGCGGCGGCAAACGCTCCTCCGAGGGCAGCGGTCGTTCAGGCCGTGGCGGCCAGCGCCGGGCGGCATAGCCGTCCGAGCCTGCCTCAGCCGATCCTTGTCGCAATCGCGCCATCGACCGGCAGGATGGCACCACTGACATAGGATGCCGCGTCGGATGCCAGAAACACGGCGGCCGACGCGGCTTCCCATGCGGTTCCCATCCGTCCCATCGGCACCTGGGCCGCGCGCTGCTCGCGCAGGACGCCGCGATCCGTGCCGCTGGCCCTGTGATACCCCTCGATGGCGAGCGGCGTGTCCATCAGGCCGAGCTGCAGCACGTTGCAGCGAATGTTGTACTTCGCGTTCTCGAAGGCCAGCCAGCGTGTGAACTCGTTCAGTGCCGCCTTTGACGCCTTGTAGGCGATGATCGGATAGCTCGCGACGGCGGCGATGGATCCGACGTGCGTGATACATCCCGAATTCTGCGCGCGCATGGCAGGCAGCACAGCCTTGCTGGCAAACACCGCCCCGTTCAGATTGATGTCCATGACCTCGCGCCACTGACCGGGATCGATGTTCGCGCTGTCGCCCTCGTGCGATCCCACGGCGGCATTGTTGTGCATGACATCGACGCGTCCGTATGCGTCCGTCGTGGCCTTCACCATGGCGTGGCAGGCATCCATGTCGGTGATGTCCGCGGCGATCATCTCGGCCTCGAAGCCTTCGGCCCGGACCATGTCGCGGGTTTCCTCCAGTGATCCTGTCGAGCGGCTGGCCAGCATCAGGCGGGCGCCTTCCCGCGCGAAGGCCAGCGCGGTCGCACGTCCGTTGCCAATCCCGTCGCCGCTCGTCTGTCCCGCGCCCACGATCAACGCGACCTTGCCGTCCAGTTGCATTCCATACTCCTTTCCCGACCGACGCCGGTCTTGCGTTATTTCTCGGTTACATCGGCGACCGTGACACGGATCAGGATGGCGGCGGCGACCGCGCTCAGGGCCGCCAGAGCAGCGCCGGCCAGCGCTGCCGCCCAGAACCGGTCCACCGGTCCGCCCGATGCCACCCCGTCCAGCAGGACAAAACCCAGCATGGCAGTTGCGATCAGTCCTGCCCCGCGCGAGATGGCATTGTTGACGCCAGAGGCGACGCCGGCATGGTCCTCGTCGACGCTGTTCATCACTGTCGTGGTCAGCGGGGCCACACTGATGGCCATGCCGACTGCGATCGCAGCCAGTCCCGGAAAGATGTCCGGCCAGTAGGCCGTGTTGCCGGGGCCGATACGGGTCAGCAGCAGAAACCCGACGGCCACGATCAGAGGCCCGATTGTCAACACGATGCGCGGTCCGATGCGCTCGGCCAGTCCGCCTGTGGTCCGGGACAGAAGCGAGATCAGAATGGGTATCGGCAGCATGGCCGCGCCTGCCGCGGTCGCGCTGTAACCGGCCGACTGGATCAGCGTATAGGGCAGCAGCACCAGCAGCCCGCCCATGGCCGCATAGAGGCACAGGGTCAGCAGAGACACGCCGGTAAAGCTTGCGGTGCCGAAAAGGTCCAGCGGCATCATTGCCGCGTCACCGCGCCGCTTCTCCACGATCAGAAACAGGATCATCAGGCCAAGTGCGCCCGACCCGGCCAGTAATACGAAGGGGTCGGTCAGGCTGCGCTCCGGCAGGGCGATCAGACCCCAGACCAGTGCGGACAGTGAAAGGGTGATCAGACCTGCGCCCTTCCAGTCGAGCGGTGCTGCATCCTGCGTATCGCGGCTCTCCGCCATGGCCCAGCGCGCCAGCAACAGGGTACCGATCGCCGGCGGTGCGACGACGATGAATGCCCATCGCCACCCGGCTATATCTACCAGCCAACCGCCCAGCACCGGCGCAATGGCGCCCGCGATCGCGCCGCTGGCCGCCCAGGTGCCAATGGCCCGGCCGCGTTCTTCCCCCGAGAATGTCGCCGAGAGAATGGCGAGGCTGTTCGGTGCGAGCAGCGCAGCTCCGACGCCCTGCGTGGCGCGTGCAGTCAGCAGCCATGTCATGTCGGGCGCGGCCGCGCAGGCCGCCGTTGCGAGCGCAAAGATGATCAGCCCCAGCGAGAAAATGCGCTTGCGCCCGTAGCGATCCCCCAGCGCCCCGCCGATCAGGACCAGCGCGCCGACCGGCAGAAGGTAGGCGTTGATAATCCATTGCGCCCCTGCGGCGTCGGTTTCCAGACCCCGTTGCATGGCGGGCAGGGCGACATTCACAATGGAGCCGACCACGAAGGCGAGACTGGATCCCAGAACGGTTGCGATCAGGGTGCCGCGCCTGCTTCGGCACGGCACTGTCTCGCCGGTGTTCGTGGGCGTCTCGTCACACGGTGGACTGATCGCGGTTGTCATCGGGTCAGAGGACCGCGCACATGCCGCCGTCCAGATTGATCGCCGTGCCGGTGATGTAGGTGGCGCGTTCGGAGCACAGGAAGGCGACCAGATCGCCGTAATCCTCGGCTTCGCCGACACGTCCGAGGGGGATGCGCGGTCCCATGTCGGTGTAGAGTTCGTCGACGGGCTTGTCGGTCGCGCGCCGGTCCCACTGCGCCGACTTGATCAGCCCGATGCAGATCGCGTTCACGCGGATGTTGTCGGCGGCGTATTCATTGGCCAGCGATTTCGTCAGGTTCAGTCCGGCTGCCCGTGACAGGGTGGTCGGCAGCGATTTCGCCAGCGGTGCCTTGCCGCCGGAAATGGCGGCATTGACGATCGAACCGCCGCCGCGCTTCTTGATGTGGGGCAGGGCCGCGCGGGTGACACGCACCGCGCCCATGACCTTCAGGTTGAAGTCGGCCTGCCAGGCCTCGTCGGAGACGGTCTCGAAGCTGGCGGCGGCTGACGCACCGGCATTGTTGACCAGAATATCGATGCCGCCGAATTTCTCGACGGTCGCCTTGACCAGGTTCTCGCAGTCGCCGGCATCCGAGACGTCCGCCCGGACGGCAACGACCGTGCCGCCGGTGTCCTTCTCCAGATCGGCGGCGACCTGCTTCAGGTGATCCTCGCGCCGTCCGCAGATGACGACCTTTGCGCCTTCCGTGGCCAGCCGGTGCGCGGTCGCGCGGCCCAGTCCGTCGCTGCCGCCGGTGACGATGGCGACCTTGCCTTCAAGACCCAGATCCATGTGGTGCTCCTCCCGAGTTGATGCAGAGCACTATAGACAGGCACCATCGTCGTGGTCACATGCTCAATGGCATGAACAGCAAACGGAATTCCGCAATGCCTCCAGGGCAGGGATCGATACTGGTCGGGCTGATCGGCGAAGGCATCGCGCTGTCGCGGACACCCGCCATGCATGAGGCTGAAGCGGCCCGGCAGGGACAGACCCTGGTCTACAAGCTGCTCGATACGGCACGGATGACACCGCGTGCGCCCGAACTCGCCGATCTGCTGGAATACGCCCGGCATCTTGGATATGCGGGCCTGAACATCACCTATCCGTTCAAGCAGGCCGTTGTGCCGCTGCTCGATGAGCTTTCCGACATCGCGCGCACGCTCGGGGCCGTCAATACCGTGGTCATGAAGGGTGGACGGCTGGCCGGCTACAACACCGACTACTGGGGTTTTCGCGAAAGCTTTCAGGTCGGGATGCGCGGCGAACTGAGGGAGAATGTGCTGCTGATCGGCGCAGGCGGGGCGGGTGCGGCCGTGGCGCAGGCGCTGCTGGACGTCGGCGTTCAGCGGCTGATGCTCGCCGACACTGACGCAGCTCGCGCCCGTGCCCTTGCCGACACGCTCAACGCACGTTTCCCGGGCCGTCAGGTTCTGGACGCGGCAGACGTCGAAGAGGCTGCGGCGTGCGCGGACGGCATCGTCAACGCGACGCCGGTCGGCATGGCGAAGCTGCCCGGCACGCCGATCCCGGTCCGATGGCTGAAACCGGCGCACTGGGTCGTCGACATCATCTACTTCCCGATGGAAACCGAGTTCCTCCGCGCCGCGCGCGCGATGGGCTGCCGCGCATCGAACGGGTCCGGCATGGCCGTGCTTCAGGCCGCGCGCGCCTTCGAGCATTTCACAGGCCTCAGCCCCGATGCAGACGCCATGCGCCGTACGTTCGAGTGCTTTGGCGACTGATCGCTCAGGGCGTCCGGAATGCCTTCTCGCGATGGCGAACCACGGCGGTCATCGCCTGATTGAAGGGCGTCGCGATATCGAACTGTGCGCCCAGCACTTCGGCCATGCCGTTGATCGCGTCGATTTCCGACGGCCGCCGTGCATGATGATCCAGCAGCATCGATGGACGGGCATCGGGCATGTTTTCGCCGAAGGCGGTCACATAGGCGATGGGATCGTCGAAGCTGAAGTTCACGCCTTTCGCCAGACCCAGCGCGTGGATCTCCAGCGCGCAGCCTTTCCCGATGGCCCAGAGGTCCGGCGCGGCCATCAGTTCGCCGATGGTGCAGTCGAAAACCGTGCAGGGCGCGCTGAAGGTGCTGTTGCAGATGTATTTCTCCCAGACGAGCTGTTCGATATCGGCATAGGCCTTCACGTTGAATCCCGCGTCCCGCCAGACGGACGCGATTTTCTCGACCCGCTCCGACAGCCCGCCATTGATCTCGCCGATGCGGATCAGGCTCATGGCGTTGTGATGTGCGTGACCGGGTCCCTTCATGGATGCGCCGAAACCTGCGGCGACGCCCAGCAGCACCCGGTCCGTCGGCATGTACCGCGCGATACGCTCACCGGCACCCAGACCGTTCTGGATGGTGAGCACGATGGAGTCCGGTCCCATGACGCCGGCAACCGATCTGGCCGCATCGCCGACTCCCGACGCCTTGGTCGCGATGATGTAGAGATCGCACTGCCCGGCGTCCGCAATGTCGGTCGATGCCGAAACCGTCCTGACCGTGCGTGAACCGCTCGCGCCTCCGACGGTCAGCCCGTCGGCATTGATGGCATCGACATGCGCCTGCCAGACGTCAATTGCCCGGACGTCGTTGCCGGCATCCGCCAGCAGGGCTGCGTATACCGAGCCCATGGCCCCTGTCCCGATGACTGCGATCTTCATGCGCGAAACTCCCCTCTGTCAGTCGTAACGTTTCTGACAGAGGGAAGCGGATTTGGCCACGTTCGCAAGGCTCAGATCTTCGATGCCCTCAGGTCGAGGAATTGACCGGACTTGGCGGCGGGACAAGCTTTCCCGGGATCGCCCGCCAGAGAATCGCCAGCCCGACGATCGCGGAGATGAACGAGCCGCCGAGCACCCCGAGCCGGACCCCGGCAGCGGCGGCGGGATCTTCCTCGAACGCCAGCGTGCCGATGAACAGGCTCATGGTGAAGCCGATGCCGGCCAGAGCCGAGACACCGAATATCTGCGCCCAGGTCACGCCATCGGGCAGCCGGGTGATCCGGGCTTTCACGGCAACCCAGACAAAGGCGAAGATACCGACGGGCTTGCCGATGCACAGGCCGAGCGCGATGCCCAGCGTCAGCGGCTGCAGCAGCATGTCGATGTTCAGGCCCGCCAGTGAGACCCCGGCATTGGCGAAGGCGAAGATCGGCATCACCATGAAGGCAACCCATGGCTGCAGGCCATGCTCAAGGTGCTCCAGCGGTGAGTGATCCCTGTCGTCGCCCATCGGTATCGTCAGCGCGAGGGCGACGCCGGCAAGCGTGGCGTGAACGCCGGACTTCAGCACGAACACCCACATGATGATGCCGATCAGGATGTAGGGCGCGGTCTTCTTCACGCCGATCAGGTTCAGGATCACGAGGCCAGCCAGCGCGAGGCCGCCGCCCAGCAGCATGGAGGTGGAGAGGTCTGCCGTATAGAAGAGGGCGATGATCACGATCGCACCCAGATCGTCGATGATCGCGAGGGCGAGCAGGAATATCTTCAGCGCGATCGGCACACGCGATCCCAGCAGTGCCAGAATGCCGAGCGCGAAGGCGATGTCGGTCGCCGCCGGGATCGCCCAGCCGTTCAGAAGCTCGGGATTGTTCCGGGTCAGCAGGATGTAGATCAGGGCGGGCACGACCATGCCGCCCAGCGCGGCGACGCCGGGCAGGGCGATGCGGTCACGGCTGGAAAGCTCGCCGCGCATGACTTCGCGCTTGATCTCCAGCCCCACCAGAAAGAAGAATACAGCCATCAGGCCGTCGTTGATCCAGAGGAGCAGCGGCTTGTCGATGGCGAAGCTTCCGACCTGAACGGCCAGCGGCGTCGTCAGAAGCGAATCGTAGAGCCAGGCCAGCGGAGAATTGTCCAGCATCAGCGCAAGAGCGGCGGCGATCAGCAGGAATATGCCGCTGGACGCCTCGTGATTTATGAACCTCTCCAGAGTGCGCGCAACCATCTCAAAACCCTCAGAAACAATTTATATTCGCAGTTACATAGTAATAAGCTTGAAAACATCAATAAACTGATATTAAATTATATCAGATGACAAAAACAAACGATCTCCATGAAGGAGTGACAAATGCTGTCCCGACCCATGCTCACCGTCCATGAGGTGGCGGACCTTCTGAAAATGAAGGAAACGACCGTGCGCGGCTGGATCAATGATGGATCCCTGCGCGCGGTCAAGTTCGGGCGCGACTGGCGTGTGGCCCAGAAAGACCTTGAGGCCTTCGTCGAGGCACGCACGAACCGGCCGACGGACGAGAGCGGCTGACAAGACCTTTGCGGTTCCGCGACCGAGCCTGCACAATCGACCCGGCATGCGTTCTGGGGAGGATTGTGCATGACCTACAAACATCCGGCAGAGCCCGATTTCGGTGGCACTATCGAGAAGTTCGAGGCCGATTCAAAGCCGTGGTGGCCCGACCCGGTGCTGCCGGAAGGCAAGCCCAACGTCGTTCTGATCTGTCTCGACGACACGGGCTTCTCTCACTTCGGAAGCTACGGTTCGACCATCGAGACCCCGGTGACGGATGCGCTGGCGGCCAACGGATTGCGCTATTCCAGCTTCCACACGACGGCGCTCTGCTCGCCCACCCGCGCCTGTATCATGACGGGGCGGAACCATCACGCGGTGCGGATGCGCGCGATCTCCAACATGGACTCGGGCTATCCGAACATGCGCGGCGCGCTGCCGCGATCGGCCGCGACCGTGGCCGAGGTCCTGCGGGAGAGCGGCTATGCGACCTTCTGCACGGGTAAATGGCATCTGGCTCCGATGAGCCAGTGTTCGGCCGCCGGACCCTATCACAACTGGCCGCTGCAGAAGGGCTTCGACCGTTATTACGGCTTCATGCAGGGCGAGACCGACCACTTCAGCCCCGAGATCACCTGCGACAACCAGATCATCAATCCGCCGGGCACGCCGCAGGACGGCTATCACTTCTCGGAAGACATGGTCGATCAGTCGATCGGCATGATCCGCAACCTGCACAGTCTGGTGCCGGAACGTCCCTTCTTCATGTACATGGCGTTCGGTTCGACCCATTCGCCGCATCACGCGCCGCAGGACTATCTGGACAAGTACCGTGGGCGCTTCGACGATGGCTGGGACGACGTGCGCGAGGCATGGTTTGCCCGTCAGCTTGAAAGCGGGGTCGTGCCGAAAGATACGCAGCTTGCACCGCGCAATCCCGGCGTGGAGCCCTGGAACGATCTGTCCGACAATCACAAGGCTTTCGCCAACCGGCTGCAGGAAGCCTTTGCGGGGATGCTGGATCACACCGACGTCCAGATCGGGCGGTTTGTCGAATTCCTGAGGCAGATCGGCAAGCTGGACAACACGCTGCTGATCGTGATGTCGGACAATGGCGCGAGCCAGGAAGGACAGTCGACCGGCGTTTTCGACGAGATGCGGCATTTCAATGCGCTGCCCGAGAACGTCGATGAGGTGATGGACCACCTGCATCTGATCGGCGGTCCGAAGAGCCATTCCAACATTCCCTGGGGCTGGGCGCAGGTCGGAAACACGCCGCTGAAATGGTACAAGCAGAACACCCACGGCGGCGGTGTGCGCGACCCGCTGATCGTACATTGGCCAGACCACCTGAAGGGGCAGGAGGGCGGGATCCGCCGACCGTTCTGTTATGCCACAGACATCGCGGCGACCATTCTCGACGTCGCCGGCGTCGGCATGCCCGAACAGGTCAATGGCGTCGATCAGATGCCGCTGCACGGCAGCAGCATCGCGGAGACGTTCACCGATGCCGACGCCTCCCCAGCGCGCTCGGTACAGTATTTCGAAATGCTGGGCCATCGCGGGATCTGGAAGGATGGCTGGAAGGCGGTCACACGGCACCGTCGCGGCACACCTTTCGATGACGACGTATGGGAACTCTATCATCTCAGCGAGGATTTCTCCGAATGTACCGATCTGGCCGCTGAGATGCCGGAGAAGCTGGCGGAGATGAAGGCACTCTGGTGGGAAGAGGCGGAGAAACACGGTGCGCTGCCGCTCGACGACCGGGGCGCCGGAATGCTGTTCCGGGCCTCGCGCCTGCCGGGTTCGCCGACGGCGCGCCGCCGCTATGAATATCTGCCGCCCATCGCGCACATCGTCGCCGACGCCTGTCCCAGCCCGGCGCGCAGCTTCACGATCACCGCGGAAATCGTCCACGATGGAAACGACGGAGCGATTCTTGCGCGCGGCACCCCGAACTCCGGCTTCGCGCTGTTCGTGAAGGATGGCCGACTGGTCTTCGACTACAACTGTTTCCGCAGTCACAGCCGGATCGAGGCGTCAGGGGCGTTGCCGTCAGGTCGCCGGGAAATTCTGGTCGAGGTCACCCGCAATCAGGACCAGTCCGCCGACGTCGAGATGAAGATCGACGGGGCGCCGGCGGGAACCGCGCACGTTCCGCTGCTGCTCAGGATCATCTCCTCGACGGGCATGGATTTTGGACGGTCCAACGCGCCGGTCACGGACGACTATCAGGCACCGTTCATCTATTCGGGCGAGATCGCGCGGGTCGTCTTCCAGTTGCCGGAGGTTGCGACGAAGAAGGATCGGAAAGCCGATATCAGGGCCCAGGCGCGCGCCGCCATGACCCGGCAATAGGGAGGGCGGGAACATCATGCAACGCAAGCCGGAAACGCTGGTCGAAGGTCTGAAGTTCGGGGAAGGGCCACGCTGGCGTGACGGCCGGCTCTGGTATTCGGACTTCTATGCCCATCACGTGCGCGCCGTCGATCTTGACGGGGCCGTCGAAACGATTGTCGAGGTACCCGGCCAGCCATCCGGACTGGGCTGGGATGCGGAGGGACGGCTGCTGATCGTGTCCATGCTGGACCGGCGGCTGCTCCGTTTCGACGATGGAAGCCTGAGCGAGGTTGCTGATCTGTCCGACCGGGTCTCGGCGCCCTGCAACGACATGGTCGTGGACGCCAAGGGGCGGGCATATATCGGCAATTTCGGGTTCGAGCGGCACAAGGGCCAGGATCCGAAAACCACCAGCATGTGGCGGGTCGATCCGGACGGCGCGGTGCACCGTGCTGCCGACGATCTGATGTTCCCGAACGGCACCGTGATCACGCCGGACGGAAGGGCGCTGGTCGTCGGCGAGACCTTCGCCGCGCGGCTGACGGCCTTCGATATTGCCGGGGACGGCAGCCTGTCGAACCGGCGTCTCTGGGCTGAAATGGAGGGCGGCGTGCCCGACGGAATCTGTCTGGACGCCGAAGGCGCGATCTGGGTCGCGGACCCGCGCGGCAACCGGGTGGTGCGGCTTCTGGAAGGCGGTCGC
This sequence comes from Minwuia sp., assembly GCF_048263705.1. GTDB lineage: Bacteria > Pseudomonadota > Alphaproteobacteria > Minwuiales > Minwuiaceae > Minwuia. The sequence goes on along the minus strand of NZ_JBLXDV010000006.1, from coordinate 116,623 downwards.
GTTACCGACGAGATCGGCTTCGGTGACCGGGGTGCCTATGCCTGCATGCTGGGCGGCCCGGACCGGAAACACCTGTTCATCATCACCAACATCGACAGCGGTCAGGCCGCAGCCGATGCCGGTGTCGGTGCGATCGAGGTCGTCGAGGTGGATGTCGCCGGGGCCGGGCTGCCCTGATCAGGCGGCCTCGCCGACGCGCCGGCGCTCCACCATGCCGAACAGGTCGCGCGGATCGTCCGGGTCGGCCAGCATGTCCAGCTGTTCGCTGAAGGCAGGATGCCGGGCGATCGTGTTGTGGATGAAGCGCAGCGCCGAGAAATCCTCGATGGCGAATCCGACGCTGTCGAACAGGGTGATCTGATCGTCCGACCGTCGGCCATGTGCCTCGCCGCGCATCACCTGCCAGAGTTCCGTCACGGCGAAATCGTCCGGCATCTGCTGGATCTCGCCCTCGATGCGGGTCTGGGGCGGGTATTCCACGAAGACGTCCGAACGCGACAGGATATCACGGTGCAGTTCCGTCTTCCCTGGGCAGTCGCCGCCGATGGCGTTGATATGGATCCCGCTGCCGACCATGTTGTCGGTCAGGATCGTGGCGTACTGCTTGTCGGCGGTACAGGTGGTGATGATCTGCGCGCCTTCCACGCATTCCATGGATGAATCGCAGGCCGTCACCTTCAGGCCGCTCGACCTGAGGTTCCTGACGGCTTTCGCGGTGGCCGCCGGATCGACGTCGTACAGGCGGACGTTCTCGATCCCACAGATCGCCTTGAAGGCGAGGGCCTGGAATTCGCACTGCGCACCGTTGCCGATCATGGCCATGGCGCGCGCGTTCTGCGGTGCCAGATATTTCCCGACCAGTGCCGAGGTCGCGGCGGTCCTGAGCGCCGTCAGCACCGTCATCTCGGTCAGCAGCAGCGGATAGCCGTTGCCTACATCGGCCAGCACGCCAAACGCCGTCACGGTCTGGAAGCCCTGCCTGGTGTTCTTCGGATGACCGTTCACGTACTTGAAACCATAGCGCTCGGCGTCTGCCGTCGGCATCAGTTCGATCACGCCCTCGGCGGAATGGGAGGCGACGCGGGGCGTCTTGTCGAACTCCTCCCAGCGCAGGAAATCGGCCTCGATGTAACTGGCCAGGTCGCGAATGACGTTCTCGATGCCCAGCGTGTTGACCAGCCGCATCATGTTGTCGACCGACACGAAGGGCACGAAGGCGAGATCGGAGGGGGCAGGATGGGACATCAGCGGTGGCTCCCGTATTCAGGGCGGAAAGTGAGATCGCGGCTGCGGCCATCCAGAATGCGCCGCCCGAACAGGCTGGCGGTCAGGTCGGTCATCAGCATCGCCGTGCGTCCGCGCTCGTCCAGGAACGGATTCAGTTCAACCAGATCGAGGGAGGTGACAAGGCCGCTGTCGGCCAGCATCTCGGTAATCAGATGCGCCTCGCGGAAGGTCGGTCCGCCGGGCACGGTCGTGCCCACGGCGGGGGCGATGGCGGGGTCCAGGAAGTCCACGTCGAAGCTGACGTGAAGCTGGCCGTTCTCCGCGGCAACCCGTTCGAGGAAGTGGCGCAACGGCGCGACGACGCCCCGTTCATCGATGGCACGCATGTCGATCACATCCATGCCCAGTTCCTGAATGCGCCGGGACTCCGCCGGATCGACCGAACGGATGCCCATCATCATGATGTGTTTCGGATCGACGGTTGCCGTCAGGGGCGGGAAGGATTCGAAGCCTTCGGCGCCGGTGAAATAGGCAACGGGGGTGCCGTGCAGGTTGCCGCTGGTGGTCGATCCCAGCGTGTGCAGGTCGGGGTGCGCGTCCAGCCAGAGCACGAACAGGGGCTGGCCATTGTCCGCCGCACGTCGCGCCATGGCCGGCACGGTGCCGCCCGACAGGCTGTGATCGCCGCCCAGAAAGATCGGCACGTCGCAATTGCTGCCGACACGATAGGCCGCCTCCGACAGGGTCCTGATCCAGTCCACGGTCTCGGCGAGGTTGTGCAGCACCGGGTTCGGGCTGCTGGGTTCCGGTCCGCGGTCGGGACCGATGTCCCCCAGATCGGTGACCTCCCATTCCAGCTGCTGCAGGACTTCCTCAAGCCCGGCCGTCCGCAGGGCTTCCGGCCCCATCTGGCAGCCCGGCAGGCCGGCCCCGGACTGGACCGGGGCACCGAGAAGGTGACAGGTTCGACTCATCTGATGCGCTCCCATGTATCTGTCGTTCAATGTCGGGCCTTTTCCTGATCCGTGGGAGGGGTAATATTGTGCAAACTCGTCAGATCACTTATCATTTTGATCAATCAAGAAAGCAATTTGAGGGATGCGGGAATCGAACTGACACAGACAGACCGGAAGCTGCTGGCGGAACTGAAGCACAATGCCCGCGCGTCGATCACGGAACTCGCTGCTGCCGTCGGCGTATCCAGAGCCACGGCCAAAGCGCGGCTGGAACGTCTGGTCGAGAGCGGAACCATCCGGCGCTTCACCATCGAAACCGATCTGGAAGACCGGCAGTCGATCCGCGCGATCTCGACCATCGAATTGCAGGGTTCCATGTCCCGGCAGGTGACGCGCGCCCTGCAGGCCATTCCCGAAATCGAGCAGCTCTACGCGACCAACGGATCCTGGGATCTGGTTGCCGAGATCAGTGCGGATTCACTGCCCGCGTTCGACCGCGTGCTGCGCCAGATCAGGGATACGCCCGGCGTGCTGAACAGCGAAACCAGCCTGCTGCTCAACCGGGCCTGATCGGCTTTGACCATGCCCGCCGTACTGGAGCAGCCTCTTCCCTGACTGAATCGCCGACTCCCGGACCGTCACCCCCGGTTTATCCCGGGGCCTTGCTGCGTATTCGGCCCGCGCGCCGTTCGCCGGGTCGTCCGCTGCCCCCGCACGGCGGGGGTGACTCTCTGTGCGTCTGGTCGTTTCGATCAGATGCGGGACCGCTCAAACAGTTGCTGCGGTCCATGGGCCTCATCGGCCGGTCCGCATGGCACCGTTCGCCGGGAGCGTCTAGATCAGCTTGCCGTTCTCATCGCGGGTTTCTGGGCCGCGGACACGGGCACGGCCGTCGCCGAAGTCGCCATCGCGTTCCTTCAGGGCCGCCTTCAGACCCTTTTCCTGGGCATTCTTGCGGAACGCCAGCGTGCCGGGCGCCAGGTGCCCGCGTGCATCGTTCTCGGCGGCGATGCGCTGCAGGGTGCGTCCGCCCATCAGTTCGATCCCCAGGTTGACGATGCGCTTGTTGGCGGCCAGCAGGTCCGGATCGATCTTCGACATGCGTGTCGCCAGTCCCTCGACCTCTGCCTCCAGCAGGTCGGCAGGCACCGATTTCAGCACCAGTCCGATCAGGGCGGCTTCCTCGCCGGTCACCGTGTCGCCCGTCAGCAGCAGGCGCTTGGCCCACTGGGGCCCACAGTTGTAGAGCCACATCTGGTTGGGCAGGGAGCCTAGGTCGCGGGCGGGCGGAAAGCCGATGGTCGCGTCGTCGGCGGCGATCACCATGTCGCAGAGCAGGGCGATGTCGGTGCCGCCTGCCAGGCAGTATCCGTGGACCTGGGCGATGGACGGCTTGTGCATGTCGAACAGCGCCATGCGCAGCCGCTGGCCCTGTTCCAGCCGCCAGATGTCGTCGTCGATGGTCGGGTTCGCATAGATCCCGCCGTTGCGATAGGTCTTGCCCTCGTCCGCGCCCGCAGCCGTGGCGTTGTACCCGGGCGTCAGGTCGTAGCCGGCGGAGAAAGACTTGCCCGCCCCGCGCAGGATCACGCAGTGCACGTCCTTGTCGTTGTCGGCTTCCCAGAGCGCGTCATGCATCTCCTTCAGCAGCGCGATCGACAGGGCATTGCGTTTCTCGGGCCGGTTCAGCGTGATCCGCGCCCGCCCGTCTTCCGTCTCATAGCTGATGTGTTCCTGTGACAGTGCCATGCTTCAGTCTCCCCTTTCGGGCAGAATAGGCCACCGCCACCGGCTAGCCAAACATGCGCAGGAACTTGACGACCATGCGGGTGCGGTCGGAGAACAGTTTCGGTGTGTAGTAGCTCCCGGCGGCGCGCTTGTTGACCTCGCCCAGCGTGGGGTAGGGGGCGATGAACCCGGCCATGTCCGACAGCTTCAGCCCCTTGCTGATGGCCAGCACCCAGGGGCCGATCAGTTCGCCCGCATGTACGCCGACGATGCCTGCGCCGATCGGCTTGCCCTTGTGGACGACGACCTTCACGCGGCCCTCGGTGCGGCGTTCGGCGCGCGCGCGGTCGTTCTCGTCGAAGCCCCATGTCAGGGTCTCGATGCTGTCGCCATGTTGCTTGCGGGCGTCGTCTTCCTGCATTCCGACCCACGCCAGTTCGGGATCGGTGTAGGTGACCCACGGGGTGGCGCTGGTGTCGTTGCTGACCGGCAGGCGGAACAGGGCGCTGCGGATCACCAGTCCGGCGTGATAGCCCGCGACATGGGTGAACTGCAGCCCGCCCGCGACATCGCCGATGGCATAGACCTTCCGGTTCGTCGTGCGCAGGCCCTTGTCCACCTTGATGCCGCGGTCGGTGAAATCAATTCCGGCCTTCGCCAGATCCAGGCCTTCCACGTTCGCCTTGCGACCGGCGGCGACCAGCAGGTGCGTGCCTTCGATGCGCTCCTCGGTGCCGCCCGCGTCTTCGAGCACGACGGCGGGACCGGGTTCGACCCGCGCGATGGAAACGCCTTCGCGGATGACGACACCGCTTTCGCGTACGCCATCCAGGGCGATGGATGCCAGCTCGGGGTCGTCCTTGCTAAAGGCCTTGCGGGCTTCCAGAACCGTGACCCGCGCGCCCAGGTTTGCGTGTGCCTGAGCCATTTCCATGCCGATCGGGCCGCCGCCGATGATGATCAGGTGACCGGGCAGTTCGCGGTTGTCGAACAGGGTTTCGTTGGTCAGATAATCGACCTGGTCCAGCCCGGGGATCGCCGGGGCGACGGGCGAGGAGCCTGTCGCAACCACGATGCGGCGCGCCTTGATGACGGTGTCGCCGGTCTGGACTTCGTTGGCGGACACGAAGCGCGCCTTGTCGCGGAAGACCTTCACGCCAAAGCCCTCGAACCGCTCCTGGCTGTCGTGGGGCTCGATCCCGGCGATCACGTCCCGAACGTGGTCGTTGACGCGGGCAAAATCGACCTTCGGCTCACCCATCTCGACACCGAACCGCGCGCTGCCCTTCCAGGCGCTGGCGTAGTGCCCCGCAGCCAGCAGCGATTTCGAGGGTACGCAGCCATAGTTCAGGCAGTCGCCACCCATCTTGCCGCCCTCGATCAGGACGGTCGGCGCGCCCATCTGTGCGGCCCCGGCAGCCACGCTCAGACCGCCGGATCCCCCGCCGATGATGCAGAGGTCTGTTTCTATGCGGTCGGTCATGCAACTGCTCCTGATGAAGTGGTGATGACAACCTAGCGGGCACCCCGCAAAATTGAAGCTCACTGTGGTTGACTTGGCTGTGACCGGCCAATATACACCGGCTCTCCGAACCTGCGGGCAAACCTGCGGGCGATACAATCATTCATCCAGGAGTGCCTGTCGTGAAGCGTACCTTTCAGCCGAGCAATCTTGTGCGTAAGCGCCGTCATGGCTTCCGCGCCCGCAAGGCGACTGTAGGTGGCCAGCGCATCCTGCGTGTTCGTCGCGCCAAGGGCCGCAAGAAACTGTCGGCCTGAGGGCTGGCACAATGCGGGTCGGCCGGTTGAAGAAGCGGGCCGATTTTCTCAGGCTCAGCCGCACCAGACTCAAGTCAGCGTCTACGGGACTGGTTCTGCAGGCTCAGCCCATGCCGGAACAGCTGGCCCAACCGGACGGAGAGAGCAGGCCTGACATGCGCGTCGGTTTCACCGCATCGAAGAAAGTCGGCAATGCGGTTCGCCGCAGCCGTGCGAAACGTCGCCTTCGCGCCATTACCGATTCCGTGCTGAAACGTCAGGCCGCACCCGATCATGATTACGTTCTGATTGCGCGCCCGGCGACAATAGATCGAAATTTCAGCGATCTGGAAGATGATCTTCATTTTTCACTGAAGCGTCTGGGGCTGCTGCGCGAAGGCCGTGCGTCGTGATCCGCCGCCTGCTGATCGCCATGTTGCAGATCCCGATCCGGTTCTACCGGTATGTGATTTCACCCTGGCTGGGACCGAACTGCCGCTATCAGCCGACATGTTCCGCCTACGCGCTGGAAGCGCTGGAGAAGCATGGGCCTTTGAAAGGCAGCTGGCTTGCCTTCCGCCGTGTGTCCCGGTGTCACCCGCTGGGCGGCCATGGTTTCGACCCCGTTCCCGAGCCCGCCGTCCGTCGGTCGGGCCTCCAAGACAACTGCTGAAGGATCGCGTTCCGAATGCCTGAACAACGCAATCTGCTGCTTGCCATCCTGATCTCGGTCGCGATCCTCTTCGGCTCGCAGTACTTCTTCGGACCCGATCCGGACCCCACGCCGCCTCAACAGGAGGCGCAGAACCAGCAGCCCGGCGCGAATGGCCCCGTGGTGCCTTCAACCGGCGTTCCGACGCCCAGCACGACGGGACTGCCGTCGCTGAACACGCCGCAGGATCGGGCCGCCGTCCTGGATTCATCCGACCGCATTGCCATACGGACCAGCCGGATGACGGGCTCGATCCGCCTGCAGGGCGCGCGCTTTGACGACATCACGCTGACGGATTACCACCAGACCGTCGATCCGGCGTCGCCGCCGGTGGAACTGTTCAATCCGGCAAATGCTCCGACGCCCTATTTCGCCGAGGTCGGCTGGCTGATCGGCGGCCAGGGGATCACCGCGCCCGGCCCCGACACGGTCTGGCAGGCCGACGGCGACACGCTGTCCGAGGACACGCCGGTCACGCTGACCTGGGACAACGGCGAAGGCCTGACCTTCACGCAGCGGTTCGAGGTTGACGAGAACTTCATGTTCTCGATCACGCACTCGGTCCGGAACGCGCGTGGCGAACCCGTGACCGTCTATCCCTATGGCCGCGTGCGGCGGCTGGGAACGCCCGAGATCAGCGACTTCTTCATCCTGCACGAAGGGCCGCTGGGCGTCTTCGAGAAGAAGATGGAACTCGACTATTCCGATCTGCGCGATGAAGCCGACGGCGTGATCGAAGAGAGTTCGCCCGGCGGCGGCTGGATCGGGATTTCCGACAAGTACTGGATGGCCGCGCTGATTCCGGAACAGCAGCCCGGCTTCAAAGGCGGTTTCCGTCACTGGGCGGAACGGGGCGTCGACAAGTATCAGGTGGACTTCGTGGCGGACGGGCTGGTGGTGCAGCCTGGGGCGTCGGAATCGAGCAAAACCCTGCTGTTCGCGGGCGCCAAGGAAGTCGATCTGATCTCCGGATACGAGGAGTTTCTCGGTATCAAGCTTTTCGACAAGGCCATCGACTGGGGCTGGTTCGAATTCCTCACCCGTCCCTTCTTCCACGCCATCGATTTCTTCTATTCGCTGTTGGGGAATTTCGGACTGGCGATCATTGCCGTCACCTTCGTCGTGAAGTTCCTGTTCCTGCCGCTGGCCTGGAAGTCCTACGTGTCCATGGCCAAGATGCGCTCCCTGCAGCCGGAGATGGTGAAGCTGCGCGAGCGCTATCCCGACGACAAGATGAAGCTGCAGCAGGAGATGATGGCGCTCTACAAGAAGAACAAGGTGAATCCGGTGTCCGGGTGTTTGCCGATCCTGTTGCAGATCCCGGTGTTCTTCGCGCTCTACAAGGTGCTGTTCGTGACCATCGAGATGCGCCACGCGCCGTTCTATGGCTGGATCAACGATCTGTCGGCGCCCGACCCGACGAACCTGTTCGAACTGTTCGGGCTGATCCCCTGGGATACGCCGGAACTGCTGCATCTCGGCGTCTGGCCGATCCTGATGGGTCTGTCGATGTTTGCGCAACAGAAGATCAACCCGCAGCCGCCTGATCCGATGCAGGCCCGGATCATGATGATGCTGCCGATCGTGTTCACCTTCTTCCTGGCGCGGTTCCCGGCGGGCCTGGTGATCTACTGGACGGTGAACAACCTGCTTTCGATCGCGCAGCAGTATTTCATCATGCGCCGCACGAACGCGAAGCTGACCACCGCGAAGACCGGTGACTGACGACCAGCCGGACATCGAAGAAGGCCGTTTGCTGTTCGCGGCGGAATGCCGCTTCCTGCTGAGCGTCGCGCACCTGCAGCAGCTGCCCGGCACTGAACTGCCGGAAGTGGCCTTCATCGGTCGTTCCAATGTGGGGAAGTCGAGCCTGATCAACGCGCTGACCGGGCGCAAGGCGCTGGCCAAGACGTCCAACACGCCGGGCCGGACCCAGCAGTTGAACTTCTTCGACCTCGACGGCCGCCTGATGCTGGTCGATCTGCCCGGCTATGGCTTCGCCAAGGCACCGAAGGCGGCCGTGGAGGCCTGGACGCGCCTGATCAGGGCCTATCTCAAGGGCCGGCCCAACCTGATGCGGATCAATCTGCTGATTGATTCGCGGCACGGGATCAAGGAATCGGACGAGGACTTCATGTCGATGCTCGACAAGGCCGCCGTGGTCTATCAGGTGGTGCTGACCAAGACCGACAAGCTGAAGTCCGGGCAACTGGAGAAGCTGCTGGCGGCGACCGGGGAGCGGCTGCGTCCGCACGTGGCCGCCTATCCGAAACTGTTCGCGACCAGCAGCGAGAAGGGCGACGGTATCGCCGAACTGCGTGCGGAACTGGCAATGCTGGCGACATCCCCCGCTCAGAGGTTATAACGGCGCACAAGAAACGAGCCGGGGGGATTCGCACCGTGAACGACGAACTGATGAAGAAGGCCGCCACACTGCAGGAGGCGTTGCCCTATCTCCGCCGGTTCTCGGGCGAAATCTTCGTGATCAAGTATGGCGGCCACGCCATGGGCAATGACGATCTTGCCAGGGCCTTCGCCGAGAATATCGTCCTGCTGAAGCAGGTGGGCATTCACCCGGTTATCGTCCACGGCGGCGGACCGCAGATCGGTGCCATGCTGGAGCGGCTGGAAATCGTCAGCGAGTTCATCGATGGGCTGCGCATCACGGACCGCAAGACGGTCGACGTCGTGGAGATGGTGCTGGCCGGATCGATCAACAAGCAGATCGTCTCGTCGATTCAGCAGGCGGGCGGCATGGCCATCGGCCTGTCGGGCAAGGACGGCAACCTGATCCAGGCCCGAAAGCTCACCCGGTCGAAACGCGATCCGGATTCCAACATCGAACGCATCCTCGACCTGGGATTCGTAGGCGAGCCGCGCCACATCAACCCCGATATCTTCAACGCCATCGATCTGGATTCGCTGATCCCCGTGATCGCGCCCATCGGTGTGGGAAAGAACGGCGAAACCTACAACATCAACGCGGACTCGGCGGCAGGCGCCATTGCGTCGGCGCTGGGCGCGGCGAAGCTGATCATGCTGACGGACGTGGCCGGGGTGCTCGACAAGTCGGGCAAGCTGGTGCCCGTCCTGACACCGAAAGATGTCCTGGTGATGCAGGCGGAAGGCACCATCACCGGCGGGATGATCCCGAAGATCGAGACCTGCCTGGACGCCGTCAAGGCGGGCGTCGGATCCGCCACCATTCTGGACGGTCGGGTCGAGAACGTCGTTCTGCTGGAGACCTTCACCGAGCATGGCGTGGGCACCATGATCCGCCGCGAGGACACGCTGACCGAAGAGAGTTGAAAGATGCGGCTTGAGGGATCCTGTCACTGCAAGGCGGTCCGTTTCACGGTTGAGAGCCGCCACTCGTATCCGTTCAATGTCTGCTACTGCGGTATCTGCCGCAAACTGAACGGGGGCGGGGGCGCGGCGATCAATCTGGGCGCCGACTTCGATACGCTCACGGTGGAGGGCGGAGAAAACCTGAAGGTCTATCGCGCACGACTTGAAGACGACGACACCGGAAACGTCAGTTTCTCAAACGCCGAGCGGAATTTCTGCGTGGCGTGCGGCACACACCTCTGGCTCTGGGATTCCCGCTGGCCGGACCAGCTTCATCCGCTGGCCGCCGTGATCGACACGCCCTTGCCCACACCGCCGGAACGCACACACCTGATGGTCGATTTCAAGCCGGACTGGGTGCATCTGTCACCGGGCCCTGACGACAGGGTCCACGGCCGCTATCCTGACGAAAGCATTGCAGCCTGGCACGACCGACTCGGGTTGAGTGGGTGACAGGGTCTACCTGATGTCACCCGGATCGTGGTGCGTGTCCAGATCGCGGAAGATGGTGAATTCGGGTTCGAAGAATATATCGACCGTGCCGGTCGGGCCATGGCGCTGTTTGCCGATGATGCATTCGGCGCGGTTGTAGATCGCGGCCATCTTTTCCTGCCACTTCTCGACCTCGGCGAAATTCTCCTCGTCCGGCTTGTCCTTCTGCGCGTAATAGGCCTCGCGATAGACGAACATCACCACGTCGGCGTCCTGCTCGATGGAGCCAGATTCGCGCAGATCCGAAAGCTGGGGCCGCTTGTCGTCGCGCTGTTCGACCTGCCGCGAGAGCTGTGACAGGGCGAGCACGGGCACATTCAGTTCCTTGGCGACGGCCTTCAGGCCCTGTGTGATCTCGGTGATCTCCTGCACGCGGTTTTCGGTCCGCTTCTGGCCGGAGGGGCGCATCAACTGGATATAGTCGATGATGATCAGCCCGAGACCATGCTGACGCTTCAGCCGGCGGGCGCGGGAACGGAGCTGCGCGATCGATATGGCGGGTGTGTCGTCGATGAAGAGGGGCAGGTCGTTCAGTTCCTGCGTGGCGGGCACGACCTGATTCATGAAGGCGGACTTGTCGATCCGCCCGGTGCGCAGATCATTGGAACTGATCCGCGTCTGCTCGGAGACGATACGCGTCGCCAGCTGCTCGCGGCTCATTTCCAGGCTGAACACGCCGACCACGGCACCCTCGGCATCGACGATGTCGCCTGCCTCATTGTAGATCGGACGATAGGCACGGGCGGCATTCAGGGCGATGGTCATCGCCAGGGCCGACTTGCCCATGCCCGGACGTCCGGCGAGGATCAGCAGGTCGGTGCGATGCAGCCCGCCCAGCCTCTGGTCCAGATCGCGCAGCCCCGTGGTCACGCCGACGAGCTGGCCCTCGCGCTTGTAAGCGGCCTCGATCCGGTCAAGGCTCTCGCCGATGGCGACCTTGAAGGACCGGAAGTCGTTCTTGGCCTCGCCGGCCTCGGCGAGCGTGTACAGCCGGGACTCCGCATCCTCGATCTGTGCGGTGGCGCCGTCCGTCAGGTCGGCGGTCCGCCCGCGTTCGGCCATGTCCTCGCTCAGCAGGATGATCTCCCGGCGCAGGAACAGGTCGTAGAGAATGCGCGCATATTCCTCGGCGCGGATGATGTTCACTGCGCGCGCCGTCAGGTCGACCAGATAGCCGGGCCCGCCGAGTTCGGCGATGGCCGCGTCCTGTTCGAACCGCATCTTCAGGGTCACGGGGTTGGCCAGTTCACCGCGCTCAATCAGCGTCAGGATGGCTTCATAGATGCGCCCGTGCAGGGGCTGGAAGAAATGCTCCGGCTTCAGGAAATCCAGCACCCGCGAGGCGGTGTCGTTGTTGTAAAGCAGCGCGCCGAGAAGCTGTTGTTCTGCTTCCAGATTGTGCGGCAGGACCTTGGGCGTCTCGGTCTCGGATGCGACGTCCGGCGTGTCACCGGGGAAGGGGGCAATGTTGTCTGACATGATGGGTGCAGACTAGCACAAGGTGCCCCTGGACGGGTTTCAATTCAGTCTCTGAAACGACTGTCCCCGCTGTTGAAAGCGGGGACAGATTTATCCACAGGTGGATGGTTGTGTGGATGACCGGTATCTGGCTCAGGTCTTCGTTTCGTCGACCTTCTCCTCATCGCGGAACGTTTCGCGCACCGATTCCACGGCATCCCCGACCGCTTCCTTGAAGGCATCCCAGGTGTCGGCCGTGGCCTCACCGGCGGCTTCCAGCTGCTCGGCGATCGAATCGCGGAGTTTTTCCAGCCGCGAAATCTCCTCGCTGTTCTCCGCCTTGATCTCGTCGGTCGCTTCCTCCGATTCCGCGGTCAGCTTCTCGATCTGGCGGTCGATCGCGGCGATCATGTCGCGGCCGGCTGCGATGGCCGCGTCCTTCTGTTCAACCGTGAAATCCTTGAAATTTTCCCATGACTGTTCGACCTGCTCGCTGAAGGTCATGTCGTCCTGCGTTTTGGTCTGGCTTTCCGCAGATGCGCCCACCGGCATCAGAAGAGAGGCGGCGAGGGCCGCTGCGGCGAAGGTCATCTTTTTCTTGATCATTTTTTCCGTTCCTTCCGGTTGCTACAGGCCGGATATGGGAAGCGGAAAAACGGTTTCCAGAACCTCTGCGGCCAAATAGATCAGCCCCGGAGGTTCCGGGTGCCCGGTCCGTCAGCGCACCTTGCCGGCGGCATAGATGCGGTTGTGGGTGGGGCTGATGACCAGTTCGTTGATGCACACGTGCGGCGGCAGGCCGGCCAGATAGCCGATGACATCGCCCATGTCGGCCATCTGGACCATTTTCTTCTTCTCCTCCAGCGACGGCGGAACCGGGCGCGCTTCCATGATGGGGGTGTAGACCTCTCCCGGACAGAGCGCCGTGCAGCGAATCCCGTTCTCGCCTTCCTCCATGTTGATCAACTCGTTCATGGCGCTGACGGCATGCTTGGCGGCGTTGTAGGCGGCACCGGCCAGATAGGCGGGCCAGCGTCCGGCCCATGACGACACGTTGATGATCAGCCCGCCGCCCTGGGCCCGCATGATCGGCAGCATGGGATGAATGCAGTGAAAGACGCCATTCACGTCCACATCGATCACCTTTCGCCAGTCCGCCACGGTCAGCACATCGGTATGGCGGTCCTTCACGTTCAGTCCGGCGTTGGCAACCAGAACATCGAGCCGGCCGAACCTGTCGTTGATGCGCCCGGCCACGGCGGCGCAGGCGTCCGAATCGGCGACATCCAGCGGCTCGATGATGCAGGTGCCGCCCGCCGCTTCGATCTGGCTGGCCGTGTCTTCCAGCGGTTCCCTGCGCCGGCCACTGACGATCACCGTGTAGCCGCGTCTTGCAAGGTCCAGCGCCCCCGCCTGTCCGATGCCCGTTCCGGCACCGGTTACCCATGCTGTCTTCACGTCCGTCATCCAATCCTCCCCAGTCTGACTGGCTGACAGGATAGGGCGGTTGGCGGGGAATGCTACAGGTCGAGAATCAGCCGCGGTATCCGGCGTCCGGCGATGGACCCGGACGGCGCACTGCCGGTCTGCCGCGCACCCATTTTCAGATAGAAGGGCAGCGCATTCGGATCGGCATCGATGCGCAGGCCGGAAGCGCCGGTCTTCCTGGCGGCTTCGACCAGGGCCTGAAAGATCACCTTGCCCGCGCCTTTGCCGATGTGGGCCGGCTCGACGAACATGTCGCAGACTTCCAGAACGCCTTCATCCCAGGCCAGTCCGCCCATGCCAAGGATCCTGCCGGACTCGTCTTCAAGCAGCAGGATCATCCGTTCGGTAATCAGCGCCGGCGTCAGGGTCAATTCATCGACGCAGGCGGCCATGAAGTCTTCCGAATAGCCCCAGTGCGCCTTGGATCTCAGGGCGAGGTCGGTCAGTTGCGCGTGTTCGTCAGGACGGGCGGGGCGGACTCCCATGACGCCTGTTCCAACCTCCAGACAGAAAAAAGGCGGGTTCACCAGGAACCCGCCGAGTCTAACAGGGAGGCTTCACGTCTCAAGAGACGTCGGACAACGTTCGACAGGGAGGCGCCGAAGGTTGCCCGTCGATATTGCGATGCAACATCTGATGACCGAGATTTAGTGCCGGGGACTGGTGAAATAAAGTGATACAGGCAGACTTTTGCCATGCGTCACACGCATGTCTTCAAGTTATTGATTTAATAGATGAAATTTTTAATGCAAAAGCATTGATCAGCAGATGTAACAATTTTGCATCAGTTAGAACTGTGTCTCATTCACTTTCCGGATCAGGAAGTCGCGGAAAACGCCGATGCGCTTGGAATTCCGCAACTCTTCCGGATAGACGAAATAGGTATCGAAGCTCGGTCCGGCGACCTCGTCGAGAACGCGTACGGCCTGGCTCTGATCCTGAACGATATAGTCGGGCAGGGCAGCGATCCCCAGACCGCTCTCGACGGCCAGAAGCAGGCCGTAGACATTGTTCACGGTCAGCACGGGTTCGCGCGGCCGGTCCGGCGAGGCGCCAAGCTCTATGGTCCAGTTGCTGGCGGGGACGGGACTCTGCATGTCCGCGCCGTAGGTGATCAGGTCGTGCTTGTCCAGATCCTCGGCGCGCTTCGGCATGCCGCGCCGCTTGATGTATTCAGGCGACGCGTAGAGGTGAAAATTCACCGCCATCAGCTTGCGTTGAATCAGATCGGGCTGGGTTGGCGGCCAGAGCTTGATGGCGATGTCCGCCTCGCGCATCGTCAGATCGACCTCGCCGTCGGTCAGGACCAGATGCACCGAGATGTCGGGATAGGCCTCGATGAACTCGCGGATGCGCGGGGTCAGCCAGGTGGAGCCAAGGCCGACCGTCGTCGACACCGTCAGATCGCCGCGCGGTTTCTCCTTCGCATCGGTCAGCATGGCCTCGGCCATGGCAAGCTTGGAGAAAACCTCGCGCGCCGTCTTGTAGAGCAACTCGCCCTGTTCGGTGAGGATCAGGCCGCGGGCGTGGCGGCGGAAGAGCGTTGTACGCAGACTGTCCTCAAGCGCGCTGACCTGCCGGCTGACCGCCGACTGACTCAGGTTCAGCAACTCCCCGGCATGCGTGAAGCTTCCCGCGTCGGCGACGGTGTGAAATATGCGCAGCTTGTCCCAGTCCATAGGGCGAAAATATCCGCCGCACCGAAATCGACAAGCAAAAAGCGAAGCTTATGGTCAGTTTGACTGAAAAACGATCAGTCGGCGGCTTCGGCCATTTCCGCTTCGGCAAGAAATTTCTCGGCTTCCAGCGCGGCCATGCAGCCCGTCCCGGCCGCCGTGACGGCCTGACGGTAGATCTTGTCCTGCACGTCGCCCGACGCAAAAACGCCGGTGACGCTGGTCGTTGTGGAACCGGGACGGGTCAGGATATATCCCTCCTGATCCATGTCGATCTGCCCCTTGAACAGCGACGTGTTCGGATCGTGCCCGATGGCGATGAAGACGCCGTGCATCGGTATCTCGCGCGTCTGATCGGTCTTGACGTTTCTCAGACGCACGCCGGTGACGCCGAGCGGATCGGTATCGCCCAGCACCTCGTCCAGCACATGGTCCCAGACCACTTCGATCTTCGGGTGTTCCAGCACCCGCGTGGTCAGGATGTGCTCGGCTTTCAGCGAATCGCGGCGGTGCACCAGCCAGACCTTGGATGCGAAATTGGTCAGGAACAGGGCTTCCTCGGCCGCCGTGTTGCCGCCGCCGACGACGCAGACTTCCTTGCCCCGGTAGAAGAAGCCGTCGCAGGTCGCGCAGGCCGACACACCGAAACCCTGGAACTTCTGCTCGCTGGGCAGGCCCAGCCACTTGGCGGACGCGCCTGTCGAGATGATCAGGCTGTCGGCGACGTAGGTATTGCCGCCATCGCCTTTGGCGGTGAAGGGCCGCCTGGACAGATCGATATCGGCGACGATGTCATGGATGATCCGTGTACCGACATTGGCCGCCTGCTTTTCCATCTGCTCCATCAGCCAGGGCCCCTGGATGACGTCGGCGAACCCCGGGTAATTCTCGACGTCGGTCGTGATGGTCAGCTGACCGCCGGGCTGGATACCATGGACCATCACCGGTTCAAGCCCGGCCCGCGCGGCATAGATGGCGGCGGTGCATCCCGCAGGACCGGAGCCGATGATCAGTACTTTTGTCGCGATTGTTTCGGCCATGGGTCTGTCCTGCGTTGATCGGTGAGACGCACCTATTTCGTCAGACCGCCCGACATGTCAAGTTCGCGGCGATCAAGTCCGGGAGAGTATCATGGATATCGACGAATTCCGCAGCCATGCGCACCAGATGGTGGACTGGATGGCCGACTATCTCTCCGGCATCGAGAAACGCCCGGTGCGCGCGCAGACGGCACCGGGCGAGATTGCCTCGGCACTGCCCGCGACAGCACCGCAGGCGGGCGAGCCGATGCAGCAGATCATGGCGGATTTCCAGCGTGACATCCTGCCCGGCGTCACGCACTGGCAGCACCCGTCCTTCTTCGCCTATTTCCCGGCGAACTCCAGCCCGCCGTCGGTACTGGCCGAGATGCTGACGGCGACCATCGGCGCGCAGTGCATGCTGTGGCAGACGTCCCCCGCCGCGACCGAGATGGAGACCCGTGTCCTGGACTGGCTGCGCCGGATGATCGGTCTCGACGAAGGCTTCACCGGCGTGATCCAGGATTCGGCTTCCGGCGCCATCCTCTGCGCGCTGCTGACCGCGCGCGAGAAGGCGACGGGATTCGACAGCAACGAGAACGGGCTGAGCGGCGGGCCGGAACTGGTCGCCTACTGCTCATCGGAAACCCACACGTCGACCGAGAAGGGCGCGAAGATCGCCGGCTACGGTCGCCGCAACGTGCGCAAGATCCCGGTGGACGAGACCTTCGCCATTGTCCCGGAAGCTCTGGAAGCCGCTGTTCTGGAAGACAAGGCGGCGGGGCGCGTGCCCGCCTGCGTCGTCGCCTCGCTGGGCGCGACCGGCGTGGGCGCCATCGATGACATCAGGGCCGTCGGCGACATCTGCAGACGCCACGGCATCTTCTTCCATGTCGATGCCGCATGGGCCGGGTCCGCGCTGATCCTGCCGGAATATCGCTGGATGCTGGAAGGACAGGAGACGATCGACAGTCTGGTCTTCAATCCGCACAAGTGGCTGCTGACCAACTTCGACTGCGCGGCCCACTACGTCCGCGACCCGGAGGCGCTGATCCGCACCTTCGCCATCGATGCGACCTACCTGCAAAGCCGCGAGACCGGGCAGGTGATCGACTATCGGGACTGGGGCGTGCCGCTGGGACGGCGATTCCGCGCGCTGAAGCTCTGGTTCGTGCTGCGCAGCTATGGCGTCGAGGGCCTGCAGGCGTTCCTGCGGGGGCATATCGCCCTGGCCGAGACGCTGGAGGCGAGGATTGCGGCAGAGCCGGATTTCGAACTGGTCGCGCCGCGCGTCCTCTCGCTTTTGAATTTCCGCTACGCGCCGTCCGGTCCGGACGAGGAAGCTGTCGATGGCCTGAACGAGCGTCTGCTGAACGCGCTAAACGATTCCGGCGAAGCCTATGTCACACCGAACCGGGTGCATGGCCGCTACGCCATTCGCATCGCGATCGGTCAGGCGCGCACCGAAGCCCGCCACATTGAGGCGGCGTGGGAACTGATCAGGAAGACGGCGCGATCCCTGTAGGTGCGCGTTACCTTTGGTCGGTCCGAAGCACAGTTCGTCACCCCCGCCCTGTGCGGGGGCAATGAGCTGATCACGAACCATGCGCGCGCCGGATCGTCGGAAGGGCCTCCGGACAAGCCGCGGGTGACAGTCGGAGCGTTGGCGATTCAGTCAAGGACTGGACTGAACCAGCGGCTGTCAGGGCGTCGGGCCCCAGGGGGCGTTCAGCATCAGCTGGTTTTCCTGGGTGAGGACCAGCGGGCGGAACTTGCCCGCGAACTTCATGAACTCGTCGTCGGAGAACACCCCGGCCCAGAAGGCGCGGCGGTCGGCGTCGTCATCGAACTTCCAGATGTGGATGATCTTGTTCATCGCGCCGACATCGCCGGTGAAATAGCCGACCAGCTTTTCCGGATGCTTCTGCAGGGCAGGCCAGCCGATGGTCTTGTAGAGCTCGACGGCCTCGCCAAGCTTGCCGGTGTGAAGCGTATAGGTGCGGAGTTCGTAGATCGGCATGCGGTCCTCCCGGGACTCGGTCGTTTCTGATCACTCGTCGCCCATGCGCAGGGCGGCCATGAAGGCTTCCTGCGGGATGTCGACCTTGCCGTAGGTGCGCATGCGCTTCTTGCCCGCCTTCTGCTTTTCCAGCAGCTTCTTCTTGCGGGTCACGTCGCCGCCGTAGCACTTGGCCGTCACGTCCTTGCGCAGCGCGGCGATGGTCTCGCGCGCGATCACCGAACCGCCGATGGCGGCCTGGATCGGGATCTTGAACATCTGGCGCGGGATCAGGTCCTTCAGCCGTTCGCACAGCATCCGTCCGCGCTCGTAGGCCCGGTCCTTGTGCACGACCAGCGCCAGCGCATCGACGGGCTCCGCGTTCACCAGGATCGACATCTTGACCATGTTGCCTTCGCGATAGCCGATCATCTCGTAGTCGAAGCTGGCATAGCCGCGGCTGACCGACTTCAGCCGGTCGTAGAAGTCGAATACGATCTCCGACAGCGGCAGTTCGTATTCCACCATGGCGCGGCTGCCGGCATAGGTCAGGTTCACCTGAATGCCGCGCTTCTCCTCGCACAGCTTCAGCACCTGACCCAGGTAATCGTCCGGACACAGGATCGTCGCCTTGATCCAGGGTTCCTCGATGGCTTCGATCTTCACGGGATCGGGCATGTCCGCCGGGTTGTGCAGTTCCGTCAGCGTGCCGTCGGTCATGTGCAGCTTGAAGATCACCGACGGGGCCGTGGTGATCAGGTCCAGGTCGAATTCGCGCTCCAGCCGTTCCTGCACGATTTCCATGTGCAGCAGGCCCAGGAAACCGCAGCGGAAGCCGAAGCCCAGCGCGGCAGAGCTTTCCGGTTCGAAATGGAAGCTCGAATCGTTCAGGCGCAGCTTGGCGAGGCTGTCGCGCAGGTCCTGATAGTCGGACGCGTCCACGGGGAACAGGCCGCAGAACACGACGGGAATCGACGGCTTGAAGCCGGGCAGGGCGGTCGCGGTCGGCTTGCCTTCCAGCGTGATCGTGTCGCCAACATTGGTTTCGGCCACGGTCTTGATGGAGGCGGTGAAGAAGCCGATCTCGCCGGGGCCGAGTTCATCGACGGTCGCCATCTTGGGGCTGAAGACACCGACGCGGTCGATCTGATGCGTGGCACCGGACGACATCATCTTGATCTTCTGGCCCTTTTTCATGATGCCGTCGTGCAGCCGGACCAGCACGATGACGCCCAGGTAGGAATCGTACCAGCTGTCCACCAGCAGGGCCTTCAGGGGCGCGTCCGGATCGCCCTGGGGCGGCGGAATGCGGGCAATCAGTTCCTCGATCACGTCCGGCACGCCTTCGCCCGTCTTGGCGGAGATGCCGATGGCGTCCGACGCATCGATGCCGATCACGTCCTCGATCTGCTCCTTCACCCGGTCCGGTTCGGCGGCCGGCAGGTCGATCTTGTTCAGCACCGGCAGGATTTCGAGGTCGTTCTCCAGCGCCAGATAGACGTTGGCGAGGGTCTGCGCCTCCACACCCTGACTGGCATCGACCACCAGCAACGCGCCTTCACAGGCTGAAAGGCTGCGGCTGACCTCATAGGAGAAATCGACATGGCCGGGCGTGTCGATCAGGTTCAGCTGATAGATCTCGCCGTCTTTCGCCTTGTGCAGCAGGCGCACGGTCTGCGCCTTGATGGTGATGCCGCGCTCGCGCTCCAGGTCCATGGAGTCGAGCACCTGCTCCTGCATCTCGCGGCTCTGCAGGCCGCCGGTCATTTCGATGAGCCGGTCGGCCAGCGTCGACTTGCCGTGGTCGATGTGGGCGATGATCGAGAAATTGCGGATGTTTTTCGGGTTCATGAAGCCGCTATTTAGTGGCTTCCAAGGGTGCCGTCCATGGGCATTTCAGCCCACACGGGCTTCGGGTTTCGCGGACGGTTTCCCTTGCAGGCCGGATCATCCCGCTGCGCTGGCGTTCATCCATTCGATGATGCTGCTGTTCAGGTCCGCCGCGTAGGTGTGACTCAGGTCTTCGATCTCGCGATAGGTCACGCGGGCACCGGCACCTTTCAGCCATTCATGCGCCTGTCGGGCCATGTCGGCTGGGAACATCCAATCCTGCGTGCCATGGACGATGTGGACGGGCAGGCCGCGGACCCTGTCCGCATCGGCGAACGCACCCAGCATCGGATGGAAGGCCGCGGAGAAGGGCGCCAGATGCGTGAACGGTGAGTCGGCCAGCAGGCCGGAGACGTAGGAAAAGGTGCCCCCGTCGCTCATGCCGGTCAGCAGCATGCGCGCGGGGTCGATGGACCAGCGGCCCTGCGCGAACTCGACGACGCGCTTCAGATGCGGCGTGTCGATGTCATCGCCCTGCAGGGCCCATGTGCTGCCCAGCGACGTCGGTGCCAGCACAATCGCCCCGTGACTGCGTGCCGTGCGCAGCCAGCTCCACAGGAAACCCCGGCCCCGGCCCGCGCCGCCGTGCAGGGCGACAATCAGCGGGCAGGGCTGGCGGGGATCGTGGTTCTCCGGGACATAGGTCCAGACGGTCTCGCGGCTGTCGAGGTCCGGTCCGTAGGCCTGCACGCCGGTGCCATCGGGCGCAACGCCGGAAAGGGACTGAACCAGCGCTTCATCGTTCCGGCTTTCCGGTTCCAGGAAGAACCGGCTCACCGGTGCCAGAAAACCGGCGACCGGATACAGCGCCTCCAGCGCGCGGGGCAGGCGACGCAATGCCTTGTAGGCCTGGAACACAGGCTGTTCGGCACCGGGGGCCTGTGCCAGTTCGTCGAACGCGGCGAGAACCTGATCCGCAGACCGGTCGAGCTGCGCGCCCAGCGGTGCGAGGTTCTCGGGCCACGGGGAGGGGGCGGTGCGCGCTTCGTGCAGCATGTCCCCTGCTGCACCCCGGCTGTTGACCACAGCCTCGATGGTCGCCGGATGCAGGTGACGTGAGATCAGCGACAGGCGTTCGAGGCTGGGCAGCAGCGGTTGCAGGATCGCCGATAAGCGTGCGCCGTTCGCATCGGCTGTCGACGCTTCGCCGGCCTGCTCGTCGCCATCTTCGGACATCTGGTCTCACCCTCCGGGAGATGACAGGAACATGGAATTGGTCGATTGTCGCCGGAAGCTGCGGCAAATGACAGGACGAACATGCCCGATCAATCCCTGCGCGATTTCATCCACCGGCTGGAACAGGCCGGTGATCTGGTGCGCGTCACCGAGCCCGTCTCCACCGAACTGGAAATGACCGAGATCCAGACCCGTCTGCTGGCCGAGGGCGGTCCGGCGGTCCTTTTCGAGAACGCGCGCAACCCGGATGGTTCTGCGGCGGAGATGCCGGTTCTGGTGAACCTGTTCGGTACGGTTGATCGCGTCGCTATGGGCATGGACCGCAAGCCTGGGGAGTTGCGCGCCGTCGGCGAGATGCTGGCGTTCCTGCGCCAGCCGACCCCGCCCGAGGGGCTGCGTGATGCCATCGACAAGTTTCCCCTGCTGAAAACGGTACTGGCGATGAAACCGCGCACGAAGGGATACGGTCCGGTTCACGACGTCATCCAGACCGGTGACCAGATCGACCTGTCGAGCCTGCCGGTGCAGACCTGCTGGCCGGGCGAGCCGGCGCCGCTGATCACCTGGCCGCTGGTGGTGACCAAGGGACCGTCGGGCAAGGGCACGGACGATTTCAATCTGGGCATCTACCGGATGCAGGTGATCGGGAAGAACAGGACGATCATGCGCTGGCTGAAGCACCGGGGCGGGGCGCAGCATCATCAGCGCTGGGCGAAAGAGAACCCGGAACCGCTGCCTGCCGCCGTGGTGATCGGTGCCGATCCGGGCACCATTCTGGCCGCCGTCACGCCGGTCCCGGACACACTGTCCGAATATCAGTTCGCCGGGCTGCTGCGCGGCAGGAAGGTCGATCTGGTGGATTGCCAGACCGTGCCGCTGAAGGTACCCGCCGAGGCCGAGATCGTGCTGGAGGGTCATGTCAGCCTGACAGAGTATGCCGACGAGGGGCCGTACGGCGATCACACCGGCTATTACAACGCGGTCGAGAAGTTCCCGGTGTTCACGGTCTCTGCGATCACACGGCGCAAGGATCCGATCTACCTGTCCACCTTCACGGGCCGCCCGCCCGACGAACCGTCGGTGCTGGGCGAGGCGCTGAACGAGGTCTTCGTGCCGCTGCTGATCCAGCAGTTCCCCGAGATCACCGACTTCTGGCTGCCGCCCGAGGGCTGTTCCTATCGCATCGCCGTCGTTTCGATGAAGAAGGCCTATCCCGGCCACGCCAAGCGCGTGATGCTGGGCGTCTGGTCCTATCTCCGCCAGTTCATGTACACGAAATGGGTGATCGTCGTGGATGACGACATCGACGCGCGCGACTGGAAGGACGTGATGTGGGCCATCTCGACCCGGATGGATCCGGCGCGGGACATCACGCTGGTCGAGAACACGCCGATCGATTACCTCGATTTCGCCAGTCCCGAAGACGGCCTGGGCTCGAAGATCGGGCTGGATGCAACGAACAAATGGCACCCGGAGACGAAGCGCGAATGGGGCACGGAGATCCGCATGACCGACGATGTGATCGAGACGGTCACGGAGAAGTGGTCGCGGCTGGGCCTGCCGGGTTCGGGCAAGCCGATATGGAAGTAGGCCGATTGCCGATCTCAACCGGTTGAAATCGGCGCGTTCCCGGTTATATTCCGGGCACTTTTTGGAGAAGGTTCCGGCTGCGTCCGCCCTTCTGACCAGCCTCCCTTCTATGATGGAGCCCTTACATGTGGATTTCACCCGCCTATGCACAGTCCGGCGGCGACGGCGGAGGGCTGATGACCTTCCTTCCGCTGATCCTGATCTTCGTCGTCTTCTACTTCCTGCTGATCCGTCCGCAGCAGAAGAAGGCCAAGGAACACCGCGCGATGGTCGACAATGTGCGCCGTGGCGATGATGTCGTGACCGGCGGCGGCATCATGGGCAAGGTGACCAAGGTCAAGGACGACAACACGATCCAGATCGAAGTCGCCGAAGGTGTCCGCATCAATGTCGTCAAGGGCACCCTGTCGGATGTCCGGTCGAAGTCCGCGCCTGCCGCGAACGATACCACGCCGGCCGGCAAGTCCGACGGCGAGAGCGGCGGCATCATGGGCAAGCTTGGCTTGAAGAAATAGGCCGGATCTGACGACCGGTGCGTTGAGACCAGGACAGGCGGTTCGCTGAATGCTGCATTTCGAGAAATGGAAGGTCGCGGTGATCACCGTGATCTGCCTGTTGGGGCTGATCTACACGGCACCCAACTTCGTGGACCAGAGGACGCGGGATTCCATTCCCGACTGGCTGCCGAACCAGTCGATCAACCTGGGTCTCGACCTGCAGGGTGGCTCGCATCTGCTGATGGAAGTCGACAGCGAGGCGGTGATCGAGGATCGCCTGACCGACATCGTCGAATCCATCCGCAACCAGTTGCGTGAAGTCCGTCCGCGGATCCAGCGTTCGGGATTTCGCGTCGATGACCTGACGGTCTCGTTCGAGGTGCGCGACCCCGCGCGAATGGATCAGGTTCTCGGAATCGTGCGCGACATCGCCAATTCCGGCAGCAATGCCGGCCTCGTCGGTACCGGTGGGCCCGAAGTCGAGGTCACCAACGACGGCAGCACCGTTCGCGCGACCCTGACCGATGCCGGCGTTCAGGAACGTCTGACCTCGGTCGTTCAGCAGTCGGTGGAAATCCTGCGCAGCCGTGTCGATGAACTGGGTGTCTCCGAACCGACCATCCAGCAGCAGGGCAGTGACCGGATCATCGTTCAGGCCCCGGGTATTGACGCCGAGACGCTCAAGAAGATCGTCGGCACGACCGCGAAGATGAGCTTCCATCTGGTCGACATGCAGGCCGATCCTTTCGCCGACAAGGTGCCTGCGGGTTCGATGAAACTGTTCCAGGAACCCGAGACCGAGGGCGGCCAGCCGATCCCCTATGTGATCCGCAAGAAGGTTGAGGTGTCCGGTGAGCATCTGGTGGACGCGCAGCCGACCTTCGATCAGGGCCAGCCCGTCGTGTCCTTCCGTTTCGACAGTGTCGGTGCCAAGCAGTTCGGCAAGACCACGCTGGAAAATGTCGATCGCCTGTTCGCCATCGTGCTGGATGACAGGATCATTTCCGCGCCGCGCATCAATTCCCCCATCCTGCAGGGATCGGGCATCATCACCGGCGGCTTCACCGTCCAGTCCGCCAACGAACTGGCGATCCTGCTGCGCGCGGGTGCGCTGCCGGCACCGCTGACCATCCTGGAAGAGCGGACGGTCGGTCCGGACCTGGGTGCCGATTCGATCGCCGCCGGCAAGCTGGCCAGCATCCTGGGTTTTATCGCCGTCATCGTCTTCATGTTCATTGCCTACGGCCCGGTCTTCGGCCTGGCGGCGAACACGGCGCTGATCACCAACCTGTTCCTGATCCTGGGTGCGCTGTCGAGCCTGCAGGCGACGCTGACCCTGCCGGGTATCGCCGGTATCGTTCTGACCATCGGCATGGCGGTCGATGCCAACGTGCTGGTGTTCGAGCGTATCCGCGAAGAACTTCGCAATGGCCGCTCGCCGCTGAATGCAGTCGAGGCCGGCTACAAGCGTGCCTTCACGACCATCGTCGATGCCAATGTCACCACGGGCTTTGCCGCCGCGATCCTGTTCACCATGGGCTCCGGTCCGGTGAAGGGCTTCGCCGTCACGTTGGGACTCGGCATCATCAGTTCGATGTTCACGGCGATCCTGTTGAGCCGCCTGATCATCGCCACCTGGCTGCGTCGCAAGCGGCCTTCCACGCTCACCGTCTGACTGGAGCCAGCACATGATGCGTCTCAAGCTGGTTCCGGAAACCACCAGCATTCCCTTCATGAAGTTCCGCATGATCGCAATTGCGATCTCGGCGGCTCTGATCCTGCTGTCGGCAGGGCTCTTCTTCGGCATGGGCCTCAATCGCGGCATCGATTTCGAAGGCGGTATCCTGATCGAGGTCGGCACGGAAGGTCCTGCGGACATATCCGCGATGCGTTCCACCCTTGGCGGGCTCGGTCTTGGCGAGGTTGCGCTGCAGGAGTTCGGAGCCAGCGACGACGTGCTGATCCGTATCGAACGTCAGGAAGGCGAAGCGGAGGCCCAGCTTGCCGCCGTCGATGCCGTCAAGGCAGCGCTGGAACCTGAGAACCCGGGCATTTCCTACCGCCGTGTCGAATTCGTCGGTCCGAAGGTCTCCGGTGAGCTGGTCGAATCCGCATTGTACGCTGTGCTGACGGCCGTCGTCGCCATGCTGCTCTACATCTGGCTGCGCTTCGAATGGCAGTTTTCGGCGGGTGCCGTCGTCGCCATCGTGCACGATGTGATCCTGACCATCGGCCTGTTCGCGATCACGCGGATCGAGTTCAATCTGGCCTCGGTCGCGGCGATCCTGACCATCGTCGGCTATTCGATCAACGATACCGTCGTCGTCTATGACCGCGTCCGGGAAAACCTGCGCAAGTACAAGCAGATGCCGCTCAGCGAACTGCTGTCGCTGTCCATCAACGACACGCTGTCGCGTACCGTCATGACCTCGGTCACGACCCTGCTGGCTCTGTTCGCGCTGTTCTTCTTCGGCGGCGAGGTCATTCGCGGGTTCTCGGCGGCGCTGATCTGGGGTGTCCTGGTCGGCACCTATTCGTCGATCTTCATCGCGGCGCCCCTGCTTCTGATGCTGGGCCTGCAGCGTGGCGCGCGCGACGACGAGGAAGCGGAAGAAGAACCGGAGACCGTCTGATGGACCTGATGCCGGACATTCCGGCAGGCCGCCAGGTTCTGGAGGCCTATGGCGACGGCGGGTTCCGTGTGACCGGGCAGCGTTACGACGGATCAATCATCGTGACGCCGGACGCGACCGTGGGCTGGGACGT
This sequence comes from Minwuia sp., assembly GCF_048263705.1. Taxonomy (GTDB): domain Bacteria; phylum Pseudomonadota; class Alphaproteobacteria; order Minwuiales; family Minwuiaceae; genus Minwuia. Next base: position 90,843 of record NZ_JBLXDV010000006.1, on the reverse strand, counting down.
GGCGGAGATCAGCGCGCTGGAATCCGGCAGTCTCGCGCCTATCATCGAACGCGCGGATGCCATCGAGGTCCTGTTGCTGGGCTGCGGATCATCCATGGCCTTCGTCAAGCCGGACCTTCGGGCCGCGCTGAAGGAACATGGCATTTCCGTCGATCCGATGGACACGGGCGCGGCCTGCCGGACCTACAACGTGCTGATGGCCGAGGACCGCAAGGTCGCTGCGGCGCTGATCGCCATCTGATTCCGGGTCAGACCCGCCCGGGCGTGCAGAACGGCAGCGGGGTTTCGGTCGCCTCACGCGTCCCGTCAGGTGTCTCGACGCTGTATGAAGCGCTGTCCGGCACCGTGTTCTCGATGATCGCGATGGCGATGTTCCGCTGCAGGCGCAAGGAGAACACGGCGATGGTGCAGACACCGACCTGCTCGCCATCCGCCAGCACCGGCCAGTGTTCCTCCGCTGTAGGCAGCCTCTCGCCGTCGATGAAGAGACCGGTTCGGCGGCGGGCGATGCCTTCGTCACGGATCCGGCGCAGCGCTGACTTGCCCACGAAATCCGGTTCCATGTCCAGATTGATGAACTTGCCCAGTCCCAGTTCGAGGCCGTTGGTGTCCGGCCTTGTATCGGTGCCGTAGGAGAGCAATCCGCTTTCGACACGCTCCACCGTCGTGGGCGTGCCCGGACCGATGTCGAACGGCTGCCCGGCTTCCTTGACGAGGTTCCAGAGATCTTTCCCGCGCGTGCCATCCTTCAGATAGATCTCGAAGCCGCCCTGATGGCTCCAGCCGGACCGGGCCACGACGACCGGGATCCCCGCGATGACCGTCTCGTGAAACGCGAAATAGGCCAGGCTCCGGACCCAGTCGCCGAAGATGGAGGCGGTGACGTCAAAGGATTTCGGTCCCTGAATGGCCAGCGGCGACACGTCCGGTTCGGTGATCTCGACATCGAGACCCAGACCGTAGGCGACCCCGCGCGCCCACAGCCAGATGTTGCTGTCGGCCAGAGACAGCCAGTAGCGGTCGTGGTCCAGCTTCAGCAGCACGGGATCATTCAGCAACCGTCCCTGCGCGTCGGAGATCGGGGCATAACGGCCCTGTCCGATCCTGATCTTCGAGACGTCGCGCGGGACCAGAAGCTGCGTCATGCGCGCTGCATCCGGACCGCTGATCTGCGCCTGCCTCTCGACCGACACGTCCCACATGGAAACACCGTCGATCAGCCGCCAGTATTCCCCTTCGGGATCGCCGTAGTGGGCAGGCATCAGCATCTGGTTATAGGTGGTGAAGGCCTTCACCCCGTCGGCGACCGTACAGTCGAAGAAGGGTGATTTCCGGATACGCGCGTTGTAGCTGATGTCGAACGTCATGATCGTTTCCCGCTGGCCGTCTGTTGCGCAATCTGACGCATAGATCGGAGCGGCTGGGAATGCCAGATTGCGTCGTGATGAAGGGTTTGCGCGACATACAGCCCATGGTGGCCTCTTTTGCGGTCATCGCGATGCTGCTGCATGCGGCGTTCTGGGTGTCCTGCGCGCTCCAGTTCCCCCCGGGAACGGTATCGACGGCGCAGTCGTCATTCCTGATTCCGATCTGCACGCCAGACGGTATCGAGGTCCGGAGCATCGACTTCGCCGGGGAGGCGGATGCCTCCGGAGACGGCAATGCCACGCCGTCCGAATGCCCGGCCTGTTCGCTGGTTTGCGGTACGGACGTGCAGACGGCAGAGGCAGGACTTCTGCTGCCCGCCAGCCTGACCGAACGTCTGCCTGCCGCCATCATCGAAGCGGATTTCGAGGCGTCGCTGCTGGCCCGATCCGCCATTTCGCCCCGTGCGCCGCCGGTGTCTGTCGCAACCATCTGAGTTTCGACAAGAACACTGAACCGAAGGGGCCGTCGCGGTCCGGAGCGAGAGAAAAAATGAGCAAACAGAATTTTTTGGCCGGTCACCTGATCGCCACCGTCATCCTGATACTGGCGAGCGTCACTGCCGCCCATGAATACAAGGCCGGGGATATCACCATCGGGCACCCCTATGCCTTTGCCAGCATCGGCAAGGTGCCGAACGGTGCAGGGTTCCTGACGCTGGAAAACGCGGGCGAGGCGGATGCGCTGATCGGTGTGACGTCGGACTTCGCGGCCCGCAACGAACTTCACACCCACCTGCACGAGGACGGCAGGATGATGATGCGGCCCGTCGAGAAGATCGAACTGCCCGCAGGCGAGACCGTGAAGCTGGAGCCGGGCGGACTGCACCTGATGCTGATGGGGCTGAAAGCGCCGCTGAAAGCCGGTGAGAAGAAGACGGTTACGCTGATCTTCGAGAAGGCAGGCGAAGTCGATGTCGAGCTGTCGATCGAGGAACGCGGCTCAGGGGCCGAGACGAAGCATGACGGACACGGCGAGAAGAAGCCGTGACCGTTCCAGCCCCGTGAGTGCTGCTGATTCCCTGCAGCGCGGTGTATGTGCCGGCTGCGGGGAAGATGGCTGAGGTTCGACGCCGATCAGCGGCCTATTTGGCAGAGATCTCTTCGCAGGTCAGGAGTGTGACCTCGCCGTCGAGCAACGGCTCGGCGATGGCGAAGAATTTCGCGACCGTCTCGGAGTTGTTGTGCCGGTCCATGGCGGCCTGATCGGTGAAACGCTCGTAGGTGGTGAAGGTGCCGGGCGCGGCCGGATCCTCGGAAATGAAGAAGCCGATGGTATCCGGCTCGTTCGCCTTCACGTTGGCGGCAACGGCAAGCAGGCCTTCTCTCATTTCGGCTTCATGGCCCTTCTTCGTGCGGATGATGGCGGTGATGGTCAGCATGATGTTCTCCCGTTCCGTCTCGATTTGCATGGTTCTTGATCAGAAGCGTGCTGAACAAATGATACATGCGCTCAAAGATTGAGCCGCGCCATGTAGCGCTTGACTCGGCCCAGCGCAGGCCGGACGATCCCCTCATACCACGCTGAAAACCCGGTGAGTTCAACTCGGATCCCGGGGATGGCATGGCGTATTATGTTCACGGCAGCCGGCATGGTCCGGGTCGTTCTTCGATGGGTGGGGTGCTCGAATGGGCTGGCTAGTCGCGATCATTGTGGCGATCATCATTCTGGTCGTCGGAATTCTGTTCCTGAACCGTTTCTACAAGAAGGGCAGCCGCGAGGTCGCGCTGATCCGGACCGGTTTCGGCGGTCAGCGCATCGTGATGGAGCGTGGCTGTATCGCGCTGCCGATCATCCACCGGATTTCCGAAGTGAACATGAAGACGATCCGGCTGGAGATCGAGCGCAAGGGCGAGCGTTCGATCATCACCAACGACCGTCTGCGGGTGGACGCCGCCGCCGAATTCTACGTGCGGGTGAACCCGTCGGAGGAAGGCGTGACCACGGCCGCGCAGGCGCTGGCCGGGAAATCCTTCAGGGCATCGGAACTGGCCGAGACGCTGGATGGCAAGCTGGTCGACGCCCTGCTGTCGGTTGCGGCGCGCTACACGATGGACGAACTGCAGGACAGGCGCGGCGAGTATGTCCGCGAGGTGTCCGAGGCACTGGCACCGACGCTGGCCATGAACGGCCTGCTGCTGGAGAACGTGGCGCTGACCCGTCTGGACCAGACGCCGTTCGGCACGCTGGATGAGAACAACGCCTTCAACGCGGTCGGCATGCGTCGCCTGTCCGAGATCATCGCGACATCGAAGAAGGAGCGCGCGCGGATCGATTCCGAAGCTGACGTGGCCGTCCGTCAGAGCCAGCTGGAAGCGACCAAGCGGCGGTTCGTCATCGAACAGGAATCGGAACTGGCCCAGCAGGAACAACAGCGCGAGATCGAGAGCCGACGCGCCGAGAGTCAGGCCGAGATCGCCGAACAGCAGGCGTTGGCCGAGCGCCGCCGGGAGGCCGCGCGCATCGAACGCGACAAGATGGTCAAGCAGGCCGAGATCGACCGCGACAGCATGGTCCGTCGGCTGGAAGTCGAGAGCGAGATGAACACGCAGACCGCCCGCCACGAGCGCGAGGTCGCGCTGGCCGCGAAACGCATCGACGAGGCCAGGGCCAAGGCGGCGGCGCTGCTGGAAGAGGCCAAGAAGGTCGAGGCCGAGGCGGGTGTCGAGACCGCACGGGTCATCGCCGAGGCCGAGCGGCAGAAGGGGCTGGCCCTGATCCGCGCGAAGGAAGAGGCCGAGGTCGACGACACGCGGGTCGCCAGCGAGACCGGTACCATCACGGCGATGGCGAAGGCCAAGGCGGAAGCGACGGACATCAGTTCCACCGCCAAACGGATCGAGATGCTGGCCGAAGCCGAGGGCCGCCGGGCGCTGGTCGAAGCCGAGAACGGACAGAGCGAACACCTGATGCGTCTGAAGCTGGACATGGCGAAGATCGCCGCGCTGCCTGAAGTGGTGTCGCGGATGACCAAGCCGGCCGAGAAGATCGACAGCATCCGCATCAATCACATCTCGGGCTTCAACGGATCATCCGGCGGCGAGGGCGGCAGCGCCTCCGGCGGCGGCAGTGGCGACGGCGGCGCACCGATCAACCAGGTCGTGGACAGCGTGCTGGCCATGGCGCTGCAGCTGCCCGCGATCCGCAAGCTGGGCGAGGACATCGGCATGAATGTCGGCGACGGCCTGAAGGGCCTCACCGGTACGCTGGACGAGGATTCGCCGAAGAAGGCCGAAGACAACTAGGATCCGCCAGCCTGTGAGGGGCTGTGCATGAATGGGCTCCTTCAGGGGCCGGATGGTGGACCGCAAGGTCCGAACAACAGGGAGTGGTCAACAATGAGCACGACACGCAGGACATTTCTGAAGGGCACGGCGGCGACGGCAGCGGCGCTGTCCGCCCCGGCAATTCTGGGCAAGGCAGCCGCCGCGGACCCGATCAAGCTGGTCAGCATTCTGGACCAGTCCGGTGGCCTGGACATCTACGGCCGTCCGATGGTCGCGGCGACCGAGATGGCGGTGGCCGAGATCAACGAGGCCGGCGGTCTGCTGGGCCGGCAGGTCGATCTGACCATGTATGACCCGCAGTCGACGATCCAGCTCTACACGCAGTACGCTACGCAGGCGGCGGCGTCCGACCGCGCCGATGTCGTGCACGCGGGCATCACCTCGGCCTCGCGCGAGGCGATCCGCCCGACGCTGGGCCGGTTCCAGACGCTGTATTTCTACAACGTGCAGTACGAAGGCGGTGTCTGCGACCGCAACGTCTTCTGCACCGGATCGACCCCAGCGCACACGGTCGAGAAGCTGGTCCCGCACGTCATGAAGAAGTGGGGCAAGAAGGTCTACATCGTGGCGGCCGACTACAACTACGGCCAGATCATTGCCGACTGGGTCCAGAAGTTCGTGAAGGAACAGGGCGGCGAGACCGTCGCGGTGGAATTCTTCCCGCTGGACGTGACCAACTTTGGCCCGACCATCCAGAAGATCCAGGCGGCAGACCCGGACCTGGTCTGGTCCGCACTGGTCGGCGGAGCCCACATTTCCTTCTACCGCCAGTATGCGGCGGCAGGCATGAAGGGCAACATTCCCGTGGCGTCCACCACGTTCGGTCTGGGCAACGAGCACCAGTCGATCTCGGCGGAAGAAGGCAACGGGATGCTGACGTCCTACACCTACTTCCAGGAACTGGACAATCCGGTGAACCAGGCCTTCGTGAAGCGCTTCCAGGAGCGCAACGGCGGCGCGGATGCGCCGTATCTGAACGAACTGGCCGTGCGGTCCTACGAGGGTATCCACCTCTGGGCCGAAGGTGTGAAGAAGGCGGGTACGCTGGACCGGATGGCGGTGATCGAGGCGCTGGAAACGCCGGTCAGCTACAACGGACCCAGCGGCACGATCGCGATCGAACCGAAATCGCATCACGCCACGCTGAACGCCTACATCGCCGAGGTACAGGATCAGAAGTTCAACGTGATCGAGAGCTTCCCCGATCAGGATCCGAAGGACACGATGCTGGTCTGCGATCTGGAGAAGAACCCGACCGAGGCGAAGTTCTACTTCGAGAACGGGCTGAAGGCGGCGGGCATCGAATAGCTCCGGCGTCTCCTCTCGAAGGAAGGAAAACCGATCTTGGACCTTTACGTCGCCCTCGGGCTGCAGATTGTCTACGGCATCGCCAACCTGGTGCTCATTTCGCTCGGGTTGGCGATCATCTTCGGCATGATGCGCGTCATCAATCTCGCGCATGGCGAGTTTCTGATGCTGGGCGGCTATACGGTCGTCATCACCACCAACGCCGGGGTCAACGTCTGGATAGCGATGTTGATCCTGGCGCCGGTGGTGGTCGGCGTGATCGGTGTGATCGTGGAACGGGTGATGATCCGTTTCCTCTACGGGCGGATGATCGACACGCTGCTCGCCACTTGGGGGCTGTCGCTGGTTCTGATCGGACTGGTGACGACGATCTTCGGGGCGCAGACCGCGACCACGGTATCGCCGCCCATCGGGGCCGTTCATATCGGGCGCTTCACGTCGTCGGGATATGAGCTGTTCCTGATCGGCGTGACGGCGGTGCTGGCGATCCTGGCCTATTGCGCGCTGCGCTACACCAAGATCGGGTTGATCGCGCGCGGGACGATGCAGGGTGCCGAGATCGCCTCGGCGCTGGGCGTTTCCACCAAGCAGATCTATGCCATCACCTTCGGCGTGGGTGCGGCGGTGTCCGGCCTTGCCGGTGGACTGCTGGCTCCGGTGACCGGTGTCTTGCCGACCATCGGCGCGACCTACATCGCCAAGGCCTTCATCACCGTGATTGCCGGCGGGCAGGCGATCCTGGCCGGTACGCTGTCAGCCTCGACCCTGCTCGGCGGGGTCAATTCGGTGCTCAGCTACATCACCGGCCCGACGGTCGGCGAAGTCGGCATGCTGATGCTGGCCATCGTCCTGTTGCGTCTCATGCCGCAGGGCATCACCTCGAAACTGTTCCGGAAAAGCCTGTGAACCGAGCCCGCGAGAACCGCTGGCTGGTCATCCTGGGGGTGATTTCAGTCGTTTTCCTGTTCGGCGCGCCGGAAGTGCTGGAACTGTTCACCATCATCAACCTGACCACGGCGATCGCGCTGGCGCTGCTGGCGCTCAGCCTCGGCCTCGTGTGGGGGTATGGCGGTATCCTGTGCTTCGGGCAGACGGCGTTCTTCGGCCTCGGGGCATACGCCTATGTCGTGGCCGCGATCAATTTTGGGGGCACAAGCTGGGCGGTCGTGGTCGCCATCCTGGTGGCCGCGGGTTTCGCAGCCGTTCTGGGGTATTTCGTCTTCTACGGACGCGTTTCGGATGTCTATCTCGCGGTCATCACGCTGACGGTCTCGCTGATCTTCTACAATCTGATGCGGCGCACGTCGGGGCCGGAATACAAGATCGGCGATGCCCTGCTGGGCGGGTTCAACGGCATCAACGCGCCACCGCTCAATGTGCCGGGGGACGCTTCGTGGTTCCTGTTTCCTGAAGACCTGTTCTACGTGGCGATGACCGCGCTGATCATCGGCTATTTCGGCTGTGTCTGGCTGGTGCGCAGCCACTTCGGCCGTGTGGCCGTGGCCATTCGCGAGAATGAGCTGCGCGCCGAACTGATCGGCTATGACATCCGCCTGAACAAGCTGCTGCTGTTCACCATCGCTGGGGGCATCGCCGGTGCGGCCGGCGTGTTGTTCGCCAACGGTGTGGGCCGGGTGACGCCCGACCTGTTCAACCTCTACAACGCCGCGCTGACCATCATCTGGGTGATCGTCGGCGGGCGGGGAACCCTGATCGGCCCCATCCTCGGGGCATTCGGCATGTTCTACCTGACCAGCACGCTGGGGCAGCAGAGTTCGATCAACAACAATCTGGTGCTGGGTGTCATCCTTGTCATCTTCGTGCTGCTTGTGCCGCGCGGTATCGTGCCCAGCGTGATCGACCTCTGGGATCGGCGTCGCGGGCATCGCGGTGCGATGGCGGGACAGGGCCGGAGACGCCGCCGACGCAACCGGTCCGCGACGGAGGCTCATGATGAAGGGTGAGATCGTCGTCGAGACGCGCGGCATGTCGATGCACTTCGGCGGCGTGGTTGCCGTCGATCAGGTGGATTTCACCCTGCGCGAGAACGAACTGCGTTGCCTGATCGGCCCGAACGGCGCGGGCAAGAGCACGTTCTTCAAATGCCTGACCGGACAGTTGAAGCCGACGTTCGGCGATGTGGTCATACGTGATCTCAATGTCAGCCGCGCGCACAGCCACGAGATCGCGGGACTTGGCGTCGGGATCAAGACGCAGATCCCCAACGTCTTCGAGGGGCTGACGGTCCACGAGAACATCTGGCTGGCGGCGCGGCGCTGGCACGACGGGCGGCGCGCGCGCACCCTGGTCGATGATACGATCGAGCGCATCCGGCTGGGCGACATCCGGCGCATGGTGGTCAACGAACTGTCGCACGGCCAGCGGCAGTGGGTTGAACTGGGCATGGTCATCGCCGCCGAGCCGTGGCTGGTGCTGCTGGACGAACCCGCCGCCGGCATGACCCATGACGAGGTTCTGCTGACGGCGGAACTGATCCGCGAAATCAACAAGACCGCTTCCCTGATCGTGGTCGAACACGACATGCAATTCATCCGCATGATCGCGGACAAGGTCACGGTGTTCCATCGCGGCGCGATCCTGATCGAGGACACGATGGACGTCGTATCCGCCGATCCCAGGGTCCGCGAAGTCTATCTGGGGCACAAGAACCAATGAGCAGCGAATCCATCCTGACAACCAAGGGACTGCGCGCGGGCTATGGCCGGGTGCCGGTGCTGCACGGCATCGACATGGAAGTCGGTGACGGCGAGATCGTCGGTGTGCTGGGCCACAACGGCATGGGCAAGACCACGCTGCTGAAGACGCTGTGCGGGATCATCCGCCCGACCGGCGGCCGCATCGACTTCGATGGCATGGACATCACCCGCGACCCTGCCCACGAACGCAGCCGCATGGGGATCGGTTACGTGCCGCAGGGGCGGGGCATCTTTCCGACGCTGACGGTGACCGACAACCTGCGCATGGGCATCGCCGCGCACAACGCCGACGAACGTGAGGCCGTGGAACGCATGGTCGCCGAGTTCCCGCGGCTTGAGCCGATGATGGACCGCATGGGCGGTGCCCTGTCCGGCGGCGAGCAGCAGATCGTGGCGCTGGCGCGCTGCCTGATCAGCGACCCGGATCTGATCCTGCTGGATGAACCGACCGAGGGCATCCAACCGTCCATCGTCGATGACATCGCCGAACTGCTGGCCAAGCTGCGCGACGACCGCGGGATTTCCATCGTTCTGGTCGAACAGAATCTCGAATTCATCAGCAGCCTTTCCGACCGGATCCTGCTGTTGCAGAAGGGCGTCGTGACCGGAGAGGTCGACGCCTCTTCCGGCGACGAGAGCCTGATCGACGAATTCACCGGTTTCGGTGCCGCAGGCGGTGCGTCGTCGCGCCCGTCCGTCCGGCCATCGCAGCCGGAACCCGCCGCAACCGGCAGGACGATCCCGTCTGCCGACGGCAAACGGGGCGTATCTTCCGCGCGACCGACGCCCATACAGGAGGCGATCTACATGACCGTCAGACGACCGACCCTTGCGCAGATGCGCGCCATCGTCGAGGACTTCGGCATGTACATGTCGGACGACCGCATCAGCGAGTTCCTGGAACTGATGGAACCGAACATGCAGTCCTACGATCTGATCGATGCGGAGCCTGATTTCCTGCCGCCCGTCGATTATCCGCGCACCGCCGGATACCGTCCCGGTTCCGACGAGAACGCGATGAACGCCTGGTACGTGAAGACCGAAGTGAAAGGTGCGCCACGCGGTCCGCTGGCGGGCCGGACCGTTGCACTGAAGGACAATGTCTGCCTCGCCGGTGTGCCGATGATGAACGGGTCGTCCACCCTGAAGGGCTATGTCCCCGATGTGGATGCGACGGTCGTGACACGGCTGCTGGATGCCGGGGCGATCATCGTCGGCAAGGTGCACTGCGAGCACTTCTGCCTGTCCGGCGGCAGCCACACCAACTCGACCGGACCGGTCCACAATCCGCACAAGCGCGGCCACACGGCAGGCGGTTCCTCGTCCGGCTCCGGTGCCGTGGTCGGCGCGGGCGAGGTCGACATGGCCATCGGCGGCGACCAGGGCGGCTCGATCCGGATGCCCGCCAGCTTCTGCGGCTGTTACGGCATGAAGCCGACGCACGGGCTGGTGCCCTATTCCGGCGTCATGCCGATCGAGAACACGATCGACCACACGGGACCGATGACCCAGAACGTCTATGACAACGCCCTGATGCTGGAAGTCATCGCCGGAGAGGACGGGCTGGATCCCCGCCAGTACGCGCCGCAGGTGGACAATTACACGGCGGCGGTGAACCGCGGCGTCGGCGGGCTGCGCATCGGCGTGCTGAAGGAAGGGTTCGGGCGCGAGGAGTCCGAACGCGCCGTGGACGACGCCAACCGGGCGGCGGCTGAGAAGTTCCGGGAGATGGGCGCGACGGTCGATGAGATTTCCATCCCGATGCACAACATGGGCACGGCAATCTGGACGCCCATCGCGCTGGAAGGCCTGACCAACCAGATGATGAACGGCAACGGCATGGGCACCGGCTGGGAAGGGCTCTATGTCACCAGCCTGCTGGACTATCACGCCAACTGGCGGCAGCGGGCGGACGAACTCTCTGACAGCCTGAAGATCTCCATGATGGTCGGGCAGTATTTCCTGAAGCATCATCGCGGTCACTATTATGCCAAGGCCCAGAACCTGTCGCGGAAGCTGCGCGCGACATACGACAAGATGCTGAGTGCCTACGACCTGCTGCTGATGCCGACCACGCCGATGGTGGCGCCGCCGATCCCGGCGCCGGATGCACCGCTGTCGGAATATCTGCAGCGGGCTTTCGAGATGCTGAACAACACGGCACCCTTCGACACCACGGGCCACCCGGCGATGGCCATTCCGTGCGGCATGTCGAACGGGTTGCCGATCTCGATGATGCTGGTCGGCAAGCACTACGCCGAAAGCACGATCTATCAGGCCGCGGGCGCGTTCGAACGCGCCGGCGACTGGCGCAAGATGTGATGGGCAAGGCCGCCTTATCCGCTCCATCGTCTCCTTCCCCACGTGAGGGGGAGGTGGCCGCCGAAGGCGGTCGATGGAGGATAAAGCCGGAGGCTATTTCTACTGCCGACGTTTCTTCGGCTTCGCCCAATTCACCCCCATCCCAACCTTCTTCCCTCAAGGGGGAAGGAGAAGCTTTCGCTGTATCCGTCCAATGACGGCGCCCATCGGCGGACGTTCGCACGTCAAGGGCAGGACCGAACCGGAGTTGCGGCGGGAAACGGTCTCCGGCCTGCTGCATCGCGCCGTGCGCAAGTGGCCCGACCGCCCGGCGGCGGTGTTCCGCCAACAGCGGGTGCGCTGGACCTGGACAGAGTTGAACGCGCGGGTCGAGCGTCTGGCCGCGGGTCTGCTGTCCCTCGGGCTCTACCCCGGCGATCGCGTCGGGATCTGGTCGCCCAACCGCCCCGAATGGCTGGTGGCCCAGTTCGCCACGGCGCGGCTGGGGCTGATTCTGGTTAACATCAATCCGGCCTACCGAAGGTCGGAACTGGAATATGCGCTGAACAAGGTCGGATGCACTGCCCTGATCACGGCGACGAGATTCAAGACCTCGGACTATCTCCGGATGCTGTACGATCTCGCGCCGGAACTGGAGACCAGCGCGCCCGGACGCCTGAATGCGCAGAAGCTTCCGAAGCTGAAGTCTGTGATCCATCTCGGGCGCGGTGAACAGAAGGGCATGTTCCGCTACGAGGACGTCATGGCGCGGGGCCGCGCGGCCTATCGCAGCCGCCTTGACGGCATCGAAGCGCGTCTGCGTGCCACGGACGCCATCAACATCCAGTTCACGTCCGGGACGACGGGTGCGCCGAAGGGCGCGACGCTGACCCATCGCAACATCGTCAACAACGGCTATTTCACCGGTGCAGCGATGGCGCTGACCGAACAGGACCGGCTTTGCATCCCGGTGCCGCTCTATCATTGCTTCGGCATGGTGCTCGGCAATCTGGCAGCGACCGCGCACGGGGCCTGCATGGTTTTTCCTGGCGAAAGCTTCGATGCAGGCGACACGCTGAAGGCCATCGAGAAGGAACGCGTGACCGCCCTGCACGGCGTCCCGACGATGTTTCTGGCGATGGTCGAACACCCCGATTTCGCGAGCTTCGATCTCTCGTCGCTCCGGACGGGCATCATGTCCGGCGCACCCTGTCCCGTCAGCCTGATGCAGCGCGTCACGCGCGACATGAACGCCGAAGAAATCACCATCGCCTATGGCATGACCGAGACCGCGCCGGTGTCGTTCCAGACGGCCATCAACGATCCGGTCGAACGGCGGACGGGCACGGTCGGCAGGATACAGCCGCACGCCGAGGTCCGGATCGTCGATCCCGAGGGCAAGACGGTTCCGGTCGGGCAGGAAGGCGAGATCTGCACCCGCGGTTATCTGGTCATGCAGGGCTACTGGAACGATCCCGAGCAGACGGCAGAGGCGATAGACAGCGATGGCTGGATGCACACGGGCGATCTGGGGCGGCTGGACGCGCAGGGGTACGGCAACATCATCGGCCGGGTGAAGGACATGATCATCCGGGGCGGGGAGAACATCTATCCGGCGGAGATCGAGGAGTTCCTGCGCCGGCATCCGGGCATTGCGGACGTCCAGGTCTTCGGCGTGCCCGATGACCGTTTCGGCGAGGAAATCTGTGCCTGGATCGTGCCGCGGGCCGGTGAGAAGATCACGCTCGACGACGTGAAGGCCTTCTGCGACGGCGAGATCGCACACTTCAAGGTGCCGCGCCACGTGCGCACGGTCGCCGAGTTCCCGATGACCGTCACGGGCAAGGCACGCAAGATTGAGATGCGCGCCTCGATGATGAAAGAACTTGGACTTTCGGATAAGGTGACGGCCTGACGGCACACGAAAACGACGGACGCTGATATGGATCAGGACGACATCGAACTCGGCGGTGATGACGCCAAGGTTTTCCTCTCCTATTCACGCAAGGACCGGGACCGCGCCCAGCGCATCGCGGACGTGCTGCGCGAGCGCCATTTCGGCGTCTTCAAGGACACCGACGACATTCTGCCGACCGAGGAGTGGAAGGGCCGGCTGGAACAGTTGATCGAGGAAGCGGATACGATCGTCTTCCTGCTCAGCCCGCATTCTGCCGCGTCGGAAGTCTGTGCCTGGGAGGTCGAGTACGCCACGTCGCTGAACAAGCGGATCGCCCCGATCGTCATTGAGGAGGTCGAGGGCAAGGACATTCCGCCCCTGCTGGCGCGGCTCAATTTCATCTTCTGCACCGAACGTGACCGGTTCGAGGATGCGGTCGACAGTCTGGTTTCGGCCCTGAATGTCGATATCGACTGGATCCGGGAGCACACGCGCCTCGCAGCACTTGCCAGACGTTGGGATGAGGCGGGGCGGCCGGCGCGACTGCTGCTGCGCGGTCAGGACATCGCTGATGCCGAACAATGGCGCGACACGCATCCAAAGGACGCGCCGGAGGTCACGCCGCTACAGGCGTCATTCATCTCGGAGAGCCGCCGCGCCGCCGCACGGCGCCAGAGATCGTGGGTCTTCGGTTCCATGGGGGTCGCCGCCGCCACGATTGCGCTGGCCGTGTTCGCCTGGTTCCAGAGTGTGGAGGCGGATCGTCAGCGGATTGCCGCCGAGGAGCAGCGCACGATCGCCGAGCAGAACGAGGCAGAAGCGGCGCGCCAGCGTGACGTCGCGGAGCAGCGCAGGCAGAATGCGCTCAGGTCCCTGGCGGCGGACAGGCTGCGTGCGGGAGACCGGGCCGACGGTCTGAGAACCCTTCTCGACCTCGATCCGGGGCCGTCGAAGACTGTCGTGAGCGTGCTCAGTGCAGGTCTGACACCAGCCGGTGACATTCAGATCGGAGATTTCGACGGCTTCACCTTCATGCTGAATGACTCCCTTTACCTGTATCGTCACAGCGACCGCACCTTCGTTCCGCTTCCCGGCTTCCCCGCTTCGAGGTTCATACCGCTGGATGGGGCAACCGCGCTGGTGTCGGATACCGGCGCCATTCGCCTTCACGGCCATGACGGCGATCTGAGAGCCGAGGCCGCGCCGCGCCGGGCGATCCGACCCTGCGCCGTGAACAAGAAGGCGGATGGTGGCGTCAGGCTTTTCGGCACCTATGCGCCCGGATACAGCGCCTGCAGCATCCGCATCACTTCCACGGAAATCACGGCAGCCGGTATTGCCGAACCGGACGTGGGCAGCGTCTGCGAGGACAGGCTGTTCGATATCACCGGCTGGCGGGAACCGTCGGTTTCGGTTGCCGACATGGGGGATGTATGCACGCCGGTCTATCAGGACGGTGTTGCTGATCGCAGCGGCTTCGAGGGCGCGCTGGATGTTCCGCGCCCTGTCGAGCGCATTGCGTTTCCGCAGTCCGTCCGGGAAGGAGCGATCTGGCAGGCGATGCAACCGATAGACGGCATCGCAACGACCCGCCGGATGATCCAGCGCATCAACCTGCACAGGCAACTGACGAAAAGTCAGAAAGAACTCTTCGGCATCAATCAATTTGCAGGAGCCGAGGCTGGCTGGTTCGTGCTTCCCGAGTTCACCGTGAACGCTGAAATTTCGGTCGTTTCCGGGATCGTGGACTGGGGTGGCACGGGTGGGGAGTCCGATCTCATCTGTTTCGGACCGCCGGACGCGCGGATGACGTGCACCTCTTTCCATCATTTCGGAGGCTACAACGGGTATCGCGTCAGTGCGCAGGGCGCGCTCATCGCTTTCGGGATCGATCTGACGAACGAGGACGTGGATGCGCCGCCTGCGAACGTCTGGATTGCCGGTGATGCCGTGTCTCCACTGGTGGCGGTCGAGGGCATCGGGTCCTTCGGGGAGGTGCTGGATGCCGACTTCGGTCCGGACGGTCGGCTGGCGTTGCTGACCGAGAGTACGATCATCCTCTATCGCCTGTCAGACGATGCGCGCGAACTGATGATCCGTCCGGAGGGGGCCGGTGCGATCGAATGGCTTTCCACAGGAGAACTGGCCGTGATGGCCGAGACGGGGCTGCTGCACATGGGCTTGCCCGGTGAGGGGTTCGAGGCTGTCCGCCTGTTCGAGACCAGCCGGATGCGGCCTGATGATCCGGAGGCGGAACCGCATCTGCTGTGGCTGCGCGAGAGCGATTCGGGCGGCTTCCTGGGTGTCGCCGTCAGCGATGCCTTCCTGCTGCTGGACCCGGTGACACGCGCGCCCCTGACATCGGCGGTCAGGGTTCCCGATCCGCAGATGTCTCACGGCGGGGCCGGGGTCCGCATCACGGTGCATGAAACCGGTGAGGTGGTTCTGAACATCAACGGGCGGGCGTTCCGGCGCCGCGCGGCGCTGGATGACACACCTGTTGCCGAACTGATCGATCCGCAGGCACCGCTGAAACGTGATCAGTGACCGCCCGGCTGTCCCGCTGTCCTGCGGACGAACCTGCGGCCGCAGTAGGGGCAGTCGACGTGATCCTTCGAACCCATCTCCAGATAGACGGTGGGGTGACCCAGCGCGCCGCCGCCGCCGTCGCATGAAACGCGGTGGTCTGTGGTTTCGATGGTTTCTGCTGCGGCCATGGTGTCCTGCTCAGGTGATGTTGTTCCGGCGGGCGCGATCATAACCTCTGCCACGCGTGGCGCAATCGGCGAGAGGCTGCTAAAAGCCCGGTTCTTGATTTTCACGGGAGCCCGCCTTGTCTGAATCGACGCCCGGCCACGATGCCATTTCAACGACCGACCTGCGCAAGACCTATCGCGGCAAGAAGGGCGATGGCGTCAAGGAAGCGTTGAAGGGGATCGACCTGTCGGTGCCGAAGGGGTCCTTTTTCGGGCTGCTGGGGCCGAACGGGGCGGGCAAGTCGACGTTCATCAACATCCTCGCCGGCCTGGTGAACAAGACCAGCGGCCATGCCGAAATCTGGGGTCGCGATATCGACCGGCAGCCGCGTCAGGCGCGTGCCGCCATCGGCGTGGTCCCCCAGGAGCTGAACCTGGATGCCTTCTTCACGCCGCGCGAGGTCGTTGAGTTTCAGGCCGGTCTCTATGGCGTGCCGCGCAGGGAACGCGCGACGATGGAGATGCTGGACGCCATGGGGCTGGCCGACAAGGCCGACGTCTATTCGCGCACCCTTTCGGGCGGCATGCGGCGACGTCTGCTGGTCGCCAAGGCCATGATCCACCGCCCGCCTGTGCTGGTGCTGGACGAACCGACCGCCGGGGTGGATGTGGAACTGCGGCAGCAGCTCTGGGGATATATCCGCAAGCTGAACGAGGACGGCACGACCATCGTGCTGACCACGCACTACCTGGAAGAGGCGGAGGAACTCTGCGACCACATCGCCATCATCAGCCAGGGCGAACTCGTGGCCAGCGAACCGAAAGCAACCCTGGTCGCGCGCCTGGATCAGAAGACGATTGCGATCCGTGTCGACGGGGATGTCGGTGCACTGCCGGAAGCGCTGTCTTCCCGCGGGGCGACGATCGACGATTTCGGGCGTATCGCCCTGTCATACCGGCCATCGGAATCATCGATCGGTGATCTTCTGAACGCGGTCAGCGAGGCCGGATACCGGATCGTCGACATCTCGACCGAAGAGTCGGATCTGGAAGACGTGTTCCTGTCGATCACCCGGGCGACGCCGGACGCCGCCGCGTGACGGCCGATGCGCAGCTTCCCCGATCATCCGGACTGCTCTGGGATGTCACGCGTACCCTGAAACTCGCCGGGCCGGTGATCGTCGCCCGTTCGGGTGTGCTGATCATGATGGCCGTCGACACGGCGATGACCGGACGCGCGGGCGGCGACGAGCTTGCCGCGTTCGGTATCGGCCTGTCGCCGACAATCGCGCTGACGATGCTGGGACTCGGTTTCCTGCTGGGGGTGTCGATCCTGACCAGCCAGGCCGACGGGGCCGGTGAGCCGGCGCGCTCGGGCACGATCTGGAAGACGGGTCTGTGGCATGCGGGGCTGCTTGGGCTGGTGTTCGTCATCCTGTGCCTGTTCGGCGAGGAACTGCTGCTGCTGATCGGGCAGTCGCCGGTCCTGTCCGAGAACGGCGGACGGGTGATGCAGATGCTGGGGTTCGGCATGCCCGCCGTGCTGATCTTCGTGACATGCTCCTTCTTTCTGGAGGGGCTCAGCCGACCGCTGCCGGGCATGCTGATCATGCTGGGGGCGAATGTCGTCAATTTCGGCCTCAACTGGGTGCTGATCTACGGCAACCTCGGGTTCAGCGGCATGGGTGCCGAAGGCGCCGCACTGGCGACCACCTTGGCCCGCTGGATGACGGCCTTCGTCATCCTTGGCTACATCTGGTGGATGCGGGACCGGGACCGGTTCGGAATCCGCAACAGTCGCGGTGACTGGGCCGTGGGCAGGCGGCTGCGCCGTCTCGGCTATCCCATGGCGCTGGCCATGTTCGTCGAGGTCGCCGCCTTCATGGCCATGACGCAGATGGCCGGATTTCTGGGTAATGACGCGACCGCCGGATATCAGATCGCGCACAATCTGGTGGCGCTGGTGTTCATGTCGGCCATCGGACTGGGGGCCGCGACCGGCGTGCGCGTCGGGAATGCGGTCGGGCGGCAGGACCCGGCGGGTGTGCGCGGGGCCGGGCTGGCCGGCATCGGTCTGGTGGTTGTGATCATGGCCGTGCTGGGCAGCTTCTTCCTCACCATGCCGGAGGTGCTGGTGAACGTCTATTCGGGCGATCCCGCCGTGGCCGCCTTCGCCCTGCCCGCGTTGGCCGTGGCCGGTTCCATGATGATCTTCGACGGCACCCAGGCCGTGCTGGTCAATGCGTTGCGCGCGCTGGGCGATGTCTGGTTTCCGATGGGTGCGCAGATCGTCGCGTTCTGGATCCTGGCCGCCCCGGTATCCTGGGTGCTCGCCTTCGAGATGGGCTACGGCACGGCCGGGCTGATGGGCGGCATCTACGTCGGTGTGGTCGCGGCGACGCTGATCAACGGCGCCCGTTTCCTGGTGATGGCGAAGCGCCCCCTGCGGCGGTCCTGATCCGCGCGTCGTTGCATCCGCCCCAATTCCGCCGCATGTTGGTCGAATTGGCGGCACGGTTCGCTGTCAGGAATGATCCTCATACCTGCGTCCATGAGGAGGGCACGACGTGAGCGATACAATAGCGCTGGTCGATGACGATCAGAACATCCGCGCATCCGTTTCCATCGCGCTGGAGGGCGAAGGCTATCGCGTCCGCAGTTTCGGCGACGGCGTCGAGGCCCTGCGCGGTCTTGCGACCACGCCAGCCGATCTGGTGGTGCTGGACATCAAGATGCCGCGCATGGACGGCATGGAGGCCCTGACGCGTCTGCGCCGTACGTCCGACGTGCCGGTCATCTTCCTGACATCGAAGGACGATGAGGTCGACGAGGTGCTCGGCCTGAAGATGGGTGCCGACGACTACATCACCAAACCATTCTCGATGCGGTTGCTGATCGAACGTATTCGGGCGGTGCTGCGTCGCCGGGACGTCGCCTCCGGTGCTGTCGAAACCGACAAGAAGATCATGCAGCGCGGCGATCTTGTGCTGGACCCGAACCGGCACCGCTGCGACTGGCGCGGCCGGGAAGTGAAGCTGACAGTCACGGAATTCCTGATCCTGGAATCGCTGGCGCAGCGGCCCGGCCACGTGAAGACGCGCGATCAGCTGATGGATGCTGCCTATGACGACAACATCTACGTCGATGATCGAACGATAGACAGCCATATCAAGCGGATACGCAAGAAATTCAAGGTAGTGGATGAAGGGTTTTCGGGTATCGATACCTTGTATGGTGTCGGTTATCGCTTTCACGAGACCTGATCGCGCATACCCGAATGTCGCCGCTGGCCCTTCGTATCCTGACCATCAATCTGCCCGCGTTTCTGGTGCTGGTGGGGGCCTGGTTCTATCTGGACCAGTATCGTGCCGGGCTGGTGGATGCCCGGCAGGAGGCGCTGACCAAGGAAGCCCATCTGGTCGCGGGCGCGCTGGGTGAAGCCGCACTGGCCGGCTCCATCGAGAACCTCAGGATCGATGCATCGCTGGCGTCCTACATCACGCGCCGTGCCGTGCTGACCACGGGTGCCCGCATTCGTCTCTATGATGCCGAGGGCCGGATCATGATCGACAGCCGGCAGCTGCCGACGTCGGGCCGGGATGTCGAGGCGCGGCGGATCTACGACCCTGACAAGCTGGTCTGGCCCCTGTCGTGGCTGCAGGATCAATGGGACAGCGCGATGGGATGGCTGCCGCGCCGCGATGTCTATCCGCGATATGGCGAAGACCGTCTGCTGGGTGTGAGGGACTGGTTCGGCGTCCCCCGCGCGCTGGAAGGGTGGACGGCCAGCGGCATCTGGGAGCGGAACGACGGTCGCCTGGTGATCGGTGTGGCCGTGCCCGTACAGGCGCTGAAGCGCGTGCTGGGGGCGGTCATGCTGACCGATGACAGCCGCGAGATCGACCGGGCCGTGCGGCGACAGCAGATCGCGACGCTGGCCGTTTTTGCGGCTGCGGCGCTGATCACGCTGTTGCTGTCGGTGTTTCTGTCGCGGTCAATCATTCGCCCCATCCAGCGGCTGTCGCAGGCGGCTGACCGGGTGCGGACCATGGGCGGGCGGTCGGCCGATATTCCCGACCTGCGCCGCCGCCGTGACGAGATCGGCGACCTGTCCGCCTCGCTGCGTGACATGACGACGGCACTGAATGCCCGCGTCGGCGCGATCGAGGCTTTTGCCGCGGATGTCGCCCACGAACTGAAGAACCCGCTGACCAGCCTGCGCAGCGCCATCGAGACGCTGGAGCGCGCCGACAAGCCCGAACAGCGCGAGCAACTGACCCAGATCATCCTGCAGGATGTCGGACGGCTGAACCGGCTGATCAGCGAGATTTCCGATGCCAGCCGCATCGACGCTGAAATGGGCCGGATCGAGCGGGAGCCGGTCGATATCGGACGCATGGTGTTGGACCTGAAGGAAGTGCTGCAGAGCACGCGCGGCTCGGTTCATATCGAGGTCGATGTGGCGAAGGGGGACCCCCTCACCATCATGGGGGCCGAGCACCGGCTGGGTCAGGTGCTGCGCAATCTGGTCGACAATGCGGTTTCCTTCAGTCCGCCGGACGGGCGCGTGCTGATCCGGGTCTTCTACGAGAAGTCTCACGTGGTGCTGAGCGTGGAGGACGAGGGGCCGGGTGTGCCCGACGAGGCGAAGGCCAAGATCTTCGAGCGGTTCTATTCCGAGCGTCCGAGTTCCGAAGCCTTCGGCAGCCATTCCGGACTGGGGCTGAACATCTGCCGGCAGATTGTCGAGGCCCATGGCGGCACGATCGAGGTCGAGAACATCCGCCATCTGGGTGAGCATGGCCTGCTGATCGGCATGAAGGGCGCGCGGTTCACCGTCCGGCTGCCGCTGTACAAGGTCTGAAGGCCGCGCCGGCGCTATCGGCGCCTGGCCGCCTGAACCATGTTTTCCAGGCGGTTCAGGAAGTTCGACCGGTCCTTCTTCGAAAAAGGCTTGCCACCGCCGCCGGTCATGAAGGGGTTGGATGCGCGCAGATCGGCCATCAGGTCCCGCGTCGCAAGCTGCTGGCCGATATTGGCTTCGGTGAAGGTATCGCCGTTGTGACGGATTGCCGTGCCGCCATTCTCGATGACGCGCGCAGCCAGCGGAATGTCGCCCGTGACGCAGATGTCGCCGGGCTCGATCCGGTCGGCGATCCAGCGGTCGGCTTCATCAGGACCGTCTGCCACAACGACCGTGTGCACCTGCGGGTTCTCGTGATGGCGCATGCCCCCGTTCGAGACGATGTAGGTCTCAAGCCGGTGTCGCTCGGCCACACGCAGGGTCTCGTTGCGAACGGGGCACGCATCGGCATCGATGTAGATTTTGATCATGCGGTCTGCATAGCTGTCGTTTGATCAACTGAAAAGGGGAGGTGTCGCATGGGCCAGCTTGTGCTGTATCTGGTGAAATACGAGAACGATCAGAAGGCGGCGATGGTCGCGGATGCCGCTGTGCGGGACCGGGCCGCCATTCACCGAAAGGCGATTGCGGATTTCGGCGGCACGCCGATCGCGCAGTACGGCTCCTACGGTGAATGGGACATGGTCTACATCTACGAGATGCCGGACGACGCGGCGCTGGCCGCGAACCTGCACCTGACGGACTCCTTCGGCCTTGCCAAATATTCGAAGGCGATCCCGTTGATGGGCATGGACTCATTCGTCGAGTCGTTCCGATTGGCAGACGAAACCCCAACGGGTTACACGCCGGCCAGATCCTGAATGCCCTTGTCGGCCAGTTCCTTCCGAACGATTGCCGCGCCTGCCGTCAGAGCTTTCAGCTTTCCGAAAGCGACGTCCCTCGGCAGATATTTCATGCCGCAGTCCGGGGCGGCGATCAGGCGTGCCGGTTCGATGTGAGTCAGCGCCCTGCGGAGGCGACTTGCAACGGTCTCCGGGGTCTCGACGTCTTCGGTTCCAAGATCAATGACGCCGTAGACGATCTTCTTGGACGGAAGCCGCGACAGGATTGATGGGTCAAGGTTCGGCTGGGCGGCCTCGACCGAAATGGCCGTGGCGCAGCAGGCGTCGAGTTCGTGCAGGAACGAATATCCCGAGGGCTTGTCCTTCACGACGTAGGCGTAGCCGAAGCACATGTGCACGATGGTCATGCCGTTGATGCCGTCCAGTGCGCGCTCGATTGCATCGATGGCATATCGCGATGCTTCTTCCGGATGGGCCTGCATGTGCGGTTCGTCGAGCTGGATGATGTCGGCCCCGGCGCGTTTCAGGTCGATGATCTCCGCGTTCAGGACGTCCGCGTAGGCATCGATCAGTCTGCCAGTGTCGCCGTAATATTCATCAAGCGCCATCTTGGCCATGGTGAAGGCGCCGGGCAGCGTGATCTTGATGGGTCGGTCAGTCTGCTGGCGCAGAAGGGCGATCTCGTCGGTCTGGACGGGGCTGCGGCGGCGTATTGGTCCGACCACTCTTGGAACCGGTGTCGGTTTGCCTGTCCGGCCCGGAACTTCGCCCGGCCTGTCGATGTCGATCCCGTCCAGCGCATTTGCGAAGTGATTGAAATAGCTTTCGCGGCGCACCTCGCCGTCACAGACAATGTCGATTCCGGCGCGTTCCTGATCATGCAGGGCGATGAGCGCCGCATCGTCGAAGGCTTCCTGAAGCAGGTTCTCGTCGGGACGCCAGACATGCTTCATGCGAACGCGCGGCGGGCCGCTGCCCAGCAGGACGGATCTGTCGACAAGCCAGCCCGGTTGAGGATAGCTGCCCACGAGCATGGTCGGAATGAGGGGCAATTGCATGGTCTGCCCTTTCTGTTCTTTGCGAGTGCGGCAAGCGGTCTATCATGCAGCCTTGGTATTATAGGGATGGAATCGCCCGATGCGATTGAAACAGGCCCGAAGCAGCCGGCGATCTGTCGGATGCCGGTCCGCGCACCGCAACCGCTCGGCAGCGTTCAGGAAAGTTGAGACGCGAGACATGGCATCAGACCACAGGTCGGCTTCGGTCAAGGAAACCCGGTTGGCGCTGATCCTGGCTGCCGAGCGCATCTTCGCCGAAGAGGGCATCTCCAACACGTCGCTGAGACGCATCAATCAGGTTGCAGGTCAGCGTAACGAGAGCGCGATCCATTACTATTTCGGATCCCGCGAGGGCGTTGTCGCGGCAATTCTGGAACACCGGACCGGACCGATCAACACTGCGCGGGTTGATATGATCCGCAGCGCTACCGAGCGGCGGGGCGACCTGCCACTGGATTCCAGGGATATTGCCGAGGCGCTGGTGCGACCGCTGACCGAGCATCTGCGCGCGAACAAGGGTGACACCTACTATCTCCGCTTCCAGAGCATGTTATGGCTCGACCGCCCGATCTGGAAACAGTTCGAGCGGGACGAGCGGGCGGAAGGACTGAAGCTGGGGCTGGACGCACTGTTGCGATCGAAGCCGTTTCTGCCTGAGACCCTGGTCAAGCACCGCTATGGTCTGGCCCTGCAGATGGTCGCCAATTCGCTGTCGCGGGTCGAACGATCCCTTTCGGAAGCTTGCGACTGGCAACTTGCCGAGCTCGAGTTTCTGAACCTGATCGATGCCGTGGAAGCCATCTTCGAGGCGTCACCGTCTGCGCAGGTTGTTGCCGCCCTGAAGTCCCTCGACGACCAGTGACGCCGTAGTCAGGCGCGACCGATCTGCTCCTGTCGTCCAGAGCAGGCAGCATTAACTCGATTGAGTGAATCAAACTTTGCAGACTCTGTTCTCTGGATCCAGGCTTGTCCGAAGAAGCCCCCTGATCTGGCCATTCTCGAGGGTATTGCAAGGTTCGGTCGATTTTTCTTGCCTGCTGCCTGTGTTGAATTAACCTGTATGAGTTAGAAATTGAAATAAGACTGGCTGGGCAAAGGCTGGTGAATCCGGGCGCGCCGATGTGACCTGCTTCCGGTCTCGACAGCGAAGGCCGCCCGGTCAGGGAGGAGACAAGGAAATGATGATGAAGCTGTTTTCGAGGTTGCTGCCAGTGTCGGTTGCCGCCGCCGGTTTGCTGGCCTTTCAGGTCCAGGCACAGGACAAGACCTTTCTGACAATGGACAGCAATCCACCGGGGACGACGGTCGGGCAGTTCATGATCGCCTTCACACAGGTGGTGCAGAAGAACCTGCCGATCGAGATCCAGATCTCGACGGGCAAGCCGGCGACGAAATCAGCAGTCGATGCGGCTTTGCAGAAGGTCGACCTCTACACCGGTGCGCCGACGATCAACTGGTACATGCAGAACGGCGCGGCCATGTTCGCCAAGGTCAAGAACGCGGCCGAGATGAACAAGGATCTGCGCGGGCTGATCAACTATCCGCTGGGTCCGTATCAGATCGTGACCTATGCCGATTCAGGCATCGAGACGCTTGACGATATCAAGGGGCGCAAGGTCTTCCTCGGCCCCCCGGCGGGCGCTGCGACCAAGGTGATGAAGGATGTCGTTCAGGCTGTGACCGGGCTTGAGCCGGATGCGGGTTACGAGGCGATGCGGTATGACTGGTCGTCGGCCGAGACTGCGTTCCTCGACGGGCAGATGGATGTCTATATCGTGCCGACCAGTATCCCGAGCCCGCAGATCCAGCAGTTTGCGCTGGTGCGGGATATCCGGATCCTGGGCATTCCGAAGGAGAAGTTCGACCACGAACTGATCCAGGCGGCACTGAAATATCCGGGCCGGACGATCTGGCAGATTCCCCCTGGCGTATACGAAAACCAGGTCAACACCGAAGCGGTGGATTCCATCGGATCGTGGGTGGGTATCCAGACGCAGAGGTGGCTGGACGAGCAGCTGGCCTATGACATGGTGCGCACCTTCTTCGAGAATCTGGACGAGATCCACGCCACGGCACCCTGGATGAAGGTGATCACGCTGGAGACGGCACTGAACGAGATGAATGTGCCGCTGCATCCGGGTGCCTACCGCTACTACAAGGAGCAGGGCATCGATATCCCGGCAACTCTGGTGCCGCCGCAGGCGAACTGATCCGGCGCTCGGGTCCGGGAGGCCGTAAGGCCGACCGGGCCCGTCACCCATTGACGGAGAGGGATTAGATGAGCATTGAAACGGAGGTTGTGAAACCGTCCGAATTCTTTGAGACCATTGCGCCGGGCATTCACCTGATTGGCGCGCTCGGCAACAGTTGCGCCGTCGAGACCGAGGCGGGGGTCGTGCAGGTCGATACGGGCGGAGGCAGGCGCCTGCCGCAGCGCATGATCGAGCGCCTCAGGTCCGTGACGCAGTTGCCCATTCACGCCATCCTCTACAGTCACGGCCACCTTGGTTACAATTTCGGCATACCGGCCTACCAGCGGCATGCGCAGGACCGCGGCGATCCATCGCCCCGCCTGATTGCGCACGAGAATCTGGTCCGCCGCTATCATCGCTATATCGAGACGGCAGGCCTGCAGGGCTATCTGAACAGCATGCAGTTTCCCGACGGAGGCCTGGCGAACACGGTCCATGCAGAACAGCTGTGTTTTCCTGACGAGACCTTTGACTCCAATCTGACGATCGACGGCGGAAATCGCGAGATCGAGGTCTTCCACGCACCCTCCGAAACCGATGATGCAATCGGTTTCTGGATTGCCGAAGAACGGATCCTCTACGGCGGCTCGGCGGTGATCCAGTCATGCCCCAACGTTGGCACGCCGGTGCGCACAATCCGTGACGCCATTCGATGGGCGGAGACACTGGAAGCCATGATCGCGCGCCGGCCGGAACTGCTGATCCCGGAATGGGGTGCACCTGTCAGGGGCGAGGCACAGATCGCAGATACGCTGGGGGTCGGTGCGCGCGCGTTACGCTATCTGCGTCAGGCTGTTGTCGAACGCATGAATGCCGGCATGACGGATATCGAGGTCATCCACGATATCGAGTATCCATCTGAGATCTTCGAGCATCCGGCCATGAAGCCGATCTACGGCTGCCCGGAATACATCGTCCGCGACATCTACCGTTCCGAGAATGGCTGGTGGACCAGCCGCAACGCGACGGACCTGCATCCCGGCGCGCCTGTCGATGCCGCCGACGCGATCCTTTCCGCGATCACGGACCGGAAGGCCGTTCTGGACCGCGCGCGCGCCCTGCGTGATCGCGGGCAGCCGCAGTTGGCGCTGCATGTGATCGACCTGCTGGCGCTGGCGCCCGGCAATGATGTGAACGTGCGGGCGGCCCGGGCATTCAAGGCAGAACTGCTGGACGGGTTCGCGCAATCGCACCCGTCGGTCGTCAGCCGCAACCTATACCGGTCCTGCGCTGCGAAGATCCGGGGCTGACCACCAGGCGAGCTGCAGCCAGGCTGGCAGGCAATTGCATATGTGACCCTTCCTATTCTGCGACGTGCATCGCCGTATTTCCGGCTATGCTGGGGCCGGATGTTTTCAGGGGAGGAGCACGAACATGCGGTTGAATCAGGCACGTATCACGCCATTGCAGGACGACGAGTTTACCGACGAGCAGAAGGAAGCGCTGAAGCCGCTGGCCAACTGGGGACCGGTGCTGAATATCTTCCGGACGCTGGTGCGCGCGCCGCGGGCGTTCAAGCGGTTCAATTTCTGGGGCGGCTATGTGCTGTCGGATCGCAATGATCTCAGCCCGCGCGACCGGGAACTGATCATCCTGCGCACCGGCTATCTGTGTTCGTCCGGGTATGAATGGGCGCAGCACGAGGTCATCGGGCGAGACTGCGGACTGACGGATATCGAGATCCAGCGGATCAAGGAAGGCCCTGACTCACCGCTCTGGAACGATCTGGACCGGGCCTATCTCCGGGCGACCGACGAACTGGTGCGCGATCACTTCATTTCAGATGCGACATGGGACGCGCTCTCATCGCTCACCGAGAAGCAGCGCATGGATGTGGTCTTCACGGTGGCCCAGTACACGCAGGTATCGATGATGCTGAACACGTTCGGCGTGCAGCTTGATGACGGGTTGGTCCTCGACCCGGACCTGAAGCGATGAATGACGTCGGCGGCCGGCTGGCGGGCAAGGTCGCCATCGTGACCGGTGCCGGCCAGACTCCCGGCGAGACAATCGGCAACGGCCGCGCGATCTCCGTGCTGTTCGCGCGGGCGGGAGCGCATGTGATCTGTGCGGACCGGGACCTGGAAAGGGCAGACGAGACGGTCGAGATGATCCGCGCTGAAGGCGGCGCAGGCGAAGCCATGCAGGCCGATGTCACGAGCCAGACCGATTGCGAGATGCTCATCGCACGGGCGCGTGACGGTCTGGAACGGCTGGACATCCTGGTCAACAACGTCGGGATCGGCGGAGGCGGCGACGCGCCGGCCCACCGCCTGACAGAGGACGCCTTCGACCGGATCATGGAGGTCAATCTGAAGAGCGCGTGGCGCATGATCGCCGAAGCGGTGCCCGTCATGCGCGATGCTGGTGGCGGCAGCATCGTCAATATCTCATCGCTCGCGGCGATCGCGACGTCGGGCATGACGGCCTATGAACTGTCCAAGGCCGCGATGAACCGCCTGACGGTCAACGTTGCCATGGGCAATGCCAGGTACGGCGTGCGCTGCAATGCCATCGCGCCGGGGCTGATGGATACGCCGATGGCGATTGTCGGCAATGCCAGTTTCCATGGGGTGGAGGCAGACGAGATCCGCCAGAAGCGCGCCGCCCGCGTGCCGCTGCGCCAGCAGATGGGCTCTGCCTGGGATACGGCCTACGCGAGCCTGTTTCTGGCCTCGGACGAGGCACGGTTCATCACCGGGATCGTACTGCCCGTGGATGGTGGTGGCAGCGCGCGGATCGGCTGATTCTGAAAAATGAATGAAAAACAGGCAAAATTTGTGTTTGCCTGTTTTTTCCTCTGTTTCGGCGCTGCCCTGCCTGTTCGGTAAGCACCTGATCAGTTTGAGGGCACGCGCAATGCTTGCTTAACGTATTGTTATCATGTCGAAAATTATTTCCTGATCAAAATTTTTGCCTTGGCACGTCTCTTGGAATGGTTGGCGGGTTACCCCGTCGGTCACAGGAGGTGGAGAGACGATGTTGGGATTGAATAAGGTGAAGACGCTGGCAGCAGGTGCCGCATTGGCGGTCGGTCTGGCCGCAAGTGCGGTTCAGGCCGCCGACACGATCAAGGTGGGCGTGCTTCATTCGCTCTCGGGCACGATGGCGATCAGCGAGACGACGCTGAAGGACGTCATGCTGATGCTGATCGAGGATCAGAACAAGAAGGGCGGTCTGCTGGGCAAGCAGCTGGAGGCCGTCGTGGTCGACCCGGCGTCGAACTGGCCGCTGTTCGCCGAGAAGGCGCGTGAACTGATCGAAGTGAACAAGGTCGATGTCGTTTTCGGTTGCTGGACCAGCGTGTCGCGGAAATCGGTCCTGCCGGTCTTCGAGGAACTGAACAGCATGCTGTTCTACCCGGTCCAGTACGAAGGTGAGGAAAGCTCACGCAACGTCTTCTATACCGGTGCGGCCCCGAACCAGCAGGCGATCCCGGCTGTGGATTACCTGATGAAGAACGAGAAGGTCGAGCGCTGGGTTCTGGCCGGCACCGACTATGTCTATCCGCGCACGACCAACAAGATCCTTGAAGCCTATCTGAAGGCCAAGGGCGTCGCCGCCGAAGACATCATGATCAACTACACGCCGTTCGGTCATGCCGACTGGCAGACGATCGTCGCCGACATCAAGGCGTTCGGTTCTGCCGGCAAAAAGACGGCGGTTGTTTCCACCATCAATGGCGACGCCAACGTGCCGTTCTACAAGGAACTGGGCAACCAGGGCATCAAGGCCGAGGACATTCCGGTCGTGGCCTTCTCGGTCGGTGAGGAAGAACTCGCCGGTATCGATACGGCTCCGCTGGTCGGCCATCTGGCCGCATGGAACTACTTCATGTCCGTCGACAATGCGGCCAATGACGCCTTCATCGAGAAATGGCAGGCGTTTATCGGTTCCGAGGACCGTGTGACCAACGATCCGATGGAAGCGCATTACATCGGCTTCAAGATGTGGGTGCAGGCGGTCGAACAGGCCGGCACGACCGATGTGGATGCCGTCCGTCAGGCGATGTACGGCCAGACCGTGCCGAACCTTACCGGTGGCACGGCGGTGATGAACACCAACCATCACCTGTCCAAGCCGGTACTGATCGGCGAGATTCAGGATGACGGCCAGTTCCAGACCGTCTGGTCGACCGAGGGTGTCGTCAAGGGCGACGCCTGGTCCGACTACATCCCGGAAAGCGCCAAGCTGACGGCCGACTGGACCTATCCGTGGGTTTGCGGTGGCTGTGAGAAGCCGAAGTACGAACCCGGTTCGTGATCTGACCGGATCTCCCTCTCCCGGCTCAACCCCGGGGGAGGGAGGTTCGCTTGCTGCCGCTGCCTTGACCTGGTCTTCCGGCCGGTCTTACCCGCACAACCCGTTACTGACCCCCAGACACGAAGCGAGACAGGCCCATGATGGCCCGCATCCTCGCCCTGATTGTCGGCATCTGCCTCTGCCTGCCCGCACTTGAGGCGCGCGCCGACGATCTTTCCGGGCTGATCGATCAACTGAATACCAGGGATTACGCCGCGCTTGAGCAGACGGTGAATGCCATCGCCGCGACCGGCGATACCCGGGCCGCCGATGTGCTGACCGCACTCAACGACGGCGACCTCTACTACCGCAAGTCCGACGACAAGGTCTTCATTGCACGCGATGCCGACAAGGGCGTGGACCTGCTGGATCCGCTGACGGGTGAACTGGTCGAGAATGTCGGCAAGCGCGCGGCCAGGAAGATCGGCATCAACAACAGCCTGCGCCGCGCCATTCGCGGTGCCATGGGATCGCTGACGCTGCGGTCCCCCGATGCGAGGGTCCGCCAGGCGGCCGCCCAGTCCCTGTTCAAGAGCCCGGACCCCGGTGCGATCGCAACGCTGGATGCGGCGATCGAGGCCGAGACGGACGACGGCGTCCGCGACGCGATGATCGAGGCCCGTGCCGCGTCGGTGCTGCTCTCCGACCTGGACGCGGCCACCAAGATCGCCGCGATCGAAGCGCTGGCGGATCGGGGTGGCAGGGATGCGCTTTCGCTGCTGCGCGCCATTCACGACGACACGCCTCCGGCGGTGCAGGCAGCGGCGGACAAGGCCGCGGATCTGATTGAGGAGCGGCTGGAACTCTGGGCCATGGCCCAGAACATCTACTACGGCATCAGCCTCGGATCGGTGTTGCTGATGGCGGCCATCGGACTGGCCATCACCTTCGGCGTGATGGGCGTGATCAACATGGCGCACGGCGAGATGGTCATGCTGGGGGCCTATACCACCTTCGTGGTACAGGAGATCATCCGCCACAACATGCCCGGCGCCTTCGAGTTCTCGCTGCTTATCGCAATCCCGCTGGCCTTTCTGGTGTCGGGCAGCGTCGGCGTCGCAATGGAGCGGGGTATCATCCGCTACCTTTACGGTCGTCCGCTGGAGACGCTGCTGGCGACCTGGGGCGTCAGCCTGATTCTGCAGCAGGCCGTGCGATCGGTCTTCGGACCGACCAATCAGGAGGTCGGCAATCCGGACTTCATGTCGGGTGCCATGCAGCTTGGCGAGATGACGCTGACCTACAACCGGATCTGGATCATCGTCTTCGCGCTGGTGGTGCTGTTCACGCTGATGCTGGTGCTGCGCAAGACGCCGCTGGGCCTGCAGATGCGCGCCGTGACCCAGAACCGGCGCATGGCGGCATCGATGGGCGTGCGCACCGACTGGGTTGACGCCATGACGTTCGGCCTAGGGTCGGGTATTGCCGGGATCGCCGGCGTGGCGCTCAGCCAGATCGACAACGTCAGTCCGAATCTGGGACAGTCCTACATCATCGACAGCTTCATGGTGGTGGTGTTCGGCGGTGTCGGAAACCTCTGGGGCACACTGGTCGCGGCCATGAGCCTGGGCGTCGCCAACAAGTTCCTGGAACCCTTCACAGGTGCCGTGCTGGCCAAGATCTTCGTGCTGGTCTTCATCATCCTGTTCATTCAGAAGCGCCCGCGCGGCCTGTTCGCGCTTAAGGGCCGGGCGGTGGAACAATGATGATGCAGGGTTTCGTATTCCGCGCGTTCGACCGTGGCGGCATGATCTTCCTGGGTGCGCTGCTGGGCATCGTGATCCTGATCGGCCTGTCCAACCAGCTGTTGCCGGCCGGGCATGCGCTGCACGCGCCGACCTACATGGTCGCCCTGATCGGCAAGTATCTGACCTATGCGCTGCTGGCGCTGTCGGTCGATCTGATCTGGGGTTACTGCGGGATCCTCAGCCTCGGGCACGGCGCGTTCTTCGCGCTCGGCGGCTATGCCATGGGCATGTATCTGATGCGTCAGATCGGCGAACGCGGCGTATACGGGAACCCGGACCTGCCGGACTTCATGGTGTTCCTCAACTGGGACGCGCTGCCCTGGTACTGGTACGGCTTCGACATGTTCTGGTTCGCCGCGATCATGGTGATTCTGGTGCCTGGCCTGCTGGCCTTCATCTTCGGCTGGTTCGCCTTCCGCAGCCGGGTGACGGGCGTTTACCTGTCGATCATCACGCAGGCCATGACCTTTGCCCTGATGCTGGCCTTCTTCCGCAACAACATGGGTTTCGGCGGCAACAACGGGCTGACCGATTTCAAGGACATCCTGGGTTTCGACCTGCAGGATGACGGCACGCGCGTCGGACTGCTGATCGCGTCAGCCATCGCGCTTTCGCTCGGGTTCCTGATCTGCAAGGCGGTGGTTCGGTCGAAATACGGCAAGGTCATCACCGCCATCCGGGATGCAGAAAGCCGAACGCGATTCCTGGGATACCGGGTCGACCGCTACAAGCTGGCGGTGTTCGTGTTGTCGGCCTGCATGGCCGGTGTCGGCGGCGCGCTCTACGTGCCCCAGGTCGGCATCATCAACCCCTCCGAGTTCACCCCGGCCATCTCCATCGAGATCGTCATCTGGGTGGCTGTCGGCGGGCGCGGTACGCTGTACGGAGCCATCGTCGGTGCGATCATCGTCAACTACGCGAAGACGTGGCTGACCGGTGCCTTCCCCGAGATATGGCTGTTTGCGCTCGGTGCCCTGTTCGTCTTTGTCACCCTGTTCATGCCGAAGGGGATCGTCGGTGTGCTGGAGGGCGTGTGGGGTGCACGCAAGCGCGGACAGGATCCGGGTCCCGATCCGGGCGTCCAGAAGGTCTCCACCAACCCACCGGCGGAGGCCTAGGGCGATGGCAGTCGAACTGACAGACAGCACGCTTTATCTCGACGGGGTCAGCGTCTCCTTCGACGGCTTCAAGGCGCTGAACGATCTTTCGCTGGTGCTGGCCAAGGGCGAGATGCGCGCGATCATCGGCCCGAACGGGGCAGGCAAGACCACGATGATGGACGTCATCACGGGCAAGACCCGGCCTGACAAGGGCGACATCTTCTTCGAAGGCAGCATCGACCTGACCCGGCATGACGAAGCGGCGATCGCGGAGCTGGGCATCGGGCGGAAATTCCAGAAGCCGACGGTGTTCGAGACCCAGACCGTCTACGACAATCTGGAACTGGCGCTGAAGTCGGACCGGTCGGTCCGGGCCACGCTTTTCTGGCGGCGAAACACACAGTCGATGGCGCGGATCGACGAGATCCTGGCGATCACGCGGCTGGGGGATCACGCGGACATGCTGGCCGGGTCGCTCAGCCACGGGCAGAAGCAGTGGCTGGAGATCGGCATGCTGTTGGCGCAGGAGCCGAAGCTGCTGCTGGTCGACGAGCCGGCGGCGGGCATGACCGACGACGAGACGGCGGAGACGGCAAAGCTGCTGAAGGACATTGCAGAGAATGCAGCCGTCGTCGTGGTCGAACACGACATGACCTTCGTGCGCGATCTGGATGTCCGGGTTACGGTGCTGCACGAGGGATCGGTGCTGGCGGAAGGATCGCTGGATGCCGTCAGCGCGAATGAACGCGTCATCGAAGTCTATCTGGGGAGGTGATGATGATAATTTCCCCGACCATCTGGCCAGCGTCATCCCCGTTTTTGCGCAAGCGAAACACGGGGATCGGGCTGAACCAGCCATTTTTTGAACCCGATCCCCGCGCGCCGCTGCGCGGCGGCTGGGATGACGAAGTTCGTAGGAAGGTAGATTCGAGATGCTGACCGTATCCGACATCAGTCTCTCCTACGGCGCTTCTCAGGCGCTCTGGGGTGTCTCGCTGGCGGCCGAGCCGGGCAAGGTGACCTGTCTGATGGGCCGCAACGGCGTCGGCAAGACCTCGACACTTGCGGCCATCGCCGGACAGCAATCCGTCAGTTCGGGCGCCATCACGCTCGACGAGCGCGCCATTACCTCGATGAAGCCGTTCGAGCGCGCCCGTGCCGGCATCGCCATCGTGCCTCAGGGCCGGGAAATCTTTCCCTTGCTGACGGTGCGGGAAAACCTGGAAACCGGCTATGCCTGTCTGCCCCGGGCCCAGCGCAACGTGCCTGAAGATCTGTTCGACCTTTTCCCGGTGCTGAAGAGCATGCTGGGCCGTCGCGGCGGCGACCTGTCGGGCGGACAGCAGCAACAGCTTGCCATCGCCCGTGCGCTGGTCACCCGCCCGAAGGTACTGCTGCTGGACGAGCCGACCGAGGGCATCCAGCCGTCGATCATCCAGGACATCGGCGAGGTCATCAAACTGCTGCGCGACCGGGGTGACATGGCGATCCTGCTGGTCGAACAGTATTTCGAGTTCGCACGCGATCTGGCCGACACGTTCCACGTCATGGATCGTGGAGAGATTGTGCTTTCCGGCAAGGCCGACGAGATGGATGAGGACGATGTTCGACGCCATCTCACGGTCTGAGCCGGCGATGTCGGCAGCCCCGGTCCAGCAGGCAGGCAGTCCGGGGCTGCCGCGGTCGGTCGGCGCTGTCCGTCTCGCCTTCCTGGGGGTCGGTGAGCGGGCGGCGCTGGCCGATCTCCATCAGCGCGGATGTATGAAGGCGCGCCTGCCGAAAGTCTATGGCGACGAACCGAAGACAGCCGTGCTGATCAATACGGCCGGCGGCCTGACGGGTGGCGACAGGGTTTCGACCGAAGTGACATGGGGGGCGGACGCGGATGCCTGCATCTCGACACAGGCAGCCGAGCGCATCTATCGCAGCACAGGTGATGCGGCGCATATCACCAATACACTGAACGTCGCCGCGCGCGCGTCCGCCGAATGGCTGCCGCAGGAGATGATCCTTTTCGATCAGGGCCGGTTCCTGCGCCGGACGGCGGTTCATCTGCAGGATGACAGCCGGTTTCTCGCCGTCGAAAGCATGGTGCTGGGACGCAAGGCGATGGGGGAGACTGTCGCCAGCGGGCTGATCGACGACGACTGGCGCATCTATCGCGGGACGCGTCTGATCTATCGTGACCCGTTCCGCCTCGAAGGTGATCTGGCGGCGCAGATCGCCCGTCCCGCGGTGCTGGATGGCGCGGGCGCCTATGCGACGATCCTGGCGCAGGTCACCGACCCGAAGGCCATGCTGGATGCAGTACGCGATATCGCAGGCACATCCGGCGGCGCCAGCCTGATGAAAGGCCTGGTCACCGGGCGTTTGATTGCCAAGGACGGCGACTCGCTGCGCGACCTGATCGCGAGAATTATTCCGGTTCTGCGCGAACTGGCTTTCGGACGCGCCGGGCGGTTGCCCCGCGTGTTCCAGATCTGACGAAGAGGGAGGGAGACCGACATGAACCTCACCCCGAGGGAAAAGGACAAGCTGCTGATCTCGGTCGCGGCGATGGTCGCGCGGCGGCGGCTGGAGCGCGGCGTGAAGCTGAACTACCCGGAAGCCATCGCGCTGATCAGCGACTACGTGGTCGAAGGCGCACGGGACGGACGCTCGGTCGCTGACCTGATGGCGGACGGCGCGAAGGTGATCACCCGCGATCAGGTCATGGAAGGCATCGCCGAGATGATCCACGACGTGCAGGTCGAGGCCACGTTCCCCGACGGGACCAAGCTGGTCACCGTTCATGAGCCCATTCGATGAGGGTGCAGAAGATGGTTCGATCGAACTCAGCGGGTCATCCCCGCTTCATGCGGGGAGCCGGAGCGGCTTTGCCGCGAGACCATGGTTTTGCCGGATGCCCGCGCAAGGCGGGCATGGCCTTCTCTGGCATGCGGCGTTCAACGGTTGGAGAACAGTCATGATCCCAGGTGAATATATCATCAAGCCCGGCGAGATCGTGCTGAACGAAGGTGCCGAGACCGTCACTCTGAAGGTCGCGAACACCGGCGACCGGCCCGTGCAGGTCGGCAGTCACTATCATTTCGCCGAGACCAATCCGGGGCTCGACTTCGACCGCAACGCAGCGCGCGGGATGCGTCTCGACATTCCCGCCGGAACGGCGGTGCGTTTCGAACCGGGCCAGAGCCGCGACGTGACACTGGTGCCGCTGAGCGGTGCCCGGAAGGTGTTTGGCTTCAACGGAAAGATCATGGGGGCACTGGACTGATGGCCTATCGCATTGGACGCGAGACCTATGCCGACATGTTCGGCCCGACCGTCGGGGACAAGGTGCGTCTCGCCGACACGGAACTGTTCATCGAGGTCGAGGAAGACCGCACGATCTACGGCGAGGAAGTGAAGTTCGGTGGCGGCAAGGTGATCCGCGACGGCATGGGCCAGTCGCAGGTCAGCCGTGCCGAGGGGGCCGTCGATACGGTGATCACAAACGCGCTGATCGTCGATCATACCGGCATCATCAAGGCCGACATCGGCATCAAGGACGGTCGCATCGCGGGCGTTGGCAAGGCCGGTAATCCGGATACCCAGCCGGGCGTGGACATCATCGTCGGTCCCGGCACCGAAGCCATCGCCGGTGAGGGCAAGATCATCACCGCTGGCGGCTTCGACGCACATATCCACTTCATCTGTCCGCAACTGATGGAGGAAGCGCTGACAAGCGGGGTCACAACCATGCTGGGCGGCGGCACCGGTCCAGCGACGGGCACGAACGCCACCACCTGCACGCCTGGCCCCTGGCACATCGGACGTATGCTGCAGGCCTTCGACAGTTTCCCGGTGAATCTGGGACTGTCGGGCAAGGGCAACGCCTCGACGCCGAAGGCGCTGGAAGAAATGGTCATGGCCGGTGCGTCGTCGATGAAGCTGCACGAGGACTGGGGCACCACGCCTGCGGCCATCGACTGCTGCCTGTCCGTCGCCGACGCGATGGATGTGCAGGTGATGATCCACACCGACACGCTGAACGAGAGCGGCTTCGTCGAGAACACGGTGGCCAGCTTCAAGGGCCGCACCATCCACGCCTTCCACACCGAGGGCGCGGGTGGCGGACATGCGCCGGACATCATCAAGGTCTGCGGCGAACCCAATGTGATCCCGTCCTCGACCAACCCGACGCGGCCTTTCACGGTCAACACGGTGGATGAGCATCTGGATATGCTGATGGTCTGTCATCACCTCGACCCGAACATCCCCGAGGACGTGGCCTTCGCCGAAAGCCGCATCCGGCGCGAGACCATTGCCGCAGAAGACATTCTGCACGACATGGGTGCCTTCTCGATCATCGCCTCCGACAGTCAGGCCATGGGCCGTGTGGGCGAGGTGATCATCCGCACCTGGCAGACCGCCGACAAGATGAAGAAGCAGCGCGGGCCGCTGCCCGAGGAGACCGGCGACAACGACAATTTCCGTGTCCGCCGCTATATCGCCAAATACACCATCAATCCGGCCATCGCGCACGGCATGTCGAAACACATCGGGTCCGTGGAACCGGGCAAGCTGGCCGATCTGGTGGTCTGGTCGCCGGCCTTCTTC
The DNA here is from genome assembly GCF_048263705.1 of Minwuia sp. Lineage (GTDB taxonomy): Bacteria > Pseudomonadota > Alphaproteobacteria > Minwuiales > Minwuiaceae > Minwuia. The sequence goes on along the minus strand of NZ_JBLXDV010000006.1, from coordinate 54,447 downwards.
GGTGTCAAACCGGACCTGATCCTGAAGAGCGGCACGATCGCGGCGGCGCTGATGGGGGATCCCAATGCCTCGATCCCGACGCCGCAACCCGTCCACTACCGCCCGATGTTCGGATCGTTCGGCAAGTCCATGCAGCATTCATCGGTTACCTTTGTCTCGAAGGTCGCGCTGCATGCCGGTGTCGGGGAGTCGCTCGGCCTGTCGAAGGAACTCGTCGCCATCGAGAACACGCGCGGCGGCATCGGCAAGAAGTCGATGGTGCTCAACGACATGATGCCCGAGATCGAGGTGCATCCTGAAACCTATGAGGTGCGCGCGAACGGCGAACTGCTGACCTGCGAACCGGCCGAAGTGCTGCCCATGGCGCAGCGGTACTTCCTGTTCTGATCATGTTGAAAAGCCATGAAGTACTGGAGCGCGGGTCCTTCGATGCGGCTTCCGTTGTCGATCGGGTGACCATCGATCTGGAGGACAGGCGCCGGCGTCGGCTGGCGCTGGAAGGTGAGGGGGGGACATCTTTTCTGCTGGATCTGCCCGAGGTGCCGTCGATCCGGGATGGCGACGGATTGAAGCTCACCGGCGGCCAGATTGTTCTGGTGCGTGCGGCGGAAGAGCGACTGCTGGAAATCAGGGCGGACGATACCGCGCATCTGGTGCGGATTACCTGGCATCTGGGCAATCGCCATTTGCCGACGCAGTTGCTCGGTGACCGTCTCCGCATCCGTGCGGACCATGTGATCGAGCAGATGGTCAAGGGACTGGGCGGTCGGACATCCGAGGTGGTTGCCGCCTTCGATCCCGAGAGCGGTGCCTATGGGGCCGGACCGGTCCACCACCACAGCCACTGAGAAGAGCAGATGTTGAACTGATCGCATCAATCGAACAGGGGTCATCCCCGCCCTCGCGCGGGGATCCGGGGCGGCTTTGCCGCAAATCTCGAAGTTCGCCGGATGCCCGCGCGAGGGCGGGCATGACCCTCCGGGATCAATATTGCTACTGGTGCAGACGAAAAATCCGCATCGGGGACCGAAACGGGGAGAAAACATGCCTGAGAACACAGCCCTTTTGAGACTGATGAGCTGGCTGTCGCCGAGCTTTCCTGTCGGCGCCTACACCTACAGCCACGGTCTGGAAACCGCCGTCGAGGATGGCGACATCAAGGATCGAGCGAGCGCGGGCATCTGGATCACCGACATGGTGGCACAGGGGGCAGGCCGCATGGACGCGGTCCTGATGATCCACGCGTGGCGTGCCGTCGTGAACGAGGATGACGATCTTCTGGTGGACGTCGCGGAGATGGCCGAGGCGCTGTCCGCGACGTCGGAACTGGCGCTTGAAACGGAATCGCAAGGTGCTGCCTTCCTGAAAGCCGTCGATTCAGCCTGGCCAACCGAAGCAACGGATCTGCTGCGCGTCCGTCATGATGGCGCAATCGCCTATCCGGTGGCGGTCGGTGTCACCGCGGCGGGGCACGGTGTACCGCTGACGGAGGCTGCCGTCGCCTACCTGCACGCCTATGCCGCCAACCTGATCTCGGCGACTGTCCGGCTGGTGCCGCTGGGACAGACCGACGGCCTGCTGCTGACCAGTGCGCTGGAACCGCTGATCCCGAAGGTCGCGGCGACGGCGCTGGTCACGCCCCTCGACGGCATCTCCACCATGACATTCATGGCCGATCTGAAATCCATGCAACATGAAACCCAGAGAACGAGGCTTTTCCGCTCATGACGACATCACCCAACGGTCCGCTGCGGATCGGCATCGGCGGCCCGGTCGGGTCCGGCAAAACAGCCCTGATGGAACAGTTGTCGCGCGAGTTGAGCCGCGACTATTCGGTCGCCGCCATCACCAACGACATCTACACCAAGGAAGATGCCGAGATCCTGACCCGGACCGGCGCGCTGCCGGCGGAGCGGATCATGGGCGTCGAGACCGGCGGATGTCCGCACACCGCGATCCGCGAGGACGCATCCATCAATCTGGCAGCGGTGTCCGACATGTGGCGGCGCTTCCCGGATCTGGATGTTATCCTGATCGAAAGCGGTGGCGACAATCTTGCCGCGACCTTCAGCCCGGAACTCGCCGATATCACGCTGTACGTCATCGATGTTTCGGCGGGCGACAAGATTCCGGCCAAGGGCGGGCCGGGCATCACACGCTCGGACATGCTGATCATCAACAAGACCGATCTGGCCGAACTGGTCGGCGCAGACCTGTCGCGCATGGACCGCGATGCGAAGGCACAGCGGAAAGACCGGCCTTTCGTTTTCACCCGGATCAAGTCCGGCGTGGGCGTGGAAACGATCCGGGATTTCGTGATCGCGAAGGGCGGCCTGTAGCCGTCCGGCGCGACCGAATGCAGAATGTTGCATTCGTCGCCGGCGGCTTGTGCATTTGAGAAAACGCATTATAATGCATCTCCAGAAGAAGGGATAACCCTCTGGAGGATGCGCCTTGGGTAACGGAAGCAGTGCCAAGCAGATCGATTTCCGGACTGATCCGTCCAGGTATCGTCATTGGAAAGTCGAATATGACGGGCCGGTGGCGCGGCTGTTCATGGACGTCGACGAGAATGGCGGGCTTTTCGAGGGCTATGAGCTCAAGCTGAATTCCTACGATCTGGGCGTCGATATCGAGCTTGCGGACATCGTTCAGCGCATGCGTTTCGAGCATCCCGAAGTGCGTGCCGTCGTCATGCAGTCCGCCAAGGACAAGGTGTTCTGCGCCGGTGCGAACATCCGCATGCTCGCCGGTGCGGCACACGCCCACAAGGTAAATTTCTGTAAGTTTACCAATGAGACACGGAATACCTTTGAAGCAGCAGGTGAGGAAAGCGGGCAGCATTACATCTGTGCCGTGAAGGGCGCCTGCGCGGGCGGCGGCTATGAACTGGCGCTGGCATGCGACTATATCATGCTGACCGACGACGGCGCGTCCTCGGTCGCCCTGCCCGAGGTGCCGCTGCTGGCGGTTTTGCCGGGCACCGGTGGCCTGACCCGCGTCACCGACAAGCGCAAGGTGCGGCGTGACCGTGCCGATATCTTCTGTTCGACGGAAGAAGGCGTGCGCGGTCAGCGTGCGAAAGACTGGCGGCTGGTCGACGAGGTGGTCCGCAACTCGGTGTTCGACGAGACGGTGGCGGAGCGTGCAGCCGAGTTCGCGGAGAAGTCATCCCGCGACCGTAACGCGAAGGGCATCGAACTGACCCCGCTGGAGCGCACGATTTCGGAGGACGGCTCCGTGACCTATTCGCTGGTCGAGGTTGCGCTGGACCGCGACGCCGGCGTCGCGACGATCACCTTGTCCGGACCGGACGACGATGCGCCCACTTCGGTGGACGAACTGCACGGGCAGGGCGCGGACGGGTACCTGCTGAAACTGGCCCGCGAGCTGGATGACGCGATCCTGCACCTGCGTCTGAACGAACTGGAAACCGGCGTCATCATCTTCAAGTCGCAGGGCGATCCCGGGAAGCTGGTCGCCCATGAGAAACTGCTGCACGACAATGCCGACGACTGGCTGGCGAACGAGATCCTGCTGTACTGGAAACGTGTGCTGAAACGGATCGACATGACCTCCCGCTCGCTGGTCGCCATGGTCGAGCATGGCTCGTGCTTTGCGGGCGTGCTGGCCGAGATCCTGTTTGCCGTCGATCGCAGCTACATGATGCTGGACGAGTTCGAGGGCGACAACCGGCCCGTCGCGACGATCACGCTGACAAGGTCGAATTTCGGCCCGTTTCCGATGTCGAATGATCTGACCCGTCTTCAGACCCGGTTTCTGGGCGAGCCCGAAGCCGTCGACAGGGCGAAGGATACTGCGGGCGAAGCGCTTGAGGCAGAGCAGGCAGATGATCTTGGCCTGATCACCCAGGCCCTGGACGATATCGACTGGGACGATGAAGTGCGCATGTTCATCGAGGAACGCGCCAGCTTCTCGCCCGATGCGATGACCGGCATGGAGGCCAATCTGCGCTTCCCCGGACCCGAAACCATGGAGACGCGGATCTTCGGGCGGCTGACCGCCTGGCAGAACTGGATCTTCCAGCGCCCGAACGCCGTCGGCGAAGCGGGCGCGCTGCAACGTTATGGCTCCGGCCAGCGCGGCGAATATGACATGCGGCGCGTGTAAGGCGTCGAACTGAAACCTGACGGCTGAAAGGACAATCCCATGGGCGAGATGAACGTCAGCTACGATACCCTCATTCCGAACAATGTCGGTCTCTCCGAGGATCGCAAGGTGCTGAAGGCGCTGGAGAAATGGCACCCGGGCTACATCGACTGGTGGAAGGACCTGGGGCCGGAAGGCTTTCAGGATGTGCCGGTCTATCTGCGCACCGCCGTCGGGGTCGATCCGAAGGGGTGGGCCAAGTTCGACTATGTGAAAATGCCCGAATACCGCTGGGGTATCCTTCTGGCACCCGAAGTCGAGGGCCGCACGATCGGTTTCGGCGAGCATATGGGAGAGCCGGTCTGGAACGAGGTGCCGGGCGAATATCGCGCCATGCTGCGCCGTCTGATCGTCATCCAGGGCGACACCGAGCCCGCATCCGTCGAACAGCAGCGTCACCTCGGCAAGACCGCGCCGTCGCTTTATGACATGCGCAACCTGTTCCAGATCAATGTGGAGGAGGGGCGTCACCTATGGGCGATGGTCTACCTGCTGCAGAAATACTTCGGGCGCGACGGGCGCGAGGAAGCCGACGATCTGCTGCGCCGCCGTTCGGGCGACCAGGATGCGCCGCGCATGCTGGGGGCCTTCAATGAGGAAACGCCCGACTGGCTGTCGCTGTTCATGTTCACCTATTTCACCGACCGTGACGGCAAGATGCAGCTGGAATCGCTGGCGCAGTCGGGCTTCGACCCGCTGGCGCGGACGACCCGATTCATGCTGACCGAGGAAGCGCACCACATGTTCGTGGGCGAGACAGGCGTGGGGCGCGTCATTCAGCGGACCGTCGATGCGATGGTCGATGCGGGCATCAGCGATCCCCATGATGTCGAGAAGATCCGGGCGCTCGGCGTGATTGATCTGCCGACGATCCAGCGGAAGCTGAACCTGCACTACACGCTGTCGCTCGACCTGTTCGGGCAGGAGGTCTCGACCAATGCGGCGAACGCCTTCAATGCAGGCCTGAAGGGCCGCTTCATGGAGAACAGGATCGACGATGATCACAGGCTGAAGGATGCAACCTATCCCGTCAGCCAGATCGTCGACGGCCAGATCGTCGTGAAGGACCTGCCGGCCCTTTCGGCCATCAACATGCGTCTGCGCGACGATTACAGCCGGGATGCCGCCATCGGCGTGACGCGCTGGAACCGGATCATCAGCAAGGCCGGCGTCGATTTCGAACTGACCATGCCGCATGAAGGATTCAACAGAAACATAGGCTTCTTTGCCAATGTTCCGGTTTCACCTGAAGGCAAGATCATCTCCAAGGAAGAATGGGACGCCAAGCGCGACGAATGGTTGCCGACAGCGGAAGACGGCGAATTCGTCAAATCCCTGATGGTGCCGGTCACCGAACCCGGCGAATACGCCGGCTGGATCGCCCCGCCGCGCCGCGGCATCAACAACCGCCCCGGCGAGTTCGAGTACGTGCAGCTGCACGATTCCTGATCGCAGAAGAACTGCTAAGGTTTTCGGGGCGGGCGGACTGTTTCGCCTGCCCCGACTTCGTCCGAGCCCAGCGCGTCTGCGAGCCTCAGTGACGCCTCGCCTGGCCGGAGCGGCTTCTGCTGGCTCTCGTGCGGGGACCAGCCCGTCAGATAGATGATCTCGAAGGTCGCGGGTACGCGGCCGTCGGCCATGCCGAACCGCTCGACGTAGATTTCCATGGCCCGCAGCAGCGTAGCACGCCGCAGGAAGGTTCTGCGGCGCTCGATGACGGCGTTCTGTTCGCCCATGCCGCGCAGGTCGGCCAGCAGCTTCAGCGGGTGCGCATAGGTCACCGTGATCGTGTCCATGTCCGCGACAGGCAATGCGAACCCCGCGCGCTGCAGCAGGCCCGATGCGTCGCCCAGTTCGGCGAAGGGGGAGACGCGGGGGCTGGCGCCGCCCTCGATCTCCAGTTCGGCTGCCATCAGGCACTGGCGGAGTTCGATCAGCGTGCCGCCACCGAACATCGCGGCGAGCAGCAGGCCATCGGGTTTCAGCGCCCGGCGCAACTGGATCAGGGCACCCGGCAGATCGTTCACCCAGTGCAGGGCCAGCGGGCTGAAGATCAGGTCGAAGCTCTGCGCCGCGAACGGCAGGAAGGCTTCGTCGGCGACGATGCCGTTCCGCGCAAATCGCAGCGACAGATCCATCGTCACGGCATGGCCGATCCGTCCCTGCTGCCCGATCAGCCCAGCGGGCAGAGGGGCCCTGCCGCCCGGAACCAGGGCGAGATCGAACGAACGGTTCACATCCAGCAGCCTGTCTGCCATGCGATCCGCGATCTCCCGGAACAGGAAGTCGTGGTCGGCAAAGCCCCCGGCGGCGCGGTCACGGTTTCGCCGATGCAATCTGCGGTCGAAGATGTCGATGCTGTCGCTCATGGGCGAAAGATATGGCACCGCGCGGACGGCGATGCCACACTTTCGGCCATGGGCGCGTTTTCCACATTCGGACGGCAGGCGCTGGATCTGCTGCTGCCTGCACAATGCTTCGGCTGCGGTGCGCCGATGGCCGATCCGGCGCGCCTGTGCGGCTCCTGCTTCGGCGACAGCGTGTTCATTGCGGATCCGATGTGCGTCTCCTGCGGGCGGCCCTTCGAGTTCGAGGCGGAAGCAGGCCGGGTCTGCGGCCTGTGTGTCGCCGTACCGCCCTCGTTCGATCATTGCCGCGCGGCGGTTCACTATGACGAGCCGCTCCGGTCGGCGCTGCTGAAGTTCAAGCATGGCGACCGCACGGACATGGCCGACGGTCTGGCGAACCTGCTGATCCGGGCCGGACGTGATTTTCTGGGCTCGGCAGACCTTGTCGCCCCCGTGCCGCTGCATCCGCGCCGCCTTTGGCACCGCCGCTACAACCAGTCAGGACTGATGTCCGCAGCCGTGGCCCGGCGCGACGCCCTGGCAAGCATCCCCGATCTGCTGATCCGGAAGCGGCAGACGCGGACCCAGGGCGGGCTGAGCGCGACGGCCCGGCGCCGGAACGTGCGCGGTGCCTTCGCACTGAACGACCGATACCGGACTGCGATCGCCGAACGCCACGTGGTGCTGGTCGACGATGTCTACACGACCGGCGCAACGGTGGAAGCCTGCGCGCGCGTGCTGAAGCTGGCGGGCGCGGCGACGGTCAGCGTGCTTGTGATCGCACGCGTTGTCCGAAGCGGCCAGGTGCACTAAATGTCATGGGTCAAACAAAAAAGGGTCGATTGAAGCTCATGTCCAAGGTCGAAATGTACACGACAGGTCTCTGCCCCTACTGCTACCGCGCCAAGAAGCTGCTGGATGGCAAGGGCGTTTCCTACGAAGAGATCGATATCATGTTCACGGCGGGCAAGCGCGACGAGATGATCAAGCGGTCGGGCCGGCGCACGGTCCCGCAGATCTTCATCGGCGACACCCATGTCGGTGGCTTCGATGATCTGGCGGCCATGGACAGCGCGGGCACGCTGGATCCGTTGCTGCAGAACGCATGACGACCGTCACCGCCGCCTGTATCCAGCCGAACACCGGCACCGACTGGAAAGCCAATCTGGCAGCGTGTACCGGCTGGATCGAGGCTGCGGCCGCCGATGGCGCGACCTTCATCCAGACGCCCGAGGTGTCGAACTTCATCTTCAGGCGTCGTCAGGACACGATGGCGAACACCCACGCGGAAGCCGACGATCCCACGCTTTCCGCCTATCGCGACCTCGCCGCGAAGCTGGGTGTCTGGCTGAACATCGGTTCGCTGGCCCTGCGCGGCGAAGCGGACGAGCGGCTGGTCAACCGGTCGTTCCTGCTTGCGCCGGACGGGGCCATCGCCAATCGCTATGACAAGATCCACATGTTCGACGTGGAACTGCCGTCGGGCCAGAAGTTCACCGAATCCCGCGCCTACCGACCGGGCGAGCATGTGAACGTCGTCGATCTGCCGTTCGGGCGGCTGGGCATGACCATCTGCTATGATATGCGGTTCCCGCACCTGTACCGCGATCTGGCCAAGGCCGGCGCCGATATCCTGACCATGCCGTCGGCCTTCACGGCGGAAACCGGCGCGGCGCACTGGCACGTTCTGCTGCGGTCGCGCGCCATCGAGAACGGATGTTTCGTCATCGCCGCGGCACAGGTGGGCGAGCATGACGGCGGGCGGCATACCTATGGCCATTCGCTGATCGTCGATCCCTGGGGCAAGGTGCTGGCCGACGGCGGGGAGCAGCCGGGCTATGTGACGGCGGAACTGGACATGGCCAGGGTTGCGAAGGCGCGCCAGTCCGTGCCGTCGCTCTCCAATGACAGGACCTACACGCTGCATGCGCCGGACGCGGCAGCGGCGGCTGAGTAGCGCACTTGCCAATTGGCCCCCGGGCTTTAATCTTGTTTCCAGATCGGTCCCGCTGCAGGCGGGGCCTTTTTCTTGTTTCTGACTGCCGCATCGGCAGGTTTCGTGGGAGGGGCACATGACCAAGTTTGGTGTCGCGCAGGCGGTTCGCCGCGTAGAGGATATCCGTTTCATCACGGGCACCGGCAGCTATTCGGACGATCTGGCTTTTGAAGACCAGACCTATGCTGTCGTGGTTCGTTCGCCCTACGCCCATGCGAAGATCGTTTCGGTCGATGTCGAGGAGGCGAAGGGCATGCCCGGCGTGCTGGACATCATCACCGGTGCCGATCTGCAGGATGCGGGCGTCAAGGGGCTGCCGAGCCTCTGGCCGGTGACCAACCGGGATGGCTCCAAACGTGCCGAGCCGCCGCATTTCGCGCTGGCCCACGACAAGGTTCGTCACGTCGGCGACGGCGTGGCCTTCGTGGTTGCCGAGACACTGGCCCAGGCCCGCGATGCGGCTGAAATGGTGATGGTCGACTATGATGCGCTGGACGCCGTTTCCGATGCGCGCAAGGCCAAGCAGGACGGTGCGCCGCAACTGCACGACGAGGCACCGGGCAACATGGTCTTCGATTTCGAGAACGGCGACGAGGCCGGGACCGAGGAAGCCTTCGCGAAAGCCCACAGGACCGTGCGCGTCGAAGTCATCAATCAGCGCGTTGTTGCGAACTCGATGGAGGCCCGTGTCGCCATTGCTGACTATGACGCCGATGCCGACAAGATCACGCTGTACACGCCGACGCAGGGCGGCTGGGGCATCAAGCGCCAGCTGGCCGGCTGCCTGGGCATGGAGGAAGACCAGATCCGGGTCGTGACGCCGGACGTGGGCGGTGGCTTCGGCATGAAGCTGTTCTTCTATCCCGAGCACATCCTGTCGTCGTTCGCGGCGCGCAAGCTCAAGCGTCCCGTGCGCTGGACATCGGACCGTCAGGAAGCCTTCCTGACCGACACGCAGGGCCGCGATCACTGGTCCTGGGCCGAGATGGCCATCGACGAGAACGCCAAGTTCCTGGGGCTGAAGGTGCATACGACCGCCAATCTGGGCGGCTACCTGTCCACCATGTCCTGCCTGATCCCGACGGCAGCTCACGCAAAGGTGCTGTGCGGCGTTTATGACATCCCGGTCATGTATCTGAACGTGCACGGGGTGCTGAGCAATACGACCCCGGTCGACGCCTATCGCGGCGCGGGCCGTCCGGAAGCGATCTATCTGATCGAACGTCTGGTCAATCGGATTGCCATGGAAACCGGGCTGGGCGCCGACGAGGTCCGCCGCCGCAACTTCATTGCGCCGGAACAGTTGCCCTACAAGACCTCGACCGGCGAAACCTACGATTCCGGTGAGTTCAAGATGATCATGGAGCGCGCGCTGAAGGAGGCCGACTGGGACGGGTTCGACGCCCGCAAGGCCGAGACCGAGGCACGGGGCCTGAAGCGCGGGCGCGGCATCTGCTACTACGTCGAGGCGACGGCGGGCATGCCCGAGGAATCCGCGGCCATCCGTTTCGAAGAGGGCGGCATGGTGACCGTGCTGGTCGGCACGCAGTCGAACGGCCAGGGCCACGAGACCGCCTTCACGCAGCTGATCTGCGACCGGCTGGGCATCGATGCCGAGAAGATCAAGATCGTGATGGGAGATACCGACGCCATCCCGACGGGCGGCGGCACGGGCGGATCGCGCTCGCTGGTATCCACCGGGACCGCGATCAACGCCATGTCCGACACGGTGATCGAGAAGGGCAAGGCGGCTGCGGCGCAGCTGTTCGAGACCAACGCGATCGATATCGAGTTCAATGACGGCACCTTCGAGGTCGCAGGCACGGATCGCCGGATCGACATCATCGATCTGGCCGAGGAAGCCAAGTCCATGGCGCTGGCCGGTCAGATCGAGACGCTGGATACCCGCGAGACCGCCAAGTTCAATCCGATCACCTATCCGAACGGTTGCCATGTCTGCGAGGTCGAGGTCGATCCGGAAACCGGCGTTACCGACATCGTGAGCTGGACAGTGGTCGACGATTTCGGTCGCGTGGTGAATCCGCTGTTCGTGGAAAGCCAGGTGCACGGCGGCATCGCGCAGGGTGTCGGACAGGCCATGCTGGAACATGGCTATTTCGACGATGACGGCCAGATGCTGGGCGGTTCGTTCATGGATTACGCCATGCCGCGCGCCTATGACCTGCCGAACATCGCCTTCCACCGCGAGGAAGTGCCCTGCAAGTCGAACATGCTGGGCACCAAGGGCTGCGGTGAGGCCGGCTGCGTCGCGGGCCCGCCCGCGCTGGTCAACGGCATCATCGATGCGCTTTCGGACTACGGCGTGAAGGAAATCGACATGCCCGCAACGCCGCAGGCGGTCTGGCGCGCGATACAGGCCGCGAAGTGATGCCGGGCCGGGACGGCGTTCTGTAATGGAACCCTTCGTCCCGGCACTGGTGACGTTCTTCGTCATCATCGATCCGATCGGCATTGCACCGGTCTTCGCGACCCTGACCGAGGGCACGACCCGGCGACACAGGATCGCGATGGCCGTCAAGTCGACGGTCATCGCTGCGATGATCCTCGCGGGTTTCGCCTATGGCGGCGCCTATCTGCTGGGTGCGATGGGGATCAGTCTGGATGCGTTCCGGACCGCAGGCGGAATCCTGCTGTTCATGATCGCGCTGGACATGATCTTCGAGAAGCGGACGGAACGGCGCGAGAAGCGGACTGACGACTACAAGGAAAAACACACCGCTCCGGCGAATGACATCTCGGTCTTTCCGATGGCGATCCCGATGATGGCGGGGCCGGGCGCGATCGCGACCATCATGCTCTACATGAAGGGGGCGACGGGGGATGCTGCCGCCCAGGTTTCCGTTCTGGGTGCGGCGGGGGCCGTGCTTCTGATCTGTCTGATTATCTTTCTTGCCGTCGGTCCGATCATGCGGCTGGTCGGGGACACGGTGGCGCAGACCATCGGACGAATCCTCGGGGTCATCCTGGCCGCGCTTGCGGTGCAACTGGTCTTCGATGGCATCGCCAACACGTTTCTGCCCGCGTGAGGGCGGTCACACGCGCGACGAAACGATGGCCGGTCCGATCACGGCGGGTCGGCGATGTGATCCCTGTCGTGTTGCGGTCCGGGCCATCATCGCGATAGGTTCCGGCGGTAACTGTTCACCACCCGGGATGGCACGACGTGTTCGTCTGGAACCCAGATCTGATGGCGATGGCCGGTGGCGCGCTGATGCTGCTGGCGTTTGCGGTTCTGGTCGGTCTTGATCGCGTCAGGCGCCGCCGGAAGAAGCGCGAGGCCGAGGCCAACACGCCCGAGGAACAGTTCCGCACGATGATCGAGACTTTCAATCGCCTGGATCAGTCGGTGACCGCCGACAGCATCGGCACGATGCGGACAGCACGCCGCCCGCGCCGGTAACGCCCGACAGGCGTTCAACGGGCGTCGTGGAAGATGACGCCCAGCGTCATGCGATGGCCCGACCGGACCGTCGATACCCCGTGCCGCATCGTCACCCGGCTGTAGCCGCGGGCTGATGGCACCGGACGCTGGTTCACGGCAAAGAACACGGCATCGCCCTGTTTCAGATCGATGACCTCGGCGCGTGTCTGCATGCGCGGGCGCGTCTCCGACAGCACGAACTGCCCGCCGGTGAAGCTGGACGTGTCGCTGAGCAGCACGGCCATCTGGATCGGGAAATACAGGTCGCCATAGAGATCCTGATGCAGGCGGTTGTAGTCGCCCTCCACGTATTTCAGGACCAGTGGCGTCGGCTTCTGCTGGCCTGACGCATGACATGTCTCCAGATAGTCGTCATGCCGCACGGGAAAGGACCGGTCCAGGCCCATCCGTCCGGCCCAGAGGTTGGCCAGCGGTGCCAGTTCCGGATATGCCGTTTCGCGCAGGCGCTGGACCGGATCGGGCAGGGGATAGGTGAAATACTGATACTCGCCGTCGCCGAAACCGTGCCTGCGCATGATCACGCGGCTGCGGAACAACGATCGGTCCTGATAGGTGGCTGCGATTTCTTCACACGTGTCGGCAGACAGGACAGAGGTGCTGACGGCGAAGCCGCGCGCGTCCAGATTCGCCCGAATGGTTTGCCAGTCGATCATGTTCGCACCTTCCGCCGGAATATCCGTCCATCTACACAGGCCAGCCCGATCAGGATCAGGACAAGGCCCAGAATCGAGGACATCATGAGGGTCTCGTCGAGAAACAGCACGCCCAGCAGGATCGCGCCCGGCGGGATCAGGAATGTGACCAGCAGCAGATTGGTTGCGCCCGCCCGCTCCAGGATCTGGAAGTAGAGAATGTAGGCCACCCCCGACCCGGCAACGCCCAGGACGACGATGCTGCCCCAGGTTGCCCAGCCGGGCATGGCCTGCGGCACGCCCTCGGCGATCAGGGCGACGGGCAGCATCATCACGGTCGAGCAGGTCAGCATGCCCGCGGCGGCAACCGGTGGCGCAAATCGTCCCAGACGCCGGCCGAAGGAGCCGGCGAGCGCATAGGAGACGGCCGCGCCGATCACCGCGATCTGCCCCCAAAGGCTGCCTGACAGCCCCTCAAGCGCATCCGGTCCGATCAGGACGACGACCCCTGCCAGTCCGAACAGCACGCCGAGTCCCTTGAGTGGGGAAGCCTTCTCGTCGGCGAGCATCAGGTGCGCGACGATGACGCCGAAGATCGGTGTCGTCGCGTTCAGGATCGAGGCGAGTCCGGCAGTAATATGTACCTGCCCCCAGAAGATCAACGTGAAGGGGATCGCGTTGTTCAGCAGACCCATGACGGCAAGGTCGCGCCAATCCCTGGCGGTCTTCGGCCGCACTGCGCCGGTTGCGAACACCAGGATCCAGAGCGTTGCGGCACCGAAGGCGACCCGGCCGAAGACCAGCCAGAAGGGTCCGACTTCCCGAAGCCCGATCTCGACGAAGAAGAATGTCGCGCTCCACTGGGCGCTCAGGCCCAGCAGCAGGCCCCATTCGACCGGTCCCATTTGCTTCGATGCCATGCCGTCTCCTCTTTCAGGACGCTACAGATAGCGCGCCCGGCCGATTCCCCCCTCCCGTTTCTTGTGGGGCAAGCCGGAAAGGCTCTACACTCGGCAAAGCCCTGGGGAGGATGCTTTCATGGACTTCAACATTCCGGACGACATCAGCGACTATCTGGTCGTGCTCGACGACTTCATCGCGAAGGAGATCAAGCCGCTGGAAGAGGAGAACATCAAATTCTTCGACCATCGGCGCGAATACGAACGCACCGACTGGGACAACGGCGGCGCGCCGAAGGAAGAATGGGAAGAACTGCTGCGCGAGATGAAGAACCGTGCCGACAGGGCCGGCCATCTGCGCTGGGCTTTGCCGAAGGATGTCGGCGGTTCGGGCGGGTCCAATCTGGGGATGGCCATCATCCGCGAGCATCTGGCGCACAAGGGTCTGGGACTGCACAACGACCTGCAAAACGAAAGCTCGATCGTCGGCAACTTCCCCGTCGTGCACATCTTCCGCGCCGTCGGCACCGACGCCCAGAAGGAAGAGTTCATCGAGGACATGATCACGGGCCGCAAGCGGGTCGCTTTCGGCGTCACCGAGCCCAATCACGGGTCCGATGCGACCTTCATGGAAACCGAAGCGAAACGCGACGGCGACGACTGGGTCATCAATGGCACCAAACGCTGGAACTCCGGCATGTCCAATGCCAGTCACGATGTCGTCTTCGCACGCACATCCGGCACGCCCGGAGAACCGATGGGCATCACGGCCTTCATCGTGCCGGTCGAGACACCGGGCGTGGACATCGCCTACATGCACTGGACCTTCAACATGCCCTCGGATCACGCCGAGGTGCATTTCCGCGACGTCCGGGTGCCGAACAGTGCGATCCTGCACGAAGAGGGGCGGGGGCTGGAATGCATGCAAGCGTTCTTCCACGAGAACCGCATCCGTCAGGCAGCGTCCAGTCTCGGGGCCGGGCAATATTGCGTCGATGAGGCAGTGAAGTGGGCGAACAACCGGGTCACCTGGGGTCAGCCGCTGTCGAAGAACCAGGCGATCCAGTGGCCGCTGGCCGAGCTCAATACCGAGGCCGAGATGCTGCGCAATCTGGTCTACAAGTCAGCCTGGCACCTGGACCAGACCGACCACATGAGCGTCACGCACTGGGTCGCCATGGCGAACTACCGCGCCAACCGCTTCGTCTGCGAGGCGGCGGACCGGGCGATGCAGGTGCATGGCGGCATGGGCTACACCCGCTACAAGCCGTTCGAGCACATCTACCGCCACCACCGCCGCTACCGCATCACCGAGGGCACGGAAGAAATCCAGATCCGGAAGGTGTCGTCGGAACTGTTCAGGAAATTCAGGGACTAGGTTCGGGAAATCCTTCAGCGCACGCTGATGGTCGGGCGGTGCGCGACGGGGAAGTTCACCGAGTTGGCGATGAAGCAGACCTTGTGCGCCGTGCCGTGCAGGCGCGTCGCGTGTTCGACCTTGTCGGCCTGCGCGATCACCACGCGCGGATTTAGAATGACTTCGGCGAAATAGCCGCCGCCCTTGCCGTCCTCCCGCATCGTGCCGGTTGCCGTGTCCGCATAGTCCAGCACCTCGATGCGGGCGCGGGCGCAGCAGGCGAGATAGCTGAGCATGTGACAGCTCGACAGGGCCGCGACCAGCATGTCCTCGGGGTTCCAGAGTTCCGGAACGCCGAGGAATGCGGGATCGGATGACGTGGTCAGGACCGGCTTGCCCGGCGCGACGATCTGATGGGTGCGGTCATAGTCGTCATATGACCGGAAACCCGCTGCGGCGCCCGTCCAGGTCAGGCTGGTGCGATAGTGATGTTCGTTGTTCTGACTCAACGATCAGACCTTCCAGAAAGCCTTCTTCACTTCTTTCTCGGCCCGTGCGCGGTCCAGTCCGATGTCGCGCAGCAGGCGATCGTCCAGGCCGTCCAGAGCGGCGCGCTCGTTGGCACGCTGCTGCCAGGTGTGAAGGGTTGCACCCGTATGCAACACACCGTCGACCAATGCGGCGAGAATGTTGAAACCATGACCGGTGCGGTTGGCTGTTCCGATGAACTTCGTCATGTTTCTTGCTCCTTATCCAGCTGTTTCCAGCGTTGCGCCGTCTGTTGCGGCATGCTGTGTAAGTAGGCCGGTAAAGAGAAAGTGACAAACGACGGTTTCTCAGCATAATGATTAGAAAATTTAATCCGGAGAAATTTGCCGTGTCCCGCCGTTTACCGCCTCTTAACGCTATCCGCGCTTTTGAGGCCGCTGCCCGTCACTTAAGTTTCACAAGGGCAGCGGATGAGCTGAACGTGACCCCGGCGGCCATCAGCCATCAGGTGAAGGGGCTGGAAGACTGGTTTGGAATCAAGCTGTTCCAGCGCCGCAATCGCGAGATCCTGATGACCGAACCGGGGCAGATGCTGCTGCCCGGCGTGCGGGATGCGCTGGATCTGCTGGAGTCGTCGGTACAGCGCATCTCCGGCAGCGACGGGGGCAGCGAACTGCGCATTACCTGCATGCCGTCCTTCGCCGCGAAATGGCTGATCCCGCGGCTGGTGCACTTTCGCGACCAGTACCCGGATATCGACGTGTTGCTGTCGACGGGGGAAGGGCTGGTGGATCTGGAGGTCGAACCCTTCGACATCGGTATCCGCTCCGGGCCGGGGAATTATCCTGGACTGAACGTCTACCGGCTGTTCGACGATTCGGTTTTTCCGGTCTGCAGTCCGGATCTGCTGGTCGGACCGAAGGCCCTGCGCAGTCCCGACGACCTGGCCGGCCATACGCTGTTGCACGATGACTATCCTGTCGGCTGGGCCGAATGGCTGGTGGCGGCGGGTGTCACGACCGTGGACCCGAAGCGGGGCCCGACATTCGACAATTCGGCGATGCTGCTGCAGGCGGCGGTCGAGGGTATCGGGGTCGCCATGGCGCGGCATGCGCTCGCGTTCTCCGATCTGCAGGCGGGCCGGCTGGTGCGGCCGTTTCCGATCACGCTGGCCTCCGACTTCGCCTACTTTCTGGTGCATCTGCCGCGTGCGGCGGATCAGCCGAAGATCGTGGCGTTCAGGGAATGGGTGATCGCGGAGGCCAGCACCTACCGCGCCGAGCAGGATGCGGGCTGACATCTGACTCGTGCCGCCGCTAAGGTACAGCCTTCAACCCTGTGGGAGGGCTCATGTTGCGGCATGTCGTGGCGATGATGGTTCTGGGCGGCGCGTTCCTGTGTGCCATGCCCGCGGGTGCGGAGACCCTGCGTCTCGGCATCCTGAAGTTCGGCACCGTGGCCTGGGAACTGGACACGATCCGCCACCACGGCCTCGACCGCGCACAGGGCATCGAGCTGGAGGTGACCGGGTTCGCGGGCAAGCAGGCCGCCGCAATTGCGTTCCAGGGCGGCGAGGTCGATGCCATCGTCACCGATATCGTCTGGGTCGCCCGTCAGCGCGCGGCCGGGCGGATGATCACATTCGCACCCTATTCGACCACGGTCGGCGCGATCATTGTGCCGCAGGGCAGTCCCGTGGAGACCCTGTCCGATCTCGAAGGGCGCAAGATGGGCGTCGCAGGCGGGCCGCTCGACAAGTCCTGGCTGCTGCTGCGGTCGCTTTCCAGCCGTGATTTCGGCTACGACCTGGCTGACCGAGGCGAAGCCGTGTTCGGCGCGCCGCCCCTGTTGCGGCGGCAGTTCGAGAGCGGTGGCATGGATGCGCTGCTGACTTTCTGGCATTACGCCGCCCGGCTTGAAGCGGCGGGCTTCCGAAGGCTCGCGGACATGAATGACATCGCCGAGCGCGTTGCCGGTGTCCGGGACGTCGCACTGGTCGGATACGTCTTCGCGCCTGCGTATTCGGATGCACGCAGGGACGCCGCCCGCGCGTTCCTGAAGGCTTCACGGGCGGCGAAGCAGATCCTGCTCTCCGATGACGGGGAATGGGCGCGGCTGCGCCCCTTGACGCGCGCGGGCTCGGACGCCGAACTTGCCGAACTGAAGCGCCGGTTTCGCGATGGTATCGCGCCGCGCTTCGGCGATGCCGAGATTGCCGCGGCTCAACGGCTGTTCCGGGTGCTGGCCGAAACCGGCGGTGCCCAGCTTGTCGGAGAGGCCGAGGCACTGGACGCGGCCGCCTATCACCCCGATGCGCGTTTCTAGGTGGGACGGGGCGCAGGGCCGGTGATGCTGCGAAGCTTCTACTGGCTGCTGTCGCTGCTGGTGATGATCCTGATCTGGGTTCTCGCGGCGGCAGTCAGCGATCCGCAGACATTGCCCGGTCCGGCTGAGGTGCTCGGCCGGATTGCCCACGAAGCCCGGACCGGCGATCTGTTTTTCCATATCGGCGTGACCCTGCTCCGTGTTGCCGCCGCCTTCATGATCGCCATGAGCATCGGCGTCGCGCTGGGGATCCTCATGGGCCTGAGCCGCCGCGCGGACCGGTTCCTCGATCTGTGGCTGGTGTTCTTTCTGAACCTGCCTGCGCTGGTGGTGATCATTCTGGCCTACGTCTGGCTGGGACTGACGGAAGTGGCGGCGGTGCTGGCCGTCGCGGTCAACAAGATCCCGAACGTCGTCGTGACGATGCGTGAAGGCGCACGGGCACTGGATCGCGATCTGAACGAAGTGGCGCGGGTCTATCGCGTGCCCTGGCGGACGAGATTGATCGACTTCGTGCTGCCGCAACTGACGCCCTATCTGGCAGCCGCGACCCGCTCGGGCATCGCGCTGATCTGGAAGATCGTTCTGGTGGTCGAACTGCTGGGACGTGGCAACGGTGTGGGCTTCAAGCTGCACATCCATTTTCAGCTGTTCGAGATCGACGCCATCCTGGCCTATGCGCTGAGTTTCATCGCTGTCATGCAACTGGTCGAATGGCTGATCCTGCGCCCGCTGGAACGTCGCGCGAACCGGTGGCGGCACGCATGATCAGCGTTCGCGTCACAGAGAAGGGCTTCGGGAGTGAGGACCGGTCCACACCCGTGCTGGGCGATATCGCGTTCGATCTTGCGGCGGGCGAGACGCTGGCGATCTTCGGGCGGTCCGGCGTCGGCAAGACCACATTGCTGCGTCTGCTCGCCGATCTGGATCGTCAGTTCGAGGGGCAGATCACCGGTGTCGAAGGCCGCATCGGTCATGTCTTTCAGTCCCCGCGCCTGTTGCCGTGGCGGACCGCGCTGCAGAACCTCGCCATCGTCGCACCCGAACAGCCCGAGGGCGTGCTGCGTGCCCTGCTGGCGCGTGCCGGTGTGCCGGATGCCGCCGACATGTACCCGGCGCAGCTTTCGCTCGGTATGGCGCGGCGGGTCGCGATCGCCCGCGCGCTGGCCGTCGAACCCGAGGTGCTGCTGCTCGACGAACCGTTCGCCTCGCTGGACGGGGATACGGCGCGGCGGCTGCGCGGATCGCTGAAAGAACTGCTGAACCAGATCACGATTCCAGCGGTCATCGTGACCCATGACCCCGCAGAGGCGCTCGAACTGGCCGACCGGATCATCGTGCTGGGCGGCAAACCTGCAACCGTCGTTCTCGACCGGCCCGCCGCGGACCTGACTGTCACTGAGATCGCGGCATCAGTCGCGGACAGCTAGACCTTTGACCTCCGGGTCCAGGCCACGGTTGATGATCAGACGGTCGAGCGCGCGCACGGATGCATAGGGTTTGAGACCGGCCTGTTTCGCCTTTGCATAGACCTGCTCGATGGTCTTCCGCTTTTCGGGATATTCCACCAGCAGAACTGGTTTGCCGGCGTTCAGCGCCATCTTCAGATGCTTCATCGGCCAGTCGACGGAATCCTTCTGGTTCGCCGTATCGGAATCGTCCAGCCCGAAGAACAGGTCTTCCTTGGCCTGCGCGTCGATCATCTCACGATAGGCTTCATGCACCAGCAGGTCTTCGGCGTTCTGTGGCACGATCAGGAAGCCGGGCTTTCGCGCACGGGCATAGACCGCCAGCGCGGTGACGAACCCGACCATCTCGGCTGCCGCGGTCTTTCGGCCCTGTTCCTCGAAGTACCAGTAGGCATCGACGATATCCAGATAGACGCCATCGAAACCGGCGGCGATGATCCGGTCCAGATAGGCTTCCGGCGCACCGAATATCTGCGCCTGCCAGCCCGGATGCCAGTACCGGACCTTGAAGTTGCCTTCCCAGTCCGGGTTTTCCTTCTCCAGCCAATCGGGCGGGTTCTTCGACCAGTCGGGGTTCCAGTAGCCGCGATAGTCCTCCGCCTCGCCGATGGACATGTAGGACAGCACGATCCGGCGCCCGCCGTCCGGCCGGGCCTGCATCCTCGCGACTTCATCCGCGCTGAACATGCCGGATTCGGTCCCGTCGCGGGAATGATCCACGATGGCCAGATCAAAGCCGCTCGCCGCGATCAGGGCGGGGCGTGGATTTGACAGCCAGTAGGTGAAGCTTTTGACATCCTGCAGTTCCATTGCGCCGACAGAATGGGCCATCGATCCGGCAATGGCCAGCAGGGTGAGAAACCGTTTCATGCAGATACCTCGCTGTCCGAACGCCGTCGACTGTTGCACAGATCATTATCGGATTGTTTACCGGCAAGGGTTCAATATCGGACCCGGTAACGTTTTTCTTCAAGACTGCGGGAGCAGATCACATGGACAATCCGGCAGGTGCTGCGAAAATCGCCGATGCTTCCGAAACGGTCGAGGGCGATGGATGCCAGGTCATCCACGTCCCGAACACGCTGCGCGCCAAGGTCGGTTCCGGGACGAAGATCGATCCCGCGATGATCCGAAAGGCGCAGGCTGCCATCGACGACCTTGCCGGCGATTTCCGGGAGCGCGCGGGCAACGATCTCGAAAAGGTTCACCGTCTGGTCGGGCTGAGCGAAAGCCGGGCGGATGAACTGCGGGCGCACTACGCGGAAATCTTCGAGGTGATTCATGATCTCAAGGGGCAGGGATCGACGTTCGGCTATACGTTGTTGACCAGTATTGGCGACAATCTCTGCCGCTACATGATGAAACACGACGAACCGTCCCTGGAGCAACTGACGATCATCGCGCCCCACGTCGACGCCCTGAGGGCCGTGATCCGGTTCGATGTCCAGGGCGGCGACGACCCGATCGGACAGAAGATCGTCGACAGTCTGTACGAACTGACCCTGCGCATGAAATAGCCGACCGTGCGATGACGCCGGCTGACGCGCGCGTGGCGTGTGTCACATTGCCCGCTGATGCCTTCCGGCTAATGTGATTTTATCAACTCGGGCGTGAAGCCTATGAGAACTGATGCGGATTCGTTTTGCGGAACCGCGGGTCACGGGGACGGTCGCACAGACCGTCGCAGAGACAGTCACAGGGGTCGATCTGATGGATTACGGTCGCATATTCTCCAATGCCGTGCAGCAACTGCACGAGGAGCGCCGGTATCGCATTTTCACCGAGTTGGAGCGTCATCTGGGGGCCTTTCCGAAGGCGACCAACCATTCCCGCGACGGCGCGCCCGATGTCACGGTCTGGTGCTCGAACGACTATCTGTGCATGGGCCAGCATCCGGTGGTGACCGACGCCATGAAGGAAGCCGTCGACCGGATGGGGGCGGGGGCCGGGGGCACGCGCAACATCTCCGGCACGCATCACGCCATCGTCGGACTGGAGAAGGAACTGGCCGACCTGCACGGCACGGAGTCGGCGCTGGTCCTGACGTCGGGGTTTGTCGCCAACGAGGCTGCGATCTCCACGATTGCCCGCTTTCTGCCCGGATGCGTGATCTTTTCAGACGAGTTGAATCATGCGTCGATGATCGCCGGTATCCGCCACTCCGGTGCCGAGAAGAAGATATTCCGCCACAATGACGTCGATCATCTGCGCGAACTGCTGCAGGAGACGGATCCGGACCTGCCGAAACTGATCATCTTCGAATCCGTCTATTCGATGGATGGCGATATCGCGCCCCTGGCGAAGTTCTGTGACCTGGCCGAGGAATTCGGTGCCATGACCTATCTGGATGAGGTGCACGCGGTCGGCATGTACGGTCCCACTGGTGCAGGCGTCGCCGAACGGGACCAGGTGATGGACCGCATCGATGTCATTCAGGGCACGCTGGCGAAGGCATTCGGTGTGATCGGGGGTTACATCGCGGCCTCGTCGGATCTGGTCGATACGGTCCGGTCCTATGCGCCGGGCTTCATTTTCACGACCGCCCTGCCGCCGGGCATTGCCGCAGCGGCGCTTGCCAGCATCCGGCATCTGAGAACCAGCAACGTCGAACGCGAGAAGCAGCAGGAACGTGCGGCGGAGCTGAAGGCGCGTCTGGCCGCAGTGGGCCTGCCCGTGATGCCGTCCAACACGCACATCGTCCCGGTGCTGGTGGGCGATCCGGCGCTGTGCAAGCAGGCGACGGACATGCTGCTCGACGACTACGGCATCTATATCCAGCCTATCAACTATCCGACGGTGCCGCGCGGGACCGAACGTCTGCGCATCACGCCGGGACCGGGTCATGACAACCGGATGATGGATCATCTGGTCGATTCGCTGCTGAAAGTCTGGGACCGGCTTGAGCTTGATCTCGTACCGGCGGCCAACGCGGCCGAGTGAGATCAGCCGGCCATGGTCCGGCGCATGATGTCGATCACGCGGTCCTGCTGAGCCTCGGTCAGGGCGCTGCCCGAGGGCAGGCACAGGCCCGTTTCGAACAGCCGGTCGCTGACGGAATATCCGTCTTCGTGCGGGTAGTACGGCACACCTTCGAAGAGGGGCTGGAGGTGCATGGGCTTCCAGACGGGGCGTGCTTCGATCTTTTCGGCGCGCAGGGCCAGCATCATCCGCTCCGGCGTCACGGCCGTCTTGCCCGGATCGAAGGTGCAGACCGAAAGCCAGCGGTTGCCGCGGCTCCAGTTCGGCTCGGGCATCCAGGCGATGGCATCGATGTCCGCCAGTGAGTCGCGATAGCGATCGAAGATTGTACGTCGTCTGGATACCCGGTCTTCCAGTTTCACCAGTTGCGCGCGCCCGATACCGGCCAGCACGTTCGACAGGCGGTAGTTGTAGGCCATCGTGCTGTGCTGATAATGCTCGGCCGGGTCGCGCCCCTGCGTGGCCAGCTTGCGCGCCAGCGCCAGCGCCTCCAGGTCGTCGGAAACCAGGGCACCGCCGCCCGAGGTGGTGATGATCTTGTTGCCGTTGAAGGAGTAGATGCCGAAGCGCCCGAGCGTTCCGGAAGCCGCGCCGCCGCAGAACGCGCCAAGGGATTCGGCGGCATCCTCGACGATCGGAACGCCGTATCGTTCGGCGAGCTGCTGCAGCGCCGGCATGTCCGCGCTCTGTCCGTAGATGTGCACGATCATGATTGCCGCCGGCAGCTTGCCGTTCCGGTCAGCATCGGCCAGCGCGCGCTCCAGGGCCGCCGGGCTCATGTTCCAGCTGACCGGTTCGCTGTCGATGAAAACGGGCCCTGCGCCCTGGTAAAGCACGGGATTGACGCTGGCGATGAAGGTCAGCGTCGAACAGAAGACGGTATCGTCCTCGCCGATGTCCAGCAGGCGCAGCGCCAGATGCAGCGCCGCGGTGCCCGAACTGAGCGCGACCGCGCCCCGTGTCCCGACCTTCTCGGCCAGTTCCTTCTCGAAGGCGTCGATGTGCGGGCCGACCGGGGCGATCCAGTTGGTGTCGAACGCCTCCGTGACCATGGCGCGCTCTTCCTCTCCCATGTGGGGCGGGGACAACAGGATCGGCTCGTCGGGGGTGTTCATCGGATTTTCCTGTCAATGAAACGCGTGGTTTTCCGCGGATACGGGCCGCAGGCGATCACATGATTGCGGGCAGGGCGGCGTCACCGCAGAATGGCAGCCGCATGATAGCTGCTCAGCAGGGATTCGATAGATGGGACAGATCGCGATCATCGGTACGGGCGGCCACGGTCGCGAATGTATCGAGGCGGCCCGGGCGGGCGGGATCGACGTCGTCTGCCTGATCGACGAGAACGCGTCCCTCTGGGGCAGTCGCGTGTTGGATGTGGAGGTCGCGCGGGATGGCCTGAACGCCATAAGCCGCCTGTCGGGGGACGTCGACCTTCTGGTAGCCGTCGGGGACAACGCGGCGCGCAAGCGGATCGTGGCTGACCTGACCGGTCGGTCCTTCGCCACGCTGATCCATCCGTTCTCGTGGATATCACCCACCGCCCGGATTGGCGAAGGCGCAATGATCTTCGCCGGATGCGTGGTCCAGAACGGAGCGCAGGTCGGCAGGCACGGAATTCTCAACACGGGGGCAACGCTCAGCCATGACTGCGCGACAGGCGATTTCTCCCACGTCGCGGTCGGTGCCCGTCTGGCGGGCAATGTGACCATCGGCGCAGGCGCGCTGATCGGCGCAGGCGTTGCCGCACGCCCCGGTGCCTCTGTCGGAGACTGGGCCACCGTGGGCGCGGGTGCCGTGGTCATAGATGATGTGCCCGCAGGCGCGACCGCGTTCGGGCAGGGCCGGGCGGTGCCGCGCTGATATCCCTGCGAAGTGCTGGCGCCTACTTGTTCAGATAGTTCAGTGCCAGTCCGGGCCGCGGCCAGTCCATCGCCACCAGCTTTCCGGTCGAGCTCAGTGTGATGTAGGCCGTCTTCAGATCCTCGCCGCCGAAGCAGATATTCGTCGTGATCGGGTCCGGCATGGGCACATGGCTGATGTGGCTGCCGTCGGGGGGTATCACCGTGATGCCGCCGTTGTGGATCGTTGCGACACAGACGTTGCCGGCACCATCCACGGCAAGCGAGTCGAACAGTTGAAGGCCGGACAGTCCGGCCACCAGCCGCCCCTGATGTCCCCTGACCGGTGTCTTCGGACCCGCCAGTTTGCCCGGCCCGTCCAGCGCATAGGCCCACAGGCGGCCGGTGTGGGTTTCGGCCACATACAGTTCATCCTCGGAAGGGGAGAGACCGATCCCGTTCGGGGCCTCGGACGGGAAGATGGCTTCGGTGATCGCGGAGCCGTCCGCCAGCGCATAGTAGACACCGGTGACGTCGCGGTCGCGGCGACGCTCCTTGCCATGATCGGTGAACCAGAATCCGCCATGGGCATCGAAGACGATGTCGTTCGGCCCCTTCAGGGCCACGCCGTCGCAATGGGTGTAAAGCACCTCGATCTTGCCCGTGTCGATGTCGATCCGCTCGATGCGCCCGCCGGAATAGTTCTCGTCCTGCCCCAGCGGGAACATGCGCCCGTCGCGTTCCAGCATGCGGAAACCGCCATTGTTGCAGACGTAGCACTTGCCATCCGGACCCATCGCGGCACCGTTCGGGCCGCCGCCGGGTTCTGCGACGATGCTCTTCGATCCGTCCGGATGGACACGTGTCAGACAGCCGCCACCGATCTCGACGACCAGAACATCGCCGTTCGGTAGTGCGACGGGGCCTTCCGGAAACCTGAGCCCTTCGGTGATGAGTCTGTGTTCAGTCATGATCGTCTCCCCGCAGTTAACCGAAATTTGATGATGCGTCAGACAGGATAGCGCGCCAACAGGATTCAGGATTGCCTCATGAACGCTCCCATGCCTATCGGGTCAGGCCGACCTTCCGTCACACTGCGCATCACACCGGATTTGGAAATTCAGGAAGTCTCCGGCGAGGTCGAGACGATCTTCGGCGTCAATGCCGTCACGCTCTGGCGTCAGCCGGTGGGTACCGCATTGCCCCTGTCGGTTGCGTCCGCCGTGCAGACCGTGATCGTGGGGGCCCGGCAGGGTGGCAAGGAACCCCAGATCTGCAGCGACGGCTCCAATGGTGAACTGATGGTGAGCGCAAGGCTCGGCGCGCACACCGACAAGGACAGCGTGACCGTCAGTCTCTATCGCCTGTCGGGCGAGGCTGAGTGGTGGGAACAGGCCGAAGCCGCGAACGCCCCGGATGGCCAGTTCGAGAAGGATGACTTCCTCGACAAGGCCGCGATGGCCTTCGCCGACGGCAGCGAAGCGGCGATGACCATGGTTCAGGTCCACGGCGGTCTGGAGGCGTCGTCGGATCAGGAACTGGGCCGCGTCGTGCAGGAAACGGCGCGCCAACGGGGTGCGACGGGCACGGCCCGGCTGGGCAATGCGCACTACGGCATTCTGCATAGCGCGGATCTGGACGATGCGGCACTGGTCGGATCGATCTCGGATCAGGCGCTGGAGAAGGGCGTGATCGCGGACCGCGAGGCCGTCGCGGCAGAACGGATCGAGTCGGACGGTGCAGCACTGCCTGCCGATCAGATCCGGGCGGTCCTCTCGCAGTCGGCAAGCGGGATGCGCGGTGGCCTGTTGTCGGGCCTGCGGCGGATCGGACTTGGTGCACGTCATGATGAAGCGAAACAGCAGGTGGCGAAACTGCTTGCCGGGGCGCGCCGCGCGATCCGTCAGGGAGACCTGCTGGTCGAGAGCCGGCCGATCCTCAGTCTGGCGAAGCAGGCCGTGGCCATGCGCCAGGTGCGTGCGCATCCCGTCATCGATGGCAGACCCGTCGATCCGGACGCGATCGCGGCGCTGGGCGATGCGCCGGATTTTGCACGCGATCTGGAACTGGCAACCATCGAGAAAGCCCTGGACCAGCAGGTCGAATGGAAGATCTGGAAGGCCGTATCCCTGAGAGTCGCGGTGTCGATCGGCGCGGACAATCTGAATGATGCGTCCGTGTCGCGAAAGATCGGCAAGATGATCTCGCGGCGGAAGATCTCCGACGGCAAACTGCTTCTGCGGCCCTTTCTGCCTCTGGGAGGCGACATGGCCGGCAGGGGCGACGCGATGATCCGCAATGACGAGGCAACCGCCTGGCGGACCATCGTCCCGGACTTCTATGCCTTTCTGAAGGGCGACAGCGCCGTGACGGGGAAGGCATCGGGAAAGGATGTCCCCGACGCCTATATCGAGGTCGCCGCGGACCGGTTCCATGGACTGGCCGGCCAGAAGGACGGTGCCTTTCTGGTCCGTTCCCTGATCAGGACCTGGCGGCAGAAGGGCATCGAGGTGATCGCGACGGCGACCGACAGCGCAGGGGACTTCGACCTGCTGAAAGACCTTGAGGTCCGCTATGCGAAGGGTACGAAGATCGGCGGCTGGTCAGCAGGCTGACTTGCGTTTGCCCACCGCCCGTGGTGAACAGGGACCCCTCGATCACCTGACCTGAGGCGCCGCATGTCCGCCACCGACATCCCATCGCCCTGCATCTCGGTCTGCTACCTGGATACGCAACGCGACGTCTGCGTCGGTTGCTATCGCAGCCGGGCCGAGATCGGAGAGTGGTCGAGGGCGGATGCCGCACGCCGTGCCGAGATCGTCGCCTCCTGCACCGCGCGTCGCGCTGCGCTGGCTACCCCTTCGACTGACGCGCCTTCTCGATAAGTTCGCGAAACTGCTGCGCGTTGATCGCGCCCGGGACCATGGTGTCGCCGATGATGAAGCCCGGTGTGCCGCGTATGTTGAGCAACTGGGCCAGTTCATAGTTCCGCGTGATCTCGTCTTCGACCTCGGGACTGGCCATGTCGGTCTTCAACTGATCCACGTCCAGGCCCAGATCGAGCGCGATGGACATGATCTTGGCTTCCGTCAGGTTCCCGCGCGTCTGCATCATCGCCAGGTGCATGTCGTAGTAGCGATCCTGACGCGCGGCGGCGATGGCGGCGCGTGCGGCGCGCACCGAATCCTCGCCTAGCACCGGGAATTCCTTCAGCACCAGCCGGACGTTGCCGTCGCGGGCAACCTCATCCAGCAGCGCCGGCATCACCTTCTTGCAGAAGCCGCAGCGGTAGTCGAAGAATTCGACGATGGTGACGTCGCCGTCGGGATTGCCGGCGACAAACTTGCCCGTCGGATCGTCGAGCCGGTCGCGATGGGCCAGCAGCATCTCCCGCGCACGCGCGGCTTCGGCCATCTCCTCGCGCTGCTGATAGATCTGCAGCGCCTCGACGATGATCTCGGGGTGTTCCATCAGATACTCGCGCACGATGGTCCGGATCTCGGGTTCGGTCAGACCGCTGGCTGCGGTCGGTCTGGCATCGTCCGCGATGGCGGCCTGCAACAGGCCGAACATCATGGCGATCAGGACTATCGTGCGAACAAGATACGGCATCAGAAATCTCCGGATTTTCATGGGCATGTGGATGCCCTCAATTGGCTGGGCGGGCAAGGCAATTGGCTGTGATCGGCCGGGATCAGCGATCCTTCAACTGCCGTTCGAGAGCCTCGACCGCGATGTCCAGATCCTGGGCGCGAAAATATTCGGGCGTGCCGGGCTTCAGGGTCCCCAGTGCCCGTTGTACCTGTTCGCGGGCGAACTTCGGCTTGCCGCTGCGCAGGTGCTGTTCGGCCCCGGCCAGCATGGACTTGCCGATCTCTCCCGCGCGGCCATAGGCGATCGACAGCTGCTGCCAGGCTGCCGGCGAGTCGGGATCGGTGCGCACGACGCTTTCCAGTATCTTCAGCGCGTCGCGGTTGTCCTGTTCGGTATCGCGCGCGATCAGCGCCTGGGCCAGCAGAACCGCGATGGTCTCGTGACCGGAGAGGCTCAGTGCCTCACGCAGCGGCGGGATGCTTTCCTCGATGCGCCCGCCTTCCAGATAGATCTGGCCCTTCAGTTCGTGAAAGAACGGATTGTTGGGTTCCTTCTCCAGCAACGGTGCGAGTTCCCGGATCGCCTCATCCGTGCGGGCCTGCTGCATCAGCGCAACCGAACGCGCGTAATGCGCCTGATCGGAGGTGTCGCTCTCGGGATATTTGCGGAAGGTCTCGCTGGGCCGTTGTGTAAAGCCGTAGAGCTTGGCCTGCATCATCGTATGGGCGCGCACCAGTTCGGGCGGATCGGGACGGTCGCGCAACGGTGACTGACGGACCAGGTTCTCAAGGGCCTGAATACGCTCATAGCCCAGCGGATGACTGCGCAGATAGGGGTTGCCGCGCTGGCCCAGGATGATCTCCTGTTCCTCCAGCACACCCAGGAAGTCGACCATGCCGCGGGGGGACCAGCCCGCCCGCTCCATCAGTTTGATGGCCGCCTGATCTGCCGTTGATTCCTGAGTCCGTGAATATTGCAGGAAAAGCTGCTGACTGCCGGCCGACCCGCCAAGCAGGCCGGCTGCCGCCGCGTCCGCATTGCCACTCGCCGCTGCCGCGAGACCGCCCAGCAGTGCCGCGAGAATCGAAAAGGTCTGGGCGTTGGCAATGGCATCGCGTGTGCGCGACAGATGCCCGCCGCGGATATGGCCCGTCTCGTGCGCCAGCACGCCCACCAGTTCCCCCGGACTGCGCGTCGCCAGGATCAGGCCGGTAAAGACGAAGATGCGCTGTCCGCCGGCGACGAACGCGTTCAGCGTGTCGTCATGCACCAGATAGGTCTTCACGGCACCGGGGCTCAGATTTGCCGCTTCGAACAGGGGCTTGGCGTAAATCGCGAGGATATGTTCTATTTCCGCGTCGCGGACCATGGACAGGCTTCGCTCTTGTGCGTGCACAGGGGCTAACGCCATCGCGATCCATGCGACGAGGGCGAAAGAGGCGACATGTTTCAACAAATGCACTGGCAGTTACTCCACTGGACGGGCCGCGCTCCGCACCGGAAGACAGCCGTCTGCCACAGACTATGGGAGTGAATGTGGGCATGAAAGTGTCAAAACGAGGGGCCGTACCGCCGTTCTATGTGATGGAGGTGATGAAGGCGGCGGCCGCGCGCGAGGCGGCGGGCCGGAAAGTGCTGCATCTGGAAGTCGGGCAGCCCGCGACACAGGCACCTGCGGGTGTGCTGAGGGCGGCGACCGAGGCGCTGCAGACCCAGCGGCTGGGCTACACCGATGCGCTGGGCATGCCGGAACTGCGGGCACGGATCGCCCGCCACTACCGCGATTTCTACGGGATACGCGTCGCGCCGGAGCGGATCGCCGTCACCACCGGGTCTTCAGGGGCTTTCCTGCTCGCCTTCCTGGCTTCGATGGATGCGGGCGACCGGATCGCGCTCGGTGAGCCCGGATATCCGGCCTACCGCAATATCCTGACGTCACTGGATATCGAGGCGGTCGGCGTGCCGGTCGGACCCGAAACCCGCTTCCAGCCGACGCCGGAGGTGCTTGCTGGCGTTGACGGGAATCTTGATGCCCTGCTGGTGGCCAGCCCGGCCAACCCCACCGGCACGATGATCGACACCGAGGCGATGCGCGCGCTGATCAGCTACTGCGATGGCAACCGCATGCGGCTGATCGTCGACGAGATCTATCACGGCATCACCTATGGCGGTCCGGCGGTGAGCGCGGCCTCGCTGTCGGACCGCGTCATCGTGATCAACAGCTTCTCCAAGTATTTCTCGATGACCGGCTGGCGGCTGGGCTGGATGATCGTGCCGGAGGACCTGCACCGGTCTGTCGAGTGTCTGGCGCAGAATCACTTCATTTCCCCACCCGCGCATTCGCAGGCCGCAGCCATCGCCGCCTTCGATTGCATCGACGAGGTTGAAGAGAATGTCGCGCGATACGCCCGGAACCGTGAAATCCTGTTGCGGGAACTGCCGAAGGCGGGGCTCACGCGGCTCGCGCCGGCGGACGGAGCTTTCTACATCTACGCCGATGTCAGCGACGTCACCGATGATTCCGTCGTCTTTTGCCAGAGAATGCTGGCTGAAACCGGGATCGCGGCGACGCCCGGGATCGATTTCGATCCCGCGCGCGGACATCATTTCGTCCGGTTTTCGTTTGCGGGAGCGACCGCGGAGATCGAGGAGGCGGCCTCTCTGCTCAGGAACTGGCTGAACTGAACGGTTCCGCCGGCACCCTCACTCTGCTGCGAGTTGGTCGGCCGGAGTCCCGGGGGCGGGAAAGGTCAGCGTGAAAGTGGTGCCCTGGCCTTCGGTGCTTTCGACGGAGACCCTGCCGTCCTGCTGTTCGACCATCGTCTTCACCAGCGCCAGCCCCAGGCCGGTGCCGGTCTTGCGGCGGGTGAAACTGTTGTCGATCTGGCTGAAGGGTTCGAAAATCCGCTCGCGCTGATCGGCGGGAATGCCGATACCCGTGTCGGCGATGCTGATCGATGGCCCTGCGGCGCTTTCGGCAATCGTGATGGTGATCCTGCCCTTGGCGGGCGTGAACTTGATCGCGTTCGACAGCAGATTCAGCAGGATCTGGCGCAGTGCCCGGTCATCGGTCATGGCGATGACCTTCGGATCGTTTTCGGTGACCGTGATCGTGACGCGGGCTTCATCCGCCTGGGTGCGCATGATCCGGCAGACCTCATCGACCTTTTCGGAGAAGGCGATGGGTTCCGGATGGAAATCGCGGCTGCCACGTTCGATACGGGCGAGCTCCAGCAGATCGTTCACCAGCGAAAGCAGGTGACGGCCGCTGATGTTGATGTCGGCGGCATACTGTCTGACCTGCTCCCGGCTGAGACGGTCGAGCATGTCGCCCTGGAAGACATCGGAGAAACCGATGATGGCGTTCAGCGGCGTGCGCAGTTCGTGGCTCATGTTGGCCAGCAGGGCCGACTTGGCCTGACTTGCCGCCACCGCCGCCTGGCGCTGCCGGGAGGCTTCATCCGCCAGCTCCTGAAGCTTTTCCCGCTGCCTGCGATTGATCTCTTCCCGTTCGATCAGCCCTTCCACCAGCCGGTGAATGATGAGGGTGACGGGAAAGGCGGTCAGCAGCGGCAGGACGATCGGCATGATGATCGCGATCGGCTCGGCCCAGTAGTTCAGATCGATGATCTCGTAGACGATCAGGCTGACTCCGATCGACACGAACATGATCAGGATGGACGTGATCGCGGAACTGCCGACGACGCCGTAGTTCTCGACCATGCGCCGCTTGATGCCGACAAGCCATGGATCGTGGGGTTCGATCAGATCGGGATCATCGGGGGCGGGTGCGCGCATGATACTCAGACGGCAAGCAGTGCAGCGGCCGCATCAAGCGATACGGGCCTGTCGGACAGCAGCAGCGGTGCGGCCTGCCTGTCGAAGCGCGTATCCTCAACAGCCAGCGGATCGTCCGGCGACAACCGCTTGTCGATCACCATGCGTGACAGCAGCATCCGCCGGGCATCGCCGCCGCGCGCGCCCAGTGTCGCACCCTCCCATGCCATCAGCGCGGCAGTGGTCGCATGGTAAAGCGCACTGGAAACACGCCGTGCCTGTGTCTCATCCTCGCGACGCGCCACCTCGTCGGCCATCCGGACGGCGCGATCCAGCGTTTCCCCCGCCTGTTCCCGCAGACCGGGCGGGATCGCGTTCGAGCCGGCAATGCGGTGCTCCAGATCCTTGCGCAGTTCATTGTGGGCGCCGACCTTGGCCACGGCCCTGTTCAGCACATCCAGGCCGTTGATGTTGCTGGTGCCTTCCCAGAGCAGGCCGATCTGGGCGTCCCGGATCAGGCGCGGGCCGATGAAGTCCTCAATGTAGCCGTTGCCGCCGCGCTGCTCCATCGAGCCGGTCGCAACGACCGGATTGTCGCGGCAGGCGCGGAACTTGAACAGGCCGGTCGCCATGCGCAGCCGGGTCGAGGCTTCCTTGTCCCCCTCCTTCGATGCGCCGAGATTTTCGGCGACATAGGCGTACATGGATAGCGACTGCTCGGTCGGCACCATCAGCTTCATCAGCTGCCGCTGGACCAGCGGCATGTCGATCACGGCCTGATCGAAGGCCTGCCGCTCGCGTGCCGCGACCAGGGCCTCGTTCAGGCACCGGCGCATCATCGCCGACGCGCGCACGCCATGCGACAGCCGGGACAGGTTCACCTGCTCCATCATCTGGCGCAGCCCGTTGTTCACGTCACCCAGCGCATAGGCGGTTGCGCCCTGCATGATGATTTCGCCAGAGGCCATCGACTTGGTGCCCAGCTTGTCCTTCAGCCGGGCGATCCGATAGCTGTTGCGGGTGCCGTCCGGCAGGATTTTCGGCATGACGAACATGCCCAGACCGCGGGTGCCCGCCGCCGCGCCCTCGGGCCGGGCCAGCAGCAGCGCGACATCCGCATGGGGGTTGCTGCAGAACCATTTCTCGCCGTCCAGTTTCCAGTGATCGCCGCAGTCGCGCGCAACTGTCTCGACCCGTCCGACGTCCGAACCGCCGGGTTTCTCGGTCATGAATTGCGCGGCGCGGAACAGTGTGGACGTGTCCAGGGTCAGCATTCGCTGCACGAAGTTCTTCTGGATGAAATCGTCGCCGAAGCGTTTCATCATCGCCAGTCCCGTATCCGACAGGCTGATCGGACACATCAGGCCGAACTCCGCCTGGACGAACAGATAGGTGAAGGCGTATTTCGCGATCGGCGGCACGGGTTCGGGCCAGTCCAGCACGCCGGGCATGTGGCTCATCGCATGCAGGCCGAACTGACCCAGCGCGACCTGCTCCATTTCCGCATAGGCCGGATGATGTTCGATCCAGGCCTCGTCGCGACCGAACCTGTCGCGGTGATGCAGCACGGGCGGATGCTTGTCGGCGATGTCGGCCAGTTCGTCCAGCCGCCCGCCGGCCAGCTCGCCGAGCCGTTGCCAGTGCGGCCACATGTGGGTTCGCAGGTCGTCCGGACAGTAGAGCTGCAGGATGGAGCGCAGGCTGTGATCCATCTCGAAGAAGTTCCTGCCGCGCACGTCACCTGCAACGTTGTTGGTGTCGCCGTGGCCGCCGGACCGCAACGCGTCATTTCCAGAATGGATATTCATGTCTTCAGCATCTCTCCGTCCTAATTGGCGGGTCAACAAACACCGGCGATGCGCCGCGACGCTGGCGGCGGTATAGTCCGGCCCTTACGATGCCATGGAAGCATGATGTCTCCAATGACCGAAACCCGTGACCGCATCCGGAATCGTTCCGCATGGCGGCGCCTTGTTGCGTTCGACTTCGGGCGCAACGGTGCTTTCGCGATTGCGGCGCTGGCCCTGATCGCCGGTGCGCTGACCTATGGGACCTTGTTCGGATCCGAACGCCCGCCCAGCAGTCTCGGAGAAATTCCCTTGGGAATCATACTCTTCGACCTGTTTGTGCTGCTGTTGCTGGCGTCGGCCATCATCGGCCGCGCCTATGGCATCTGGGTCGCCCATCGGGACGGGCGTGCCGGTGCCGGGCTGCACATGCGCCTTGCCATGCTGTTTGCCGGGGCTGCGATGATCCCGACCGTGCTGGTCGCGGGTTTTTCCATGCTGTTCTTCGATCTGCGCATCGAGGGGTGGTTTTCCGACAAGGCGCAGCAGGCGGTCTCCGAATCGGTCGCCGTCGCCGAATCCCTGATCCAGGAACATCGCGCGACCATCGGTGCCGATGTGCTTGCCATGGCCAAGGATCTCAACCGTGTCGCCTCGCAGGTTCAGGGCGATCCCGCGTTGCTGACACGGCTGATCGCATCGCAGGCGGGCGCGCGCGGGCTCAGCGAGGCGATGGTCTTCGACCGGTCGGGGACCGTGCTGGCCCAGACGAGCCTGACCGTCGACACGCTGGCCGAACAGTTGCCGATTTCGGCGATCGAAGAGGCGGACGAGGGCGGCGTCGTGACGTTCCCGCGCGAAGATTCGCTGACGGGAGGAACGCTCGCCTCGACCGAGAAATCCGGCGCACTGATCCGTCTGGACGGATTTCTGGGCGCCTACCGCACCTATCTCTACATCGCCCGGTTCGTCGAGCCGAGCGTGGCGGCACAGGTCGAGCGCGCCCAGCAGGCCGCGGCAGAATACGAACGGCTGGCCGCCCAGCGGTTCAGTTTCGAACTGGTCTTCGTGCTGATGTTCATCGTGGTGGCGGTTCTGCTGATGCTGGCGGCGGTCTGGCTGGCGCTGAACTTCTCGACCCGGATCGCGGCCCGTCTGGGCGGGGTCGTCGCGGCGGCCGAGACCATCCGCAGCGGCGACCTGCGGGCCCGGGTGGTGACCGCCGGACAGGATGACGAGATCGACATGCTGGGGCGCACGTTCAACCGGATGGCCCGCCAGATCGAGAGCCAGCAGGGCGAACTGGTGCGCGCCAATCAGGCTGTCGAGGAGCGGCGGCGTTTCATGGAAACGGTGCTGGCCGGTGTCAGTGCCGGTGTGATCGGCACCGACGAACGCGGCATCATCGACCTGCCGAACCGCTCCGCCAGCCGCCTGCTGGGGGTTCCGATCGAGGAGATGGTCGGACAGCCGCTGATCGATTCCGTGCCGGAGATGATCGAACTGTTCGACGCGGCCCGGGCGCGGCCGCATCGCGTCGCCGAAGGCGAGGTGATCAGGACTGTGGACGGGGACCGAAAGACGTTCTTCACGCGCGTCGGTGCCGAACGTCACGGCAGCGAGGTTCTGGGGTATGTCGTGACGTTCGATGACATTTCCGACCTGGTGGCGGCGCAGCGGACGGCGGTCTGGGCGGATGTGGCGCGCAGGATCGCGCACGAGATCCGCAATCCGCTGACTCCCATACAGCTCTCTGCCGAGCGCCTGCGCCGACGGTACCTGAAACGTCTGGACGACGAGGAGGACCGGGAGATCTTCCAGCAGTGCACCGACACCATCGTGCGGCAGGTCGGCGATATCGGCCGGATGATCGAGGAATTCTCGTCCTTCGCGCGCATGCCCGCACCCAGCATGAAGATCGAAAGCCTGGACGAACTGATCAAGCAGACCGTGTTCTCGGTGCAGGTCGCCCACCCCGGGGTGCAGATTGAGGCCAGCCTTGATGACGATGTACCGCCGATTCCGTGCGACCGGCGCCAGGTCGGACAGGTGCTGACCAACGTCTTGATGAACGCCTGCCAGTCGATCGAAGCGCGCGAGAGCGACGACCCGCCCGGTCTGGTCACAGTGAAGCTGATGTGCAACACCGATGCGGCGGTGATCACAGTCACGGACAACGGTATTGGCCTGCCCGTGAACGAACGTGACCGCTTGACCGAGCCCTATGTGACTACCAGAGATAAGGGTACAGGTCTTGGTCTGGCGATCGTTCGCAAGATCATGGAAGATCACGCCGGGGTGTTGCATCTGGGTGACAGTCCGGATACCAGTGGTGCGAGGGTAACACTCACGTTTCCGCTGGCGCAGCAGTCGAGCGGAAACCCCGCGGTCGAGCAAGATGGCAGGTAACGACACGATATGGCCCTAGATGTTCTGATCGTCGACGATGAAGCCGACATCCGGACCATGGTTGCAGGCATCCTGTCCGATGAAGGCTACGAAACCCGCGTCGCCAGCGATGCCGACAGTGCGCTCTCGGCCGTTGCCGACCGCGCGCCGGCGCTTCTGATCCTGGACATCTGGCTTCAGGGCAGCCGCCTGGACGGCCTGGAACTGCTCGACATCATGAGCGAGCGTCTGCCGGATATTCCTATCGTCATGATCAGCGGTCACGGCAACATCGAGACCGCCGTGGCAGCGATCCAGCGCGGCGCATTCGATTTCATCGAGAAGCCCTTCCAGACCGACCGTCTGGTGCTGATCGTCGAGCGCGCACTGGAGACCGCCCGACTGCGCCGGGAGAATGCCGAACTTCGGCTGAGGGCGGGCGGCGAGGCTGCGCTGATCGGTGCGTCCCAGGCCATGAGCACGCTACGGTCGACGATCGAGAAACTCGCCCCGACCAACAGCCGGGTGCTGGTCAGCGGCCCGCCCGGCTCGGGCAAGGAAGTGGTCGCGCGGCGGATCCACGCGCTCTCCAAGCGGTCCGGCGGCCCGTTCGTCGTGGTGAATGCGGCGACGATAGAGCCGGAGCGCATGGAGTTCGAACTGTTCGGCGAGGAAGCCCCGACGGACGGCCATATCCAGTCGCGCAAGATCGGCCTGCTGGAACAGGCGCATGGCGGCACGCTGTTCCTCGACGAGGTTTCGGACATGCCTGCGCAGACGCAGAACAAGATCTTGCGCGTGCTGCTGGATCAGACCTTCGAACGGGTCGGCGGTGCCCGGCCCGTGCACGTGGATGTGCGCGTCCTGTCGTCCAGCAGCCGCGATCTGCAGCAGGAGGTGGCCGAGGGCCGCTTCCGGTCCGACCTGTATCACCGGCTGAACGTGGTGCCGGTCCAGACGCCGCCGCTGCGTTCGATGCGCGACGATATTCCAGCGCTGGCGCGGTATTTCCTTCAACGGTCCGCGGATGCGGTCGGATTGCCGCCACGCACCATCGACGAAGCCGCGCTGACGGCGCTTCAGACCCATGACTGGCCGGGCAATGCGCGCCAGTTGAAGAACACCATCGAACAGCTGCTGATCATGGCACCGGGCGATTCGCGCACCCCGATTACGGTGGACATGCTGCCCGCCGAGATCCTCGGTGGCGGGGCGGCGGCAACGCTGCGCCCTGAAACCAGTCAGGAGATCATGTCGCTGCCCCTGAGAGAGGCCCGGGAGATCTTCGAGCGCGAGTATCTGCTGGCCCAGATCGAGCGGTTCGGAAGCAATGTGACCAAGACGGCCGCGTTCGTGGGCATGGAACGCTCGGCCCTGCATCGCAAGCTGAAGCTGCTCGGGGTCGGGTCCGAAAGGACGAAGTAGCGCAGGACCTCTCTGCGGTTTCTTGCCCTTTCGAAACGCGCTAGGTTCGGCCCATGAAAGTCATCATTTGCGGCGCAGGTCAGGTCGGCTCGAACATCGCCCGTCATCTGGCGGAGGAACAGAACGACGTCACGATCATCGACCAGTCACCCGAGTTGATCCGCCGGATCAGCGAGTCCTACGATATTCAGGGCCTTGTCGGCTTTGCCTCTCATCCGGACATGCTGGACCGGGCGGGCGCACCCGACGCCGACATGCTGATCGCGGTGACCTTCGCAGACGAGGTCAACATGGTCGCCTGTCAGGTCGCGCATTCGATCTTCAACGTGCCGACCAAGATCGCGCGAATCCGTGCGCAGAACTATCTGAAGCCCTCGTTCTCGCACCTGTTCACCCGCGATCACATGCCGATCGACGCCATCATCTCTCCCGAAGTCGAGGTGGCGCACGCGGTCAACCGCGCGCTGCACATGCCGGGCGCGTTCGACATGCTGCCGTTCGCGGACGACAAGGTCAGGATGATCGGCGTCCGGATCGAAGACGACTGCCCGATCGCGCACCAGCCGTTGCGGCAACTGACCGAACTGTTCCCCAACCTGAACATCATCGTCACCGGCATCGTGCGCGCGGGCAAGCTGTTCGTGCCGGCCCCGGACGACCAGATGTTCCCCGGTGACGATGTCTATTTCGTGGTCGATACGAAGCATGCCCGCCGCGCCATGCCCCTGTTCGGTCACGAGGAGGAAGACGCCCACCGGATCGTCGTGGTCGGCGGCGGCAATATCGGCCTGGTGCTGGGTCGCGATCTTGAGCAGGAGAAGGACCGCGTCAATCTGAAGGTCATCGAGACGGACCGCCGCCGGGCGGAATTCGTCGCGGATCGCCTTTCCAGCGCCGTCGTGCTGTGCGGCAATGCCCTGGACAACGAAATTCTGGAAGAGGCCAACATCTCCAGCGCGCATGCGGTGGTGGCGCTGACCAACGATGACGAGACCAACATTCTCGCCTCCCTGATGGCCAAGCAACTGGGGTGCGAAAAGGCCATCACGCTGGTCAACAACCGCGCCTACGAACCTCTGATCGGCTCGCTTGGCATCGATGTGGCCGTCAATCCGCGCGCGACCACGGTTTCCAGCATCCTGCAGCATGTCCGTCGCGGCCGCATCCGGCAGATCTACTCCATCCGCGACGGTTCGGCCGAGATCATGGAGGCCGAGGCCCTGGAGACATCCGGGCTGATCGGCAAGCCGCTGGGTCAGATCGAGTTCCCGGACAATGTGATCATCGGCGCCATCGTGCGCGGCGATGAGGTGTTCAAGCCCCGCGGTTCCTTCGTGATCCAGCGCAAGGACCGTGTCATCATCTTCGCACTGCGGGGCAGTGTGAAGAAGCTGGAGGCCATGCTGTCGGTCGGTTTGCGGTTCTTTTGATGCGGGCGGTCTGAACCATGGCGCTGACGGCCGTATTGAGGGTGTTCGGCTGGTCGGCAGTGATGTTCGCGCTGACGATGATCCTGCCGTTGGGGCTTGCCGTCTTCTTCGGCGAGATCGATACGCCCGGGATCTTTCTGATCACGATGCTGATCACCGCAGCGGTGGGCGGATCGCTGACGCTCGCCCGGGTCGGTGGCAGGGATCGCAAGCCGGGGCGGCGCGAGGCGTTCCTGCTGGCTTTCCTGCTGTGGACCTTCCTGCCCGTGTTCGCGGCAATCCCATTCTATACCGCTGCGGGTCCGATCAATGCGTATCTGGAGGCCATGTCGGGCCTGACGACGACCGGCTACAGCGTCTTTCTCAACCCTGAGGACCTGCCGCGCTCGCTGCTGTTCTGGCGGGCGGAGATGCAATGGGTCGGGGGGCTGGCGACCATCATGCTCGCGGTCGTTCTGCTGGGCCTGTTTGGTCTGGGTGGCCTGGCCGTTTACCGCAGCGCGATCCCGTCAGGCGACTCCGATGCTCTGATTTCCCGCCTCAAGGATACGCTGTCGGCTGTCTGGTGGGTTTACCTGATCATTACGCTGGTGTGCGCGACCATGCTCTGGATCACCGGCGTGCCGCCCTTCGACGCCATCTGCTACGCCATGAGCACGGTATCGACCGGCGGTTTCGTGACCAGCGCGAACGGTGTCGCCAACATGGGCGATGCGTCCCGCGGCGTGCTGGTGGTCTTCATGCTGGCGAGCGCGCTGAACTTCACGCTGCACTGGGCGGCGTTCCACGGCCGCTTCTCGGTCTACCGCGAGGACCCGGAGATCCGCGCGTTCGGGAGGCTGTGCGGGGTTTCGGCCTCTATCGCCTTTCTGATCATCTGGCTGGGTACGGACGCCGACATCTGGTCCAGCCTGGGGCGTGGCCTGTTCGCGGTGGCATCGGTCGCATCGACGACCGGATTCATGAGCCTGTCCACCGAAGGCGGAATCATCGTGGGTACCTGGCCGACATCGCTTTCGATCCTTCTGCTTACCCTGATGATGATCGGTGGCGCGGCGGGCTCCACGGCGGGCGGGTTCAAGCTGATGCGTTTCGCGCTGCTGCTCCGCCAGGGCGGTGCCGAACTGACCCGGCTGTCCTTTCCCAACGCGATCACCACCGTGACATATGGCGGATATCGCGTTGAACCGCCGGTTCTGCGATCGGCGTGGAACTTCCTGATGCTGTTCATGCTTTCGGTTGCGGTCCTGACGGTGCTGATCGATCTCAACGGCTACGACCTGCCGACGGCGCTGGCTCTGGCCGTCGGTGCGCTCAGCAATGCGGGACCCGCGGCGGATTATGTCACCGTCGAGGCAATCAGCCTTGCCGACCTCGATAATGTCTCGAAGTTCGGTATTATCGTCGGCATGCTGGCCGGCAGGCTTGAACTGCTGGCCCTGCTCGGACTTTTCTCGCCCTCCTTCTGGGGCCGCTGACCGGAGATGCCGCCGTGAACAGGATCGCATTCGTGAACGGACAATATACCGCCCAGACCATGGCGGCGGTGCATGTCGAGGATCGCGGCTATCAGTTTTCCGATGGCGTCTATGAGGTCATCCCCGTCATGGGCGGGAAGCAGATCGACGGTATCGGCCACTTGGAGCGCCTGGACCGCAGCCTGCGGGAACTGAAGATCGCCCGGCCCATGAGCGACCGCGCGATGAGCATGATCATCGATGAGGTGGTGCGGCGCAATCGCGTACGGGACGGCTGGGTCTACATTCAGGTGACCCGGGGCGTTTCCCCGCGCGATCACGCCTTTCCGAAGGATGTGGAGCCTGCGCTGGTCATCTACGCCCGTCCCAAGCCCGCTACCGCCCGGCGGCAGAATGCCGAGAACGGCGTCGCGATCATCACGGCGCCGGATCAGCGCTGGGCCCGCCGGGATATCAAGACGGTGTCGCTGCTGGCGAACTGCATCGCCAAGCAGGCCGCCAAGGAAGCGGGGGCCTATGAGGCTTTCATGGTCGATGGCGACGGCATGATCACCGAAGGCAGCTCGACCAATGCGTGGATCGTCGATCAGGAGGGCCGGCTGATCACCCGTCCGGCCGGCAACGAGATCCTCAACGGCATCACCCGCCTGGCCCTGATCGCGTTGAATCAGGAGCTTGGTCTGGAGATCGTCGAACGGCCGTTCTCGGTTGAAGAACTGCGCGACGCGCGGGAGGTTTTCCTGACCAGCGCGAGCGGTCTGGCCCTGCCTGTCGTCAAGGTGGATGACAAGGTGATCGGGAACGGGCGGCCCGGCAGCATCTCGACGAGGATCGTGGAAACCTTCGAGCGCTATGTATCTGGCGCAGATACAAATATTGCCGCGGGGAAAACTGTCGCCTGATTGACGCATCGGGGCGGCGAGGCAACCGAATCTCTTGCAAACGCGTGGCTTGGCCCCATGTCTTTTGTTAATGTGAGTCTCGCAACCATCATCCGGGGACAGCTCGACTTTCCAGCGAGAGAAGGAGTGCCGCAGACCACGTCCCAGGATGCAATAACAATAGGAACGACGCCAAATGCCCAGCGAACGTCCACAGAATGTTCAAGATGTCTTTCTCAACCACGTGCGCAAGAACAAGGTGCCGCTGACGGTTTTCCTCGTGAACGGGGTGAAGCTGCAGGGGATCATCACCTGGTTCGACAATTTCTGCGTGCTTTTGCGTCGGGATGCGCACGTTCAGCTTGTCTACAAGCACGCGATCTCGACGGTGATGCCGTCGCATCCGATCGATCTCTTCGAAGGCGGCGAACAGGAATGACGGCAAGCCCCGTCTCGCAACCGGATTGAGTCTGAACCACGAAAAGCAGCGCGTTCGGACCGCCCTGCTGGCACCCTATTTCCCTTCGTCTGCATCCCGGTCCGAGGACGCAGCGATGGAAGAGGCAGTGGGCCTGTGCAGGGCGATCGATCTCGACATCGTCTGGCGCGATCAGGTGCGCATGGTTGCGCCGCGCCCGGCCACCCTGGTCGGGGCGGGCAAGATCGAGGAGATCGCGAACTCTGCCGAGGCGGAAGAGCTTGAACTGCTGGTCGTCGATGCCGCACTCACACCGACCCAGCAGCGCAATCTGGAGCGGGCCGTCGGGCTCAAGGTGATCGACCGGACGGGCCTCATTCTGGAAATCTTCGGGGAACGGGCGCGCACGCGCGAAGGCCGCCTTCAGGTGGAACTAGCTCATCTCAATTATCAGCGCAGCCGTCTTGTCCGGTCATGGACGCATCTGGAACGCCAGCGCGGCGGTGCCGGTTTCATGGGCGGGCCCGGTGAATCCCAGATCGAGATCGACCGCCGCCTGATCGACGACCGCATCGTTCAGCTTGAGAAGGCGCTGGAGAAGGTCCGCCGCACGCGCGAACTGCATCGCAAGACCCGGCGCGACGTGCCCTTTCCTGTGGTCTCTCTGGTCGGCTATACCAATGCTGGCAAATCGACCCTGTTCAACCGTCTGAGCGGTGCCAACGTCTTCGCCAAGGATCTGCTGTTCGCGACGCTGGACCCGACCATGCGGGCGGTCGAGCTGACGGACGGGCGTCCGGTCATCATGTCGGATACGGTGGGATTCGTGGCCGATCTTCCGACGCAACTGGTTGCCGCCTTCCGTGCCACGCTGGAAGAGGTGCTTGAGGCCGACATCATCCTGCATGTGCGTGACGCGTCCGATCCGGAAATGGACGCCCAGGCCGACGACGTCTATGCCATCCTGGAGAGCATGGGGATCGAGACCGAAGACAATCCGCGCATCGTCGAGGTCTACAACAAGGTCGACCTCCTGGATCCCGAATCGACAGAACGCATACGCCAGCACGCAGCGGCGCTGACTCATCCCGGCGTTGTCATATCGGCGCTGGCGGGAGAGGGCCTGGATGATCTGGCGGCGGAGGTGGGGCAGCGCATCGCCCGGGACCGCGTCGAGATCTCCGATGTCGTCGATCCGGCAGAGGGAGAGGCCCTCGCCTGGCTGTATCGAAATGGCGAGATCGTCAGCCGGACGGACGAACAGGACGGCATTCACGTCACCTTCCGTCTTTCCGAAGCGGATGCGGGCCGCTGGACCAAACGGCGGGCGCTGTCGGTGAAAGACTGACTGCTTCCCCTTGTTTCCCGGCCTTTGACAAATTTTCGGATGCTGCGTGTTGACACTGCATGCCGCTCCAATTATCTCCGCCATGGTGATCATTAGCACTCGACTTCGGTGAGTGCTAATGATCCGAAAAGATCAATGACCTGATGGAGGGTACAAGATGGGCTTTCGGCCTTTGCATGACCGCGTGGTTGTTCGCCGCGTGGAGTCGGAAGAGAAAACCGCTGGCGGCATCATCATTCCGGACAACGCCAAGGAAAAGCCGTCGGAAGGCGAGGTCGTTTCCGTGGGCAACGGTGCGCGGAATGACGCCGGCGACCTGATCAAGCTGGACGTCAAGAAGGGCGACCGCGTCCTGTTCGGCAAGTGGTCCGGCACCGAGGTGAAGATCGATGGTGAAGACCTGCTGATCATGAAGGAGTCGGACATCATGGGCGTGATCGGCTGATCAGCCGCTGCTCTGACCGACCCATTCGACGAAATTTAAACAAGGAGTTCAAACAGCTATGGCTGCCAAGGACGTAAAATTCGGCTCTGATGCCCGCACGCGTATGGCGAAGGGTGTGGATATCCTCGCCGACGCCGTGAAAGTGACCCTCGGCCCGAAAGGCCGCAACGTCGTGATCGACAAGTCGTTCGGTGCCCCGCGCATCACCAAGGACGGCGTTTCCGTTGCCAAGGAAATCGAACTGACGGACAAGTTCGAGAACATGGGCGCGCAGATGGTCCGCGAAGTCGCTTCGCGCACCAACGACGAGGCCGGTGACGGCACCACCACCGCGACGGTTCTGGCACAGGCCATCTTCCGTGAGGGTCTGAAGTCCGTTGCCGCCGGCATGAACCCGATGGATCTGAAGCGCGGCATCGATCTGGCCGTCGCCAAGGTCGTCGAGGATGTGAAGAGCCGCACGACCAAGGTCACGACCAACGATCAGGTCGCCCAGGTCGGCACCATTTCCGCCAACGGCGAGGCCGAGATCGGCAAGATCATCGCCGAGGCCATGGAGCGCGTCGGCAAGGAAGGCGTCATCACGGTTGAAGAGGCCAAGGGTCTGGAAACCGAACTGGACGTCGTCGAGGGCATGCAGTTCGACCGCGGCTACCTGTCGCCGTACTTCGTGACCAACGCCGACAAGATGACGGTCGAGCTCGAAAAGCCGTATATCCTGCTGCACGAGAAGAAGCTGTCCAACCTGCAGTCGATGCTGCCGATCCTGGAAGCCGTCGTTCAGTCCCAGCGTCCGCTGCTGATCATCGCCGAAGACGTCGAGGGCGAGGCCCTGGCCACGCTGGTCGTCAACAAGCTGCGTGGCGGCCTGAAGATCGCTGCCGTGAAGGCACCGGGCTTCGGCGATCGCCGCAAGGCAATGCTGGAAGATATCGCCATCCTG
Source organism: Minwuia sp. (assembly GCF_048263705.1). Classification (GTDB taxonomy): domain Bacteria; phylum Pseudomonadota; class Alphaproteobacteria; order Minwuiales; family Minwuiaceae; genus Minwuia. The sequence continues at coordinate 10,565 of NZ_JBLXDV010000006.1, read as the reverse complement.
ACCGGTGGTGAGGTCATCTCGGAAGATCTGGGCATCAAGCTGGAAAGCGTCACGCTGGACATGCTGGGTACCGCCGAGACCGTCACCATCAACAAGGAAGACACGACCATCGTCGATGGTGCGGGCTCCAAGGATGACATCCAGGCGCGCTGCGGCCAGATCCGTCGCCAGGCGGAAGAGACCACGTCCGACTACGACCGCGAGAAGCTGCAGGAACGTCTGGCCAAGCTGGCCGGCGGTGTTGCCGTGATCAAGGTCGGCGGCGGCAGCGAGATCGAGGTGAAGGAGAAGAAGGATCGCGTTGACGATGCCCTGCACTCCACCCGTGCCGCCGTTGAAGAAGGTATCGTGCCGGGTGGTGGTACGGCCCTGCTGTACGCCAGCCGTATCCTCGAAGGTATGGAAGGTGCGAACAACGACCAGACCGTCGGTATCGAGATCGTGCGTCGTGCGCTGCAGGCGCCGGCCCGTCAGATCGCCGAGAACGCCGGTGTTGACGGCGCGGTCGTCGCCGGCAAGCTGCTGGACCAGAAGAAGACCAACTTCGGCTTCAACGCGCAGACCGAGGAATATGTCGATCTGGTGAAGGCCGGTGTCATCGACCCGACCAAGGTCGTCCGTACGGCGCTGCAGGACGCGGCTTCGGTCGCCGGTCTGCTGATCACCACGGAAGCCATGATCGCCGACAAGCCCGATGAGGGCGGCTCCGGCGGCGGCGGCATGCCCGACATGGGCGGCATGGGCGGCATGGGCGGCATGATGTAATCATGCGCTGACGCCCGGCCGGTTCGCCGGACGGGCATCTGCCTGAAGAACGAACGGGAAGGCCGCGCTCCGGAAAGGGGTGCGGCCTTTCTGTTTCCGGAAAACAGGCGTAGGCTCGCGCTCCGTATCGAGAGGGAGCTTTGCCATGATCATCGCCATTGTCCGCATTCCGTTCGAGGGCGACCGCGCCCCGCGAGATGCAGTGATCGAGAATTCGCTGAAATCGACGCCGATCTATCGCGACGTGAAGGGGCTGATCAGCAAGCATTATCTGATGGGCGACGCGGCCAACGGCGGGGTCTACATGTTCGATACCCGCGAGAATGCCGACGCCTGGTACCACGAGGGCTGGGCCGACTGGATGGAGAGCCGCTTCGGTGTGCGTCCGACGCTCGAAATCTTCGACAATGCCGTCATCGTCGACAATGAAGCCGGTGAGGTGCGTGTTGACGGCAAGGCGCTGGCTGACGCATGAGCATCGAGTTTCTGCTGACGTCGCTGGTCGTCGTGCTGCTGCCCGGGACGGGCGTCATCTACACGCTGGCCATCGGGCTGGGGCAGGGGATGCGAGCGAGCGTCGTCGCGGCCTTCGGCTGTACCCTGGGAATCGTGCCGCATATCGTGGCGTCGATTGTCGGCCTGTCGGCCATCCTGCACACCAGCGCCGTCGCTTTCGAGGTCGTGCGCTACCTCGGTGTCGCCTATCTGATCTACATGGCCTGGTCGATCAGTCGTGAAAGCGGGGCCTTGCAGATGCCTGAACGTCAGACGCGGATGTCGGCGCTGCGCATCATCCGCAGCGGCATTCTGCTGAATGTCCTGAACCCCAAGCTCTCGCTGTTCTTCCTGGCGTTCCTGCCGCAGTTCGTGGATACGGGTGCCGCCGGTTCGACCGTCGTCATGCTGGGACTTGCGCTGGTCTTCATGGCGATGACCCTTGCCGTTTTCGTCGGCTACGGGGCCTGCGCGGCCCTGGCGCGGGACCACGTGATCTCCCGTCCCGGCGTGATGAAATGGCTTCGGCGCTCGTTCGCCGGTGCCTTCGGTCTGCTCGGCCTGAAGCTGGCGCTGGCGGATCGGTGAGCCCTGAAAGCTGGATCGAGACCCTCGGTGTTGTGGCGATCATCATCATGGTCGGCAGCTATGCCCTGGAAGACGCCAGCAGTCACTTCATCATCCTGTTCAGCGCTGGCTGTGCGTTGGCAGCGACCTATGCCTGGCTGATCGGGTCGTGGCCGTTCCTGATCGCGGAAGGGCTGTGGTCGCTGATAGCGTTGCGGCGCTGGATCAGGGTTCGGCAACGCGCACCAACGTGATCCACATCGGCCCGACGCGACGTAACATTGTCGAAGCGGGAAATCGGAGGCGATTATGAAACTGGTGCAGATTGTCGTGCTGAGCCTTGCGGTCCTCTTGACGACGCCGGTGCTCGCCGGGTCTGCGGACGATATCCGCGCCGTGATCGAGGATCAGATCGCGGCCTTCGAGACGGACGATGGCGACCGGGCTTTCAGCCATGCCTCGCCCGGCATCCAGGCCCGTTTCCGGAACCCGGAGAACTTCATGGAGATGGTCCGGACCGGCTATCCGCAGGTCTACCGGCCGCGCGCCGTCGAGTTCCAGCAGCTTGAACAGTCCGGGTCGCTGACCATTCAGGAAGTCTTCTTCTTCGGCCAGAACGGGTCTGCCGTGGTAGCGCGTTATTTCATGCAGCAGAACGCCGAAGGTGTCTGGAAGATCACCGGCGTCGATCTGCGTCAGGCCCCGGAACTGGGTGTCTGACGTCAGGCGTCCACTTCGTCGAAAAGTGCTGCGTCGTCGTTCCTGACATTGCCGACCCGGGAGGACACGCGATAACCGCGCGCGCCGGCGTTCGGCTGCAGCAGCGCCTTCAGCGCAGGCGCATCGGCTTCGGGGTCGAGCCAGTTGCGGTGATCTGTGTCCTGCAGGATGACCGGCATCCGGTGGTGGATCGAGGAGATGGTCGCGGCGGCCTCTGTCGTGATGATCGTGTAGGTATCGATATTGCCCTCTTCGGGATGCGCCCAGCGTTCCCACAGTCCGGCGAAGGCAAACGGCTGGCCGTCGCCGATGACGATGCGCCAGGGCTGTTTCGTACCGTCCGGCAGCTTTTCCCATTCGTAGAACCCGTCCGCCGGGATCAGGCAGCGCCGCCGCCCGAACGCGGCGCGGAAGGCCGGTTTCTCGTCAACCGTTTCGGCGCGCGCGTTGATCATCCGGGCCGCGCCGGTCATGTCCCGCGACCAGGAGGGGATCAGGCCCCAGCGGATCTCGTGACAGAGCAGACGTCCGTCGGGGTGCCGCCGCAGGACGGGTGCGGTCTGCGTCGGCGCGATATTGTATCGGGGCTGCAGGTTCGGTGAACCTTCGATCGGAAACGTCCGGCGCATGGCTTCCAACGGGGAAGTGAAACTGTAGCGTCCGCACATCGAAACCATCCTGCTTTCGGGGAATCCCGGGAAATGCTACATCCGGTCCCATGAGCACTCCAAGAACCAAGACCGTCGAAATCCTGCGCGACCTGATCGCCTTCGATACGACCAGCCGCAATTCCAACCTCGATCTCATCCGTTGGGCGGAAGACTATCTGAAGGCACGCGGCGTCGCGTCGGAACTGCAATTCGACGAGACCGGTGAGAAAGCCAATCTCTGGGCGACCATCGGCCCGGCGGATACGCCCGGTATCATGCTTTCCGGCCATTCGGACGTGGTGCCGGTCGACGGGCAGGACTGGGCGACCGATCCGTTCACCCTCAGCCAGAAGGACGGCCTGCTCTACGGGCGCGGGACGGCGGACATGAAGGCCTTCCTGGCCATCTGCCTGTCGCACGTCGAGGACTTCACGGCGGCGGATCTGAAGACGCCGGTGCACATCGCCTTCTCCTATGATGAGGAAGTCGGCTGTCTGGGCGGGCGTCAGCTTGCCGCGATGCTGCGCGGGCTGGAGATCAAGCCGCGCCTGTGTGTCGTGGGCGAACCGACCAGCATGGGCGTCGTGACCGGCCACAAGGGCAAGTCCTCGTGGCGGGTGAAGCTGACCGGCCATGAATGCCATTCCTCGCTGACCCATCAGGGGGTGAACGCGGTCGAATATGCGGCGGAACTGATCAGTTCGATCCGAAAGCTGGCTCACGACAAGCGCGACAACGGCCCGTTCGATGACGCGTTCGATCCGCCCTACACGACGGTCCACACTGGCGTCATTCAGGGGGGGACCGCGCTGAACATCGTGCCGAAGGACTGCGAGTTCCTGTTCGAGTTCCGCAATCTGCCTGCCGACGAGATCGATGACATGTTCCGTATCGTCGAGGCCCGCGCGGCGGAACTGTCGGTCGAAATGCAGGCCATACAGCCAGACACGGGCATCGGGATCGAACGCATTTCCTGGTTTTCCGGCCTGGGCACGGACGAGGAGTCCGAGGTCGTGACACTGACCAAGGCGTTCGCGCAGTCGAACGATACCTCGAAGGTGAGCTTCGGTACGGAAGCCGGGCATTACCACGATGCGGGCGTGCCGACGATCATCTGCGGGCCCGGCGACATCGAGCAGGCTCACAAGCCGGACGAGTTCGTGGCGCTCGACCAGATCGCCAGATGCGAGGGCTTCTTCGCCCGCCTGATCGACTGGGCCGGAAAGAACTAGGGTCGCGAGGGCCTCAGCACGGCGAACAGCAGTCCGGCGGTGACGACGGAAACGAGCATGATCGCCGGATAGGCGAAGAGCGGCGCCTGTTCCTGATATACGCCGACCAGCGCGCTGCCGAGCCCGGCACCCGCCATCTGCAGAAAGCCCAGCGTGGCCGACGCCGTTCCGGCGCGTTCCGGAAAGAGCTGCAGCGCGCTGGCCATGGCGGTCGGCATGAAGACGCCCAGACCGGCGACGAACATCACAACCGAAATGATGTAGGCCATCTTGTGGACGACGATGAACGCCGGAACGATCACGCCGACGGCGCAGGCCAGCGTCACCACGCCCAGACCGATGGCGCAGATTCCGGGTCCGCTGACCTTGCCCGCCAACTGCCGGACGACCAGACCTCCGATGACGAACCCGGTCGATGCGAAGGGCGGATAGAAACCATACTCGGTCGTCGACACGTCCAGAAAGCGAATGAAGGTGTAGGGCGAACCACCGAAGAAGGCGAACATCGCGCTGAAGATCAGACAGGTCGGCAGGGCGTAGCGCAGAAACTCGCGCTGACCGAGAACGACCGCATAGCCGTGGACAAGTTCCCGCAGATCCAGCTTCGGCAGCCGTTGCATCAGTGTCTCGGGCAGGCGGCTGATCATCAGGACGGCGACGATCGCCCCGGCACCACCGGTCACGAAGAAGATCGTCCGCCAGCCGGCATATTCCTGTAGCAGCGCACCGAACAGTGGCGACAGGCCGGGCACCAGCGCGAACAGGATCGCGATCAGTGCCATCACCTTCTGCAGGGCCGGACCGTCGAAACAGTCGCGGACCACGGCGCGCGCAGCCACCGTGCAGCCGCCACCGCCCGCCGCCTGCAGCACGCGGCCGATCACGAGTGTTTCCAGGTCCGGTGCCAGCGCGCAGACAATGCTGCCCGCGATGAAGATCAGGATTCCGACGGTCAGGATGATGCGGCGTCCGAACCGGTCCGAAAGCGGGCCGTAGAAAAGCTGCGTCGCGGCAAAGGTCAGCAGATAGGCTGTCAGCGTCAGCTGGGCCTCGGCGGGGGAGACACCCAGTTCGCCCGAGATGAACGGCAGCGCGGGCAGATAAATGTTCGTGGCAAACTGGCCGATGGCCGACAGTGCCGCCAGCAGCGCAATCAGGAAACCGGTCACGCGCAGTCGGTCGGATGTGGTGGATGTCATGCGAACCCCCGCAGCAATGTTGCGACATGCCCCGTTGCGACTGCCGAGTCGCCTGACCGTTCGCGGAATGAATAGATGACGCGGTACGTGCTGCGGATCAAGTCGGACCAGCGCACGGTGACCGGAATTCAGAGCGTCCGGTACATCAGAGTCGTCGCGTCCAGCCTGTCGGTGAACACGTCCCGGCTGAAACCGGGGATCGAGCCGACCGTCTGATACCCGAGCGAGGTGTAAAGCGGTTCCGCGCTGTCTCCCGTCCGCGTATCCAGCGTGATCAGGCTGCGTCCGCGCCGGATCGCCAGGGCCTCCAGATCCTGCATCAACCGTCTGGCGATGCCGCGCCGTCTGAAATCCGGATGAACCAGCAGCTTGGTCACCTCGGCCCGATGCGGCTGATTGGGCGGCGTGTCGCAGTCGAGCTGCACCGAACCGACGATCCGGCCTGCGGCTTCCGCGATCAGGATCGTGCGGTCGCCGCGGCGTGCGGGGCCGAGCACCATAGACCGCCAGAAGTGTTCCGCCTCGGCGCGCGGGAACGGCATGACGAAGTTCACGCTCGCGCCATCATGCACGCAGTCGTGCAGCAGGCTGACCAGTTCGTCCAGACGGTCGTCCAGTTCGTCGGCCGTCAGGGCGCGGTAGGTAATGGCAGGGGCAGATGTCATGGCGGGTCTCAGATGATGAACAGGAAATAGCGGGCACCGGCATCATCGCCGGTTTCGAAGTGGCTCCGACCGGTCAGCACGTAGCGCAGACAATCGCCGGGCTTCAGGCGATGCGTGCGACCGTCCTGGAAGACCGTCAGTGCACCTTCCAGCATGACCAGATGATGCTCCATCCCCTCCCGGGGCGGCCTTTCGTAGGAAATGGATGCGCCCGGATCGAGCCGGCACCATAGAACCTCTGCGGCCAGCGCGTGGGACGGCGGCGACACCGAGCGCCGTTCGAATCCGGCGTCGCTGTCCCGCCAGACCGGTTGATCAGCGGTTCTGACGACGGGTTCGAACCCGTCCTCGATTGACAGCAGCAGTCGCGAAAGGGTCATCCCGTAGGCGTTGCACAGCCTGGCGAGCACCTGGGTCGTGGGACTCACCTCACCATTCTCCAGCCGGGAAAGCGATGCACGGCTGACGCCGCTCAACTGTTCCAGCTTCTGCAATGACCAGCCCCGGTCATCTCTCAATGACCTCAGCCGGGCGGCCAGCCTCATGTCGAAAGGCGAATGATCCATATGTGAGAAATTATCTCACATATGGATCACGTCAATAGCTTATTCGCGGGAGCGCGGCCCGTCAGCGGATGACTTTCACCAGTTCGCCGGCCCGCAGTTGCTCCGAAGGACCCATGCCGTTGATGACGCGGAAGCGTTCGTCCTCGAAGCCGTCCTGCTGATCGCCGCGTGTCAGCTTCGAGATCGTGTCGCCGGACCGCACGGTCTGCACCTCGATGCGCAGCGGCTGCAGGCGGCTGGCCTCACGCTGGCTCAGCTTGCGGAAACTGAAGGTCGTCCGCTGGAAGGCGCGGGTGAAGTTGCGCGTCTGACTGGCCGGCGTGGCGAACACGAACCGGTAGATCTTCTCGGAATTATATCGGATCGCCACAAGCCGGGCGTCGATCTGCTGGCCGTTCGAATTGATCTGGGCAACCGCCGTCGCGGCAGGCATGCCGTTCACATCAATCCGGTCGACGTCGACCAGCCTGGCACCTCTGGCCCATTGCTGTGTGATGTAACTGTCCATCCCGATGCCCGAGGCGGCCACGCGACGATCGGGTTCCTGATCGAAAATGATCTGCGCCCGGCCGTTGCGGTCGCGTGCCACGACGGCCTGGGGCAGGTTGTCCATCGTGAAACCCTCGGGCACCGTGAAGGTGAACCTCAGTTGCGGGTGCGAGAAGCGGTTGCCGCGCGCATAGCCCTGTTCGGGACTGCTGCCGTAGATCATGCCGTCAATGGCATCCATATAGGCATCGCGACCGACGCGCGCTTCCCCGGCGACTTCGGTCTGACGTGCTTCGCGCTCGGTGGCGGCGACGCGTTCAGGCGTCTGGGGGTGGGTGGAAAGAAAGCTGATCTGCTGCGCTTCGCGTCCCGACATCCGGGCCAGCAGCTGTCCGTGGCGCCCCAGCGCCTTCAGACCCTCGGCCATGCCGTCCGGGTCATAGCCGGCCCGGGACAGGTAGCGGATTCCCAGACTGTCGGACTGGCGCTCCTGATCGCGGGAATGGCCGGCCAGATATCCCTGCGCCGCGACCTGACCGAGCTGGGCGACCTGCTGGCTGCCGGTCAGCACGGCGGCACCGATCACGGCCAGATTGGCGAACAGGCCCTTGGTCTGGCGCGTCGCGCTGTGCCGTGCTGTCACGTGCCCGATCTCGTGTCCCAGAACGCCGGCCATCTCGGCTTCCGAATTCAGAACGGCAAGCATGCCGCGGGTGATGTAGACATAGCCGCCGGGCAGTGCGAAAGCGTTGACGACTGGGCTGTCCAGCAGGGTGAACGTGAACTGCTCGGCCGGCAGTTCCGCATTGGCCGCCAGTTTGCGACCGACATTCTCCACGTAGGCGCGCAGCTGCGGATCGTTGTATTCGCCGCCGAATTCGGCAAGCACCTTCGGGTGCTCCTGACGTCCGATCTGCCGTTCCTGTTCGGGCGAGACGGTGGTGAACTGGTCTTCACCTGTCGCCGGATTCTGGACCGTCTGACATGAAGCCGCGAACAGCAGGCCCGCCGACAGAAGTACAATACGTAGTGATCTGATCATTTTTCTTCTTCCGTTATCTCGATCTGTTCGGGATGCGTGACCTGGATCAGGGGACCGTTCCGGGATCGGATCCAGCCCCGCACGCGAATATGTTTTCCCTCGAGGTCGATCGGGTCCGGATCGGTGAACCTGCTGCGTGCACGCCGGTCGATGGCAACCGTGAAGTCCGTCCGCCAGTCCTCACCGAAATTGAGATAGATCGTCCCCCTCGCATCCGCTGCCTCCTGAACAGAACCCTCCACGATCTGAAAGGTTCCGATCAGTCCTCCCAGTTCATCTGGGGATCGGATCGCGTAGAATGGATGCGACCAAATGCCGAACCGGGCAGCGCGCGCCCGTCTTTCGATCCGCAGCATCTCGCCGACCAGCGCCGTGTTGTCGGGAAACGAGTAGACGCGGGCCATGCCGAGGCGCAGCATTTCGCCCTGGAGCCAGATGCCTTCGGTGCTGACCAGATGTGCAAGCACACGGCCATGCCGGTCCATCCCCGTTTCGCCGATACGGACGTCGAAGGTTCGGCCCCGCACCAGCGTTCTCAGGGTCTCCCGCGCCTCATCCGCAAGCGGCCACTTGCGGAAACCCTTCCGGCCGAGCGGCAGCTTCGGGGCCTGGATGCCGACAAACCGCACCTCGTCGCCATTGGTCAGGATGACGGTGTCGCCATCGATCACTTCAGAGACGGCACCGCCGGGCTTCACGGGCAGTTCCTGCCATCCGGCGGCGGACGGCTGGGCCAGGCACGCGCCCATGAAGCAGATCGCGATCACAAAAGCGCGGTTCAATGCTTTACCTCCATCCCACTGTTCCGTATTACCAAATAACGATGGGTAGAGGGGCCTGATTCTGATGAAGACCATCCTGTCTCGGCTGGCGATGGCATTCGCTGTCGCCTGCACGGCGGTCGCTTTTTGCGGTGCGGTGCAGGCCAAGGACGCGGCGCGCTACGAGACCGGACCGCTGCTGGGCATCAGCGGCGGTTTCTTCGATTCCGTACAGTTGGAAGATCCCGCGGTTGAAGGCCGTCTCGAATATCGCCAGAACAACGACTGGTGGTTCAAGCCGCTGGCCGGGGTCACGGCGAATACGGAAGGCGGCGTCTTCCTGCATGTGGGTCTCTATTCCGAGATCTTTCTGACCGAGAATCTCTACGTTTCGCCCAGCTTCTCGCCCGGCGTCTTCCTGCGCGGGCAAAGCAAGAACCTGGGCCACCCCATCGAATTCCGCTCGCAGATCGAAGTGGGATGGCGCTTCGGCAACGGGGTCCGTACCTCGGTCAGTTTCAATCATATTTCCAATGCAGGGTCGGGGCGTCGCAATCCGGGCACCGAGTCTGCGGTGATTTCACTGCTGATCCCGTTCAGCGTGCTTTTCTGATCCGCTCAACTTCGTTGCGGTGCACGCCCCAGGGCCGCGTAGCCATAGATCAGTCCGGCCAGCAGACCGCCCAGATGACCTTGCCATGAGATGCCTGACGCGCCCGTAAGCGCCAGAAACACGTTCATGATCAGGACGATGGCAACCATCGCTCCCATCATGCGGGCGCGGGGATCGTGATCGCGATGACGGTAGAACATCACGGCGGCGGCGCCGATCAGGCCGTTCAGTCCACCCGACGCGCCGATCGTGGGCGACAGCGGATCCGAAAACAGATAGATGGCCAGCCCGCCACCCAGCCCGCTCAATACGAAGATTGTCACGAAGACCGGACCGCTGGACAACCGTGCCACGCCGCTGCCGATGGCAAGGATGAAGGCCGCATTGATCAGGACGTGCCCGAAGTCCGCATGCAGGAACATGTAGGTGACCAGCGTCCAGTAGTAGGGCGCGCCCTGATCCAGCACGGCAGGAATCAACGCGCCGCGAAACAGGAGTTCGGCATCGGTCTCCGGCGGCAGCAATGACCGCACGAGGTGAATCGCGATCAGCAGCAGACAGGTCCAGATCACGGCGCGGGGGGCGTTGATGAGCGGTGGCGGTTTCAGTCGATCGGTAATGACGGTTTCCTCGGTTGGCCCGGACGATCGGGCGGAAGTGCACAACGGCGCAGACTAGGACACCGACTCATTAGCTCTCAAGCAGATACGAACTGACGCGAGCTTTATGAGGGCGAGATAGTTCTCGGGGTGCTTTTCGTATCGCGTTGCGATGGCACGGAAGTGTTTGATCTTGTTGAAG